>NZ_LMEG01000044.1:0-284586 GCF_001426275.1 Ensifer sp. Root423 | reverse complement strand
CCGTAGCGGGCCGACCGCGATCATGAGACGCCTAAAAATTGCGCCGCGGCGGGAGTGTAACTCCGGTCGGGCTACGCCCTCCCTTCGTCACACCCCCGCCGCCGAGTCTCATCCTGATTGACGCTGAATCTCACCTTGATTGCCGCCGCGCACACAAATCCCGATCTCGACCACTACCTCCCAAAAGAGGAGTTCCCCGAGTTCGCGTTGCATGGTCGAAACCTGATCTACATCTGCACAACGTGCAACCGAAAGAAGTCGAAGTACTTTAAATCAGTTCCTGATGGAGACAGACTCTTCATTCACCCTGCGTACGAACCGACTTCGCTTCATTCGGTCCTCACGGTCACTCTTCGGTACGCGCCTCGGGCCGTGGTTGCAAAGTATTCGATAGACGACAACGCAGATGTCCCAGACGATGAGAAAGCGCAGTTGAAACGCCATTTCGGTAGATTGGGACTCCCCGAGCGATATGCCACGCGCGCGCAGAATAGTCTGACCGCTCTAAAGGAGGACTTGGCTGGGCATAACGAGGAAACCGTCAGAAGAACGCTCGATCACAAAATTCAGAGTTCTTTGGTTGGAGAACCAATCAACGGGTGGTCCAAGGCATTGTACCGTGCCGTTGCAATGGATCAGGATGCCACGAGCGATTGGTTGCTGGGGCCCTGAAATTTTGGGGAATGGATGGTGGTTGGGGGACTGCGTGGCTGCAATGAACTCTTACCCACCGGCGACGAGGCTAAAGAACGTCTTCAATCATTACTTCATGCCAAAGCCAAAGCAGCCATCACGCGGCGTCAGTTTCCGGGTCTTTCTTTTGTCGCAGGATAGATGCTTTGAGGGTCGCAAAGCGCTGATCAATCTCCTCGTCGGAGACTTCGACATCAAGAATGTCTCCGACGAATTTCAGGCGTCCTTCGGCTTCTCGAAGGACTTCGCCCCATCTTTTCACCCAAACCTTCCCTCTTTCGAGTTCTACGAAAAGTCCCGTCGGGCGATTAGGCTGGGTAATACGATGCAACTGGTCGGCTGCCACGTCCGTAGTCACTAGGAAGAAGTTCCAAGATGTCGAGGTGTTCTGGTATTCTGGCTGTTTCGTAAGCGCGACCGCGTATTCCTCGATCTGATTAAATTCATGCCGCCCCACCACGTTAGATGGACGCTTGAGTTCGATCAGTAAGTATTCACGGTGATCCTGAATGGGGTGGGGAATGACGCGCCCGAGAAAGGCGTCAGCACGTCCTTTTTGTCCGCTTGTCTTGGTAACAGCCCCCTGCCTTCCCTTGTTTCCAAGGTCTTCCGCGACGCGGTTCATGACGCGCGTAAGCCCTGCCTCGGCGAGGGCTATATGAAATTGCTCTCCGAAAATCCATGTGTTCGCCTGGACGATCAAATCCAGTTCCCCGCGCTCCTTCACAGTGAGCCGCCTCTCAGGATCGCAAACCATCTGCCTGATGAGTTCGAGCACCGCCTTTCGGTCGGCGATCATACTCGAAGCTGCGATGATGTTTGAAAGCTCCGTCTTTGCGAGCAGCGCTGAGAATTCGTCCTGCTTGGTTTTCGGCAGGTTTACGACGGCCCGCAATATGCTGGTTAAAGATTCGGGGTTATGCCTGATCGCTTCGCGGAGTAACGTGAGCGTAATTTTTTTGAGGGAGGGGGCGGCCCTCTTGAACTCCCGTGAATAGGAGGACACCGCATAGGTCGCGATGTCAAAAACCTGACGCTCTCGTGATTCCAACTCGCTCTTTGGCTCGCCCTCATAGGGATAAGCGCCCTCGGCTATGAGGTCGTCAATAACGTTGGACGCCTCTTGAGACTGCCGTGTTCGAAAATGGTCGGTCAAAACCTCTCGGACGTATTCCAGGACCTTGTTGAGGTCTGGGTCGGTTAAGGCGTCGAGTTCGAGAAGGTTTCCGGCATGCATTTTCTCGAAGAATTTCGAATAGGCATATGCCGAGAAAGAAAACCCGGGCGCGGTTATAGCAGCGGGCTGTGAGGCAAGGGCCACTCCGTCGTCCGCTCCCAGATGAAGCCTGCGATCGCCCGTGGTGGCTTTCCACTCGATTACTCGGACACGAAGGTCCCGCAAGGTGCCATTGCTAAGCTCAATGTGCGAAACCGGAACATCGTCGTTTCGCGCGATGATCTTGTCGGGCGAAATGAGTTTCCCGTCATATATGATCTCGACGTTGGGGTACTGGAGGACATACGCGGCGAATACGGCACTGAACTGCTGGAACGCAGCATCGCTCGCTAGCCAATCGAACTCCTCCTTGAGGCGACCAAGGGTAACGGTCGTTCCGGACGTAGTACCGTCAGCGTCCGTCGCTTCGCTTACGTCGCAGCTTCCCAAAGCTGCTGCTTCGATTTTCGCCGACACCGTTTGTAGGCGGCCGTCTTCGAAAAATTTAGTTTGCCAGTGCGAAACGCCTGCGAGTGAGAAGAAGCGAAGGCGGCCGCGTCCTTCCTTGCCATGCATCGCTCGACCGAATTTCGGCGTTCTATCTACACCTTTCTTCCAAGATTCTCCCAACTGACCGTACTCTTGTCGAAGGGCAACTGGGCGAATCCCTGTACCGTCATCGGCAACCTTGATCTCCTGCAGTCCGCCGAGAGCGTTCTTGTTGAGAATCACAGACACGTTGAGCGCGTAGCCGTCTAGGGAGTTCCAGACGAATTCCGATAAGCCACGGAGAGGATCGCTGGTCTTGGCGACACGCTCAAGATGGTCTTGTCCTGGCTTCAAGCTCAAAGTTGCCATTCGATCCCCCAAGTCTTCAATATCGATCTCGCATTACCAGCGAACGCAATCAAGGGTTTCCGCTGCGCTTCAACGGTGACATCCCGGTGTGCTGTCGCTTTGCGGCCTATTATGGTGCCCTTCCGAATGCTCCGGGTGACTTGGTTACATCGAATGTGACCGCCGATCGTTATGGCTCCCTACTAGAGGGTGCTCTGTCGCGTACGAGAGGCGATGTTGCTGAGATCACGTTGCCTCTGGTCTGGGATTGGGCCATCATGACATGATCCACTAAGCGCAGCATTTCTCACTTGCCGATGTACCGCAGCACCGCTTTTCATTGATCGCGTGCTCGGCCAATCATTCACCGCCACACCGGGTCTGTAAGCGTCCGGTGAAGCCAGTGCCCTACCGCAGCGCGTCCACTATTTGCTGCAGGTTTCTTGGCGTGTCGGCCAGGATGCTCGTCGGCCCGCAAGATTGTTGGACAACTTCAATTCTAGCGATGCCATCGTAATCGATCACGGCCTTCAGGCCGACGATAACATCGGTCGGGCCATCCCACCTGTCGGGTTCCGCGAATGAGCTGTTTTGCCAGCGTGCTGTCCATTCCCTGATACCGTGGGGGCCGCGGTGCGTCTCAACGACCTCTAGGGCAAAGATCGCGATGTGGGACGCCGGCTGCTTCTCATATCGTGTAACTCTGGCACTAATGATTACTTCTGCCTCCCGGAAGACGGCAAAATCCCGCGGCTTGGATATGAAGCAAGCCGTGGACGGGGTGGCGGTGAGCGCCAATAGCAGAGCGGTCGTCTGCGTCTTAACGAATACTCGCCAAATCAATTGTCTTCCTTTGCGAGACGCCACGGCAACAACTCCTCGACCCTGTTGATTGGATGATCGGCGACCGGATGTCCCGACCGAGTTTCTTGCGCCAGGTGTAAATCTGCTGCGGGAGAATATCGTGCCGGCGGGCAATCTCGGCGACGCCAGAACCACTCGTTACCTCATCCAGAATCTGCAGCTTGTCCTCATCCGTCCAGACACGGCGGCGCTCGACGCCCGTCAGAATCTCAACCCGCCCCATAAAGCTCACCCTTGGCTACGTCGCTAACTACGGAATTAGCGACGTAACTTCAGCGCACTGAGCAAAATCTCAAAGGCTCCTTCACCGGACGCTTACCCGGGTCTCAAGCTTTCCGAAACCGAAACGATCTGCGCTTTGACATCATCGGGCCAGTGTCGATGAACCTCACGCCCAGCCTTCCTGGTCGTGAGAACCTCCAATGTAGTCTCCATGGAGAAACTCCCTTCGCTCGTCCATGGTAAGGCGATCACAGATTAGGACGGCCGGGACAACGTGGGATCGGAACACCGGTTACGATCGTATCCCCATTCGACCTCAAGGGCTGCCTCGGGGAATAGTGATACCAGCCTTTCGGCCGCTAGGTCCTCGACAACAAGGACGCTCCGTCCTCGTCCTCGCCGGGCTTGGGCTGGCGGCCGCCGGAAAGTGAACAAGCTCCTAGCTGGTTTGAGGTTCGCCCTCTTTGAATTCCCCCCGCTCGGTTACTCCCCGAGCGATTTGGCCCGCCTTTGTGGAGTGCGCCCCTGAGGGTGGACAGATAGGCATGATGAATTGACCGGGCTGGCCGGGTTTCCGAAAGTGGAACCCATGGCAAAACATCGCATTCACAGTATGGAATTCAAACGGCAGGTCGCGCAGGAGTTTGTCGCGGGCGAGACCTTGCATGGCCTGTCAAAGCGCCACGACGTGTCGCGCAACTTGATCCGGATTTGGGTGAGCAAGTATGAGCAAGGTGCGTTCGACGACGACGCTCAGGCCGCCGACCTTATTCAGGAATACGAGGCCCGGATTGCAGCGCTTGAACGCCTCGTTGGCAAACAGGCGCTGGAACTGGAGTTTCTAAAGGGGGCTCTGAAAAACGCACCGCGGCCGAGAAGCGGAGCTACATCCGCCATCACCGGCCCGCTGGTATCTCCGTCGCCGAAGGATGCGAGCTGATGGGTATCGCACGCTCGACCTATTATGACCGCCCGGAAATGCCTGTCGACGATACCTCTATCGTCGAGGCGATGTTTGCCATCTGCGATGAATTTGAATTCTACGGCTACCGTCGCGTTGGTGCCGCGCTACGCCAGCAGGGTTTGGTCATCAACCACAAGAAGATCAGACGGTTAATGCGTCAACACGATCTGCATCCGAAGATTCGCCGCAGGTTCGTCGCCACCACCGACAGCAATCATGATGGCCTGATCTTCCCGAACCTGGCGAAGGACATCGTGCCGACCGGCCCCAACCAGCTCTGGGTTTCCGACATCACTTACGTCGCGCTGCCAACCCGCTTCATCTATGTCGCGGTCATCCTCGATGCCTGGTCACGGTTGATCGTCGGTTACGCCGTCAATCGGAGTATCGACGCGCGTCTGACGGTTGCAGCATTAAAGGCAGCGATAGAGCGTCGGCGGCCGCCATCGGGCTGCATACATCATTCCGACCGCGGTTCCCAATACGCAGCTCAGGTCTACAGGGATGCACTGGCTGGCGGTGGTCTCGTCGGCTCAATGGGCCGCAGGGGGAATCCCTATGACAATGCCAAAGCCGAAAGCTTCATGAAGACGCTGAAGGTCGAAGCGGTGTACCCGATGGCCTATGAAACTTTCGAAGAGGTGACCGAACACCTTCCCCACTTCATCGAGGAGGTTTACAACACACGCAGACTTCATTCAGCGCTCGGCTATCTGAGCCCGCAGCAGTTCGAGGATCAACACATCCGGCAGACTGGCAAAACAGCGGCCTGATCACTGTCCACCCTCAGGGGCGCACTCCATTGGCGGGTCTTTTTTGCGCCGTGAAGGATGGCTGCTTTGGTCAGCCAAGGTCTCCGTCAGGCATCATAGGAAAGATAATTCCACGGGAGTAAGTCGTCGACGCCGTACGGTGTACCCCGAGAATCCTAGAATTTTTGCCCCAGCCTCAGCTAGCTCAGCATCAAACCCAGCGATCTTTTCTGCCGTCGCGGCGACAAGAATTTGTGCGCTCGCCCCGAAAGCGGCAGCCTCGAGGAGGAATGATTTGACGTCTTTGCTCTCGATTGCCTGCTGATCGGGTTCATCGAAGGCGATGAAGCCAGGATGATTGGTGTCAAATTTCAAAGCAACATCGAGGAGAGCGAGATAGTAGCTCCATTTCATCCGGATCGCGTCGCTCGCGGACATTTCGAAGCCAAGTTCCCGGTTAACATACTCGCCTGTATTGTCTCGGATAATACCGAACGGCCTGAAGTCTTCCCGAGAAATATGTATCTCAGCGGCGCGGAATGTCTTGAAACTGAAATTCACTAGGCGCTTCTGAAGCCGTTCTTCGAAGAATTCAATCTTTGCGACGTCGGTGTCGCTGAAGTCGTCGCTTTTAACTGCCGCCAATTCCGGTCGTAATTTGTCGAGCGCGTCCGCGATGGACGAAAATCTATCGACCATCCCATCGGCTTCGCTTTGCATCGATTCAAATCTCTTCAGTCGAGCCTGAAGGCGGACGAGCTGCTCAATCGATGAGCGGGCGGTCGCGCCAGACGGACGACGAAGTGCTTCTCCAAGCTGGCGAATTCGGGTCAATTTCTCCGAGAGTTCCGTTGCGACGGAGTCGTACATCAAGCGAAGGTTGTTGGCCTCGACCTCCGAGGCGTTGGCGCTGGCTTTGTAGAGATCAATCTGAGATCGAATGAAACGGATGTTCTCCTCAATCGCCATGCCTTTGACTTGGACGACAGGCAAGAGCTCCGCATCGAGTTCTTGGTGACAGGTTGGACAGGTGTGTTCGGATACAGCTCTCCCGAGCCGGGAACCAAATTTCTCCAGCTTTTGGGCGTCTTGGTTGCGCGCGAGGTCTGTCTTCAAGGCGGCGATGCGATTTTGAAAGCCCTGAATTTCGCTTCGAGTTATCGCCATATCGCGTCGTAGTTCGTCGACACGTGTTTCAAGATTGGCAACATCATCCTGCGCTTCGGCAAGCTCACTCCGCAGCGCGGGGACCAAGTCCTCGGTCTGCTGCAGCTCAACCGCCTCCAACTCGTCAACCTGTGTCTTCGTGTAATCGACGGCATCTTCGAGCGCGAGCCATTCCTCTTCCAGGTACACCTCTACGCCTATCGAGGGCGCGGAAGAGAAGTCTTCGACGGGTCGTGACGGTATGTTTTGAAGGCGGCTGAGATTGCCCAGCCTTGACGTCAGGTGTTGCCGAGCCTGAGACCATTCCGTCTCCAACCTGGCAATTTGCTTCTCCAGCTCAAGCCTCCGTCGCCGTCGATTGCCGACGTCGAGGTCCAGTAAGAATTCCATGACGCGCCGAGCTGTGTCCTGAATTCTAAGAAATGTTGGAAACGGACCCTGGATGGCCGACCATCCCCGCTTCTGTTCGACGAAAAGCGTGGGGAAAATTGCAGCGAGGTACAGTGGTATTTCCCGACCATCGAATGTGGTGACCTCTGGCAAATCCCACCCGATGAAACGTGCAAGATAATTATGAAAACCATCTTCGCGTTGCACCGATCCTGGATCATGAAGAAAGAAATCACGCCGGGATTCTAAGCCGTTGGCGTCGGTAATTTTCGCGCGAACCAAACGAGTGTCGGTGTCGCCCCGTACCACACGATGGACCGCCAGAATTTCTTTCCGATTGTTCTTCAATTCGATTTCGACGGAAGACTTCAATACCGGAAAGGAAGGTCCGTCAGCAACCTCTCTAAGGTATTCCGTCAATACATGACCAAAGGGCGTCTCAACCCGCGGGCCGAGCATTCGCTCAAGGCCCAGTCCATAGAGGATAGCCTGCAGACTGGTCGATTTGCCGGAGGTATTCGGCGCTTTCACAACGTTGAGGCCCACCTGCAATTCAAGTTCGGTGCCGAATGGGCCTGAAGCAGTCGTAGCGTGAATGAGTACTTTAGAAATCGAGAACTTCATGATCTGCCTTGACTGTAAGGAATTCCGTGACGCGGGCTTCAGTAAGCTTCGACGAAAGGAATCGAATGCGAGCCTTTTCCTGGACCATGATCTCGTCGTCGCCGTCGATCTCCTCCGCCAGCGACAGGCCTGTCGCGGAAAGCTCGACCCCAACGCGATTGCTGACCGTTGTCCAATGCAACAGGGTCTCGCCAACCATTAGGTCCAGTGCTCGGCCGAGCGCCGGTTCAACCTTGATACGCCAACGGCTGGAATCCGCCGCGCCTACCAAAATATCGCCGAGCAGATCGGCATCGTTAAATGATCGAGCAGCGTCGTTCATAATATAGAGCCTAGCCAGGGACGAACGTTTTGCTCGGCTCTTGTTGAGGATCACGAGGTTCAAGGCGAAGCGCCAAGCAATCCGTAGGTCACCCGGAACGGGCGACGGTCGTTCTCGAAAAGTGAATGGTGTGTGTGGTTGAAGAATTGCCATCACGGTTCGCTATCAAAATCCAAAGGGCATCGCATGAGCCAATCACTAAGGGTCCCTGCGGACAGGTCAGATATGGTCGCATGGGCCACCGACGGCAAATCCTTGGCTAATCCCACTTCAATTCTCGCAAGGCTTTCACGCAGATGCTCGCTTGGAGAGGCTGTTCCGGCCGCGCCCAAAAGCTCGAGACGATTCTCTTCGGCGTTGATGGTCTGCCACGCTCGCTCCCATAAGACAGGGTGATCGGTCTTCAGTGTTTCAAGCGTGTTCTCTCGCCTTATGTGGTTCCTGATGTAGGTTTCTCGAAATCCAATCCGTCGTGTCTCGGAGGCCTTGGGGAATGCTCGGCCAAGCTTCCCGTCCAGCGTTCGAACCAACTCTTTGTCTTTGAAACCGACCGCTTCGTCGGTCGTCGGCGCGATGATCAGCTCGGGTCCGATAGGCAGCCTTCGGAGTTGCGTGATCTCGTTTGCGAAATCCTCTTGCGATTGAACGAGAGCCTCGAAATCCTTCGATAAGAATGGCAAGCCAAGTTTACGTATCTCAGTCCCTTTAGCACGTACATGAGCGATTACTGCTTTGTCATCGAGGAATGGGCAGAACAATATCCACCTATTGCACTTCAGGTCTGCCAGAATAGCAGCGATGACTTGCTGCTTGTCGCGTAGTTTGGGAAGGTCGCGCGTCGCTTTCTGCTTCATCGCACTGCTGGCTTTCGCCGTGTTCCCCGGTTCTTCCGGTGCGTAGCACTGATAAAGACAACCATCTGTCGTAAAAAATTCTAAGCCCGCATCTCCTCCGACCCTATCCGGCACAATTTGCACGTTCTGTGCGCCATGACGCAGTTGGACTAGAAGGTGCGCGCGGCGTTGCCACGACTTACCGTCCCAATTCCTTCGATACGTTTCGTCAACGGGCCTGCCTTCAAAGGGCTGCTGATGGACGTTCTGGTTCAAAATTTTCCCCGAGCGAATGAACCCGATTTGATCGCGAATACAGTCGGTACCAATAGATTAGTATTCGGTCTGGAATGCAATCACTACGCGTTGGGGTTATGGGATGATTCACAATCGAACTTGCCCATGTATTTCCGCTTCTTGTAGGATGGAAAACTTCAGCAACTGGCGACATCCGTGTGCGCCACGATGGCCGTTTTGGACCGAAAACGGACTTCGGCAAATTGCGGCTGCTTGGCCGCTTTCGTCTCTTGCGTTCGCGAAGCAGTCAGACCGCAGACGGCCCCAAGGGCAGATGTCACGTTCAATCGTTGCCCCTTGCAACCCCGACACAGACTGGCCCACTCGTCCTACGTTGGTCGATTAAGCGAAACTCCCCATCCGATAGGAACCGCCAGCGTCTCTCCTGCCTTTGGTGGGGCATCGAAATCGACCTTGAGCAAGCGACGTGGAACAATCAACTGGTTGGAAAGCTCTCTTTCGAACGCGTCTCTGGTCAACCTACGAACAATGATCGAATCCCCTTCGACGGCCTCAAAGTCCGGGTCAAGGAGCGTCAACACGTTGATCGTATCTATGAAGACGCCCGTAATCCGAAGACCTCGCTCGTGCGGTGTGGTCGTGATCGATGCTGCTACCGTGTGACCTTTCCCCGGCACGGCGTGAAATCTGCCGTTGGCAGCGATTAACACATCTGAGATGAAGTCGAAGCTCGGTTTGTATTGACTATATGCCTGCAGATCAAAGGCTTCGTCAAACATGTTGCCCTTAATGGTCTGGCGAAGATGGCCGTGCGAATCGAAGAATATTTCAAAAAGAATGCCGTCTAAGAGGGCGCGAATCTTCTCCGGCCGCGTCCCACTGGTCTTTTCAGCGAAACCCTTAATGAAGGACTCGGCACTTCGCGCACCACCGTTCGCGGCTTGGTAAAGATTTCTACCAAGAACGAAAAGATTGTCCTCTTTCACTGTATTTAGGAAGGGGGGTGTCACGCGGTCGGCCGCAGGATTTTGGGTGTACCAGTCTAGTGACTTCAGGCTGCGGATTAACTTGTGAGAACTTTTCGCCGGATCGAGGACGAACAAATGGTCGGCGATGGCCGATGGTCCGTAAATGCCGACGACACTCTTCGCGCTCACATTGAAGTAGAAGTCGCCAGAAAGAGAGGTGTGCTCCCACGTGATCTGACGGCCGCTGGTGGCCGCCGAGACTGCGTTTCTGACACGTTTGAACACAGTTTCAATGGGGCAATCAGGGGCATCGATATGCTGAAGAAGTGCGCCGGTGTATACACCGTTCTCCGCTCTTCCATCTCTGGCAATCTGACCAGGTGACGTCGCAAATGCAATTATCGTTCCGCGAGGAGCGAACACCGAGGCTAGGCCACGAGTGACCGCGGATCGGTGCCATGATTTTTCGAAAGGATTTTCGCGACAAGCATCGAGAATCACAATCTTGGTGTCAGCTTGTGATTTCTCCAACAACTCTATCACCTGGTTAAGTGAGAGTGAGGAGTATTTGGCTTGGTTCTCGCCCGTCGCATCGGTATCGCACGCGAACAGGAAGTTCTCGCCGTCGATCTGAACGCCGTGACCAGCAAAGAATACTAGCGCACAACATCCAGGTTGCAGCGACGACCCAAACTTAGTTAGACCGTTTCGCATGTCCAAGTAGCTTCCATTCGTGACGAGTGTCGTCTGGAAGCCATATTTATGAAGCTTTGCCGCCATTGCGTTAGCGTCGTTGACGGGATTGCCGAGCTTGGTGGTGTTGGGGCCGGTATACTCACTGTTGCCGATGATTAGTGCTGATCGCTTCTGCAAGGTCGTCCTCTGCCAGATAACTTGGCCCCCCCGGTGGGTAAGTTCGTGAAGCGCCTCTAACGCGCTTGGCGACGCACTGCAACTACTCCGTTGGACTCGACGCCCGACCAGAGAAGTCACGCCTTGAAGCGTCCGCTGTTGGCGCATTCTCTTGCCACCACTTTCGCAACCGTAGCGTCCGAAACGGGCCAACGTTCTTGGTCAATGTGCTAGGAAAACAGCGCTCACATTGCATCACCACTTTTCGGTCATTGAGCGTGCGCACGATCGGCGATGATAAGTCCGATCCGTTCGACGTCCTCGTTGACGGTTCCAGAGCAAACTTGACCGAGCGACATAGCGCACGATTGAGTGATGAACCGCAGGTCGGCTTCTTCATTCCGGGACAACATTGTGATGTCGGCATTGGGAACTGCCGCCGACAGCAGTTGCTTACAATAGATGGCAAAGCGGCAGGACGCCGACCCGACGTCGGAGTGAACGATCAAGAGGTCCACGTCGCGTGCCGGCGTCTTCCCATGAAAGCGTGATCCGAAGCCGTAGATTTGGATGCTCTCCGTCATCCGCACCTCTCGGCCTTCTCGCGCTCGCGTTCCGCTGGAGTTTGATAGTTCCAGAAGTCCTCTTGTCCCAGAGCCCCCATGAACTCGGCGATGGTGAACAGACCAACTTGCGCAGCGCGGCAATGTTCCCGAGCATCCTTGGTGTAACCGCACCAATTGGAATTGATGATCACAACGTCCACATGACCGAGCTGGTTTTGTACGTCGATGAACTGGGCGACGCCGAACGAGTAGCATTCGCAGATGAAAACACGAAGGACTTGCCCGGTATCGCGTGTTAGCTCGTAAATCCCGTTTCCAGCGGAGGCGAGATTCGCGACCCGGCCATGACCCTTCATCCGGTCTTCGAAAAAGCGAAAATGGCCATAATGGCTTGGCCAAGGGAAAACGTCGCTACGCGCCGCCATTTGCTGCCCTCCTTATCCGATCGGCGAACTCCGCGGGAAATCGCAGAACGCCAGCATATGATATCTCGTCGTTGACCCACCTCTCGTAGCTACGCGAATGGAGCAGAAACGCCGAGATGGCCTTCTGGTCGTCAGGGTCGAGTACATCTCTGTGGCGCTCGAGCAGACCAGTGATCTTCCGGTTGTTCGGCACGATGGTGGACAGACGCTCGGAAACCCAGATGGAGAAGACCTCATCGTTGTGAGGCTCGCTCAGGGCTATCTCCGACATGGGGCCAAAGGTTTGCCAAGCCTGGTAATTCTCCTCGATGAGAACCAAGATGGACTTGGCGAGCGCTTGCCTCTCCGGTGCCTCGTCTTTGTCGGTACGCTGATCCACCCAGTCTTCGTGCTCGGTCTTCATCTTGTGCAATATATTGACGGTGAAGACCCCTTCATTCTGCTTCTTGTCGATTTCGGTGTGGTGGTTGGGGCAAAGTAGGATGAGGTTAGTGTAGTCGTCGCGCTCCGCAGTCGTCTGGGAGGTATCGTGGCGGTTCGCGCCAGGTTTGTCCCCACGAATGTGGGCCATCTCGCCGATTGTGTAAGGCGCACGCCCTTCGGCTTCCCGCTGAGAGAGGCGGACACGGCAATCATTGAATGAGCAGCGACCTGCTGCGTTCGACCACAAAAGCTTGATGGATTTCTCCGTTATTGCCATTGACGAAATGCGACCCCGATGTCTCCCACTCGAGAACGATCGCTCTCGAAACAGATTGCGCAATCTTTATGGGCTTCAACCCAATGTTTCAATATCTGCCGGTCCAGGCTCAGGTCGTCTAGCAGAAGGCCACGAGCGACACGGCCGATTTTGTGATGGGTTTCGGATGCTGGCGCTCCACGCGTTGGCCTGGCTCGGGCATGCCAAATAGATAGAACTGCCCGGCACCCGAATGCTTGATGCTGACGAAGCCCATCGAATAGTCAGCGCTCGTGTATCGGTTGGGTAGCTGTCATAGGTGGCCTAATTGTCGGACTGGTCTTTAACGACCTCTTCGGCACCCGGCACGAACCAGTGCCGTCTCGTTTATATACAAGCCAACTGCGAGCCGACTGTGCTCCCCTTGGACCTCGCTAGGGCGCAACGGGGAGCGTTGGCAGGATTTGGCTCGGGTGGTACAGCGCACCAAAATCGACGGCAAAATCTCGACACACGGACCGCATCCCTGCTAGCGTCAGCGAATACCCAGTCAGATGACCGCGTATTCGCTGGCGGGCTCGGCGATCGGAGACACGTTGTGCTTCTCCATGACTGCCTTCAAATCAGCTTTTAACGACTCGTTACCCTCGTCGAACGCCTCGGATATTCCCCGTATGTCAGCGGCGTCTAAGGGATCGCGGATTACCACCGGCTCGCCTTCGAGTTCAGCCTCTTCGGCGAGCACGTCATCCAGGTACGGCTGCAGGGTTTCGACGTCCTGGTGCCCCATCAACTGCCTGGCTCTTTCCAATACCATGCTCGCCTGCCAGGCCCTTCCATGTACACTTCGATGACGATGGTAAACGTCCTTCACGATCGCTTGGCAAAAAGCCGCCCTCAGCTTGTGCCCGCTTCCGGGAATGAAGCAATCCGCAAAAATCTTACCTAGTTTGTTGCTGATGCTCTCTTGGGCGAATGCTCTGTTCTTATAAGACAGAAAGACTTCATCGGGTGCCTTGTGCTGCCTGATTTTGAAACGTTTTTTTACGAAATCCGCTCTCGTTGTCCATATATAGTCGAGTATATCCTCGAGCAACTTTATGGAAATCGGGGCTTCCCTTGACCCCGTCTTCTCGGTCACGACGAAGAAGAGATATTTTCTGCCCCGCGCGGCCAAGTTTTTGAGCGCTTTGAGGATCAGCTTGCGGTTCTCGGGAAGATAGTGACGTCGCAGCACGGTTTCGCATTCTGGAATTGCCAGAAACTCACCTTCTTCGCGAAAGCCGTTTAGGATCGAAGCTATGGTCAGATTGGAGCAACCACCCGCCCGGAAGCCAGAATGTCGCATCAGGGACGCTATCAGGAACCAAGTTTCGCGACGGTTCTCGCTTACGTTGTCCGAGTTCGCCTTCGCGATGATCCGCTTCGCATCGGACTCGGACGGTGTCTTTCGCGTTTTCTTGGTCTTGCTTTCCTGCGCCCGGCTAAACTTGAAAGGCGTTGTGGAAAGCGTGCCCGACTTTCGGGTGAACAGGGCGTCTGCGAGCGATCCCAACGTGCTCCCCACGTATCTTTTAAGCGTAAGCCCGCGCTTGCGCTCCCAAAAGTCGTAGCATGCCAATATCGTGTAAAGCTTCCGCACGTTCGTAGCGTCGATTGTTAACTCGGAATCCTTGAACGGTATGATGTTTCCAGTCCGCATGCCGCCGCGCAAGAGAAAACGTTTGAGATGGCGCTCGTCGGCGTCAAAGGGATTGACGCCCTGGAGATGCAAGTAGTCCTCCCAAACTGCGAGGTTCAGGGCGGCCTTTTCCAACGTTCGCCATTTCGAGTTATACCTAATGCCCTTCTCCAAGAGAAAGGGCAGAATGAACATCGAGCATCCGACCCGATCATTCATGGGCAGGGAGAACTTAGGAAGCGGAATCTCGTCAATTGTGAAATCGGTTGACGCGTGATCTATCTTCGTTGTCGAAACAAACGCGTTCATGTTCTCAAACTGTATGTTGACAGGAGGTGATGGCTGCCGTCCAGAGTGGCAACGGCGTCCAGCAATTCCATTACCTGATAAGTACGGGTTGCGAGTTGTTCGCCGAGCTTTCGATTGATCTTCTTCAGCTGGTCGTTCTCTGCCTTGAGATCAGTCACCCCGATCGGGATACTCGATGCTTCCTTGAGCAGGCGGACCCATTCTTTCACCATATCCTCATGTGGGCCGCTAGGGCTGTCCATGTTGGGGCTGCCCCATCTGAAGATACCCTTCTCGGGATGGTGCCACTCGCGTAACGCGACCTTGGTGTCTGGCCAAAATGCTTCCGCAGAGCGGCCCTCGCTCCGCCACCCCTTCATAATGGCTCGCATTTCCTTGAGCTTGGCGGCGAAGGAGGCGGCGACAAAATCAGATCGATCTTCCCGCCGGACGCGCTTCGCTCCCGCCTCGGGTTGGGTCTCGCTCGGAACTTTCCTGCGGCGGCCCATTACGCATACACCTCGATAGCCGCGATGCGCCTTTCGATCGCTTCCCTCTGTTCGCCAGTGGTCAGTTTGACCATCAGCCGCACTTCCGCCAGCGCGCTTTCCCAATACGGAGAAATGGCGGGAACGCGAGCTGAGTGCGGGCATGACAGGCAGGTCTCGTCATCGGCAAAATCGAAGTCGACTTCTGCGTTATCGCTCGGGAGCATGCCGGTTAGCATCTGCTTCAAGGCAAGGCACTTCGACTTTGACTTGTCATCGTTCGAGTTGTTGCACAGGCATACGCTGTGACCCTCAGGGTGGACTTGCATCGGCGTTGCCCTGACCAGTTTTTCCAACGCCGCTTCGAAACCAGGTTCGTCATAGCCTCCCTTGGTTATCTCGAGTTCTGGAAGGAACCTCTCTTTCAACTCGTTGACCTGCTGTGTGATCCTCTGCCCCGCCGACCCGGCCAACTTCGCGCCGTCGAGCGCCGTTTGCATGATGTGCCTGACCAGCTGCCACCTGCCATCGTTCGTATCGCGTTCACGCTCAATGTTTCTTCTCGCGACTTCGGCCCTTGCCAATTTATCCTCTCCCATACGTAACGCCGTTGCCGCCCTCATTTTCAAGTATCCTCTGGTGGTGTCCGGGTTGAAGTGTCTGTAGTGGAAAGATAGCGCGGTCAGGTTCGGGAACATCCATCGATGGAAGTATGTCGTTCCGAAGAACTTCCGGAATTGATGCGGTGTGAAGACCCAAGTCTCACCGTTCGCGAGCGGCGGAACACCTAGCCATTTACATGACCGTTTGAGATTCTTTCCGGGACTAACCAGGGCAGGTCTCCCCGTTACCGGGCATGCTATATTGAATAGCCACTCGTCCTGGCGAAATCTGTTATAAGAATGAAGACGACGCACGATGTCGACTGCAGCTTTGACCGACGAGGGGATCGGTATCCGGTCCACGTCGCGGATATTCTTCGCAATCAGACAGTTCAACCACATGTTTCCGTTGGCGTCGGTTTCGACGCAGTCCACCTTTAGGCAGTTGCGCTCGTCATCGCGCCTGGCGGTAAACGCACATATGACGACGGAACAAAAGATTGGGAGAAAAACGAGTAGGAAGGTACGTATAGTGACCAGATGGTGTGGTTGGTCGCCCCTGCGCGTTGAAATACTGTATATCGGGCTGAGTTCTGGAAATCCGAGGTGACGCAAACGGTCGTTCACCTTCTCAAACCTTTTCAAGTCCGTAGGACACCCAGTTTGATCCAGCCCGTTCTCAACGATATCGAACAGCTCTTTGACAATGTCGTCGTGGACCAGTTTCAAACACGCATCGATCAGCCAGCTCGTCTGGTATTCTGGAGCGTCTTTGGTTCGCCTCCGGGCTTTGGCCCACTTGACCAGGCTGCTTTTGTCACGTTCGTTCAGGTGAGCTCGATAGCCAATAGGATCGTGGCTTAGAAGTTCTCGCAGGTTCCAAAGCTGGGTCCACGGCTTCAAAAAATCTAGCGCCGAACCTTCGGCAATTTTTTCTTGCGAGATTGGCTTTTCGGGAATCTTGTAAGTTCTGGCATATCTGAGACCCTTCTGAGTGATGTACTGATACATCGTCGCGCGCGTCGCTGACGTCAGTGAACTCGCGTTTTGCAGACCCAACATGTGCGCAACGAATTCGCCGTCTACATCACCACGCTGGTTGAAGCAGGGGTCTAACTCGCCTCTGTCCCATGCACCGCACAGCGTTTTGATTCGTTCGGGCATCGACAACAGCGCATCGCGGCCACCTGATCTGAGAGCTCTTACGAACTGCCGATGCCAGACTGCGTTGAGTTTCGCATAGCTCTCTATTCCGTTCTGAATTCGCCATTTCAAGAACAGCAGTTGAAATCGGAAAGTGTTGGAGGCCCCTACCGCAGACTTATTCCATCCGACTGGCTCGTCATCGAGGCTGTGGTAAACTACGAGTTTTATCGTAATTAGGTCGCGCTCGCACTCAGGGTCCAGCAGATTGATCGAGCTCGGAAACGCGGTTAGATACTGATCGAAATCGATCGTGATCGTCGGATTTTTCCGAACAGCGACACTCTCCGTGCCAATGACCCATTTATTGCTGAGGGGGGTAGTACCGTCCTTGAACCAATATCGGACTGGAAGGGCTCCGATAATCTGGTCATGGAGGCTTGGTGCGGTAACATCGGCGTTAAGTAGGGCTACTGACATCGCCTCACCAAATAACCGGGATAGCAATGTCGCCGGAAGCTATCCGCCCCTCGACATCCGATTGGACAATAGCGAATTGGGAAGCGAACCTACTTTCTTTGATCTTAATAATGTATCCTTCCACAATGCCGAGGAAAGGTATCCATTTCCGGATGAACCGCTTCGGATTCAGATACAAAACCTTCTCCATCTGCTTGTACATGGCGACCTTTGCCAAACATAAATCCCGCATTGTATTTTCCCGAACGGTGAATCTCCGAGCAGAATTGAATAGAAGCGCTTCCTCTTCTATCTTTGTGTTTTTCTTCGATTTACTTCGATCCCCAAACAGCGCAAAATGAAGCCCGTTCTCTAGCCCAAGCTCCTTCCTTCTTTCGAAGTCTGATGGATCGACACCGATTTTTGCTGCGGCGTCGTCAAGCGAAGAGGCCGATACCGCCTCCCAAGCGTCGAGGAATTTCCGGATCATCTCCTGCAGGATGGCTTTGACACCCTGCAAGTCGAGATAGTGATACGCCATCTCGGGTGTCGATTGCCCCGCGATCGCCATAGCCAAGTTCACATCGAAGGAACCATCGGCCCGTTTGGCGTTCATGAAGCTTCGACGAATAACCCTTTTCGTGACACTCAAACCTCCGAACAGGGCGTTGTCTTTATGGCGATCCAAAAAACCATAGTGCCAGTCTCTGTCCATCTGACCTAAGTTGTGCCTCACGGTGTATTCGCCGGGACGCCTGTATATCCAAAGCCTTTCGGCTATTGGGCCGTCTACGGGCCTCATCGGTTTGGACATTTCCCTGAACATCTCTATGACGCGGAAACCGGAAACCTCACCCTTTACTTTTACGGAAACTTCGCCGACCTCGTCTTCACGCAACCGCCCCTTAACCTCCTTGCCGCCGGCTCGGTTCTTCTTTTCGGCAATCGTGGCGATCTGTCGCTTTCCACGCTTAGAAGTACCGACGTATGGGTCCTCCCCGAGGTCCTTTGTCGGCTGCACATTCAATCCCGTGTCGATCAAGATAATATGAAATGCGGCATTGAGCGCCTTGGTCGTGGCTTCAATGAAGGATTGGAGGTGCGCGTGGCCGCCCGCCCACGCGACGAGCTTTTGAAATTTTTTCAAGCCAAACACAATATCACGACTATTGTGATATACATCTTTGTAATACCTAATGATAACTGAGAATAAATCGCAGTCACTTAGGCCGATTTCGACGCCAAATATCGGATTTCCAATCCGATCGCCGGGTCTGCGCAATATTATTGCTTCAAACTCATCGATAGACATCTTAGGCTTTTCGCCCAGGACTACCTGACCACGCTGAAAGTTCTCATAATCGGATAGGAATTCTGCAACGTAGCAACTGCGTAGCTCCGCCAAGGCCTTTGCGTTCGTTGCGATGAACTCATTCGAAGCTTCGAGTTCGGTTTTGTTTGTGAGGTCAAGCCGTCCCGCTTTGTAGAGAAGGCTCGCGAGCGAGTCCGTACCCGATTCAGTACTGAATTTTGACGCTGTTCTCTGCCTCATCTGAACGGCGGGGAGAAACCCTGCATCGACCAGCCAATTGAGCGCACTGCGTGCGGCCTCGACATACTTGTCACGTACCTTCCGTTTCGTGGAGATGGTGAGCGATCGGTCGTCGACATCGCCCATCACACGAAGAAACTCGTTAGTGACGTGTTGCCAGTCTTTTTGTGTCGGCGTCCTACCGCCCTGAAGGGTTTGAAATACCCGCGTGGCGACCTCGTCCTTCCCTAGCGATCCTGCTGCCCCAAGACCCTGCAGGAGAAGACGGAGCTTCTTGAAGTACCCGTGCGCCGTATCACCGGCCTTAAAGGTGGCGGCCCTGCGCCATGCCGCTTCTAAGCCTCTACAAAACTTTTCACCGAACAGATGCAGCACTGTGGTCAAATTATAGCGCTTGCGATGCCCGCTTATCGAAAAGCTATATTCGGTGATCCCGAAGTCTTCAATTTCAATCAACGACGGCTCCCCACCAGCCTCAATAAATAGCGATCTGGTGTCTTGATTTTCCGAAATATTTTTTAAGTTGAATTCTTGTTTTTAAGCGCCTTGTCGCCTATGAATTGAATAACAAGACTTCGATCTCAGCATAATTAAAGACTCCACGAAGCGTTACAATGCATTACCCCTGTCTGTTTGCACGAATTATTGATTCTATTACATAACTAGAGTCAATTTGTCGATCGTTAAATTATTGATCGACGAGATGTACTTATGACCGGCGATAGGGCGCTGAAGGTAAGTTGCACCGCTCGAGATATAGCTGGGAAGACTTTTCTGATCGACTGTACGGCAACGTCGCGGCTATGAGCGGCCACTTGCGATTGCGACGTCGCCAATCGGCAGGATGCGCAAAAGCTCCCAGCCGGCGTCGAGAGACAGTGCCAACAGGCCGTCGGTTAGTGGCCGGCCGCGCAGCGACCTGATGATGGTGGAAGCATGCAGTACGCCATCGCGCTAGGCAGGTAGGCCGAAGCCCCGCGACTGCAGACGACGACAAATTTGCAAAAACAGCCCTGACGGCGATCCTGCAGACACCGTTACGGATTTAATCGCCAATGGCATCGATCAGCAGGTTCGAACGCTACGAAGCTCACCGACACAAGAGGCTGATTGCGGCATCGGGATGCGGGTCTTCATGGACATCCGCGGTTCGACCAGCCTCGCGCATCTTCCGCGCTCGGTTACCAATATCCATATTCGTAAAAACATTGACGATAACGTGTTGTAAAATTTTGTCGATTTACCACGAATACGATCGCCAATGTGGCTTCCGGACTCCTTCCTTGGGAAGGTCAGCGGGCGCAAGATTGACGGTCACGCGCTTGGCCGGCAGCGCCAGACCTGAAGCATGAAGGGCGGCCTGCACCCGCTCGCGGCTTTCGGCGACGGCCTTGTCCGGCAGGCCGACGATCTGCATGCCGACCTTGCCCGGCGCGACCATCACCTGCACATCGACAGGCAGGCCCTCGATACCCTGAAATGCGACCGTGCTGACGCGCGCGACCATGCTTGCCCCTCGCCCAGGCAGCCCAGTTATCGGGCGCCACAACCGCCCAGGGTTGCAGGCAGAAGCCTTGCACGGATCGCGCACAAAAACAAGAACAATAACGGAACATTTGAGGAGGCGCGGGTGTGTATCCGGGACGCTTCGGCAAACGGCCGCGGGCGTAGGCCCGCGGCAAGCGCCATCGACCCGAGATGGATCCTAGGCCGAGATCTTGATCAGGCGCGCTTGCGCTCGATCGCATCCCAGAGCAGGCTCGCGACATCGGCGCCGCCGAACTTCTTCACTTCGCGGATGCCGGTCGGCGACGTCACGTTGATCTCGGTCATGTAGTCGCCGATAACGTCGATGCCGACGAAGAGGAAGCCGCGCTCCTTCAGCGCAGGCGCGATGCGGGCGCAGATTTCCTTCTCACGCGCCGTCAGTTCGGTCGGCTCAGGCCGGCCGCCAGCATGCATGTTGGAGCGGGCGTCGTGGTCTGCCGGAACGCGGTTGATGGCGCCGACCGGCTCGCCGTCGACGAGCAGGATGCGCTTGTCGCCCTTGCGCACCGCCGGCAGGTATTCCTGGGCGATGAAGGGCTCGCGGAACATCTGGCCGAACATTTCGAGCAGAGAGGACATGTTGCGGTCGTCGCGGGTCGAGTGGAACACGCCGGCGCCGCCGTTGCCGTAGAGCGGCTTCAGGATGATGTCGCCCATTTCCTGGCGGAAGCTGGAGATCTCAGCGGGGTCGCGGGTGATCAGCGTCTTCGGCATCAGGTCGGCGAATTCGGTGACGAAGATCTTCTCCGGCGAATTGCGCACCCAGGCGGGATCATTGACGACCAGCGTCTTCGGATGCAGGCGTTCCAAAAGGTGCGTCGAGGTAATGTAGGCCATGTCGAAGGGCGGGTCCTGGCGCAGCAGGATGACGTCCATGGTCGAAAGATCCACGCGCTCGGCTTCGCCAAGCGTGAAGTGGTCGCCCTTGACGTCGCGCAGCGTCATCGGCTGCACGCTCGCATAGACCTTGCCGTCGCGCAGCGACAGCTTTTCCGGCGTATAGTGGAAGAGGCGATAGCCGCGCGACTGTGCCTCGAGGCTCATGGCGAAGGTGGAGTCACCCGCAATGTTGATGCCCGACACATGGTCCATCTGGACCCCGACATTGACGATTTTCGCCATCTACCCATTCCCTCATGGATCACGCTTAGCGTGATCGATTTCAAACCGCCGGAGCGAATGAGGACGGGAAAACCGCTGCCCTCTGCCGCACTGGCAAAGCCCTCGACATGTAGAATGCGGGCGGGCCTTAGGCAAGGAGAGGCGAGCCTATTCGAAGCCTTCGATCACGCAGGTGATGAGATCGTGATCCGAAAGCGGCCGGCCGGTTTCGTCAAGCGAAGGAATGATCGTGGTCTCGCCGATCTTCAGCCCGCGCGACAGGAACCAGTCGAGCTTCATCGCCCGCTCTGGCCAGCGGGTGATCAGGCTCGGCCGCGTGGTCATCACGTCGAGCGGCCCACCATGGCGGGTAAAGCCTCTGATGGCGCTCATGGCAAACAGCCCTTCGGCCTCGAAATCGCCGCCGGCATGGTTGCCGGTATTGAGATCGCCACCGATCATCACCGGCAGGCCGGGGAAAGTCTCGTCGAGTGCATCGATCAATTCCTTGACCTGGCGCTCTCGGTAGACGGCAGTCGTCGCACTCTCGAGATGGGTGGAGACGGCGACGAAGGGTCCGGCTTCCGTCTCGATGACGGCGCCGATCGCACAGCGCTCGCCAAGGCGCGGCTGCTCGCCATCGGTGAACCAGAGGCGTCCGCCCCATAGGCGCAACATGAAGGGCCGGGAGAACGGCACCGCAGCCATCAGCGCATTGCCATGGAACCCCTTGGCGTTGAATTCGTCCTCACAGAACTCACGCTCCGTATCGGAGCCGAGACCCATCTCGATGAACTCGATGCCATACGCATAGTGCATGCCGAGTGTTTCGGCGACTTCGGCGGTCGGGTGACGCTGGCCGGTGCGGGCCATGCCGTTGTCCATTTCTGAAAGAAGGACGACCGGCGCGTTCGTCGCGGCGAGATGGGCGGCGCTTTCGGCCGGAAACAGGCAGCGCTCCAGGTTCCAGGCAGCAACGGTGAACGGGAAGGCGAGCGGCGTATCGGAGGCCGGTGTGCCGCCGACCTCCACGCTGTTCATCTCCGGCCGTGCGGCCATGGCTGCGTCATGGGCGGCAATGGTGCGCACGATCTCGGCAAAGCTGGCGCGCGTTTCAAGCGAAGGAACGGCAAGCTGCTCGACGGTCTTGGAGATCACGATGCGGTCTCCAGGCGTGGCGCTGCAACCGGCGCTTCATTGGCAAACGACGTGCCGCGCTCCAGCCGCTTGCCGGTCTCGGTCGAGAAGAAGTGCAGACGGTCGACGGCGATCGTCACTGCAAGATCACCCGAAAGTGGCGTCTCCGGAGACAGCGCGATGGTGAGCGCCTGGCTCTCGATGGTGCCGTGCACGAGCCGCTGCGCGCCCAGTTCCTCGACATAGTCGACCTGGAACAGCATGGCGTCCTCGCCGACGCCGGCGAGCTTGAGATCTTCGGCGCGAAGCCCAACCGTGACCGGGCCTTCGACCGGCGCACGGTCGCCAAGCGCGATCCTGTAGAGACCGATCTGCAGGTTGCCGCCTTCGATCACACCCTTGATCAGGTTCATCGCCGGCGAGCCGATGAAGCTGGCGACGAAGGTTGAGGCCGGGCGGTGATAGACGTCGAGCGGACGGCCGATCTGTTCGATGCGACCGCCATTCAGCACCACCAGACGGTCTGCAAGGGTCATCGCCTCGAGCTGGTCGTGGGTGACGTAGAGCGAGGTCGTGCCGAGGCGCTTCTGCAGGCGTTTGATCTCGCCGCGCATGGAGACGCGCAGCTTGGCGTCGAGATTGGAGAGCGGCTCGTCGAAGAGGAAGGCCGCCGGCTTGCGCACGATGGCGCGGCCCATGGCGACGCGCTGGCGCTGGCCGCCCGAGAGCGCACGGGGCTTGCGGGTAAGATAGGGCTCGATCTCCAGCATGCGAGCGGCTTCTGCGACGCGGGCGTCGATCTCGGCCTTCGGCGTCTTGCGGTTCTTCAGGCCGTAAGCGAGGTTTTCGTAGACGGTCATGTGCGGATAGAGCGCGTAGTTCTGGAAGACCATGGCGATGTCGCGCTCGGCCGGATCGACCTCGTTGATCACGCGTGAGCCGATCGTCACCGTGCCCTTCGAAATCGTCTCCAGCCCCGCGACCATGCGCAGAAGCGTGGACTTGCCGCAGCCGGACGGGCCGACCAGCACGATGAATTCGCCGTCCTCGATATCGATCGAGACGGATTTCACCGCCTCGACATTGCCGTGATAGATCTTCGAGACCTCGGCGATGGTAATGGCCGCCATGGCTGCCTCCGTAAGATTGATGTCGTTTCAGGAGCGGGCGGGACTTTTGTCCCGCCACGACCCCGTTTACTTGTCGCTTTCCGTCAGGCCCTTGATGAACCAGCGCTGGAAGATCACGACGATCATGACCGGCGGCAGCATGGCGAGAATCGCCAGCGCAAAGGCCTCGTTATAGTCGGGGATGTTCGAGCCGACCCAGACGAGCAGGATCTGCTTGATGCCGCGCACCAGGGTGAAGAAGCCTTCGTCGGTGGTCATCAGGGTGGGCCAGAGATACTGGTTCCAACCGTAGACGAACATGATGATGAAGATCGCCGCCATCATCGTGCGCGAGAGCGGCACCAGTACGTCGATGAAGAACTTGAAGGGGCCGGCGCCGTCGATGCGCGCGGCCTCCAGCAACTCGTCCGGCACCGACTTGAAGAACTGCCGGAAGTAGAAGGTGCCCGTCGCCGAGGCGAGAAGCGGCACGATCAGGCCGGTATAGGTGTTGGTCAGCTTCAGCGTGTTCATCACTTCATAGGAAGGAAGGATGCGCACTTCGAGTGGCAGAAGCAGGGTGGTGAAGATCACCCAGAAGAAGAAGGTCGCGAGCGGAAAGCGGAAATAGACGAGCGCATAGGCCGCCAGCATCGACAGCACGATCTTGCCGACGGCGAAACCCAGGCCGAGGATCATCGAGTTCAGCATCATGTTGAAGCCGGTGATCTTGCCGGTGAAGCCGCCCTCGCGCGTCAGTACCGTCTGGTAGGTCTCGACGAAATGGCCGCCCCAGCTGAGGCTGAGACCGTTGCGGTGAATGTCGGCCGCCTCGTGCGTCGAGGTCATGAAGGCGACGACGACGGGCGCCACCATGATGAAGACGCCGAAGAGCAGGATGATGTGGTCGAAAATCTTGGTGCGATACATCGGCCCCACCTCAGTTGTAATGCACGCGCCGCTCGATGAAGCGGAACTGGAAGATGGTGAGCACGAAGACGATCAGCATCAGGATCACTGACTGGGCCGAGGAGCCGCCGAGATCGTTGCCGCGGAAACCGTCCATGTAGACCTTGTAGACAAGGGTGATCGGGTTGTTGGCAGCCTTGTCCTTCACCATCACGTCGATGACGCCGAAAGTGTCGAACAGCGCATAGGTGACGTTGATGATCAGAAGGAAGAAGGCGGTCGGCGCGAGCAGCGGCAGGATCACCGTCCAGAAACGGCGGAAGCCCGAGCGGCAGTCGATCGCCGCAGCTTCCCGCACCGAGACCGGAATGCCCTGGAGCCCTGAGAGGAAGAAGATGAAATTGTAGGGGATCTGTTTCCAGACCGAGACGACCACCATGGAAAAGGCGGTGTCGAAGTAGTTCAGACCAACCTTGATGTCCCAGCCGAACCAGCGCGCAAGCTCGACGATCGGGCCGATATGCTGGTCGAAGAACATCATGCCGATGAGGCCTGCGACCGGCGGGGCAATGGCATAGACCCAGATCAGCAGCGTCTTATAGGCGGCGTTGCCGCGGATGACGCCATCGGCCTTGACGGCGAGCAGCAGCCCGATCGACAGCGCAAAGAAGGTGACCAACGCCGTGAAAACGGCGGTGAAACGGACAATGCCGAGATATTCGCCTGATTTCAGCACGTCGGTATAATTGGTCATCCCGACGAAGGTCGAGCCGAAACCGAAGGGGTCTTCAAGATAGAACGACGACTGGAGCGCCTGAACCGACGGCCAGTAGAAGAAGATGAAGATGATCGCGAGCTGCGGCGCGAGGAAGAGGTATGGCAGGAACGGCGAGGAGAACTGCACGCGCTTTGCAGCGCTTTCGCCTCCGCTATTCGACTGGCCACCGAAAATCCGGAAGGCGCCGAAGCGACGCCCCCCGGTCTTTGTTCCGGTCCCTCCCCGCGCTGCGGGGAGGAGATCTGTCGCGGTCGACATCGAGATCAGCCGGCCGTCTTGGCGAAACGGGCGAGCAGCTCGTTGCCTTCCTTCTCGATGGTGTCGAACGCGTCCTTGACGGTCGTTTCGCCCGAGAAGATGCGGCCGTATTCGCGTTCCATGATTTCGCGGATCTGCGGGTAGAAGCCGAGGCGGTAGCCCTTCGACCAGTCGCCGGCCGGCAGCATCAGCTGCTTGATGCCGACTTCGGCAACCGGCTTCTCCTTGTAGTAGCCATCCTTCTGGGCAAGCTCGTAGGCTGCCTTGGTGATGGCCACATAGCCGGTGGCCTTGTGGTAGAAGTACTGGATCTCAGGCGAGGTCAGGAACTGGAAGAAGTCGGCAACGCACTTGTTTTCTTCATCCGTCTTGCCGGACATGGCAAAGAGTGCCGCGCCGCCGATGAAGGAGTTGGTGCCGGCGCCCTTGATCGAGCCCCAATAGGGCAGGAAGGTTGCCGAGAACGGCATCTGCGCCGTCTTCTGCAGGCCGCCGAACGAACCCGACGAACCGATCCAGAACGCAGCCTTGCCTTCTTCGAAGACCTTCTGGTTGTCGTTCCAGCCGGCGCCGTAGAAGGCGAAGTAGCCTTCATCCTTCCAGGCCTTCAGCTTGTCGAACATCATGACGAGGTTCGGGTCGGTGACCTTCAGCTCAGTGTCGACGACGGCGTCGTAGCCGTTGTTGTTGGTGGCGAACTGGATGTTGTTGCGGGAGAAGAAGTTCTCCGTGAACTGCCAGGTGAGCTGCGACTGGACGAGCGGGATGTAACCGGCTTCCTTCAGCTTCGGGGCGACGGCCTCGAACTCTTCCCAGGTCTTCGGCGCTTCGACGCCGGCCTTCTTCAGGGCCTCGTCGTTGATGTACATGATCGGCGCGGAGGAATTGAACGGCATGCCGACGAACTTGCCTTCGCTGTCGGCGTAGAAGTAGCGCACGCCATCGATGAAGGCGTTGCGGTCGAAGTTGTGACCAGCCTTGATGATCAGGTCTTCGGCCGGGATGACCGCGCCCTTGGCGTTGATGATCGTGGCGGCACCGGCGTCGAAGACCTGCAGGATGTTCGGCTGTTCACCCGAGCGGAAAGCGGCGATACCGGAAGCGAGCGCTTCCTCGTAGGTGCCCTTGGAAACCGGGGTCAGCGCGCAGGCGCTCTGGGCTTCATTGAACTTCTTGGAAACTTCATTGATGACTTCGCCGTTGCGGCCGGCCATGCCGTGCCACCAGGTAATGTTGGTCGCGGCAAGCGACGAGGTCGCGGAAAATGCAAGGGTAAGGGCTGCGAGCGTAAACTTCTTGAACATGACTAATCCTCTCCACCGGGTTGCGGATGGCAGTGGACTAGTGACCTTCAATGACAGGCCCGTAACGCTTTTATGTCGGAACGATTACAAATTCGAGAATATGTTCCAATGAGGGGCACCCGCGGAACAACGCAATCATTTCCCTTCATTATGCGCCGATTCAGAACGCATCCGGCAGGTGCCGCGGCCAGCCCCAAGGGGTCACGGTGACGATGTCGTAGCGCACGGAAAGCCTGTTGAAATCAGGCTGTTTCGCCAGCCAAAGATCGCTCGCGGCACGGATACGCCTCTGCGCTGTCGCCGTCACGGCGAAGACGTCGTCTTCGGCCGAGCGACGGGCCTTGACCTCGACGCAGGCGATGAGATCGCCGCGCCGGGCAATGATGTCAATTTCGCCAAGCTTGGTGCGATGGCGCATCGCGACGATGCGGTAGCCCTTGAGCAAGAGACAGAGTGCGGCGCGATACTCGGCTAGGTATCCCCGCCTGAGTGCCTTCAGCTTCCGCCGATCACCCGCCTCAGTCGCCATTGCGTTCCTTCAACTGCAGCAGCCGGTCATAGAGTTCCTTGCGCGGCAGGCCCGTCTGGCGGGCGGCTTCGGTTGCCGCCTTGCCGGTCGGCATGTCGGCGACCAGGCTTTGCAGCAGCGCGTCGACGTCGGCCGCTTCCGGTTCGGGCGCGGCATCGGGAGGGCCGATGACGAGCACGATCTCGCCCTTGACCGGCCCCGCCTGTTCATAATGAGCAGCAAGCTCGCCGAGCGTGCCGCGGCGAAATTCCTCGAAGGTCTTGGTCAATTCGCGGCAGACGGACGCCCGCCTGCCTTCCCCCAAAACGTCGGCCGCCGCCGCAACCGTCGCAGCGATCCGGTGCGGCGATTCGAAGAACAGGATCGTTGCCGGCACGGCGGCGAGTTCCCTGAGGCGATCGCGTTTGGCCTTGTCCTTGGTCGGCAGGAAACCGGCAAAGAGGAAAGCATCGTTCGGCAGGCCGGACCCGACGAGGGCTGCAAGCGGCGCCGAGGCGCCGGGAATCGGCACGACGCGATGTCCGGCCTCGATCGCAAGCTGCCCCAGGCGGTAGCCGGGGTCAGAGACCAGTGGCGTGCCGGCATCAGAGACGAGTGCCACCGAACGCCCTTCGGCGAGCGCTGCCAGCAGCCGCGGACCGGCCTCGTCGGCATTGTGCTCGTGGTAGGCGTAGGGCCGATTGGTGATGCCGTATCGATCAAGCAGAACACGGGTGACCCGCGTGTCCTCACAGGCAAGCACATCGGCGCCGGCCAATGTTTCCAGCGCGCGCAGCGTGATATCGCCGAGATTCCCGATCGGGGTTGCCACCAGATAGAGCGCGGCATCAAGGGGGCGGGCCGGAACGCTCACATTGTGCAGCCGGTAGCTGCGCTCCCTCTGTCCGCCCGCCGGTTCCGCTGTCTTTTGCTTTTCCACCTGTAACGTCCTGATCGTGCTTACCGATGTGTCTGTCCGGTCTTTATGAGTGAGCCACCATCGCAGAGCAAGGGCAAGACGACGGGCCTACGTGCCGCATCTGGGGACAGAAGCCCTCAAACCCCTTGCTTTCCGGGCGCTCTTTCTGCCATTTTGCCGGTCCACATCTATCCGGTCGGTCGGCCGGGGCACTCGCAGTTGACGCTCAGGCGGACGTTTCGCCCGCCGGGCAATGGTTGAAAGCGGCATCCCATGCGCATTACTCTCGAGCGATCCAACCTCCTGAAATCGCTGAACCACGTGCACCGCGTGGTGGAGCGGCGAAACACGATCCCGATCCTCTCGAACGTGCTCCTGCGTTCCGACGGCGCCAGCCTCGAAATGAAGGCGACCGACCTCGACCTCGAAATCACCGAGGCGACCCCGGCCCAGGTGGAGCAGGCGGGCGCGACCACCGTGCCAGCGCACCTGCTCTACGACATCGTGCGCAAGCTGCCCGACGGTTCGGAAGTGCTGCTCGCCACCAACGCCGAGGGCACGGCGATGACCGTCGCCTCGGGCCGTTCCAAGTTCTCGCTGCAGTGCCTGCCGCAATCCGACTTCCCGGATCTGACCGCCGGCAGCTTCTCGCATTCGTTCCGCCTCAAGGCGACCGACCTCAAGATGTTGATCGATCGCACCCAGTTTGCGATCTCGACCGAGGAAACCCGCTACTATCTCAACGGCATCTTCGTACACACGGTCGAAAGCAAGGGTGAGCTGAAACTGCGCGCCGTCGCAACCGACGGCCATCGCCTGGCGCGCGCCGACGTCGAGGCGCCATCCGGCTCCGAAGGCATGCCGGGCATCATCATCCCGCGCAAGACCGTCAGCGAATTGCAGAAGCTGCTCGACAACCCGGAACTCGTCGTCACCGTCGAAGTCTCGGACGCCAAGATCCGCTTGACGATCGGCTCGATCGTCATGACCTCGAAGCTGATCGACGGCACTTTCCCCGACTACCAGCGCGTCATCCCAGCCAACAACGACAAGGAACTGCGCGTCGATTGCCAGTCCTTCGCCCAGGCGGTCGATCGCGTATCGACGATCTCGTCGGAGCGCGGCCGCGCCGTCAAGTTGGCGCTGAACGAAGGCCAGATGACGCTGACGGTCAACAATCCCGATTCCGGCAGTGCTACGGAAGAACTGCCCGTCGGCTACGACCACGATCCGCTCGAAATCGGCTTCAACGCCAAGTACCTGCTCGACATTACTTCGCAGCTGACCGGCACCGATGCGATCTTCATGCTGGCAGACCCGGGCTCGCCGACGCTCGTCCGTGATCTGGCCGCTGAAGATGCGCTCTATGTGCTCATGCCGATGCGCGTGTAGCCGGGCCTGACGCGGCGCGAAATGCCAACCCGTCACGCCCGCGCGTGACGGGTTTTTTGTTGGCCGCGGCATCTGCGGACTGTTGATAAGCGAACGCTTTCAGGCGCAGACAGACTTGTTTTTGCCGCAGATGGGGACACATTATGATCACCGCCGCCGCGGCCGGCCCGAATCACCGGGCGAGGAATTTTGAGCGGACGGCCTGTGCGAGGAGAGGACAGCGGTTTTGAGGGGTTCAATGAATTTGCGCGTGAAGGTGAAGGAACGGCTCGGACGGAAGTTCGACGAAGAGATTCGCTTTTTCAAGGGATGGATGAGCAATGCCAAGGCCGTCGGCGCGATCCTGCCGACCTCCTCCGTCACAGCGCGCCGAATGGCGAGCGTCATCAATCCGGCCTCAGGCCTTCCGGTTCTTGAGCTCGGCCCCGGCACCGGCGTCATCACCAAGGCGATCCTGGAACGTGGCCTTGAGCCGTCCAATCTCGTGTCGATCGAGTATTCGACCGATTTCTACAATCAGCTCAAGACCAACTTCAACGGCGTCAACTTCATCAACGGCGACGCCTTCGATCTGGAACACACGCTCGGCGAACTCAACGGCCAGACCTTCGACAGCGTCGTCTCTGCCGTGCCGCTTCTGAACTTCCCGATGCATCGCCGCGTCGAACTGATCGACGATCTGCTGTCGCGCGTTCCGGTCGGCCGGCCGGTCGTGCAGATTTCCTATGGGCCTTTGTCGCCCGTCGTTGCCATGCCGGACCGCTACAGCATCCAGCATCTCGACTTCGTCGTGCGCAACATTCCGCCGGCGCAGCTCTGGGTCTATCGCCGGGCGCACTGACGGGATGTTCGGCGTCTACGTCACCCATCCGCAGGTCCAGATCGATCCGGACGTGCCCGTCCCGCAATGGGGACTTTCCACTGTTGGCCGCGAACGCGCGGTCATCACCGCCCGATTGCCCTGGGTGCGTTCGCTCGGACGGATCGTTTCGAGCGACGAAACCAAGGCGATCGAGACGGCACAACTTTTGGCCGATGCGGCCGGCGTGACGATCGAGGTCCACCACGACATGGGCGAGAACGATCGCTCGGCCACCGGCTTCCTGCCGCCGCCGGAATTCGAGAAGGCGGCCGACTGGTTCTTCGCCAATCCCACCGAAAGCTTCGAGGGCTGGGAGCGCGCGATCGATGCCCAGAGCCGCATCTCGAACGCGGTCTTTCGGATCCTCGGCGATCACGATCCGAAAATCCCGATTGCCTTCGTCGGCCATGGCGGCGTCGGCACACTTCTGAAATGCCGCCTTACCGGCGCGCCAATCTCGCGCGCAGCCGACCAGAAGGGTGGTGGCGGCGGCAATGTCTTCGCTTTCCGCCTTGCGGATCGGACTGTTGCATGCGACTGGACCCCGATGGAACACTGGCAGGGGATTTAGACGATGACCGAAACCGCGCGCGACAGACTGATCGTAGGCCTCGACCTTCCGACGATTGCGGATGCCGAGAAGATCGTGTCGACGCTCGGCAACGATGTCTCCTTCTACAAGATCGGCTACCAGTTGGTCTTTGCCGGCGGCCTGGAATTCGCGCGCGACCTGGCCAAAAGCGGCAAGAACGTCTTCCTCGACATGAAGCTGCTCGACATCGACAACACGGTGGCCAAGGGCGTCGAGAACATCGCCAAGATGGGCATGTCGATGCTGACCCTGCACGCCTATCCGAAGGCGATGAAGGCGGCTGTCGAGGCTGCGAAAGGCTCCGACCTCTGCCTGCTCGGCGTCACCGTGCTCACCTCGATGGACGAGCAGGACGTGATCGATGCCGGCTATGAATACGATCCGCACACGCTGGTGCTGCGCCGGGCCGAACAGGCGCGCGCCGCCGGCATGGGCGGCATCGTCTGCTCAGCGGAAGAATCGGCGGCAGTGCGCAAGATCATCGGGCCGGACATGGCACTCGTCACCCCGGGCATTCGCCCGGCCGGCGCGGACAAGGGCGACCAGAAGCGGGTGATGACGCCCTCCGAGGCGCTCAAGGCCGGATCCAGCCATCTCGTCGTCGCGCGCCCAATCGTCGCAGCCGCCGAGCCGCTTGCGGCTGCCCGCGCCATCCTTGCCGAAATGAACGGTGCGCTCGCGCGCTGATGCCGGGCGACACCCGTCGGACCAACGCGCCCGGTCGATCCGCTTGACCTTGGCCCAAATTTGCCGGAAGTAACACTCCCGTCAGCCTTTCGTGCTGCAAGACGAGGAGCTCAATATGGCCAAGGGATACTGGATCGCACGGGTCGATGTCCGCGACCCCGAGCGCTACAAGGACTATGTAGCGGCCGCAAAGCCCGCCTTCGAGAAATACGGCGCCAATTTTCTGGCACGCGGCGGGCTGCATCATCGGTTGGAGGGTGGCGTTCGCGCCCGCAACGTCGTCATCGAATTTCCATCGCTGCAGGCGGCGATCGACTGTTATAACTCTCCCGAGTACCAGATTGCCGCCGCGATCCGCCAGGAAGTCGCCGACGCCGAGATGGTGGTCGTCGAAGGCGTCTGATCCCACCGCCCCCAACCTTCAGCAGGCTCTGCACGCAGGCGTCGATTGGCCTTCACCTCTCGCGGCTGTTGGGCTATGTAGCAATCAATTCTTTCCGATCCGATCAGGAGTGCACATCCCATGACCTTGTCCAACCTTCCGCCGCTGGTGACGATTTTCGGCGGATCCGGGTTCGTCGGCCGTCATGTGGTGCGCGCGCTCGCCAAACGCGGCTATCGCATCCGCGTCGCCGTTCGCCGGCCGGACCTTGCCGGTCATCTCCAGCCGCTCGGCAATGTCGGCCAGATCTCCTTCGTTCAGGCGAACCTGCGCTACCGTAAATCGGTCGACCGCGCCGTTGAAGGCTCCGATCACGTCATCAACTGCGTCGGCGTGCTGTTCGAGAGCGGCCGCAACACCTTCGATGCGGTCCAGGATTTCGGCGCCCGTGCCGTGGCTGAAGCGGCCCGCGGCGTCGGCGCGACGCTGACCCATATCTCCGCCATCGGCGCCGACGCCTCCTCTGCATCGAACTACGCCCGCAGCAAGGGCCGCGCCGAGGCCGCTATCCTTGAGACCAAGCCTGACGCGATCATCCTGCGTCCATCGGTCGTCTTCGGTCCAGAGGACGGCTTCTTCAACAAGTTCGCCAACATGGCCCGCTTCTCGCCGGTCCTGCCGCTGATCGGCGGCGGCGAGACGAAATTCCAGCCCGTCTACGTGACCGACGTCGCCGAAGCCGTGGCCCGCGCCGTCGACGGCACGATCGCCAAGGGCAAGATCTACGAACTCGGCGGCCCTGACGTCTTGAGCTTCCGCGACTGTCTCGAGATCATGCTCAACACGATCGACCGCAAGCGCACGCTCGTCTCGCTGCCCTTCGGCGTCGCGTCTCTGATCGGCAGCGTTTCGTCGCTGATCCCCTTCGTCACGCCGCCGCTTACCGCCGACCAGGTGGTGTTGCTGAAATCCGACAATGTCGTCTCCACAAAGGCCGTATCGGAAGGCCGCACACTTTCCGGCATCGGCATCGACCCGACGATGCTGGAATCGATCCTGCCGACCTATCTGGTGCGCTACCGCCCGCAGGGCCAGTACACCCGTAGCGGCCGCGCCGCCTGATCGGCAGCAGCCCAACGATTTTTTTGAACGGCCGCCGGAACCACCGGCGGCCGTTTTCTGTTGTATTGCGGTAACAGCGTTGCAGTTCTGCCGCAGTCGGAAAAGCGATTGGCATTTACCGCAAATTCAACATGTCCTGATATTGATCATGTCATATCCACCAACTAAACACCGCCTCGCGCCCCCGATCCCAAGGCATGACGGCGGGCGGCGGCATCAATCTCGAAAGGCATAGCGTCCATGGGCAAGTCGATCGCAATCTTTTTTGCGTGTGCGGCACTGATCATTCTGGCTGGCTCGTTCATGGCGCCGAACACGGTCGCCAGCAGCGGCAAGGATTGCGCACCGGCCTATGGCGTCGATCCGTGCACCACGGCATCGATCGACCTTTCCGGCCACTAAGGGCCGGCGCCTCGACGAGGCATCAAAAGTTATTGGCGGGGGCCAGTAGCCGCGTGCGTTTCACCATGAGACGCACGCGGCTTTGTTTTTAGGGCCTGACAACAGGTCAAAGAAAAAGGCGCGTCCGGGACGCGCCTTTTGTCATTCTGAGATCGTCGGTTCTGCTCAGCCAAGCAGCCACAGACCGATCAGGCCGGCGATCCCGACGATGATGCGCCAGATGGCGAAAGGCGTGAAACCGCGCCGCGAGACGAAGTCGAGCAATGAGCGCACGACGAAGATGCCGGCGACGAAGGCCGCAATGAAACCGACTGCAATCAGGGTAAAATCGTCAAAGGAGAGCGCATCGCGGTTCTTGTAGAGGTCCAGCGTAAAGGCGCCGACCATGGTCGGCATCGCCAGGAAGAACGAGAATTCGGCGGCCGAACGCTTGTCGGTGCCCATCAGCAGGGCGCCGGCGATCGTCGCGCCGGAACGGGACGTTCCGGGGATCATAGCCAGGCACTGGAACAGGCCGATCTTCAGCGCCAGCGACGGCGGGTAGTCCATCACGTCGGTATAGCGCGGCTTCAGCGGCAGATGGTCTATCGCATAAAGGATGACGCCGCCGACGATCAGTACGACGCAGATCAGGACAGGCGTCTCGAACAGCACCGTCTTGATGAAATCATGGGCAATGGCACCGATGACCGCCGCCGGCAGGAAGGCGAGCAGCACTGACACGACGAAGCGGCGCGCCTTGATGCTTGTCGGCAACGCCAGCGCGATCGACAGAAGCTTCTGGAAATAGACGAGCAGGATCGCCAGAATGGCGCCGAGCTGGATGAGGACGGCGAAGGTGTTGCCCGGCGACTTGAAGCCGAGGAAGTGGCCGGCGAGAAGGACGTGCGCCGTCGATGAGACGGGGATGAACTCCGTCAGGCCCTCGATCAGACCGAGGACAAGCGCACTGATGATCGATTGATCCGCCATATATGAGAATTTCCTGACAAGTTTTGGAGTGGGAGGAAAAGGCTGATTCGCTTGTGTTTGCCACCACAAATTTCTATAGCTCTAACACATGAGCCGTGGCCAGACGCTTGCGCCGCCACGCTGACGCCCCCAAGCCAAAGCCCTGAGAAGCCAGATCATCGATGCCGACACTGTATCACCACCCCATGTCCGCCGCTTCACGCTTCGTTCGCCTGATCCTTTCGGAATACGGCTACCAGACGGAATTGACGGACGAGCAGCCCTGGGAGAACCGGCGCGACTTCCTGGCTTTGAACCCGGCCGGAACGCTACCGGTCTATGTTGACGACAGTATGAGGGCGCTCTGTGGGGCGACGATCATCTCGGAATATCTCGACGAGACGAACGGCATCATGAAGCGGGATCGCCGCCTTCTGGCCGAGGATCCGTTCCAGCGCGCGGAAATCCGCCGGCTGGTCGAATGGTTCCTGCAGAAGATGGAAGCCGATGTGACGCGGCCGCTGGTGCGCGAGCGGATCTTCAAGCTGCAGATGACGCCGGACCAGGGCGGCGGCGCACCCGACAGCAAGGTCCTGCGGACCTCGCGCGCCAACATCCGCCAGCATATGAAGTATCTCTCCTGGCTCGCGGGCACGCGCACCTGGCTTGCCGGCGACCGGATTTCCTATGCCGATCTTGCCGCCGCCGCGACGGTGTCCGTGCTCGATTATCTCGGCGAAATCGACTGGTCGGACGCCCCGAGCGCCAAGGAGTGGTACCAGCGGCTGAAGTCCCGCCCCTCCTTCCGGCCGCTGCTTGCCGAGCGCGTGCGCGGCGTCACCCCCGTTCCGCACTATGCGGATCTCGACTTCTGAGGCGAATACCGTGCCCGGCATCGATGCCAAGGCAGACAGTGAGGAACGGCGCCGGCTGAAGCTGACGGCGTTCCTGAAGGCAGAGGCGGCAGACAAGGGCTTCGATCTCTGTCGCATCACCCGGCCGGATGCCATTCCGCAAGCACCGGCCCGGCTTCGAGACTTTCTCGACGAGAGCTTTCACGGCACGATGGACTGGCTCGAAGAGACAGCCGAGCGCCGTTCCGATCCGCGCACGCTCTGGAGCGAGGTGCGCTCCGTCGTCATGTTCGCGATGAACTACGGCCCGGAACACGATCCGCGTGGCATTCTTGAGCGGACCGATCGCGGTGCGATCTCGGTCTATGCCCAGAACCGCGACTACCACGACATCATCAAGGGCAAGCTCAAGGAAGTCGCGACCCGCTTTGCCGCGCGCGCTGGCGAGGACGTCAAGGTCTTCGTCGATACCGCCCCGGTGATGGAAAAGCCGCTGGCGGAGCAGTCCGGCCTCGGCTGGCAGGGCAAGCACACCAATCTGGTCAGCCGCGAATTCGGCTCCTGGCTTTTTCTCGGCAGCCTGTTCACGACGGCGGACCTCGCCTTCGACGAAGCCGAGCGCGACCATTGCGGCTCCTGCCGCGCCTGCCTCGATGCCTGTCCGACAGACGCTTTCCCGGCGCCCTACCGGATCGACGCGCGACGTTGCATCTCTTACCTCACGATCGAGCACAAGGGGCCGATCGATCCCGAATTCCGGCCGCTGATCGGCAACCGCATCTATGGCTGCGACGACTGTCTTGCCGCCTGCCCCTGGAACAAGTTCGCGCAGGCAGCCTCGGAAATGAAGCTCAGAGCACGCGACGATCTGAAGGCGCCGTCGCTCGAAACCCTGCTTGACCTCGATGATCCGAGCTTTCGCAGCCTGTTCTCAGGCTCACCGGTCAAGCGCATCGGTCGCGACCGGTTCGTGCGGAACGTGCTGATCGCCGCCGGCAATTCAGGCAGCCAGGCGCTGGTGCCCGCAGTCAAGGCCCGCGTCAACGACACCTCAGCCGTGGTGCGGGCGATGGCGGTGTGGGCGCTGTCACGATTGGTCGCGCCTGCGGCGCTTGCGGAATTTGCCGAACAATGCGAGCCAGAGACGGACGAAGACGTCCTCAACGAATGGCAGATCGCGGGAGTGAGCCGATGCATGTCCTGATCCTTGGCGCCGGTTACTCCGGTACGGCAATCGCAAAAGCGATGGCCCCAACGGCCACAAGCGCTATCGGCACCACCCGGAGCGAGGAGAAGGCGGCAAAACTCGAAAGGGCCGGCCTCCGCCCGGTGCTCTTCGACGGCGAGACGATCTCCGACGACCTAGCCGCCGCCCTCGGCAAGGCAACTCATCTGATCCAGTCGATCGCGCCCGGTCGCGATGGCGATCCCATGTTCCGCACCACGAGCCCGGACCTCACGCAGATCGCACCGAACCTCGAATGGATCGGTTATCTCTCAACGGTCGGCGTCTATGGCGACCATGGCGGCGAATGGGTCACCGAGGACATGCTGCGCAAGCCGGTCTCGGCCCGCTCTGTCGAGCGCGTGGAAGCGGAGGACGCCTGGATCGCCTTCGGCAAGAAGCAGGATATTCCGGTCGCGGTGCTCAGGCTCTCCGGCATCTACGGCCCCGGACGCAACGCCTTCTGCAATCTCGAAAACGGCACGGCACGGCGGCTGGTCAAGCCCGGCCAGGTGTTCAATCGAATCCGCGTCGAGGATATCGGCGCCGCAGCGCTGTTCCTCGCCAACAATGGCACCAGCGGCGTCTTCAACATCACCGACAACGAGCCGGCGCCGCCGCAGGACGTGGTCGCGGAAGCCGCCCGGCTGATGGGCGTCGAGCCGCCGCCGGAAACGCCCTTCGAGCAAGCCGAACTGTCACCGATGGCCCGCACTTTCTATGGAGAAAACAAGCGGGTTTCGAATGCCCGCATGCGTGCAACCGGTTTTGAATTTGCCTTTCCGGATTATCGCGTCTCGCTTGCACAGCTTTGGCAGTCGGGCGCGTGGCGCGGACAGTGAAATGCAATACGGCACCCGCCAGATAGCATAACCCGTAATGCTTATAGAACGTCGATAGTCAGTCCGTCAGTAATGGCCAGGGCTGGGCCACCGCAATTGTGACATTCTTTGGATAATCGTTCGATACTTGGTTAATTTCATACAACCTGCGCGCTAGTAACGAATTTTCGACCATCCGGATTCCGGAAAATTGGTCCAATTCGAAATTTTTAATGAAATTTTTCGATTACGGGCGGGTTCGGCTCGCGTGCGGAGGCTGGCGAACGCTCAACCCCTGATTCCAAAGAACTCCTGTCTGCGTTTAAACTATTTCAAACAATCTTCGTTTTTGAAATTTCGTCATTTTTTAATAAATCCTAATAGAGCGTAAATGGTTGAAGCACGTTTTTGCCATTTTTCGCCCCAATTAGCGGTTCTCAGAAGTTTTTAACCAAGTGTTTTGACCGAGGGGATCGCCAGTTTGACGCCAGCGAAGATCACGACTGCTGCCGCTGCAGCGCTATTCACGGCCACTATCGGTCTCGTCTCCGTTTCCGATAGCCATGCAGCCGGCGCCGGCTGCGGCGGCGCATCCTGGTATGCGCTGAGCTCCAAGACCGCCTCCGGCGAGCGCATGAATGCCGCTCACCTGACGGCCGCCCATCGCACCCTGAAATTCGGCACCAAGGTGCAGGTCACCAACAAGCGCAACGGCAAGAGCGTTATCGTTCGCATCAACGATCGTGGCCCGTTTATCCGCGGTCGCGTCATGGATCTTTCCAAGGCTGCAGCATCGCAGATCGGCATGGTCCGCTCCGGCACTGCCAGCGTCTGCTATCGCGTCGTCAATTCCTGATCTTGAAATACTGCTACCCGGCCTGCGGGCGGGTGGATCTACTTCGCTAAAGGCCGTTCCCGGCGGTTAATCTTCTCCGCCGTCTTGCTCTTCGATGCCATCGCCGTTACCACGGCGAAAAAGGAGTTGATCGAAGATGCGTTTGGGCGGCAGGCTCGCTGGAGCCATTGAGGTTCTTGAGGATATCGAAAAGCGGAAGCGCCCGGTCGCCGACGCGCTCAAGGATTGGGGCCTTGGCCACCGTTTCGCCGGATCCGGCGATCGCTCGGCGATCGGCAACATCGTCTACGACGCCCTTCGCATGAAGCTCTCCCACGCCTACCTGATGGATAGCGACAGCGCCTCGGCCCTCGGCCACGCGGTGATGTACCGCCAGTGGGGCTTTTCGCCCGAGGCGCTGGCCGCCGAGCTCGATGGCGACAAGTTCGCGCCGGAGGCACCGGCCGAACAGCTTCAAGCCTTCAGGTCGCGCCGGATCGAGGACGCCCCGGCCCATGTGCAGGGCGACATCCCCGAATGGGTCCAGGCCTCCTTTGAAGAGAACTTTTCCGACGACTGGCTGGAAGAAGCCAAGGCGCTCGCCGGCCGGCCGACGCTGGACCTGCGCGCAAACACGCTGAAGGCGTCGCGCGCCAAGGTCCTGAAGGCACTGGAGCGTAGCGGTGCCGAGGCCGCAACGATCGCCCGTAATGGTATCCGCATTCCCGCCGGCGAAGGCGCCTCGCGCCTGCCGAACGTCACGGCCGAGCTTTCCTTCCAGAAGGGCTGGTTCGAGGTTCAGGACGAGGGCTCGCAGATCGTCGCCGATCTCGCCTATCCGCAGGAAGGCGAACAGGTGCTCGACTATTGCGCCGGCGGCGGCGGCAAGACGCTCGCCATGTCGGCGGCGATGAACAACAAGGGCCAGGTGCACGCCTACGACACCGACCGCAAGCGGCTAGCCCCGATCATCGAGCGGCTGAAGCGCGCCGGCACCCGCAATGTCCAGGTGCATGAATCCACCGACAGCCTCGCGCCGCTTGCCGGCCGTTTCGACCGCGTGCTGGTCGATGCGCCCTGCACCGGCACCGGTACCTGGCGCCGTCGCCCGGACACCAAGTGGCGGCTGAACCAGAAGAACCTCGAAGAGCGCATCTCCCAGCAGGAAGAAGCGCTGGCAAGCGCTGCCCAGTTCGTCCGTCCCGGCGGCCATCTGATCTACGTCACCTGCTCGGTACTGCCTGAGGAAAACGAGGCGCAGGTCTACGGCTTCTGCGAAGACAATCCGGAATTCGAGATCCTGTCGGCCGCCGATATCTGGGCGACGCTGTTCGGCACCGACAAGCCGCAGCCCTGGTCGGCGGACATGAAGACGGTGACGCTGACACCCGCTTCCACCGGCACGGACGGCTTCTTCTTCTGCCTGATGCAACGCAAGGGTTAACGCCGTTTGACGATCGGCAAAAGACGCGCATCAGATTGAAAGCGTTCTAAACTATACACTTTGACACAAGTTTGCTTTTGGTTCATGAGAAGCGAGCTCGGCGGGGCCTTTTCTGATGGCTCGACGGCTGAACGACGCCATGTTTTGCGGCTCGTTCGACGGCGCCGGGGGACGCAACAGGAGAGGGTCATGACCAAGAAATTTTTCCGGGGCGCCGCGCTGGCGCTGATGACGGCGACCTCGGCGATGGCCCTGCAGCCGGCCCATGCCGCAACCGATGCCGCCGCCGTGGTGAAGCACTACACCGCCGTCGCCCACGCCAAGTTCGAAGACGCGCTGACGACCGCAGAAGCGCTCGACAAGGCCGTTGACGCGCTGATCGCGACGCCGAGCGAAGAAACGCTGAAGGCCGCGCGCGACGCCTGGAAGAAGGCCCGCAACCCCTACCAGGAAACCGAAGTCTACCGCTTCGGCAATGCGATCGTTGACGAGTGGGAAGGCAAGGTAAACGCCTGGCCGCTCGACGAGGGCCTGATCGACTATGTCGACCCGAGCTATGGCACCGAGAGCGACGAGAACGCGCTGTTCACCGCCAATGTCATCGCCAACAAGACGATCAAGATCGACGGCAAGGACGTCGACGCCTCCAACATCACGCCGGAATTCCTGGCGGGCACGCTGCAGGAAGCCGGCGGCATCGAAGCGAACGTCGCGACCGGCTACCACGCGATCGAGTTCCTGCTCTGGGGCCAGGACCTGAACGGGACCAAGGCCGGCGCCGGCAACCGCCCCTACACCGACTACGACACCAAGGCCTGCACCGGCGGAAATTGCGACCGCCGCGCCGCCTACCTGAAGGCTGCGACCGAGCTGCTCGTTTCCGACCTCAAGGAGATGGTTGCCAACTGGACGCCGGATGGTGCCGCCACCAAGGCGGTCGAGGCCGATCCGAAGGCTGGTCTCGTCGCCATCCTCACCGGCATGGGCTCGCTCTCCTATGGCGAACTGGCGGGCGAGCGCATGAAGCTCGGCCTGCTACTGCACGATCCGGAAGAAGAGCATGACTGCTTCTCCGACAACACGCACAACTCGCACCTGCACGATGCGATCGGCATCCAGTCGGCCTATACCGGCGAATATACCCGCGTCGACGGCACGAAGATGACCGGCCCGTCGCTGTCCGAACTCGTCGCCGCCAAGGATGCAGCGCTCGACAAGGAAATGGCCGGCAACCTTTCGACCACGGTCGAGAAGATGCAGGCGATGGCCAAGCGCGCGGAAACGACCGAGGCCTACGACCAGATGATCGGCGAAGGCAATGCCGAGGGCAACGCCACCGTTCAGGCGGCGATCGACGGCCTGATCGCCCAAGCAAAGACCGTACAGCGCGTCATTGCGTCGCTGGATCTCGGCACTGTCGAGCTTGAAGGTTCCGACAGCCTGGATAATCCTAACGCCGTCTTCCAATAAGCTGAAAAGGCGGGCCGCATCGACAAAGACGCGGCCCGATCCTCCTGAGATGAAATCTGGCGCTTTCCGCCTTTGCGCGCTTGTTCTCGTTCAAGCGCTTTTCACGGCCCTGCCCGCCTTCGCCGGCGACGGCCTTTTGACCGAACGCTCCGACCTCAACGACAAGGACCGCCAGCGCGTCCAGGCGGTGACGCGGCCTGCGACCGATTTCTCCAAGGCAGAAACCTTCGAAGCAATGTCCGGCGGTGCCGCGACCTCGATCGCGCCCGTCAATGCCGACAGTTTTTCGCAATTCTCGGCCAATCTCACCTTCCAGGAGGAAGAGGGCTTCAAGCTCGGCAACGCGCTCTTTCGCAAGCTTTGGGTTTCCTCCCCCTCCTCCACACAGGCCTCCGACGGGCTCGGCCCACTCTACAACGCCCGAGCCTGCCAGAGCTGTCACCTGAAGGACGGACGCGGCCGGCCGCCGGAAGGTGCCGTCGATACAACCTCGATGTTCTTCCGCCTGGCGCGGCCGCCCCGCGACGACGAGGAGCGCCGGATGATTGCGGCGCACGAGGTGGTGAACTTCGGCGACGCTGTTTATGGCGCCCAGCTTCAGGATAGCGCCGTGCCCGGCCTTGCCGCCGAAGGCCATCTGAAGATCAGCTACACCGAGGAGCCCTTCACTTTCCCCGACGGCGAAACGGCCTCTCTGCGCCGACCAGGCTATTCGGTGGCCGATCTCGCCTATGGCCCGCTCGATCCGGAAACCACGCTCTCGCCGCGTGTGGCGCAGCCGATGATCGGCCTCGGCCTGATCGAGGCGATCCACGAGGCGGATATCCTCGCCCTTGCCGACCCCGACGATAGGGATGGCGACGGCATCAGCGGACGGCCGGCGCTGACGCGCGACGCCAGGACCGGCAAGCTCATGCTCGGGCGCTTCGGCTGGAAGGCGCAGAACGCCACCGTGCGGCAACAGAGCGCCGATGCCTTCGCCACCGACATCGGCATCTCTTCACCCGACGCCGACCGCCCGCATGGCGACTGCACCGCGGCCCAGGCACAATGCCTGACCATGCCGACCGGCGAGCAGGCACGCCTTGGCCCCACAGAAGCGCCCGACCCGGTGCTCAACCTCGTGACCTTCTATTCGGAGAACCTGGCCGTGCCGGCGCGGCGCAAGGCGAGCTTTGAGGAGACACTGCGTGGCAAGAAGGTCTTCTACGAACTCGGCTGCACCAGTTGCCACACACCGAAATTCGTCACCCGCCGGGACGCGGCCAACAAGGCGCAGTCGTTCCAGCTGATCTGGCCCTATTCCGATTTCCTGCTGCACGACATGGGCGAGGGTCTTGCCGACGGACAGCAGGTGGGTGTGGCCACCGGCCGCGAGTGGCGCACGCCGCCGCTTTGGGGCATCGGCTTGACGAAGACCGTCAGTGGGCACACTTTCCTGCTCCACGACGGACGCGCCCGCAATTTCACCGAAGCGATCCTCTGGCACGGCGGCGAAGGGCAGAAGGCCCGTGACGCCTTTGCCGCCCTTGCCGCAAGCGATCGCCGCGATCTCCTTGCCTTCCTGGAGTCACTCTGATGCCCCGCACGCATACGCTTACTCTCGCTTTTGCCCTGACCTTGACGGCCGTTTTCCCGGCGGTGGCCCAGGAAGGAAGCGCGCTCTCGCCGCGCGTCGTCAACGAGGCGGCCGTGCCGGCGGTCATGGCCAAAGCCGTCGACGACTTCATCATCCCCGGCTATCGCAACCTCACGGAAAAGACCGCTGCCGCCACGCAGGCCACGGCCAAGCTCTGCGCGGCGCCGTCGCAGGCGACGGTCGATGGCGCTCGCGTTGCCTTTTCCGAGATGGTTGGCGCCTGGTCGGCGATCGAGGTGGTGAGGCTTGGTCCGGCACTTGAGCAGAACCGCTTCGAGCGGTTCCTGTTCTACCCCGACCGCAAGAGCACGGGCCTGAAGCAGGTGCAGGCGATCGTTTCGAAGCACGATGAAAGCGCAACGGACGAGGCCAAACTCAAGGGCAAGAGCGTCGCCGCACAAGGGCTCGGCGCGCTCGAATACGTGCTCTATGGCACGGGCGCCGAGTCACTTCTGAACAAGGATGGCGATTTCCGCTGCCGCTACGGCCTGGCGATCACCAAGAACCTCGACACGATCGCCAACGAGTTCCTGGCCGCATGGCAGAAGCCCGATGGCATTCAGGCGGCCTGGAAACATCCGGGCCCTGACAATCCCGAGTTCCGCGACAACCGCGAAGCGGCAACAGAACTGCTCGGCATTCTCGTCCATGGCGTCGAGACGGTGAAGGACCAGCGGCTGAAGCCGTTCTACGAGAGCAAGGACGACAAGGGACATCCGAAGCTCGCGATCTACTGGCGCTCCGGCAACACCATGCCGTCGATCGCCGCCAACGTGCGAGGCCTGAAGACACTGTTCGACGTTGCCGACATGCAGAGCCTTTTGCCGGAAGACAGCCGCTCGGTCGCGGGTTCAGCCGACTTCGTCTTCAAGTCGGTGATCGGCATGGCCGGCAACATCGACGGACCGATCGATCAGGCGCTCGAGGACAAGGACAAACGGGCCAAGCTCGCCTTCCTGTCGCTCAATACCAACGACCTTCTCGATCGGCTGAACAAGGATTTCGGCGGCGCGATCGGGCTTGGCGCCGGCTTCTCCTTCGCCGACGGCGACTAGAGCGGGATGAGGAAACATGTGCGCGGTTTCCGCCCGCATCCCGGTTGAGCGCCGAGTGTTGACAATCAAGGTTTTTGGGCGCAAAGCGCTTCCCGTGTCCGCTCTCGCGGGCACGTTTCACCACAAGGACCAACTCCCAATGAACCCCGACAGTCGAAGTCGAGCCTTCACGCTCACGGCCGTCCGGTCCTGATTGATCAGGGCTTCAGGCGGTCGGATGACTCGCCCTATGGAGCCCAATATGCTGCGCATCTACAAAAGCCAGAACAGCCACCTCGTGCTTGTCGACATGATCGACGGCATCGCCCTGCCGACGCCGGCAATCTGGTACGACCTCTACAATCCATCGGCCGAGGAAACGCGGCTCGTCGAAGGCCAGCTCGGCATCGAGATCCCGACCCGCGACGAGATGCAGGAGATCGAGCTTTCCGACCGCCTCTACCAGGAGGCCGGCGCCGAATTCATGACGATGACGGCCGCCGCCAAGCTCGACAGCGATTATCCGGTCAAGGTGCCGGTGACCTTCATTCTCAAGGGCGCGACGCTGGTTACCGTGCGCCACGCGGACCCGAAGCCGTTCCAGAATTTTTCCAACCGCATCCAGAAGGCCAACGGCCAGATCTGCGAAAGCGGCGAACTGGTGATGCTCGGGCTGCTTGAGGCGATCATCGACCGTACGGCGGATGCGCTGGAGCGCGCCGGCAGCGAGGTCGACGGAATTTCGCGGGATGTGTTCCGCAAGACCAATGCCAGCGCCACCAAGAAGACGCGCGACCTGCAGTCGCTGATCGAGCAGATCGGCCAGAAGGGCGACCTTTTGACGGTCATCCGCGAAAGCCTGGTCAGCATCGGCCGGCTCGTCGCCTATCATGTGGCGCTCGAAGGCATGGGGCCGCGCAAGGCAGGCAAGGAAAGCCGGCAGCGGATCAAGCTGATCCAGCGGGACGCGACGTCGCTTGGTGATCACGCGCTGTTCCTGTCGAACAAGATCAATTTCCTGCTCGACGCGACGCTTGGCCTCATCAACCTCGAGCAGAACCAAATCATCAAGATCTTCTCGGTTGCCGCCGTCGTCTTCCTGCCGCCGACGCTGGTCGCCTCGATCTACGGCATGAACTTCGGGGTGATGCCGGAACTGCAATGGGAATTCGGCTACCCTGCGGCACTGATGCTGATGGTGATCTCGGCGATCGTGCCCTATTTTTACTTCAAGCGGCGCGGCTGGCTCTGAGCGCGCAACCTGCTGCATCGCAGCCCTGAGCGGGCACTCCGCCCAGGGCTTGCAAATTTCCATGACGAGCGAGGATGGCATGACAGCCGCCACGGGCCTGATCGACCGGCGCAGTTTCCTGAGGATGGCGGGCGCGGCCTGGGTGGCGAGCCTCGCGCCTGAGCGAGCCTTCGCCCTGACCAGGGCCGACGCCGTCTTTGCCTCGGCCTTCATGGCGCCGGACGGCAGCTATGGCGTCGCGACGCTGACGGAAGCGGGCGAGATCATCGACCGCACGGCGCTGCCGGCCCGTGCACACGGCATGGCCTATTCGCCCGTCAGCCGCCGCATCGTCGCCTTTGCCCGCAGGCCGGGCACCTATGCGATGATCCTTGCAACCGACGGCACGGCCGAGCCGATCGTGATCACCGCTGCCGACGGCCGGCATTTCTACGGCCATGGCTGCTTCTCGGCAGACGGCAAGCTGCTCTACGCCACCGAGAACGACTTTGCCGCCAATCGCGGCATGGTCGGCATCTATGACGGCAGCGACCACTTCACCCGCATCGGCGAATTCCCGACCTACGGCATCGGCCCACACGACATGACGCTGAGCGCCGACGGGAAACTGCTGGCGATTGCAAATGGCGGCATCGAGACCCATCCGGATTTTGGCCGCACCAAGCTCAATCTCGACCATATGGAGCCGAGCCTGACGCTGGTCGATACGCGAACCGGCGCGCTCGTACAGAAGCACGGTCTGCCGGATGATCTGAGCCGCCTGTCGACCCGGCATGTCGATATCGGTCCGAAGGGCGAGATCTGGTTTGCCTGCCAGTATGAGGGTGCGCGCAGCGACCTGCCGCCGCTCGTCGGCTCGTTTTCCCAGGGCGAAGACCTGAAGTTCCTGTCTCTGCCCGAGCGCACGACGGAAGCGCTGGCGAACTATGTCGGCGCCATCGCCGTCAACCGGAACGAGGGGCTGATCGGACTGACTTCGCCGAAGGGCGGCGTGGCGGTGATGCTCGATGCACGAACCGGTACCGTGCTGAAGGAAGAGCGCGTCGCCGATGCGGCGGGGGTCGCCAGTGCCGACCACGGCTTTGCCGTTTCCTCCTATGACGGCCACTTCAAGGCTAACAAGAGCCGAGTGGCCTGGGACCAGCACATCGTGCGGTTGGCTTAGGCCTAAGACGATCTCAGGCCGAAAAACGGCCGTCGCCGGAGAGTTTTGCCAGATCGTTCCAACGATAGGCGGTCTGGTCGTGGTTTTCGCCGCCGAGGCTCACCTGGCCCTGGCCAACGGCAATGGCGCCGAGATGCTCGTAGAAGCCCCGATTCGGGTTGCTGGAAAGCACCCAGGCAAAGAGCGACTTGCCGCCAAGCTCCCGGCAGTGACCGGCGACGCTGCGCACCAGTGCCGAGCCGATGCCCGCGCCCTGGAACTCTTTCAGGATGTAAAGCGCATAGAGCTCGCGGTCGAACCGCGGCGGCATCGAGCGCGCCTTGCCGTAATTGGCAAAGCCGATCACCTTGTTCGTGCTCACGTCAACCGCAACCAGATGGAAGACGTCGGCGATGCGCATGCGTCTTGCGTGGCGCAACGCCTGTTCCTCGATGCTCATGGCGTCGAGAAAGGCATCGGAAATCAGCCCGCGGAAGGTCGATCGCCAGGTTTCGACGATAACGGAGGCGATCATCATGATGTCATCCGGGCCGGCCGGCCGGATGTCGATACGTCGGAAGGTCTTCATGGCAGCTCATATAGGTGGTGCATGATGGCTTCAAAACGGCGGCCCCGCTGGAAAGACGGAAAGTCTGTTCTATCTGGCGAGATCATGAACAGAACCATCTTATACGTAGTCTTCATCGCCGCCGTTCTCGGCCTCGGCCTTCTCATCGGCACCAACAACATCCCCGGCGAATGGTACCGGTCGCTGGCAAAGCCAGCCTTCAATCCACCGGACTGGATCTTCGCGCCGGTCTGGTCGATCCTCTACGTGATGATCGGCGTTGTCGGCGCCCGCATGTTTCTCGATCATCGGCGCAGCGCCGCCATGCGCCTGTGGCTGGCGCAGATGATCCTCAACTTCCTCTGGTCGCCACTGTTCTTTGGCATGCAGGATATAGCGTCGGCGCTGATCGTGATCATCGCGCTCGTGATCGCGGTTGCCGGCTTCGTCGTCGCAAGTTGGCAACGGGATCGCATTTCAGCCCTGCTGTTCCTTCCCTATCTCGTCTGGGTTGCGTTTGCGACGGCGCTCAACAGCGCGATTTTGCTCATGAATTGAACTTGTCCGACCTTCACGACCGTGCCACTGTCCCGCGGTCATAATGATGCCGCCCGACACAAAGGCCCATGGACTGATGGACGACCGTGATCCCCCCGATTTCCGGAAGCGCATTCGCGAGAGCTTCGCGCGGCAGGCGGCAATGCGCACGATCGGAGCCGAACTGACACTTGTCGAGCAAGGCACGGTCGAAATCGAGCTGCCCTTCGACGACAAGCTGACGCAGCAGCACGGCTTCCTGCATGCCGGCGTGATCTCCGCGGCGCTCGATTCAGCCGGCACCTATGCGGCCTATTCGGTGATCGACCCGGATGCCTCGATCCTGACGATCGAGTTCAAGGTCAACCTGCTTTCGCCCGGGCGCGGCGAACGCTTCCTCTTCCGCGGCGAGGTGACAAAGCCCGGATCGACGATCATCGTTTCCGACGGTCGCGGCTATGCGATCCGCTCCGACGGACCGGCAAAGCTGATCGCCTCGATGACCGGAACGATGATGGTTGTGCGCGGACGCGAAGGGATCGAAGGATGAGTTTTGCCGTCAAGGACGTTGCCGGACACAAGGTGCTCTACGTCATGGCCGTGGATGCCGAGTACGGTCCGCACCTGAAAGGCCGGATCAAGCCGCTGATGACCGGCGTCGGGCCGGTCGAGGCGGCCGTCGTGTTGACGCGCACGCTTGCCGAACTCACCGCCGAGCGGGCCCTGCCCGATCTCGTCGTTTCGCTCGGCTCGGCGGGTGCCGCCACGCTCGAACAGACCGAAGTTTACCAGGCGGTTTCCGTCGGCTACCGCGACATGGATGCCTCGCCGCTCGGCTTCGAGAAGGGCGCAACGCCGTTTCTCGACCTTCCGGCCGTGGTGCCGCTGCCGCTACGCATCCCCGGCGTTCCGGAAGCGCGGCTTTCGACCGGCGCCAACATCGTCTCGGGCGCTGCCTATGAGACGATCGACGCCGACATGGTCGAGATGGAGACCTTCGCGGTGCTGCGCGCCTGCCAGTCCTTCGGCATTCCTTTGATTGCGCTTCGCGGCATTTCCGACGGCAAGGCCGAACTGAAGCACGTCAACGACTGGACGGAGTATCTTCACGTCATCGACGAGAAGCTTGCAAGCGTGATCGACCGGTTGGAGAATGCGGTTTCGAGCGGCGTGATCCCGCTCTAGACCCCGATGGCTTCGGGTCTGGTCGACCCAAAGCCATAAACGTGATCGATGCTCACAAGTCAGAGCGGGATGCGGGCGGAAAACCGCACGCACTTTTCCTCATCCCGCTCCAAAACCCCGGAATTGTCCGGGTGCAATTGAATCGTTGCGTCGATGGCGGGCTTTCATTAAAGGCTCGCCATGATCAAGCTTGTTTGAAGGCACCCAATGACCCAGACAGCCCATCCCGACACCGTTCTCATCGTCGACTTCGGCAGCCAGGTGACGCAGCTCATCGCCCGGCGCGTGCGCGAATCCGGTGTCTATTGCGAAATCGTGCCGTTCCAGTCGGCCGAAGAAGGTTTTCAGCGGCTGAAGCCGAAGGCCGTCATCCTTTCCGGCAGCCCGGCCTCGACGCTCGATATCGGCTCGCCGCGTGCGCCCTCGGTGATCTTCGATTCCGGCCTGCCGGTGTTCGGCATCTGCTATGGCCAGCAAACCATCTGCGCCCAGCTCGGCGGCAAGGTCGAGAGCGGCCATCACCGTGAATTCGGCCGCGCCTTCCTGGAAGTCGAAAAGGAATGCGCGCTGTTCGACGGTCTCTGGTCCCTCGGCTCGCGCCACCAGGTCTGGATGTCGCATGGCGACCGCGTCACCGCGATCCCCGAAGGCTTCGAGGTCGTCGCGACCTCCGCCAACGCCCCCTTCGCCTTCATCGCCGACGAGAAGCGCAAGTACTACGCCGTGCAGTTCCATCCGGAAGTCGTGCACACGCCCGATGGCGCCAAGCTGATTTCCAACTTCGTGCACAAGATCGCCGGCATCAAGGGCGACTGGTCGATGTCGGCCTATCGTGCCAAGGCGGTCGAGGCGATCCGCCGTCAAGTCGGTGACAAGAAGGTGATCTGCGCGCTCTCGGGCGGCGTCGACAGCTCGGTTGCGGCACTGCTGATCCATGAAGCCGTTGGCGACCAGCTCACCTGCATCCTCGTCGACCACGGCCTGATGCGCAAGGACGAGGCGAAGAACGTCGTTGCGATGTTCGAGGAGCACTACAACCTCCACCTCCTGCACGTCGACGCTTCCGACCGGTTCATCGGCGAGTTGGAAGGCCAGAGCGATCCGGAAACCAAGCGCAAGATCATCGGCCGCCTGTTCATCGAGGTGTTCGAGGAAGAGGCAAAGAAGCTCGGCGGTGCGGACTTCCTCGCCCAAGGGACGCTCTATCCCGACGTGATCGAAAGCGTCTCGTTTACCGGCGGCCCGTCGGTGACCATCAAGTCGCACCACAATGTCGGCGGCCTGCCGGAGCGCATGAACATGCAGCTCGTCGAGCCGCTGCGCGAACTCTTCAAGGACGAAGTGCGCGTGCTCGGCCGCGAACTCGGCTTGCCCGACAGCTTCATCGGCCGCCACCCCTTCCCGGGTCCGGGCCTTGCCATCCGTTGCCCGGGCGGCATCACCCGCGAGAAGCTCGAGATCCTGCGCGAAGCGGATGCGATCTATCTCGACGAAATCCGCAAGGCCGGCCTCTATGACGCCATCTGGCAGGCTTTCGCTGTGCTTCTGCCGGTGCAGACCGTCGGCGTCATGGGCGATGGCCGCACCTACGAGTTCGTCTGTGCACTTCGCGCCGTCACCTCGGTCGACGGCATGACGGCGGACTTCTACCACTACGACATGGAATTCCTCGGCCGCGCGGCGACGCGTATCATCAACGAGGTCCGCGGCATCAACCGCGTCGTCTACGACGTCACCTCGAAGCCGCCGGGCACGATCGAGTGGGAATAAACGCGCGGACGCATCTGCTGCGTCGGTGATAAAAAATGTTAAAGGGCGTGCTTCGGCGCGCCCTTTTTGCTTCCCGGCACAGTCGCGGCCCGGGTGCAGCGCTACTTCACCGCGTCGCGCATGCCATCGCGGAGTTTCCGCACCCGCTCGTTCAAATCGATCATTTCCGGCACCGTGAAGCCGGAGTTTTCCAGAAGCGCATCGGTCAGGCAGCCGGTCTTCACGTGGAGGCCGCGCCCTTTCGCGGTGAGGTGGACCTCGACCTGCCGCTCGTCGGTGACGCTGCGATGCCGCCCCAGGAAGCCGGCAGCTTCGAGCCGCTTCACAGCCGGCGTGATCGTGCTCGATTCCAGACCCAGCCGATCGGCAATCGCCGAGATCGTCAACCCATCCCTCTCCCAAAGCGTGCTCAGGACGAGATACTGCGTGTAGGTCACACCGAGCGCATCGAGCATCGGCTTGTAGACGCGGTTGATGGCGATCGACGCCGAGTAGATCGAAAAACAGAGCTGGCTGTCGAGCGGCAGCGTTGTCGGTTCGTCAGGCATTCCAACCTCCTTGTGGCGCTTTGCGGCTTCTGCCGCGAAAATAGATATCGCGATAATTAATATCTTTACAAGAAATCGGAGTCGCCGTATATGATTGTTATCGCGATAATGAATATCGCGCAAAACAACTCAACGAAGGAGACCCGAAATGCTCAAGTCCCTCATCACCGCCGCCGCTTTCGCCCTCTCCGCAAGCGCGCTGACGCCGGCCCAGGCCGCCCCCGCCACCAAGAATGTCGTGCTCGTTCACGGCGCCTTTGCCGACGGCTCCGGCTGGCAGGGCGTCTACAACATCCTGAAGAAGGACGGCTACAACGTCACCATCGTACAGAACCCGACCCTGACGCTTGCCGGCGACGTCGCGGCCACCAAGCGTGCGATCGCCGCTCAGGACGGCCCGATCGTGCTCGTCGGCCACTCCTATGGCGGCGTGGTCGTTTCGGAAGCCGGCACCGATGAGAAGGTGAAGTCTGTCGTCTACATCGCCGCCTTCGCGCCGGATAAGGGCGAGTCCGTTTCCTCGCTCATCGCCAACCCGCCGGCCGGCGCGCCCGTTCCGCCGATCCTGCCGCCGGTCGATGGTTTCCTCTCGCTCGACAAGGAAAAGTTCGCCGCCGCCTTCGCGGCCGATGTCGATCCTGAGATTGCCGCCTTCATGGCCGACTCCCAGGTCCCGTGGGGCGTCGAAGCGGCAGCCGGCGCCGTCACCGCTCCGGCCTGGAAGGAGAAGCCGAGCTTCTATCTGGTCGCGACCGACGACCACATGATCCCGCCGGCCGCCCAGCGCCAGATGGCAAAACGCGCGGGCTCCACCGTGGTCGAAACATCCGGCAGCCACGCCATCTACGTCTCGAAGCCGGAAGCGGTCGCCAAGCTGATCGAGCAGGCAGCGCAGGCGAGCGAATAAGCGATATCAACCGGCAACGAAGGCAAAAGGGCGAAGCGCGACGCGTCGCCCTTTTGCTTGTCCCGAAGACAATCCGGAAGATCCTGGTGGACGCCATTGCCGGCCCTGTTGCCGCCAGATCTTTGGTTAGAATTTCTGACCGCCCCATGCTCGATCGGCACCTCGATCGAACGGGTCGCCCTTTCTATCTTCTGTCTCACCGGGGCTCAGGCCCAACGCCCGAGCCGGACTCAAACAGAAACGCACCTTTCGAAAGGGCATATCCATGGAAAATGTTCACGGAAAAGTCGTGGCCGTGACCGGCGCAAGCAGCGGCATCGGCGAAGCCGCTGCGAAGCTGCTGGCGGCTGCCGGAGCCAAGGTCGTGATTGGCGCACGCCGGTCCGACCGGCTGGAACGCATCGCCGGCGAAATCGCCGGCGCCGGCGGCGAGGTCCGCTTTCGCGTGCTCGACGTTACCGACCGCGGCGACGTCGCCGCCTTCGCCCGCTTTGCCCAGGCCGAATTCGGCCGCCTCGATGTCATCGTCAACAATGCCGGCGTGATGCCGCTGTCGCCGCTGGCAGCGCTCAAGGTCGACGAGTGGGACCGCATGGTCGACGTGAACATCAAGGGTGTGCTCTACGGTATCGCCGCGGCCCTGCCGATCATGAGCGCGCAAGGGGACGGGCAGATCATCAACATCTCCTCGATCGGCGGCCATTCCGTGTCGCCGACGGCCGCCGTCTATTGCGCCACCAAGTTCGCCGTCCGGGCGATCTCGGACGGCCTGAGGCAGGAGACCGACCGCATCCGCGTTACCGTCATCTCGCCCGGAACGACGACCTCCGAACTCGCCTATACGATCAGCGATTTGACCGCACGAGAAACCATGAAGGAATGGCGGGCCGTCTGCATCAGTCCTGACGCCATCGCGTCGTCGATCGCCTACGCCATCGGACAGCCCGACGATGTCGACGTCAGCGAGATCATCGTGCGCCCGACGGCGAGCCCGCATTGAGGCAATGTGCTCCGGGGATCAAAGCGACTGAAGGCACGCCTCGAGCGTGCCTTTTCGTTCTGCAGCAGCATTCAAATCAATAGCGTTGACTAATCAATTAGTATCCGCTATTTATTTATCCATGATGATCGAAACCGCTCCCATCACCGCCGTCATGCGCGCCCTTGCCGATCCGACCAGGCGCGCCGTGTTCGAGCGCATCGCCAATGCCGACGAGATCACCGTCGTTGAACTGACGCGCGGCAGCGGCGTGACGCAGGGCGCGGTTTCGCAGCACCTCAAGTCGCTGAAACAGGCGGGTCTCGTCGCCGAGCGTCCGGAGGGCCGCAACGTCTATTACCGCGCCGAGCCCGAGGGCCTGGCGCCGCTCGTCGACTGGATGAGCCACTACGGCACCTTCTGGCGTGACCGCTTCGCCAATCTGCGCACCCTTCTCAAGGAGATCGATCCATGACCGACGCAGCAGCCTTGAAACTCGAGACCCAGGATATCGTCGTCGACGAGGTCTTTCCGCATACGCCCGAGACGATCTGGAGGACACTGACCAACGGCGAATTGATGGGCCGATGGATCATGCCGCCGACCGGCTTCCAACCGGTGGAAGGCACCCATTTCACCTTCCGGACGACGCCCGCCGGCGCATGGGACGGGACCATCCGTTGCCAGGTGCTGGAGGTGCGCCCGCATGAGCGTTTCGTCTACTCCTGGAAAGGTGGCGACGAAGGCAACAGCGGCTATGGCTCGCGTCTCGATACGGTCGTCACCTGGACGCTGACGAAGGTCGACAACGGCACCCGCCTCCGGCTCGTTCATTCCGGCTTCGTCACGCCGAAGAACGACAGCGCCTATGCCAACATGAGCAATGGCTGGCCGAAGGTCCTGTCGCGGCTCGGCACCATTACCGACGAACAGCATTGAAGCCCAGGCCGGGTCGCCATAGCGATCCGGCCCCCCCGAAACAGGCAAAGTGATTGGTCGGCGTCGCCCTCGCAGCCACGCGAAAGGCTTTGCCGTGCCCGAGACTGGAGCGAATGTATGAGCAAGTCCTATATCGGCGGATGCGCCTGCGGCGCGATCCGCTACGAGATCTCAGGAGAACCGGTCTTCTCCAACGACTGCCAGTGCCGTGATTGCCAGCACGAAAGCGGGACCGGGCACGGATCGCATATGACGTTCCGCCGCGAGGGCGTGAAGCTCGAAGGTCAGGCCTCGCATTGGGACATGGTCGCCGACAGCGGCCATGTGAAGACGCGCGGCTTCTGCCCCAGCTGCGGCTCTCCGGTCTACATGACCTTCTCAGCCATGCCGGAGTTCTTCAGCGTTCGCGCTGCAAGCCTCGACGATCCCAGCCGTTACAGACCGCAAGCGGTGACCTACGCCGTGCGCGGCCTTGCCTGGGACCGCCTCGATCCGAATTTGCAGAAATTTGGCCGGATGCCGACGGAGTAGCGAAACAACAGCGTCAGCCAACGGGTGAAGTCTTCCATTCCCCGCCGGATGTCCTTGGCATTGTCAGCCGGCATCCCCATCTCCGGTCGAGACCACATGTCGTGGCGCGCGACCCGGGCGGCGGAGGGTACCATGTCGTCGAACCAATTCGCATTCGATCTCGGCTGTCCCCAGCCAGCGCCGGCAATCGACATCCTCTACTTCGCGCTGCTTCCGGACGAGCCGGCTGCCACGAAGGCACTGGCGATTGCCGAAAGGGATTTCGCCGACCAGATGGCGGATGGCTTCATCTATCGGCCCGATCGCCTGCACGTCTCTGTCGACAAGCGTTGGCAGGGCCGCGGCTTGCCCGACTTCGCGGTTGCGGATGCGCTGCGGCAGGGTGACCGCGTCGACGTGCCAGCGGTCGAGATCCGCCTCGACAGGTTGGTCAGCAACGGCAATGGCCGCGACCGGCCGCGCGCCCTGACGACGCGCGACGCCGCGCCGGGCTTCAGCGCGCTGGTCCGGCAGATCGAGGCGCTCAAACGCCCGCTCATGGCAATCCCCCATATGACGCTCTACCGGAACGATCGGGTCGCGCCGGATCTCCGCGTTTCCGAACCGGTCTCCTGGGTGGCGCGCGAACTCGTTCTGATCCATGCCCGCCAGGGGGCGGGCTCTACGAAGATCCTCGCCCGCTGGCCGCTATTGCCGTCGCGCTGAAGTCCAGGCGGAAGGTAGCCGTACACCTTGGTGATGTGCCAGCCCGGCTCCGACGGGGAGCCCCCCTTACGCGGGCGGAATGAAGGGCTGGCTGATCGTCTGGAACACCGGAAGCGCTTCAAGCATGTCCGCATGCGCCTGCAGACGCGGATAGCGCCCCATCGCGACCAGATCGGGATGCACCTCCTTGAGGAAGCGCAACACGGCCGCAACGGCGATATCCACATGGCCGATGCGCTCGCCGAACCAATAGGCGCCCGTGCTTTGCGCGCGGCTCGTTTCGAGCACTTGAAGCGTCTCTTCGATCTGGCGGCGGCAGCGGTCGACCCAGAGTGCCGAGACCGCCCCGTGCAACCGCTTCTCGTAGAACAGGCTGACGGCCTTGTCGCCGAGGCCCGTGGCAAGCGTCGCGATTCTCAGCACCCGGTGGCGCGCCGGTTCCGTTCGCGGGAACAGGACCCGGTCGTCGGAAACGAGACTGTCGAGATAATCGAGAATGATATGGCTGTCGGTAAGCACCGTCCCATCGTCCAGCACCAGCGTCGGCACGCGCGTCAGCGGATTGTAGGCCCGAAGCTCGTCGGCATTGCCGAAGGACGACCAGGGACGGTGTTCGAACGGGATGTCGTAAAGGCTGAGCGCGATGCCCACGCGTCGCACGAAGGGGGAGTCATATTGGCCGATCAGGATCATCTTGCTGTCTCCCACCTGTGCTGGATGCTTCACGGAACAATAGGCCTGCCGATCATGTCAAAGCCAGAGCGACGTCGGCGCAACCCGAAACCGCACCCTAGTTCTTAGCGACTTGCGGAGCGCCTTGGGAATGCCGATAAGCGCGACCAACGAACGATACGGGAGGAGCCCATGGACGTTTCCGAAATCATCATCGCCGGCGATACGCCCGGTATCGAATGGCGCCTGCCGGTTTTCCGTTTCAAGGGCAGAACGGCCGCTGCACCGAAGACCTACATCCAGGCGGCGCTGCACGCCAACGAACTGCCGGGCACCGCACTTGCCCATTTCCTGCTGCAGCGGCTGCAGCAGGCGGAGAAAGACGGCGCCATCCTCGGCGACATCACCGTCGTGCCCCAGGCAAATCCGATCGGCACCGCGCAGTCGCATTTCGGCGAGTTGCAGGGCCGCTTCGACCTCGGCTCACGCACGAACTTCAACCGTGATTTTCCGCTGATCACGCTTGGCGACCGTGACCGGCTGATCGACGATCTCGACCGCTACTCGGCGACGGATCGGCTGAAACGGCAGCTGCTGCATATGGCGCTCGGCGCCGACCTGATGCTCGATCTTCATTGCGACGACGAGGCGCTGCAATACGCCTATATCGACGACGCCTTCTGGCCGGAAGCGGGCGACCTCGCCTCGGCGCTCGATATGGAGGCGGTCTTCCTTTCGGACGGCGAAAGCTCCGCCTTCGAGGAGGCTGTCGCCTATGCCTGGAAATACGAAACCGGGCAGAAGAAGACACGCCTGCCGGGACGCCTCTCGGTGACGGTCGAGCTTCGCGGCACGCGCGACGTCTATCCGGAGCTTGCTCGCAAGGATGCCGTAGGGGTCTTCCGCTTCCTCGTCGCCCGCGGCGTCATTACCGGTGACGAAGAAACAATTGCACCCTTCGCTGGCATCATCGCACCGCTCGACAACATCGAGATGATCCGGGCCCCTGAGGCCGGCGCCATCCTGTTCCACCGGGATATCGGCGAGAGCGTGAAGGCGGGCGATCTGCTCGCAACGATCCTTACGCGCCCCGGCCAGGCGGACGGCGCCCTCGAGGTGCGCGCGCCGCAGGACGGGCTGATTGTCACCCGCGTCTCGACCCGCCTTGCACGCCGGCGCTCGGACTTGATGAAGATCGCCTGCGCTGCGCCGTCGAGCGCCGGGCGCAAACCCGGGTCGCTCGAAGCCTAGGACTTGGGATTGAATGTTCAAGCGGCCGTCACGCCCCCGTGGCGGCCGTCATCTTTGGGCTGTCGAGCAGAATGGTCGAGCGCAACGTCTTGATCTCGGCGATCTGCTCGAATTCGCTCCAGAGCAGGCGTTTGTAATCCGCGACGTCGCGCACCGCGATCTTCAGAAGAAAATCGAAATCGCCGGCGACCGTGTGGCATTCCACCACCTCCGGCATGCGCGACACCAGCTCGATGAAGCGCTGGCCGACCTTGCTTGCGGTGCGCTCCAGCGTCACCTCGACGAAGGCCTGGAAGCCGATGCCGGCTGCCTTCGGATCGACGACCACCGTCTGGCGGATGACGCCGGCCGCATAGAGCCGGGCAAGGCGGCGCGACAACGGCGCCGGCGAGAGCCCGACTCTCGCCGCCAGCGCGTTGTTGCTGAGCGATGCATCCTCCACCAGAAGGCGGATGATCCGCCGGTCGATCTGATCCAGTTCCACCGCCATCTTCTCGACCATCATCGCCCCCAACGCTTCGATTTCGGCTTCAGGAAATATGCCGCAGCACGCAAATCAGCAAATGAATTGCAGAATTTTGCGCAAATAGCACGCTGTCGATATTGTCTCTGTGGCAAATATCGCATCGATTTTGCGCTTGCGCTGACTTAAGAAGAAAGCCGCAGGGCAGCCGGAGGAACGGCGGCCGGCAGGCTTTCTCGACCGATAACGCATCGCTGCCACTCAAGGGGGAATTTCCGGCATGTTCGACGCTCTGACCCGCCAACCCGATGATCCGTTGCTGGCCCTGATCGGGCTTTACCGCAAGGACGAGCGCCCCGGAAAGGTCGATCTCGGCGTCGGCGTCTACCGCGACGAAACCGGCCACACCCCGATCTTTCGCGCCGTCAAGGCAGCGGAGAAGCGCCTGCTCGAAACGCAGGACAGCAAGTCCTATGTCGGCCCCGAGGGCGATCTCGTCTTTATCGATCATCTCTGGACGCTGGTCGGTGGCGATACCATCGATCGCAGCCATATCGCCGGCGTGCAGACGCCGGGCGGTTCCGGCGCTCTCCGGCTCGCGGCCGACCTTATCCACCAGATGGGCGGCAAGCGCATCTGGATCGGGCTGCCGAGCTGGCCAAACCATGCCAGCATCTTCAAGACCGCTGGCCTTGAGCCCGCCGGTTACCCGTTCTTCGACGTGCCGACGCAAACCGTGCTCTTCGACACCATGATAACGGCGCTCCAGAGCGCTGCCGCCGGCGACGCCGTGCTGCTGCATGCGAGCTGCCACAACCCGACGGGCGGCGTCATCACGCAAGCGCAGTGGATGGAGCTTGCCGCCGTCATCGCCGAGCGCGGCCTGCTGCCGCTCGTCGACCTTGCCTACCAGGGCTTCGGCCGCGGTCTCGACGAGGATGTCGCCGGTCTCCGCCACCTGATCGGCGTCGTTCCGGAAGCGCTGGTTGCCGTTTCCTGCTCCAAGTCCTTCGGGCTCTATCGCGAGCGCGCCGGCGCGATCTTCGCGGTGACGGCCTCCTCGTCTTCGGCCGATACGGTCCGCTCCAACCTCGCCGGCCTTGCCCGCACCAGCTACTCGATGCCGCCGGATCACGGTGCTGCAATCGTGCGGATGATCCTTTCCGACGCCGAGCTCAAGCGTGACTGGCAAGCAGAACTCGAAACCATGCGGCTGCGCATCACCAACATCCGCCGCGCGCTCGCCGAAGGCTTGCGCGATCGCTGGCAGGCGCTCGGCGCCGTCGCCAGCCAGGAAGGCATGTTCTCGCTGCTTCCGCTTGCCGAGGCCGACGTCATGCGGCTTCGGAACGAGCACGGCATCTACATGCCCGGTTCCGGCCGCATCAACATTGCCGGCCTGAAGACGGCGGAAGTCGACGGCGTCATCGCCAACTTCAAGAACCTCTGAGGACCATGATGGCCGAGCACAGCATCGACGCGACAGAAACCCCGACTGAACGCCATCGCCTCTACGAGGATGCGCTGGCGATCCTGACGGGCACGCTGATCATGTCGCTCGGCATCATCATCTACAGCAAGGCGATGCTGCTCACGGGCAGCACGTCGGGCCTGGCACTGCTTCTGCAATATGCGACCGGCGCCGAGTTCTGGCTGGTCTTTTCGCTCGTCAACCTGCCCTTCTACGTCCTGGCGGTCAAACGGCTCGGCTGGATGTTTGCACTGCGCACCTTCATCGCCGTCAGCCTCGTCTCGCTGTTTTCTCGGCTGACGGCCGGCTGGGTGGAGATCGCCCGGCTTGACCCGATCTATGCGGCGGTTGTCGGCGGCGGGCTGATGGGCATGGGCCTGTTGATCCTCTTTCGCCATCGCACCGGGCTTGGCGGCATCAACATCGTCGCGATCTATCTCCAGGAAAGGTTCGGCGTCCGTGCCGGCTATTTCCAGCTGGCGGTCGATCTCACCATTCTGGCTGCCGCCTTCTTCGTGTTGCCGCCATCGAACCTGGTGCTCTCGGTGATCGGGGCCGCTGTCGTCAACATGACGCTGGCGATCAATCACAAGCCGGGACGCTACGCCGGCGTGACCTGACGCAAGGTCTCGGTCTTCCCTCCCGCGCATCGGGCGGCTATCACTCCTGCCACGCTTTGAAATTGCGCGATTCCCAGCGGCGCGGCCGTTCGGAATTGCTCGCTGCGGCTGGAGCATGGGAATGACGGTTACGATTTACGGCATCAAGAACTGCGACACGATGAAGAAGGCCCGCACCTGGCTCGACGGCCGGGGCATCGCCTATCGCTTCCACGACTATAAGGCCGAGGCCATCGACCGCCCGCATCTCGAGCGCTGGTGCAAGGAGGCCGGATGGGAAACGGTGCTGAACCGCGCCGGCACGACTTTCCGCAAGCTCGACGAGGCCGACAGGCAGGGCCTCGACGAACAGAAGGCGATTGCGCTGATGCTCGCCCAGCCCTCGATGATCAAGCGTCCGGTGCTCGAAGCGGACGGCAATCTGCTGATCGGCTTCAAGCCGGACCTCTACGAGGCCGTACTCGCCAAAGCCTGACCCCCATTTGGAGCGACGACGATGTCGAAGACCACGCGCGCCACGCAGATGCTTTCGAAGGCCGGTGTCACCTTCAGCGTGCATGCCTATGACTATGATCCCAATGCGGAGCGCGTCGGCCTGCAGGCGGCCGAGGCGCTCGGCGAGGATCCGAGCCGGGTGCTGAAGACGCTGATGGCTGAAGTCGACGGCAAGCCGGTCTGCTGCGTCGTTCCCTCGGATCGTGAGGTCAGCATGAAGAAGCTCGCCGCCGCCTTCGGCGGCAAGTCGGCGGCGATGATGAAGCCGGCGGATGCCGAGCGGCTGACCGGTTACCATGTCGGCGGCATCAGCCCGTTCGGCCAGAAAAAACACGTGCCGACGGCAATCGAGGAGGCCGCACTTGCCGAAGTGCAGGTCTACATCAATGGCGGACAGCGCGGTCTGCAGGTGCGGCTTGCACCCCGCGACGCCCAGGCCACGCTAAAGGCGATCGCCGCACCGCTCATCGCCTGAGGCGCTGCCATCAAAATATCACAGATGCCTTATACGAGCCGCTGATGCGGGGACGAAATGTGCAATTTTTGCATGCACGCCCGCCTTCGAACGGCGTCGGGTCTCTCACATGGCATTTGCAAGATTTCCCAGCGCGAAGCGTCTTTTGAAGCGCCTCGCCGTCGGCACGGCTGCGCTCGTCGCGGCCCTGGTCATCTACCTCGTCGGTCTTCAGTGGACCGGCAATTTCCATACGCTCGTGGCCGGTGAGGTCTACCGTTCGGCACAGCCGACGCCGGAGGCGATCGCCGCCTATTCCAAGGCCTACGGCATCCGCACCATTCTCAACCTGCGCGGCGAAAAGCTGGACGAGCGCTGGTATCGCGATGAGGTTGCCGCCGCCGAGCGCAACGGTATCCGGCTCATCAACTTCCCCATGTCCGCTTCGGCCGAGATCGACCGCAAGGAAACCGACGCGCTGATGGCGATCCTCAGGGACGCGCCAAAGCCGCTTCTGATCCACTGCAAGGCCGGCGCCGACCGCACCGGCCTCGTCTCGACGATCTACCTGCAGCAGATCGCAGGGGTCGACGAGGAAACGGCCGAGTGGCAGCTTTCGCCGCTCTATGGACACGTGGCCATTCCCTATCTCTCCGGCACCTTCGCCATGGACGAGACCTGGGAAGCGCTGGAGAAGTCGTTCGGGCTGAGCAGCTAGGCGACGACGGCGTCCTAGATTGACGCTCGTTCCGTCGGGGTCCCTCATCCGGCCTGCCGGCCACCTTCTCCCCGCGAGCGGGGCGACGGAGACGCATGGTCCCGTTCGTCTCAGCAACGACGACCTCCCTCTCCTGTGACGGCTCCGGTCGGCGGCGCTACGAACAGCACGCCAGCACGCCCCCTCTCCCCCCTGCAGGAAGAGCGCTAAGGTGAGGGGTAACTTGCCTGGAAGGCGCTACCCGATCGTTCGCCGGTACCCTGTTTGAGAACTGACGTGCTCTACCTGAGCTTCGCCAGCAGCCCCGCGAGCTGCCGCGCCTCCGCTTCTGTCAGCCGGGCGCCGACATGGGCCTCTATCGAAGGCCCATAAGTCTGCCACATGCGCACGCGCAGCGCCCTTCCGGCCTCGGTGACGACAACCCATTGGCCGCGACCGTCGGCGTCGAAGGCTTCGCGACGGACCAACCCCTCTTTGACCAGGCGATCGATCAGGCGCGACAAGTTATACTGCGCGAGCAAGGTGCGCGCCTCGATCTCGAAGGGCCGCAGCCGGCCGTCTTCGGCCTGAACCAGTTCCCACAACACGTCGTACCAGCCAAGCGGTGGCAGGCTGGCCCCCTTGAAATCGGCCTCGATCCGAGCAAGCACGCATTCCCGTGCGCGCATCAGGCCGATCCAGGCCGCGGTCGTTTCGGGGCCAGGGCCCTTCTCGTCGATTTTCGTCTCTTTGCTCATAGATGCAATTACATCCATCTTGAAAGTCGAAGCAAGCCCACATACATGCATATGCATCTACTTTACCTCAACCGGGAGATTGCCATGCTTACCCTCGTCAGCCACCATCTCTGCCCCTATGTGCAGCGTGCCTCGATCGCGCTCGACGAAAAAGGCGTTCGCTTCGAGCGGACCTATATCGACCTCAAGGCCAAGCCCTACTGGTTCCTGAAAATCTCGCCGCTCGGCAAGGTGCCGCTGTTGCAGGTGCCGCAGCAGAGCGGCGAAAAGGTACTGTTTGAAAGCTCCGTCATCGCCGAATATGTCGAGGAAAGCCAAGCCGGCCCGAAGCTTCACCCCGAAGATGCGCTGGAGCGCGCCCGTCATCGCGGCTGGATGGAATTCGGCTCGTCGATCCTTTCGGATCTCTGGGGCTTCGAGACTGCTCAGGACCGGGAAACCTACGAACAGAAACGCCAGGCGGTGGCCGGCAAACTTGTGACCATGGAAGCGGCACTTGGCGAAGGTCCCTACTTTGCCGGTACACAATTTTCGCTCGTCGATGCGGTCTTCGCACCGATCTTCCGTTACTTCGATCTCTTCGACACGCTTGCAGATCACGGCATTTTCGACGGACTCGATCGTGTCGGCGCCTGGCGCAAGGCGCTCGCCGAGCGGCCGAGCGTCAAGGCGGCCGTGACGCCGGATTACGGTGAGCGGCTGATGACCTTCCTCAGGGAGCACGACGCCTACCTGCTGCGCGCCGGACAGGCATAGCGAAGAGCGCGAGATCACGCCGTCCTTCAGTTTGGCGCGCGCCTGCTCTATGACAGGGCGCAAGCCATGCTGGAGGAGCGCCTTGTGACCGACATGATCTCGACCCTTACGGTTCTTGAGCCCTATCCCGGCGTCTATGCCTACTATGACGGGCGCGTTGCCGGAGTGCGGCTCTATTCGCAGGCGGCGAACTGGCTCGATGACGGCGCCTACGAACTCGGCGTCGCCTCCTATGCCATCGTCGACGGCACGCAAGCGCTGGTCTACGACACGCATATCTCGCTCGATCACGCCCGGGCGATCCGCAACCATCTCGAAAGCCTTGGCGTCACCGCGATCCGCGTCGTGCTCAGCCATTGGCATAAGGACCATGTGGCCGGAAATGCGGTCTTTGCCGATTGCGAGATCATCGCCCTCAAGCTGACGGCAGCGAAACTTGAAGAAAACCGCGAGAAGATCGAAACGGCGACGCCGCCGATCCAGCCCCTCGTGATGCCGAACCGCCTGTTCGACGAGACGCTTGCACTGACCGTCGGCGCACGCCGGGTCGAACTGCATCACTTCGCCATCCATAGCGCCGACGGCAACGTGATCTGGCTGCCCGAGGAGAAGTTGCTGCTGGCGGGCGATACGCTCGAGGATACGACGACCTTCATCAGCGAGGCTGATCAGACGGCGACGCACATCGCGGAACTCAAGCGCCTGCGGCAATGGCCGATTGCTCGGATTCTACCCGCCCATGGCGACCGCGAACGCATCGCCAGCGGCGGCTACGGACCGAAACTGATCGATGCCAATCGCGGCTATCTCGAGCGGCTGACCCGCGCGATCGCGACCGGTGCTGCCATCGGCGCACTCAAGGAATTCGCCGCCGAGGATATCGCCTCCGGCGCGATCCTCTATTTCGCGCCTTATGAGGCTGTGCACAGGAGCAATGTCGAGCGGGTGCGTGCGGGGCTCGGCGCGCGCTGATTGCACTAAACCTCCCGGGCTCAGCCTTCATTTTCGCCGCAAAGCGCTCTAAGTCTTCTTCTTCCGATTTCAGAAAGACAGGTAGATCATGACCTTTCCCGCCAATACGCCCGATCCGATCGACCCGGTGAAACTCGACAAGCTCGCGGAAGTCGCGATCCAGGTCGGCCTGCAGCTTCAGCGCGGTCAGGACCTTGTCATGACTGCGCCGGTCGCGGCGATGCCGCTTGTTCGCCTTATCACCAAGCACGCCTACAAGGCCGGTGCAGGCCTCGTGACGACTCTCTATTCGGACGAGGACACGACGCTTTCGCGTTATGCCTATGCACCGGACGAGAGCTTCGACCGGGCAAGCGACTGGCTGTTCAAGGGCATGGCCGAAGCTTTCGCCGGTGGTGCAGCGCGGCTTGCGATCTCCGGCGACAACCCGATGATGCTTTCGGCGCAGGATCCGGCCAAGGTGGCGCGGGCCAACAAGGCAAATTCCATTGCCTATAAGCCGGCGCTCGAAAAGATCTCGAACTTCGACATCAACTGGAACATCGTTTCCTACCCGAACCCGTCCTGGGCGAAGCTCGTCTTCCCGAACGACCCGGAAGAGGTTGCCGTCGAGAAGCTCGCCAACGCCATCTTCGCCGCCTCGCGCGTCGATGTCGCCGATCCGGTGGCCGCCTGGAAGGAGCACAACGCCAACCTCGCCCGGCGCTCGGCCTGGCTGAACGGCGAGCGCTTTGCCGCGTTGCACTTTACCGGCCCGGGCACCGATCTGACCGTCGGGCTTGCCGATGGCCATCTCTGGTGCGGCGGCGCATCGGAGGCCAAGAACGGCGTCACCTGCAACCCGAACATCCCGACCGAGGAAGTGTTCACGACGCCGCATGCGCTGCGCGTCGAAGGCCATGTCTCCTCGACCAAGCCGCTGTCGCACCAGGGCACGCTGATCGACAACATCCAGGTGCGTTTCGAGGGCGGCCGGATCGTCGAAGCCAAGGCATCGCGCGGCGAGGAAGTACTGAACAAGGTGCTCGACACCGACGAGGGCGCGCGCCGGCTCGGCGAAGTGGCTCTGGTGCCGCATTCCTCGCCGATCTCGGCAAGCGGCATCCTGTTCTACAACACGCTGTTTGACGAAAACGCCTCGTGCCACATCGCGCTCGGCCAGTGCTATTCCGGCTGCTTCGTCGACGACACCAAGCTGACGCCGGAACAGATCCGCGCCCAGGGCGGCAATTCCAGCCTGATCCACATCGACTGGATGATCGGTTCGGGCCAGGTCGACATCGACGGCGTGCGCGCCGATGGTAGCCGCGTTCCGGTCATGCGAAAGGGTGAATGGGCCTGATCACGGCCCCTCCCCGGTCTCGTCCGACCTGAAAGGCTTGTGGCCGCCGCAACACATGCGGCGGCCTTTTCTATTGGGGAAATTGCCCCTTCAGCCGTTGGCAGCCCGCTTCAGACGCGGCATCTCCGCCGATTGGTAGAGGGACAGCACGTGGCCATCGGGATCGGCGAATTCTGCCGACCAGCCGCCGGGCGCATGGCTCACCGGCGTGACGATGGTGGTTCCCTTTTCAGCGAGGCCCGCGACCACATCGTCGATGCCGCCCTCGGCGAGATCGAACACAACGATCGGTGTGTTGCCCGGCTTGCTCTCCACGACGAAGAAGATCAACTCGACCTCGTCTTCTATCTTCGCCATCAGCCAGGAGCCGGCTTCGTCGTCCTCCATGCGCTGGACGTTGAGACCCAGAACATCACGGTAGAAGGCTTCGGTGCGGGTGAGATCCGAGACGAAGTAGCAGATGGCCCCGATACGTGGTTTCGACAACATTGGTTGCTTCCCTTGTGTTTGTTACGCCGGCTTGTTGCCGCCGGTTGCCGTTTCGTGAGACACGCGCGGCGAAAAATTGATCGCGAAGAGATGGCCGTCCGGATCGTGGCTGGCAAAGGCGGCGCGGCCGCCGCGGGTGACCGGCAGCAGGGCCTGACGAATACGGCCGCTTTCGAGCGGATAGCGAAGTCCGGTCAACTCCAGATTGGTCTCGACATGGCCGGCATCGCGCCAGGCCCGGCGCAGCATCAGGATGCGCTGGCGCAGCGCTTCATCGGAAATGCCGAGGAGATGACGGATTTCGAGGCGATTGTGGCCGCCGATCGCCAGCAGCATCACGATCCTGAGGCTCGGGGAAAGCGTGACGGCGAAGGCCAGCGGATCGCCAGAGCGCCGCTCTTCCGCTTCGGAAACGTCCGCTTGCAGCTCCCGGCGCAAACGGCGAGCAGCGGTGCGCGCCTGCATCGCTGCGAGCTTGCGGAGAACACCGCAGAACCAGGCGCGATCGCCGCCGGTTGGAAAACGCCCTGCCTTGAGCGCGACGATCAGCGCCTCATGCAGCAAATCCTCCGCTTCGGCCGCACGGCGGCTTTGCCGCCTCGCGAAACGGAGGAGATCGGAATAGAGCGCTGGCGTCAGATGCTCGGTCATCAGGGCGTGCGCTTCTTTGAGGATTGACGTTGCCGGCAATGTGAAGCGCATGCGCTGTGGTTGCAAGCCCTGCTTTCAGGCCCGCGCCGGTCGCACCTTGGGGGCGAGTTGCGCGCGCTGGCTGAGCCAGACGCTGACGAAGACGACAAGGATGCCGAGCGCCTGCACCGGCGTCAGTTGCTCGCCGAGCACGCCCCAGCCGAGCAGGATGGCAACGACCGGGCTCAGGAAACCGAGCGGCGAGACGGCAGAAGGTTCGAGGCGCGACAGGCCGCGGAACCAGAGCAGATAGGTGAAGGCGGCGCCGACCAGGCCGAGATAGGCGAGACCGAGGACGTTGGCGGTGGTCAGCGGCGGCAGCGACGGCTCGAAGAACAGCGCCGCCGGCACGAGCATGAGGCCACCGGCGGCCAATTGCCAGGCAGTGAAGGTGAGCGGCGGAACCGGCGGCGCCCAGTGGCGGCTCAGCACCGTGCCGAAGGCCATGGAGACGGCTCCGGCGAGACCAGCGAGCACCCCGAGCGGATCGAGCGCGGCGCCCGGCGTCAACACCAGCAGGGCGACGCCGGCAATGCCCGCAAGGCCGGCAACCACGCTGAGCAGGCGGATCGGCGAGCCCAGGAAGACGCGCGACAACAGGATGACGATCAGCGGCTGAACGGCACCGACGGTTGCGGCGACGCCGCCTGGCAGCCTGTAAGCGGAAACGAACAGCATGGCCCAGAAGAAGGAGAAGTTGAGCGCGCCGAGCACGAAGGTCCGCGGCCACCAGATACCGTCCGGCAGGCGCCGCACAATCAAGAGCAGGAGCAACCCCGCCGGCAGCGCCCGCAGCATGGCGACCGTCAACGGATAGCCAGACGGCAGGTACTCTGTGGTGACAAGATAGGTGCTGCCCCAGATGGCCGGTGCCAGCGCGGTCAAGGCAAGGTCGACGGTGCGGCTCGAACTCATATCTTTACCTCAAGAATCTCTATATCAAGATAAAATGAGGATAACGCGGTTTATCTCTAAGTCAAGATACTCTATGCTGAGATAAATGCATGGAGGGTTTGATGGATCGCGTCGACAGGATTTTGGCCCAATGGCACCGGGAGCGGCCGGACCTCGATGTTTCGGCCATGGGCCTGCTTGGCCGGCTCTCACGGGTTTCGACACATATCGCCCGGGAAATCGAGAAGTCGTTTTCCGAGCGCGGATTGAATGCGTCGAGCTTCGACGTGCTCGCGACGCTTCGTCGGTCCGGACCGCCCTATCGGCTTTCGCCCGGAGACCTTTTGGATACGACCATGGTCAGCTCCGGCACCATGACCAACCGCATCGACCAGCTTGAAAAGGCCGGGCTCGTCGAACGGATCGCCAATCCCGAGGACAGGCGGGGGGTGATCATCGCCTTGACGGACGAGGGCTTGCGCCGTGTCGACGAGGCCGCGACCGCGCATGTGGCCAACCAGCATCGCGTCGTTTCCGCGCTGTCGCCCGAGGAACGCGTGGTGCTCAACGCACTGCTGCGCAAATATCTCGCGACCTTCGAGTAGCCGCGATCACAAACTGGAGGCAAGCCGACGGACACGCTGCAGATGCGCCTTGCGCTTGGCGTCGGTCGCCCGGTCCATGTCGTGCAGCGCGAGCATGCGGAAGTTCAGTCCCTTGGCGCAGAAGGCGGCGATGCCGCGCTTCAAGAGCCGCTTCACCGGATTGCCCATGTAGAGATGCACCACCCACCAGGGCGAGCCGGTCGTCGTCAGCGCCCAGAAGAGCTTGATATTGTGGAGCCGCGGGATGATGCGGCCGCCGGCCGGGTCGTTGTCGAAGGCGATGCCCGGCGCAAAGACGCGATCGAAGAAGCCCTTCAGGATCGCCGGAAAATTGAACCACCATTGCGGGAAGACGAGCACCAGCCCATCGGCCGCCTGCAGCCGGCCGATCCAGTCTGCCGCGCCTGACCGATCATAGGTGTCGGAGAAGTAACTGCCGCGCTCGGCGACGCTGAGGCGCGGATCGAAATCCTCGCGATAGAGATCGAGCAAGTCGACCGAATGTCCGCTCGCCTCCAAGGCGGCGCGCGCCTCACGCGCCACGTTCGCGGCAAAACTGTCTTCGAGCGGGTGGGCAAGCACGAGCAGGATGCGCATGCGGTGTTCCTAACATATCGATCTGGAATCAAGATCCGTCGCCGGGAAAATGAGCTTAAAAATCAACCGAATACAATGCCGTTTTTCGCGACCGTCAGGCCGCGCCGAGGAGGCAGTCATGCGAGCGGACACGCTCGCTCCCTAGACCGCCAGCAGCCGCCTTCTTCAGAACGGGGATTTGCCCGATCCTGGCCGGGCTTCCAGCGCCAGTGTGTCAAAGACGGAGGGCGAGCGGCGCACCGACCATGCGGAAATCAACTGCGCGGCGGCGTCATCGGCGGCCTGTCCCGAACCAAGCTCCAGATCGTAACACTGTCCGACGTGAATGCGGTGAAAATCATCTGCGGCGCTGCCGATCGGCCGGTCGGCGCGAAGCCGTTCGCGCCGGACCAGTTCGTCGAGTTCACAGTGAAGCGCGACAAAAAACACATCGAACGGCTGAAGCATCACCGCGAGCTCAGACGCCCAGCCGGGCTCTTCGAGAATGTGCTCCAGCAGGAGATTGTTGCCGGCTGACGCATAGGCGACCAGCGAGCGGTGAAAACCGTCGAAGAAGCGCGCCCGGTGTTCCTTCCAACGAAAATCGCCGCGGCGGAACCGTTCCATTGGCACCATCCCCGAATCGCGAAGATGGTCGATCGAAACATGCCAGAACGGCGCGCCGATCTGCGCCTGGACCGCCCGCGCCAGCGTCGATTTCCCGCTGCTGGAAGCGCCGTGGATGAAGATAATCTTGGCTCGCTCGACCATGCCGGGCTCCGTCACTCTCTTGCGAACGCTGGCGCTACGTCGTCGGCATGACAGCGGGATGACGCGCTAGAACAGGTTACCCTGTTTCGGCGGCTCTCCCGCCGGGTCTGCGGGCTTCGGCTGCTTCTTGCGGGGCGCCGTCGGCGGAGAACCTGGCTCGCCCTCCCCGTCGCCGGCAATCGCCGACACGCGACCGTCGGCAAATTCCAGGCTGAGCGTCATGCCGACCGAGACGGATGCAGCCTGGCGCACCGGCCCGCCTTCGGCATCGCGCACCAGCGCAAATCCGCGCTGCAGGACGTTGCGATAGGAAAGCGACTGCAGGATGCGATCCTGGGCGACGATGACGCTGCGCAGGCGTCGCACGTCTGCGCGCACGGCCGCATCGGACCGGGCAGCAAGCCCGGCGACGCGATCGGATGCCCGATGGATCTGGCCGATGAGGCGCGAGGGTAAGGCGCGCAGCGCAGCGTCGGCCGCAGAAACCCGCGCCTCGCCGCGATGGACTTGCCGCTCGACGATGCGGTCGGCCTTGTTCATGGCGTCGACCAGGCGCTGGCGACGCTCGGAAAGCTTGCCCTTGAGAAGGTCGGCACGCAGCTCGGCAGACACGCGTTCGAACTGACGGCGCTTGTTGGCCGTGTTCATCGTGAGCCCGCGCCCGAGCCCGAGTGCAGCCTCGTCGAAACGGCGGCGCGGCAGCGCCAGCAACTGGTCGAGCGACGGCAGCGCCCGCGCCAGAGACCGCACCGCCTGGCGGCGATTGTCCATCTGGCGTCCGACAGCCGACTTGAGGCGTGCCGACAGGCCGGAGAGACCGGCTTCGAGATCGGCCCTGACCGGCACCGCCATTTCCGCTGCACCCGTCGGCGTCGGCGCGCGCTGGTCGGCGGCATAGTCGATCAGCGTCCAGTCGGTCTCGTGACCGACGGCCGAAATCAGCGGGATCCCGGAGGCGGCGGCGGCGCGCACGACGGCCTCGTCGTTGAAGCCCCAGAGGTCTTCGAGGCTGCCGCCGCCACGCGCGACGATCAGGACATCCGGCCGCGCAATCGGCCCGCCGGGCTCGATCGCGTTGAAGCCGCGGATCGCCGCTGCAACCTCGTCACCCGAGCCATCGCCCTGCACGCGAACCGGCCAGACGACGACATGGACGGGAAAGCGGTCGGCGATGCGGTGCAGGATGTCGCGGATGACGGCACCGGTCGGCGACGTCACGACACCGATCACCTTGGGCATATAGGGCAGCTGCCGCTTGCGATTGGCGTCGAACAGCCCTTCGGCGGCGAGCTTGCGCTTGCGCTCTTCGAGCAGCGCCATCAGCGCGCCGGCGCCGGCCGGTTCCATCATCTCGATGACGATCTGATACTTCGACGAGCCCGGGAAGGTCGTGACCTTGCCGGTCGCGATCACCTCCATGCCCTCTTCCGGACGGAAGCGCAGGCGCGAGAAGGTACCCTTCCAGATGACTGCATCGATGCGCGCCCGATCGTCCTTGAGCGCGAAATAGGCGTGGCCCGACGAATGAGGGCCGCGATAGCCGGAGATTTCGCCGCGCACGCGCACCTGGTCGAAGGCCTGTTCGACCGTTCGCTTGATCGAGCCCGAAAGCTCGGACACCGAGTATTCGGTGAGGTTGCTCGGAGAATCGCTGTCGAAGAAAGAGGCCATCGCCTCTTTTACCGCACCCTTCGCCGAAGGCCAGCACATCCCTCACGCTTTCCACGCGCCAGGGGCGTGGCGCTCAAGGCGCAAGCATATAGAGCCGGATGGGCGAGCCTTCCGAAACCGGCAGGGGCGACAGGAATGCCGGCACGCGCCCGGCGGCGAGATCCGCATAGAGACCACGCGGAGCGCGGGCAGCTATGACCTGCGTTTGAGCGTCAACGGCGCAGAAGGCGAGCACTGGCTGCCCGAGCTGGCGCAACAGGACGGCGGCGGCTCCAGGCTCGGCCAGGCCGATCTTCAGCTCGCGGAGCATGCCGGCGGCATTGCGATGATAGGGCGCGCTGAGCACGCGGTGTTCGGTGCGGCGAAGCAGCGTCGCGCCGATATCCGACGGTCCGACGACCAGCGACGGCGCCAGCCGCCCAATATCGGCAAGGGCGGCGTCGGTCAGGCACGCCTCGCCGTTCGTGACCGCTGCTTCCGCGGCAGCAAACCCGCTGATCCCCTTTTCCGCAAGCGTTCCGGCAACGGCCCACATCGCCGGAACGGAAACGAGCAGTGCTCCGACATAGAGAAGGGAGGCGCGGGCGCCAGCCGTTCCGCCGCTCGACCGCGCACGCAGGTCGGTAAGCAGCAGGGCCATCGGCACGATGGCGAGCAGGTTGGAAAATGCCATGCCGCGGACCTGGACGAGGGCGATCGCCAGGCTCGAAAGCACCAAGGCAAGGAGCACCAGATGGAGATCGATCCGGTCGCGACGCAAGATGCGCCAGAGGCAGATGGCCGAGGCAAAGGCGCCGGTGAAATAGTAGGCGCCGGTATTGGTCGGCTCCTGCACAGCGATCAGCGTGACGGAACGGGCTTCGGAGATATGGTCGAGCCAGAGCTCGATGAGCAGCGGATCGAGACCGGCCAGTGGATTGCCGAGGCATTGCGGCGCCACAGACAGGGCGACCGCGGCGACGACGAGACCGCAGAGAGCGAGCGCGCCGAAGCGCAGCGCTGGCGCGCGGTGGCTGACAGTGGCGGCGGCGAGCGCGAGGAGGACGCCTCCCGTCAGCGCCAGCGAATAGAAGGCGATCGAGAGATTGTCGCAGGTCGCGACGAAATAGAGGCGCGGCGGCACGGTCGAAAAGAAGATGACGCTGAGGCCGGCTGTCAGCGACAGGCCGAAGGCGACGGTCGAACGCGCGGCCGTCTGGCCGGCCCAGAGCCACTGGCAGGCAACGATTGCGCAGACGACCGCCACGAGTGGCGTGGTTTCGGCACCTACGGCGATCGCGAGTGCGGCCGCCGCTCCCGCAAGCGCATAATTTAGGGCACGATACCGTCGATCGACGAGCATCGCCGCCATGACCGCGGCCAGCACCAGTTGCACATTGTGGTGATCGATGGCGCCCCCGAGGAAACGGTTCGAGGTGGCGATGAAGATCGCGGTCAGCCCCAGGCAGAAATGCATGGCGACCGTGCCGCCGGCACGGCGTCCGGCGAGCCCCATCGCCGCAAGCAGCCCGACCGCGAGCGCCATCGGCCAGATCGCAAGCGCCAGGACTTCCGCCTGCTCCACGCCGACAAAAGGCCGAAAAATCGACATGAGCCCGGCGATCGGCAGATCGATCAGGCGCGACCAGTGCATCAGCGTTCCGCCCTCGAGCCCCAGGCGGGGCTGGGTGAGGTCGAACCAGCTCTGTCCGGCGAGGAGGTCGCGCACCTCGACCAGGCGCATGGCATCGTCATTGTCGCGGCCGAGATAATCCGGCGCCCGCATGAACTGGGTGACGAGGAAAAGAACCGTGGGCACGCCATAGGCGAGCACCATCCCAAGCAGGCTCGACGAGAGCCGCCGCTGCCTGGGCGTAGTCGCCATTTCCGGTAGTGCCGCCATTCCGCTCGACATAGGTTCCCGCCCACTAGATCGCGTGGATCTTACGTCCCTGCGATCAAGAAAGCGTAAAGCGCGCGGCGGCGAGGCCGGTCGCTTCGACCGGCCCGCGCGGCGCACCTTGGCGTCTTGTTAACACCCTGATCCTATGATGGCGCGATCCAACAGCAACCGAGCCACCTTGATGTTCGACCGCTTCAACATCGCCGTTCTCCTGCCTTGCTACAACGAAGCATCGACCATCGGACAGGTGGTCGAGGGTTTCCAGACGGCACTGCCGACGGCGCGAATTTACGTCTACGACAACAACTCGACCGACGGCACGGCGTTGAAGGCGATGCTTGCCGGCGCGACCGTCGTACGTGAACGCCGGCAGGGCAAGGGGCACGTGGTGCGCCGCATGCTCGCCGATATCGACGCCGACATCTATGTCATGGCCGACGGCGACAGCACCTATTGCCCGACCGATGCGGAAGACCTGATCCGCACCTTGATCACCGAGCGCGCCGACATGGTCGTCGGCACGCGGCGCGGCGTTCACGACGATGCCGGCAGGCAGGGTCACGCCTTCGGCAACAGGCTTTTCAACATTCTGTACCGGGAAATTTTCGGTACCGATTTCAACGACATCTTCTCCGGTTACCGCGTGCTCTCGCGCCGCTTCGCCAAGAGCTTCCCGGCGATTTCCAACGGCTTTGAAATCGAAACGGAGATGTCCGTCCATGCCTCGCGTCTCAAACTGCCGGTCGCGGAGCTTGAACTGGACTATGGCCGGCGCCCGGAAGGTTCCCATTCCAAGCTGTCGACGTACAAGGATGGCGCCAAGATCCTCTGGACCTTCGCCATGCTCATGAAAGAAACGCGGCCCTTCACGTTCTTCGGCGTGATCGCCATGGCGTTCTTTGCGACGAGCATCGGCTTCATGATGCCTGTCTTGCTCGAATATTTCGCCACAGGCCTCGTGCCGCGCATGCCGACCTGGGTCCTCGCGCTGGCCATGCTGATGATGTCGATCATCATGTTCACCGCAGGCCTGATCCTCGATTCGGTCTCGCGCGCCCGCACCGAGCAGCTCCGGCTGCACTACATCGCGACACCGGTACGGGCTGCGCCGCTGGAGAAGGTCGATAGCGGCGTCGCTCTGCCCCGGGGCGAGGACCAGGAAGCCGGCTTGCAGTCGGCACCACGCATTGTGCGGGAGCGCCGCGGATGAACCGGGAAACGACCAACCGCATACGCTTCCTGATCGAAGACGTCATGCCGCCGATCCTCAGGGATTCGCGCCTGTTCAAGGGTATGGCGAGCCTCGCCTGGGGCAAGCACATCGCCCATCTCGCCGACTTTCGCGCACGGGCGCCGTTCCTGTCGGCGAACGAGTACGAGGACCTCTACCGGCAGCACCCAAGAGTGCACGAGGGAACGGACAATTCCGAAGCCTGCGTGCGCAAGATCGCGGCAAGCGTCGTCGGCGACAGCGTCTGCGACGTCGGTTGCGGCACCGGCGTTCTGTTGAAGCGTATCCGGGAAGCCAAGCCCGACCTTAAACGCCTCGCCGGTGTCGACTTCGCCATCGACGATGCGGCCCGGATCGAAGGCATCGAATATCACGCCGCGATGATCGAGGACGTGCCCTTTGCGGACGGCGAATTCGACACGGTCGTTTGCACGCATGTGATCGAGCACATTCTCGACTACCGCAAGGCGATCGCCGAGCTTCGCCGGGTCACTCGCCGGCGCCTGATCATCGTCGTGCCGCGCGAGCGCGAGTACCGCTACACCTTCAATCCGCACTTCAATTTCTTTCCCTATACCCACTCCTTCCTGCGGGCGATGCATCCCGTTCCGGCCGAGCACACATGCGTCGATATCGGCCGCGATATCTTCTATTGCGAAGACAGAACTGCCGCGGCGGAGTGAGGCATGGCGATGAACCTCAATCTCACGCCCACCGTCTGGTTCGGGCTGTTCTTCACGCCGGTGCTGATCTCGGCCGGGCAGATCCTCTTCAAGCTGACAAGCGCGAAGACCGGGAATGCCAGTGCCCAGGGGCTCCTGGCTCTGGCCCTCAGCCCCACCCTGCTGATTGCGCTCGCCGTCTATGGCATCGGCACGATCATCTGGATCTTCACGATCAAGTCGGTGCCACTGACGATCGCCTATTCCTTCATGGCGCTTACCTTCTGCATCGTGCCGCTGCTTGCCGCCGTCTTTCTCGGCGAGGCGGTGACGCTGCGCTACGCCTTCGGCGCCGCGCTGATCATCAGCGGCATGATCATCATCAACTCCTAAGGGGATAAGCGGGCCTCATGATCGTCACCGCATCCTTCGTCCTCGGCATTGCCGTATGCGGCCTCAAATCCGCCCGCGCCTGCCTGTTCGCCGGCACGGGGCTGCTGGCGCTTGCCGGCGCAAACGGCGACTGGATCCAGGCGGCGGCAGCGATCGGCGCTTACAACATGGGCGTCGCGCTGATGATTTGCGGCGCGATTGCCATCGGCCTGGAGCGCGACCGATAGCCGATCATCCCTTGCGTTCGAAAAACGCCCTGGTCTCCTCGTCGGCCGGAAAGAAGGATTCGATCAGCACCCCCTCGACCAGCGCATCCTGGGTCGAGCCGAAGGTCTGAAGCGTGGTGATGAAGCTTAAGCGCAAGCCGCCGATGTCGAGCTCGATCGGCAGCACCGGCAACCGGTCAGTGTCCGGATGGTTTTCGGTCGCACGCGCCACGGCCGGATTGGACGCCGCTTTTTCCAGGCGCTTGCCGAGGCGGCTGCGGGGCCCCTGCAGCCAGGCTTCGGTTCTGACCCGCTGCACCAGATCGGCGGCCGCGGCCTCCCAGTTGACGACCAGCTTGCGCACATTGTCGTCACCGAGAAACGTGTCGAGAAAGTTCTCGCCGGGCTGGAACGGAATGTCGGCGGCAACCGCCAAGCTCGCCAGCGCCGGATTAACGACCAGCAGCGTATACTCGTGATCGAGCACCAGCCCCGGATAGGGATCGTGGCGCGCCAGGATCAGCCTGATGGCATTGGCAACGACCGGCGGCATGGCGTCCAGCCCGGCGGCGGGCCGCGTCGCCATGCGCGGTCGATAGCCGGCTGCCGAAAACAGCGTGCCCTGGTCGCGAGCGGGGACTTCCAGCACGGAGGCCAGCCGCAGGATCATGCCCTCCGACGGTTTCGAGCGGCCGGTTTCGAGAAAGGACAGGTGGCGCGCCGAGATGCCGGCGGCAACCGCAAGATCAAGCTGGCTCATGCGGCGATGCCCGCGCCATTCCTTCAGATGTTCACCAAACTGCATGGATCGTGATTCTCCGTTCTGCCGGAGAGTGGCGCGCGCCGGTCGTAAAATCCATTACCTCAGAGGTAATTGGTTTGATGACACCGAACCGGCAATCTCCGGTCATCGACAAACCGATGGAGCCGACGATGAACCTCTCGAACCGCAGCCTGCTCAACAAGACCTTCCTTGCCGACGGCGTCTACTCTCTTGCCGTCGGCGCCGTGCTGATCCTTTTTGCCGCCCCGCTTGCTTCGCTCTTCAGCCCCGCCGCGACAGCGCCGATGATGAAGATCCTCGGCGTCGGGTTGGTATTTTGGGGGATCTTCCACCTTGCCGCGGCGCGCAACGGCGGGCCGGTCGCAGCAGCGGCACGCGTCAGCATCGCTGGCGACATCCTTTGGCAGGTGGCAAGCGTAGCACTGCTGGTCGCGGCTTACCCGTTCCTCACTGTCGCGGGTATCGGCTTCATCGTCATCGGCCTGATCACGGTCGCCGACTTTCTGATCTTCAAGCTGCGCGGCCTTGCGCGGGAACAGGCAGCGATTGCCTGACGGGATGATCGCTGGAGATGAAGAGGAAGGGGCCTGCCGGCAAAACCAGCGGGCCCTTTCCGTTGATCAGATGGTCTCCCAACCGTCCTTGGCGCTGGCGCGGTAGATCGCGTCGATGAATTTCTGATTGAGGCGGGAGTTTTCCAGCGTCACCACTTCCTCGTCCTCGCCCTTGGCCGCGCGGGCGAAAGCCTCCGCCTGGAGCTTGTACTGGCGCGCGTCCTGGAAGCGGAAAAGCTGGGATTGGGCGTGGTTCTGGTTCGTCAACTCCACTTCCTCGCGGCCATAGCGGTCAGCGTTGAAGGGCGACTTCACCTCGATGAAGCCCTTGTCGCCATGGAAGACCATGACCTGGCGGGCCGCCAACTGGGTGGAGATGTAGAAGCTCAGCTCGAAGTCGCCGAAATCGGCGCGCACGCTCGAATAGATATCCGTGCCGAATTCCGGATCGCGATCGGTGTTTGCCTGAACGCGCACCGGCTCCTTGGCCGTGACGAAGCGGGTGGTGATCGTCGGGTATACGCCGATATCCGGCAGGCCGCCGCCACCGAGCGCCGGGATGTTGCGCATGTTGTTGGGGTCGCGGTTGAAATAGGTGAAAGCGCCCTGGACGTGGCGCAGCCGGCCGATCGCGCCTTCGGCGATTAGGGAGCGGACCTTTCGCCAGACCGGGCTATAGGTGACCATGAAGGCTTCGGCGATTACGACGCCGTTGCGGTCACGTGCGGCGATGAGCTGGTCGATCTCAGAGGCGCGCAGGGCAATCGGCTTTTCGCAAAGCACATGCTTGCCGGCATTGGCGGCCTTGACCGACCATTCCACATGTTGCGCCGTCGGCAGCGGAATGTAGACCGCATCGATGACATCGGAAGCGAGCATCTCTTCGTAGGAACCGAAGGCGTGCGGCGCGGAGAAGCGATCGGCCATTGCCCGGGCCTTGGCGAAGTCGCGGCTGGCGACAGCCGAGACGACGGCGTTTTCCGCATCCTGAATGGCCGGCACGACGAGGTCGCGGCCGATCCTGGCCGTGGACAGAATTCCGAAACGTAACATGACAAGGCTCCCTGATTTGGTGGCAGAGACTAGCGCCGAGGTACGTACCTAGCAAGCGGCAGTGAGCGGTTTGGCGAAGAAGTACGACGTGCAGAAAATTGCCGAAAGGCGGGTGACAATGTCAGCTTTTCTGCCCTATCTTTCCTTCGCAATCCTCCCGATCGCAACATGCCCTCATCCAGTCCAATGGAGCGAAACCATGGAAAAACTGAGACTTGGCCGCACCGACCTGACAATCGCGCCCCTCGTCTTCGGCGGCAATGTCTTCGGCTGGACCGCCGACGAGAAGACCTCTTTCGCGCTGCTCGACACCTTTTTCGATGCCGGCTTCAATGCCATCGACACCGCCGATGTCTATTCCTCCTGGGCGCCCGGCAATCAGGGCGGCGAGTCCGAAACGATCATCGGCAAGTGGCTGAAACAGTCGGGCCGGTCGCGCGACAAGGCCGTCATCGTCACCAAGGTCGGCTCGGAGCTCGGCCCCGACCGCAAGGGGCTTTCGCGCCGCTGGATCCTGCAGGCGGTCGAAGATTCGCTGAAGCGGCTACAGACCGACCATATCGATCTTTATCTCTCGCACTGGCCAGACCCCGACACGCCTTACGAGGAGACGCTTGCGGCCTACGACCAGCTGCTGTCCGAAGGCAAGGTGCGGGCGATCGGCGCCTCCAACCTGAACTCGCTGCAACTGCGCGAGGCGCTCGACGTGTCCGCCAACCAGGGCCTGCCCCGCTATCAGGTGCTGCAGCCGGAATACAATCTCTACGACCGCGACGCATTCGAAGGACCGCTGCGCGACCTCTGCATCGCCGAGGAGATCGGCGTCATCAGCTATTTCGGGCTGGCGCGGGGCTTCCTTTCGGGGAAATACCGCACCCACAAGGACCTCGAAGGCTCCGTGCGCGGCAGCGGAGTCGAGAAATATCTCGACGGACGCGGCATGCGCATCCTTGGCGTTCTCGACGACATCGCGGCCGACACGGGCGCGACCCAGGCGGAAATCGCGCTCGCCTGGATCCGGACACGCAAGGGCGTCACAGCGCCGATCGCCAGCGCCACCAGCCTTGAGCAATTGCAAAGCCTCATTCGCTCCGCGGAACTCAAGTTGTCGGACGAGGCGGTGCAAAAACTCAACGACGTCGGTGAGTGACGGGAGCAAAAACCACACAATGGCATTGACGATACGCGCCGCGACTGGCGGCGACGAGGCGGACTGGCGCCGCCTCTGGGCTGGCTATGTCGCCTTTTCCGGCACCGATCTCGCCGAAGACATCATCGACCTCACCTGGAAGAGGCTTATGGATCCCGCCGCACCGCTCTTTGCGCGGCTGGCGATGCTCGACGGGCAGGTGGTCGGCTTTGCGATCTGCCAGGAGCAGCTCGCCACCTTCTTTCGCCGGTCGATATGCTACATCGAGGATCTCTATGTCGATCCTGCAGCGCGCGGCCAGGGCGTGGCGCGGGCGATGATCGACGGTCTCATTGCGCATTGCGAGGAGAAGGGCTGGGACCGGCTCTACTGGTACACCGAGGCCGACAATGCGACGGCGCGGCGGCTCTATGACCGCTACTCCGGCACCGACGAGCACGTGCGCTACAAGGTGAATATCGGCGCGGCCCTCAAATCCGGAAACCCGGCATAGGCCTCGGCGTGGCGGCCGGCCTGGTTCTCCATGCCGGCCTTGGTCAGGACACCGCGCGGCTCGACGAAGCTCATGATCCGGCGCGCCGGCCGCTCGTGCCACTGGATGTTGAAAGCCCATAGCTTTGGGAAAAAGCAGAGCGAGGCGTAGGGCAGATGGTCGTGGATCCACCAGGCGATCGACTGCCAGCCGCCGATCTCGCCGCGTCGATCCCAGACCCAGGGAATGACGATGCAGGCGGTGGCGCCGATGCACCCGTCGGCATCGCGCATGTCCCAGATGTGGTCGGCGGCAGAGGCCGCATTGGTCGAGCAGTTGAGCCCATTGGCATTGCCGAAGCCGTTGACGGCGCGGTTGCGGTAGCCCGAGCGGATGACGAGGCGGCCGAAGGTCGCTTCCAGCGGTTCCAGCAGTTCCTCGCAGAGACGCCGCCCGGCCTCGATCGCCAGATCCGGATCATCGGGAATGTTCGGGATACGGTAGAAGTCGGCGATTTCCGAATGCAGGAAATCGCGAAAGAAGAAGTTTCGAGAAAGCCGCACCCGGCCGAGATCTTCAAGACCCTTCATCGAACCGGGCTTTTTCATAGGCCTTCCTCTCATCAAGACACGAAACCAATGGCATTCCAGATCCGGTCCCGTCCCGCCACCCGATTTTGCGCCGGCTGCTATCCGCTGTGCCGGAAGAAGTCGATGAAAGCGCGCAGTGCCGGCCGCATCTGCCGGCGGCTCGGATAGTAGAGATAGGGGCCGGCATAGGGCGCGCACCAGTCCTCCATGACGCGCACCAGCTTCCCTTCGGCAATCGCGGTCTCGACCCGTGAGAGGAAGAGATAGGCGAGACCGGCGCCGCCCATTGTCGCCTTGATGATCGGCCGGTCCTCGCCAAGGATCAGCGGTCCCTCGACCGATACCGTCAATTCCTCGCCATGCTTCTCGAATTCCCAGCGATAGAGCGTGCCGTTGGAGAAGCGCCGGCGGATGCAGCGATGCTGCGCGAGGTCGCGCGGGTGCTGCGGCCGGCCATAGCGTTGGAAATATTCGGGAGACGCGACGACGGCGCTTTCCAGCTCCGGGCCGACCTTCACCGCGATCATGTCGGCCTCCAGGCTCTCGCCGAGCCGGATGCCGGCGTCGAAACCTTCTTCGACGATATCGGTGAAGCCGTCCTCGTTGGCGATTTCGAGCACGATCTCGGGATACCGATCCAGGAAGGCGCCCAGGCGCGGCGCCAGGATCAGATCGGCAGCGAACCGCGGTGCGGTGATGCGCAGATTGCCGGCCGGGCGCTCGCGGGCGTCGGCGGCTGCCTCCAGTGCATGGGCGATCTCGTCGAGCGCCGGCGCCAACCGTTCGAGCAGCCGGCGCCCCTCCTCCGTCGGGGCGACGCTGCGGGTGGTGCGGGCAAGCAGACGAATGCCGAGGCTCGCCTCGAGGCTGCCGACGGCGTGGCTGACGGCCGAAGGTGCGACGCCCAGTTCGCGCGCGGCACCACGAAAGCTGCCGTGGGCGGCGACGGCGGCCAATACCGCGAGTTGGGAGAGCTGTGTTCTGTTCATTGATCGAAATAATAGAACAGCCCGTGAGAATTGACAGTGATTTTCAGCCGCCCCATCGAGCCCTATTCTTCACATGTCGCCAGCGTCAGGACGAAGCGAGGAGCTCGTCTGGCGATGAGGCAGAGGAACCCGTCGCGCCGCCACAAAAGGGCGTGGGCGGCGGTGCCACCCACCATTTCATGCCTCGGACGATAGACGTGCGCTCCCAACGCGCTAGCTCCGACGCATGGCAGCCATAAAGGACACGACATGAAGACCCGCAAACTCGGAAGTGAGCTTACCGTCTCCACCATCGGCCTTGGATGCATGGGCATGAGTTTCGCCTATGGCGCTGCGGACGAAGCGGAATCGATCCGCACGCTGCAGCGCGCCGTCGATCTCGGCGTCACCTTCTTCGACACGGCCGAAGTCTATGGTCCCTTCGAGAACGAAAAGCTCGTCGGCAAGGCGCTCGGCCCGGTGCGTGACAAGGTGGTCATCGCCACCAAGTTCGGCTTCCGCATCGAGACCGGCGTGCCGAGCGTCCAGGCGATCAGGGGCGTCGACGGCCGGCCGGAGCATGCGAAGGCGGTAGCGGAAGCCTCGCTCAAGCGGCTCGGCACAGATGTCATCGATCTCTACTACCAGCACCGCGTCGACCCTGACGTACCGATCGAGGACACCGTCGGCGCCATGGCCGAGCTGGTGCGCGAGGGCAAGGTGCGCGCGCTCGGTCTCTCGGAAGCGAGTGCCGCCACCATCCGCCGCGCCCACAAGGTTCATCCGATCGCCGCGGTGCAGAGCGAGTATTCGCTGTGGACGCGCGATCCGGAAGAAGACGTGCTTGCCACTTGCCGCGAACTCGGCATCGGTTTCGTGCCATACAGCCCGCTTGGACGCGGCATGCTGACCGGCGCGATCCGCAAAGCCGAGGATCTGGAAGCCGACGATTTTCGCCGCTCGCTGCCGCGGTTCCAGGCGGAGAACTTCGACGCCAACGTCCGACTGGTCGAGACGCTGCAGGCGCTGGCCGAGGAGAAGGGCGTGACCGCCGCCCAGCTGGCGCTCGCCTGGGTCATCAACCAAGGCGATTTCATCGTGCCGATCCCGGGTGCCCGCAAGCTCGACCATCTGGAGCAGAACGCCGCCGCTGCGGAAATCCGGCTCACGGTCGAAGAAACCACCCGGCTGTCCGACGCACTCTCGCCGACCCTGGTCGCAGGAAAACGCTACACCGACGCCTCGCTGGCACTCACCAATCGTTGAGCCAAAATTTCTCTCCGCTCCCGCAGCGGAGAGAATGCCCATCGAAATTCCCGCTGAACGCACTACCTCTGAGCAACAAGCAACTGGGGAGGAGCGGGATGTCCGACGAGCAGGCGATCAGTGCAGTGGTGCACCTCTATGTGGACGGCATGGCATTTGCCAACGAAGGGGCGCTGCGCAAGGCGTTCCATCCCGATGCGGCGATCATCGGCAACTACCAGGGCGCGCTCGAATGGATGACGCGTGACGGCTTCATCAAGGCGATCCTCGATACCGGTGCGGCACCACCCGGAACACAGCCGGAAATGGACGTGCAGATGATCGACATCACCGGCGACGCCGCCACGGTGAAGGTCATCGACAGCTTCGCCGGAGAGCGCTTCTCCGATTACCTGTCGCTGGTGAAGATCGACGGCCGTTGGCTGATCGTCAACAAGATCTATCACCTGCACGCGCAGTGACGGACGGCGGACCCGAGTCCACATCGACCGGCCGGCTGCTTGCCATCGACCATGTGCAGCTTGCGATACCGGAAGGCGGCGAAGACTTGGCGCGCGGCTTCTATGGCGGGTTGCTCGGGCTGACGGAGGTCGCCAAGCCCGCCAATCTGCTTGGCCGTGGCGGCTGCTGGTTCGAGCGGGGCAGCATCCGCCTGCACCTCGGCATCGACCAGGATTTCGTGCCGGCGCGCAAGGCCCATCCGGCCTTTTTGGTCGACGATCTCGAGCGGATGATCCTCAGGCTCGAAGCCGGCGGCGTGACGATCGCCGAGGACGAGCCGCTTGCCGGCTACCGCAGATGTTATGTCAACGACCCGTTCGGCAACCGCATCGAGTTGATGCAGCGCGCGCAATAGGCCGCAACGAAAAGGGCCGCTGCGGTGGCAGCGGCCCTTTCGGTATCCGTTTTGTCGATCGGATCAGGCGCGCAGTACGCCGCCGGTCGTCTTCGTCACATTGGCGACGATCTTGGCGGTGAGCGCCTCGAAATCCTCGTCGGTGAGCGTACGCTCGACCGGCTGGATGGTCACCTCGATGGCGATCGACTTCTTGCCTTCGCCGAGCGACGAACCCTCGAAGACGTCGAAGACGCTGACGCCGGTCACCAGCTTGCGGTCGGCACCCGAAGCGGCGCGCAGGATTGCGCCGGCTTCCACCGCCTTGTCGACAACGAAGGCGAAGTCGCGCTTGACCGCCTGGAACGGCGAGAGATCGAGCGCCGGCTTGGTGCGGGTCGCCTTCTTCTTCGGCTCCGGCATGGCATCGACATAGATCTCGAAGCCGCAGAGTGCGCCGGAGACGTCGAGCGCTTCCAGCGTCTTCGGATGGAACTCGCCGAAGGTGCCGAGAATGATCTTCGGGCCGAGCTTGATCGTGCCGGAGCGGCCCGGATGATACCAAGCGGGACCGCCCGGCTCGAACTGGACGTTGCCCATCGGCACGCCGCAGGCTTCGAGCACGGCAATCGCGTCGGCCTTGGCGTCGAACACGTCGACCGGCTTGCCGCCGCCCTTGGCGGCGTTCGACCAGAGACGACCTGCACCGTTCAAGGAAGCCGTGCCGCGACGAATGCCGCCGGCTACGCGGCGCTGCGCGTCCGCCGTATCGCCTTCATAGGTGCCGGAGACTTCGAAGATCGCGACGTCGCCGAAACCCTTGTCGGCATTGCGCTGGGCAGCCGTCAAAAGGCCCGGCAGCAGCGACGGGCGCATGTCCGACATGTCGGAGGCAATCGGGTTCGCAAGCTTCAGTGCCGGTGCGCCGCCGCCAAAGAGCTTTGCCTGCTCTTCGGAGATGAACGACCAGGTAACGGCTTCGAGCATGCCGCGGCTGGCAAGCGCGCGCTTGGCAAGGCGCGTGCGGATCTGCAGCGTCGTCAGGATCTTGCCGTTGACGGTACCATGGCTCGGCAGCGGGGCAGCAACGATGTTGTCGACGCCGTGGATGCGCATGACCTCTTCGACGAGATCGGCCTTGCCGTCGACATCGGGACGCCAGGAAGGAACCGACACCTTGAAGCGGTCGCCAGAACCTTCCACGCCGAAGCCGAGCTTTTTCAGGATCGAGACGCTTTCCTCGGAGGAAACCTCAAGGCCCGTCAGGCGCTTCACTTCGGAAACCGGGAAGTCGACGATCTTCGGCTCATGGCCGGCATAACCGACCACTTCCGCCTTGGCGGCGGTGCCACCGCAAAGCTCGAGCACCAGTTCGGTGGTGCGCTCGAGACCGGGCACCATATATTCCGGGTCGACGCCACGCTCGAAGCGGTAGCGCGCATCGGTGATGATGCCGAGCGTGCGGCCGGTCTTGGCGATGTTCATCGGGTCCCAGAGAGCCGATTCGATCAGGACGTCGGTGGTGTTCTCGTCGCAGCCGGAATGTTCGCCGCCCATGACGCCGCCGATCGACTCGATCGCCTTTTCGTCGGCGATGACCACGTTGTTGGGACCGAGCTTATATTCGCGCTGGTCAAGCGCCAGCACCGTCTCGCCGTCCTTGGCGCGGCGGACCGTCAGGTTGCCCTCGACCTTGGCGGCGTCGAAGACGTGCATCGGCCGGCCCTGGTCGAAGGTCATGTAGTTGGTGATGTCGACCAGCGCATTGATCGGGCGGAGGCCAATTGCCAGCAGGCGCTGCTGCATCCACTTCGGCGACGGGCCGTTCTTGACGCCGCGCACCAGGCGCAGCGAGAAGCCCGGGCAGAGATGCCTGTCTTCGCCGAGATCGAGCGTCAGCTTGGTAGGCGTGTCGCCTTCCACCTTGAAGGCCGGCGCCTTGCGCGCCTTCAAGGTGCCGAGGCCGGAAGCGGCGAGGTCACGGGCAATGCCGTAGACGCTGGTGCAATCCGGCCGGTTCGGCGTCAGGTTGATCTCAATCATCGGATCGTCGAGGCCGGCATAGGCCGCATAGCTGGTGCCAACGGGTGCGTCGGCCGGAAGGTCGATGATGCCGTTGTGGTCCTCGGAGATCTGCAGTTCCTTTTCCGAGCACATCATGCCGCGGCTTTCGACGCCACGGATGGTGCCGACGGCGAGCGTCACGTCGATGCCGGGAACATAGGTACCGGGGGCTGCAAAGGCGCCGATAAGGCCGGCGCGCGCATTCGGTGCGCCGCAGACGACCTGGATCGGAGCGCCGGCGCCGGTGTCGACCATCAGTACCCGCAGCTTGTCGGCGTTCGGATGCTGCTCGGCCGAAACGACCTTGGCGATGACGAAGGGCTTGAAGGCGGCCTTGTCGTCGACGTCTTCCACTTCGAGCCCGATCATCGTCAGGCGCGCGCAGATGTCTTCCAGCGAAGCGTCGGTTTCAAGGTGGTCCTTGAGCCAGGAAAGCGTGAATTTCATGATTTCACCTGTGTCCTAAATATCTACGCGCGATCAGGCCGAGAGACCGCCGAACAGCGTCGGCATGTCCAGCGGGCGGAAGCCGTAATGGGTCATCCAGCGAACGTCGGCGTTGAAGAAGTCGCGCAGGTCCGGCATGCCGTATTTCAGCATGGCGATGCGATCGAGGCCCATGCCCCAGGCGAAGCCCTGGTACTCGTCCGGATCGAGCCCGCCCGAGCGCAGCACGTTCGGGTGCACCATGCCGCAGCCGAGGATCTCCATCCAGTCGGTGCCTTCGCCGAACTTCACGATCGGGCCGGAGCGGTCGCACTGGATGTCGACCTCGAAGGACGGCTCGGTGAAGGGGAAGAAGGACGGGCGGAAGCGCATCGTCACCTGGTCCACCTCGAAGAAGGCCTTGCAGAATTCTTCCAGCACCCAGCGCATATTGGCGACGTTGGCCGCCTTGTCGATGACCAGGCCTTCGACCTGATGGAACATCGGCGAGTGGGTCGCGTCCGAATCCTGGCGGTAGGTCTTGCCGGGGATGATGATGCGGATCGGCGGCTTCTGCGCTTCCATCGTGCGGATCTGCACCGGCGAGGTGTGCGTGCGCAGCACCTTGCGATCGCCGTTCTCATCCGGGTTGAAGAAGAACGTATCGTGCATCTCGCGGGCCGGATGACCTTCGGGGAAGTTCAGCGCCGTGAAGTTGTAGTAATCGGTCTCGATGTCCGGACCTTCGGCGATCGAGAAGCTCATGTCGCCGAAGATCGCGGTGATCTCGTCGACGATCTGGCTGATCGGGTGGATGCGGCCGCGCTCGGCCGGCGAGGAGCGGACCGGCAGGCTGATATCGACAGTCTCGCGCGCCAGGCGCTCGGCGATCGCCTGGTCCTTCAGCGCCGACTTGCGGGCGGCGATCGCTTCGGCGACCGTGTTCTTCAGCGCGTTGATCTGCGCGCCGCGGGTCTGGCGCTCTTCCGGCGTCATGGTGCCGAGCGTCTTCAGGAGCTCGGAGATCGAGCCCTTCTTGCCGAGCGCGTTGACGCGCACCGCCTCGATCGATCCTTCGTCGCCGGCGGCGTCGATGTCCGCCAGGAGTGTCCGTTCCAGTGTTTCCAGTTCGCTCATTCTGTCCTGCCTCGATGCGGGAATGGGTTCGGTTCTATATCGGTTCTTGTCTTCAGGAATGTGATCGCGTTGCACCCGCCAGATAGTCCGTCGCAGCGATGAAACGGATGATATCGTTGCCCTTGCGGAAGCGCAGGACGAAGCGCGCCAGCGGCAGGAAGCGGATGAAGAGCGGCATGATTTCGGTGAGCGCCCGGCTGGCTTCCGCCGGCGCTGCGCGCCTCCAGGCGGCAAAGGCCGCGGCCGGGGTTTCCGGCTGCACGGCCCGGCTCGCCACCTGCAGGAACAGGAGCCAGAGGTCGCGCGCCTGGGCGGTCGCCAGCGGCATGACGCTCGCAGGCACCTCCTCGAAATCAAGGAAGCCGAATTCGCCGTTGTCGATGATGAAATCGCGCGGATGCGGACGTCCGTGGCAGAGACCTGCGCGGTGCAGGCGCCCGAGTTCCGCAGCGCAGCGCACCAGCAGCTGATCGTGCGCGGCGGCGTCGCTGTTGCGCAGCGGCCCCATATGCTTGCTGACCGGCAGACCAAGATGGGAGAGAACCAGCACCTTCGGCCCACGGTAGACGACCTCGGGCGTCATGAAACCGGCCGCGGAGAAGGTCGCGATCTGGCGAACTTCGCGCTCGATCATGCCCTCGATGTCGAGAAGCGGGGACGGCAACAGCACCGGAAGGCCACAAATCCGCGCGACAAAGGCTTGCGTGCGCAGCCAAAGACGAGGGCCCTGACGACGATAGCGCTTGATCCAGACCATACGATCCTTGAGCTCGCAGCGCTCAACGCGCTCCCGGCCGGCTGCAAGCGCTGCCAGCAGAGACGTCATATCGTCGTCATCAAGCTCCGGGACCGCGCATGGTCCCCTTCGATCGTGGTACACTTTCGTCCCGTAAAACAAGAAAAACCCGCGCCAGCCCTGCCAGCGCGGGTTTCCCAACTAATTTCAAAAACGATTTTGGGAAAACGCTGGCTTAACGAACAGCGCTTTCAAACTCGTTTGCCGTGCCGGCTTCCTTGAGATAGGCGAGCGCCTTCTTGGAAGCTTCGACGAGGGCGCCGAATGCTGCCGGCTCATGGATAGCCATGTCGGACAGAACCTTGCGGTCAACTTCGATGCCAGCCTTGTTCAGGCCGTCGATGAACCTGCCGTAGCTCAGGCCGAATTCGCGGACGGCAGCGTTGATACGCTGGATCCAGAGAGCGCGGAAGTTGCGCTTGTTGACCTTGCGGTCGCGGTAAGCGAACTGCTTCGAACGGTCAACCGCTGCCTTGGCGGCGCGGATGGTGTTCTTGCGACGGCCATAGAAGCCCTTGGCTGCCTTGAGCGTCTTCTTGTGCTTGGCGTGAGCGGTTACGCCGCGTTTTACACGTGCCATGTCATGATCTCCTTAACGTGTCCAATATGCCTGAAAGTCTTAGAGACCGTTGGGCAGGTAGTTCTTGATGACCTTCTTGCCATCAGGCTCCGCGAGAACCATGGTTCCACGTGCGTCGCGGATGAACTTGTTGGAACGCTTGATCATGCCGTGGCGCTTGCCAGCAGCTGCTGCACGAACCTTGCCGGTCGCGGTGATCTTGAACCGCTTCTTGGCAGACGATTTCGTCTTCATCTTGGGCATTTTGCTACTCCATTGTTCTTAAGAATCGAAACGGACAGACGAGGTCCATTTCCAGCGTTAAGAACGGCCACGGCATGCCCTGCCGGACCGTTCGGACGGGGGCTTATAACCGCACATCCCGAAAAGCGCAACTGGGGAATCGAAAGAGCGGGCTGCAAGCGGCGATCCAGTGCCCTCGCCGCCTGCGCATGCCGCTTTTTTTTGCGACGACGCATTGCGCCTCAGGTCGGATCGCGCGGGCGCCGGCTGCCGCCGCCGACGTCGAAGATCAGTGCGACCTCGAGACCGCCCAGGGCCGACTGCCCGAGCGACATGGTCGCGCCATAGGCCTCCGCTATATCGGCGCTGATCGCAAGCCCCAGGCCATTGCCGGAGGCGTGGCCCGGCGCTGCATTGGCACTATGCCCCCCCGCGGCGCATCGCCTGCTCGCGGTCGCCCTCGGCAACCCCCGGCCCATCGTCACCGACCGTGATCCGCACGCGCCCGTCGACCACCTCGGCCGATAGGCGGATCCGTGCCCGCGCCCATTTGGCGGCATTGTCGAGCAGATTGCCGAGACATTCGGCAAGGTCGGCCGGGTCGACGTCGAGTGAAATCGACGGATCGATGTCGACCTCCCAGACGACGTCGCGCTCCGCGGTCACGGGACGCAGGACGCTGACCAGCTTGTTGCCGAGATCGGCGAGCAAGGTCGTTGCCATGCGCTCGACGCCCATGCGGGCCGCCTGAAGCTGGCGGTCGGCTCGCTGGCGTACGAGGTCGACCTGTTCGAGCGCGATGTCGCGCTGGTGTTTCGGCAGGCCTTCGGCGAGTTGCGCCAGCACCGTCAGCGGCGTCTTCAGCCCGTGGGCGAGGTCGCTGGCGCGCGCCCGGGCTTGCGCCAGCGCGGTCGCGCGCTCCGCAAGCAGTAGATTGATTTCGCTGACGAGCGGCTGCACCTCGCGCGGCCCGGCCAGGCCAAAATCCTTCTCCTCGCCCGACCGGACGCGGGCGGCTCGTTCCCGCAGCCGCACCAGTGGCAGAAGGCCGAGGGCACCCTGCAGGAATGCGGCGCCGGCAAGCACGACGGCCGTCGCCAGCAGCATCAGCCGGATACGGCCGTGAAAGGCGGAAAGAGCGTCATCGAGTTCGCTGCGCGCAAAGCCGGCAGTAACCGCGAACTGCCTGGCATCCGCGCCTTCGCCAAGCGTCAGGGCCTGGCGGTAGACAAGGATCGGCGCGCCGTCCGGCCCCTCCGCTTCGAGGAAGCCCAGGTGGTGCGGCGCCGACGGTCGATCGGCATCGATCACCGTGTCCCACAGGGAGCGCGAACGCAAAGGAGTGCCGCCGTCGCGGTTGAGTTGCCAGTAGCGGCCGCCGGCCGGCAGGCTCAGGCGCGGATCGGCCGGCGCGCGCGGCAGCACCAATTCACCGTTGCGCACCCGCACCTGGGCGGCAACCGTATCGACGAGCGTTGCCATTTCGGCGCGGTAGCGCCCGGCAACGTAGTCGGTAAAAAGCCGGCTCAAGGAGAGCCAGACCACCAGCAGAACCAGGCAGATGGCGACCGATGCGCCGATTGCCAGCCTCAGCCGCAACGAGCGGATCATGCGCCACCGTCCGGCAGGACATAGCCAAATCCACGCCGCGTTTCGATCGCACCGCTCTCCGTCTTCTTGCGCAGACGGGCAATCATCGCTTCCACTGCGTTCTTGGCGGCATCATCGTCGCGGCCCTGAACGTGGCTTGCCAGCTCGAGCGGCGTGACAACCTGCCCCTTGCGCTCCACGAACAGTGCAAGCATGCGGTATTCGAGCGGGCTGAGGTCGAGCGGCAGCCCGTCGAAGGTCACCCGGCGCCCCGCCTCGTCGAGGGTGAAGCGTCCGGCAGCACGCACCGACGCAACACGCGGACCGGCGCGCCGCAGAAGGGCGCGCAGCCGCGCCAGAAGCTCCTCGGCCCGAAAGGGTTTCGGCAGATAGTCGTCCGCCCCGGCATCGAAACCGTCGACGCGCTCCATCCAAGAGCCGCGCGCCGTCAGAACCAGAACCGGCGTCTCCAGCCCCGCCTGCCGCCAACGCTTCAGGATCGACAGCCCGTCCATGCCCGGCAGGCCGAGATCGAGGATGACCAGGGCGTAGTTACCGCTCTCCCCTTGCTCCCAGACATCCGGGCCATGGGTGAGCGTATCGACGCCGTAGCCTTCCGCCTCCAGCCGGCTTGCCACATGGGCCGCGATGTTGGGATCGTCCTCCGCCAGAAGAATCCGCATGTCGTTCCTCTAGAACCCGAAAATGTTCACGAACTTGCCGGTTCGAGCATTGATGCGCAGGTTGCGGATCGTGCCCTGCTCGTCGCGGGTGCGGAGCCGGTAAATCTCGCTGCCACCCGATCGCTTGAGATCGACCGCAATGACCTGGCCGTATCTGTCTTCGTCGACCAGCCGGAGAACCTCCTTCAGCGGCAGGATGTCGCCCTTTTCGACGCCGTCGCGCGCCCGCTCCTGATCGCTTCGACGGATACCGCCGGCATCATCCGGCCCTAGGTCTTCGTCGTCATCATCATCATCATCGTCTTCGTCATCATCGTCGTCATCGTCGTTGCCGTGCCCGCCACCGCCATGCGAGCCACCGTCATCATCGTCGTCGTCATCCTTGGCGAGAGCCGCCATGCCGCCGGGCTGCGGCGCGAGCGAAAGCAGGAGCGAGCAGCAGAAGAGCGCGATCAGGTCTCGTCGTGTCATCGCCATGGCTTCATCCTGTCGCAACTGCTCCTCAGCGTCGGGTCCTTCCAAATGCGCTTGCGCAAGCATCCGCCAGGTGCTTCGTCTGCGGCGACGCCGCGGGCATCGTTCGGGGCGAGCCTATGCCAGCCTTGACGAGAACGCCAGCGACGCGCATGCCCCCGGCGCCGTTTCGGGCACAGGGGGCATGCGCTTGCCGGGTCGGGCCGCCGGGCGGGCTGGTGACGGCCGACCATCGCTCCGGCGCATGGTGTGGGGCGAATGCGCCGGGCAAATTGTGACCTGATCAGAATGCCGGCCGGATGGAGACGCTGCCGACCGGTCCCGGATTGCGGCGGATATCGCTGTCGTGCGGCTCGACCGTCACGACGCGAACGCCATGTTCGTATTCCACCTCGACCTCGAGCACCCGGCCGAGATTGTCGACGGCAACCAGCGAACCATTGCGCAGGCCCCGGAGATTTTCGTCGGTCACCCGCAGTTCAATCTCATGATCATCTCGGGCATCGTCGAAGTCGTCGTCGATGTCGTCGAAGCGGTCATCATCATCGTCGTCGCGATGACCGGGGCCACGATCATCGTCATCGTCTCGATCGTTGTGACGACCGTCGTCCCGATCGTCGTCGCGGTCGTCATTGCCGCCACCACGACCGCCGTTATCGTCACCGTCATCGTCATCGTCGGCGAGCGCCATGGTCGAGAAGGGATGCGACGCTCCGGTGGCAACGAGGGAAGCGCCAATCGGCGCCGAAACGAGGCCGCAGACGGCGACCGTAGAAACGAGCAAGGCCTTGCGCAGTACTGAAGTCATGATCTCGGCTCCTTCTCCCGATGCGATGCGGAGAGAATGGCACGGGACGCCTGACAGCTCGCTGAGGGCGATTGTCAGCATTCTGTCAGCAAAGCCCGAAGGATCCCGCAAACGAAAAAAGCCGCCCGGAGGCGGCTTTCGTAATCTCGACGGATGGGCGGCACGCGCTTAGCGCGGCGCGAGAACCATCATCATCTGGCGGCCTTCGAGCTTCGGCTCGGCTTCCACCTTGGCAATCGCCTGGGTGTCGTCCTTGACCTGCAGCAGAAGCTTCATGCCGAGTTCCTGGTGGGCCATTTCGCGACCGCGGAACTTCAGCGTGACCTTGACCTTGTCGCCGTCCTCGAAGAACCGGTTCATCGCCCGCATCTTCACGTCATAATCGTGCGTGTCGATGTTGGGACGCATCTTGATTTCTTTGATTTCGACGATCTTCTGTTTCTTGCGCGCTTCGGCCGCCTTCTTCTGGTTGGCGAACTTCAGCTTGCCAAGATCGAGGATCTTGCACACCGGCGGTTCGGAGTTCGGCGCGATTTCCACCAGATCAAGACCGGCTTCCTCCGCCATACGGAGCGCCTGGTCGATCGGGACGGCGCCGATGTTCTGGCCTTCGGCGTCGATAAGCTGAACCCGGGGCACCCGGATTTCCTTGTTTGAGCGCGGCCCCTCCTTGACGGGGGCGTCCGCTTTGAACGGTCTGCGAATGGTCGTACTCTCCTCGAGCTATTTCGAAAAATGTTGTTTAATTCGTTCGCCGGCGCGATCCCAAACGAAGCGCCTGAATCTGTCACCGACGGCAATGTGTGAATTGCGACGGGAGAGTCAATAGCACGGCTTGCAAGGAAAATCACCACCTGTCGATAGCAAGACGAATCTGTTTTAGAAAGAAAATCGCCAGCGAAACGGGCCCTTGGAGAGAATTTGCATGCAGAATACGCCAGCAGAGACGGAAATCAGCTTCATCGAGGTCGGCGCAGCGGAGGCCGCGCGCAAGATCGCGATGCGCGTGCGGCACGCCGACAAGCCGACGGATGGACAGCCGACGCTGGTCTGGCTCGGCGGCTACCGCTCGGACATGACCGGCACCAAGGCGGTCGAAGTCGAGCGCTATGCCATGGAACGGGGGGCTAGCTGCGTGCGCTTCGATTATTCCGGCCATGGCTCCTCCGGCGGCGCCTTCACCGACGGCACGATCTCGCGCTGGCTGGAAGAAAGCCTCGCCGTCATCGATCAGGCGGCACCGGGGCGCGTGGTGCTGATCGGTTCGTCGATGGGCGGCTGGATTGCCTTGCGGGTCATCCAGGAGCTCAGGCGCCGGGGCGACGGAAACCGGCTCGCCGGTCTCGTCCTGATCGCGCCGGCACCCGACTTTACCGCCGAACTGATCGAGCCCAACCTGACGGAGGCCGAGCGGGCCTCGCTTTTAGAACGCGGCTATTTCGAGGAGCCTTCCGAATACAGCCCCGAGCCGAACATCTTTACCCGCGCGCTCATCGAGGACGGCCGGGCCAACCGGGTGCTCGACGGCACGATCTCCACCGGCTGCCCGGTGCACATCCTGCAGGGCATGCGCGACCCCGATGTCCCCTACTCCCACGCCCTGCGGCTGATGGAGCACCTACCCGCCGACGACGTCGTCATGACGCTCATTCGCGACGGCGACCATCGCCTCTCGCGTGAAGAAGACATTGCTAAAATGAAACAGGCGATCGGCACGATGCTCGCCTGAGCCCATGCCGGAATAGCCCTCCCTTTTCGACCGAATCCCAAGGACAAAACCCGTCCCGTGCCGCAGATCCCCTGCGGCGCAACGGTTCGCGTGCGCCCGGTTCCGGTTTTAACCATAAAGTCCGATGCCCCGATTCCGGAGATTGACTCCGCAGCCCCGACGTTATTAACTCTTTATTAACGATTAGAGCAGCGCCGGGGACGAACCTAAACAAGCTGCCTTCAACTCAGGATTGCGCGAATGCGTCCGGACAAAGAGCGTCCGGCATACCGCGCCGCAGGGGACTTGTATGGCGTCTTGGACTGGGGTTAAGGGAAGTATCGCGGCGTTCTGCGCACTTTTCATTTCAGCAAACACGGCAATCCCCGCGCAGGCGGGATCGCCTCCCTGGATGCAGACCGGCTCCGCGACCTCGCAGCCGATCGGCCACTACGAATTCTGCCAGAAGTACAAGAGCGAGTGCAACGTACGCTCCAAGGGAACCGTCGCTGCGCGCGTGACCGAACGAGGCTGGGCAACGATCCGGCAGGTGAACGCGGCGGTCAACCGCGAGATCACGCCGATGACCGACCTGGAACTGCACGGCCGGGACGAAGTCTGGTCCTATCCGGACGGCGCCGGCGACTGCGAAGACTTCGTGCTCGAAAAGCGCAAGCGCCTGATGAGCAGGGGCTTCTCGGCAAGCGACCTGTTGATCACCGTGGTGCGCAAGCCTGACGGCGAAGGCCATGCGGTTCTGACCGTTCGCACCTCGCAGGGCGACTTCATCCTCGATAACCTCGAAAACGGCGTCAAGCTCTGGACCAACACGCCCTACCGCTACCTGAAGCGCCAGGCGTCGAACCACAGCGGCCGCTGGGTCACCATCCAGAACGGCGCGGAAGTCCTCGTCGGCTCGGTCGGCAACTGACCTCAAGGCGACAGAAGAGTTTCAAAAAAGGGCCGGTCGAACCGGCCCTTTTTCGTATCTCCCGCTCGCCCGTCAGGCGTTGCCGATCAGGATGCCGGCCGCGAGCACCAGACCGCCGCCGAGCACCACCTGGAATGCGGCCCTGAGGAACGGCGTTTCCATGTAGCGGTTCTGGATGAAGGCGATCGCCCAAAGCTCGACGAAGACGATTACCGCTGCAGTCGCGGTCGCCGTCCAGAAATGCGGGATCAGATAGGGCAGCGCATGGCCGAGACCGCCGAGCGCGGTCATGATGCCGGAGGCAAGGCCGCGCTTGATCGGTGAGCCGCGACCGGAAAGCTTGCCGTCATCATGGGCGGCTTCGGTGAAGCCCATGGAGATGCCAGCGCCGACGGAGGCCGAGAGACCGACAAGGAAGGTCTGCCAGGTATCCTGGGTGGCGAAGGCAGCGGCGAAGATCGGGGCCAGCGTCGAGACCGAGCCGTCCATCAGGCCGGCGAGACCGGGCTGAACGTAAGTGAGGATGAACTGGCGGCGCGCGGTCTGGTCCTCCTCGGCGCGCACGTCCTCAGGCGTATGCTCTTCGCCAAGCCGACGGGCGAGCGATTCATGCGACTTTTCGGCGATCGCGAGATCGCCGAGCAGTTTGCGGGTGGCGGCATCCTGGGTTCTGGTGGCGGCCTCGACATAGAAGCGGTGCGCCGCCTCCTCCATCGCTTCGGCCTCCTCGCGCGCCTTTTCGATCGGCATTTCGGCAATCAGCCAGTCAGGCTTGCGCTCGGGGAAGTCGCGCACATGTTCGCGCCGGATCAGCGGAATGCGGTTGCCGAAGCGCTGGACGTGCAGATCGATCAACCATTGCCTGTGGTGGCTTTCCTCCTCCGCCATCTCCTCGAACACTTTTGCCGAGTGGGGATACTGTGCCCGAAGCGCATCGGCATAGGCGAGATAGATGCGCCCGTCGTCCTCCTCGGAGGAGATGGCGAGCGCCAGGATTTCCTGTTCGCTGAGAGACAAAAACGGGCGTTTGGAACGGGAGAAGAGACGGGAAAACATTGGGAGGAAACCTTCTTTAGAATAATTCTAAAATAGAAATGCAGGATCGCACCGTCAAGCCCAAAGCTATGCAATCATGTAACAATCACTCGACAGAGTGTCGCGGCTCGGCCACCATGCCCGCCAGTTTCGAATCCCCATCCCCTCCCCGGAGCGATCGCCTCGATGAGGACCATCTATCCACTTTCCGAAAGCAAGGACACGCTGCTCGATCGTCTCGGCGCCAGGCTCGCCGCACGCCTGCAGGCGCAGACGTCGGGCTACGAGCCCTACACGCCATCCGATCAGGAAACGCTGGCGCGCACGCTGCGCCCGGGCGACATTCTCCTGATCGAAGGCAACCAGAAGGTTTCGGCAGCGATCAAGTATCTGACGCAATCGACCTGGTCGCATGCCGCCTTCTTTGCCGGTGACCAGATGCCGCTGACGCTCGATCAGGCGACACTACCCGTCATCGAGCGGCCGCAACTGATCGAGGTAAACATCGGCGAGGGCTGCGTTGCCGTGCCGTTGAAGAAATACGCCTCGTTCAACACCCGCATCTGCCGGCCTATCGCGCTGACGCCGGATGATCGCACAGCACTCGTCGGCTTCATGATCTCGAGGCTCGGGATGAAATACGACCTGAAGAACATTTTGGACATGCTGCGCTATTTCATGCCGACGCCGCCGGTTCCGGTGCGCTGGCGGCGGCGCCTGCTTGCCTTCGGTTCCGGCGACCCGACGCGCGCGATCTGCTCGACGCTGATTGCGGCCGCCTTCGAGCAGATCCGCTATCCGATCCTGCCCGAGGTTACCCGCGCGCCCGGACGGGCGTCCGCGACCTCGACCTATTCACGCGAGGAGATCCTGCATATCCGCCATCATTCGCTCTACACGCCCAGGGATTTCGACCTCTCGCCGTTCTTCGCGATCGTCAAGCCGACGCTGGAGTTCGGCTTCGACTACAAGCGATTACTCTGGCAAGGTGACGGAGAACACCCGTTCAAAGGTTGAGAGCGAGCGCCTGTTCGCGGGCCATGTAATCGCGCTGGCGGTCGGTGATGTAATCGCGAACGATCGGCGCCGCATCACGCGAGCGCGACAGCTGCATGTGGAAGACAAGCTGGCTGCCGGTGCGGAACATCATCTCGGCACTGATCAGATAGAACTCCCACATGCGGGCAAAGCGCTCGTCGTATAGCGCGATCACCTTGTCGCGGTTCGCGTCGAAGCGCGCGCCCCAATGGGCAAGCGTCGTCGCGTAGTGCACCCGCAGGAATTCGAGATCGCTGACCCAGAGGCTGTTGCGCTCGACGACCTCGAAGACCTCCGACAGTGCCGGCGAATAGGCGCCCGGGAAGATGTACTTGCGAAGCCACGAGCTCGCCATGCCGGGCGGGCTCATGTGGCCGATCGAATGCAGCACCGCCAGGCCGTCGTCCGGCATCAGCGCGTTCAGCTTCTTGAAGAACTCGTCATAGTGATGGACGCCGACATGTTCGAACATCCCGACCGAGACGATGCGGTCGAACGGCCCCTGCACATCGCGATAGTCCTTGAGCTCGAAACGCACCCGGTCCGACAGGCCCGCCTTGCGCGCCCGTTCGGTGGCAAGCGCCTGCTGCTCCTTGGAAAGCGTGACGCCGAGCACCTGAACATCCGCCAGCTGCGCCAAGTACATCGCGAGATCGCCCCAGCCGCAGCCAATATCCAGCACCTTCATGCCGGGCTCCAGGCAAAGCTTGGAGGCAAGCAACCTCAGCTTGTTGCGCTGCGCCGTCTCGAGCGTCTCGTTGGGCTCGCGGAAGTAGGCGCAGGAGTAGAGCATGTTCTCGTCGAGGAACAGCTTGTAGAACTCGTTGCCGAGATCGTAGTGATGCGCGACGTTCTGCTGGGCCTTGCCCTTGGGGTTGGCCTGCTGACGCTTGCGGAAACGCATTTTTACCGCGCGCAGCAACTTCTGGATCGGGTAGGAGCCGAGCGACAGGCGGTTGATCGAAAACAGCGTCAGGAAATCGCGGAGGGTGGAGCCCTCCTCGAAGCGCATGGTGCCGTCCATATAGGCTTCGCCGGCGGCCAGTTCGGCATTGAAGACGAGGCTGCGATAAAGCTTCTTGTCGGTGAGACGCATCGTCACTTCCGGTCCTGGCGTCCCGGAATAAACGTGCCTCTTGCCATCGGCATCGATCACCGTCAGGCGACCCTTGCGAATGAACGACTTCATCATATGCGACAATGGGAACATGCAGGCCCTCTCGTGACACGTCGTATCGGCGCCGCATCCTAGCACCCGTTTTTCGAAATGCGCCCCTTAAATTTCTGGTTGCTCATGCGGTCTGCCCGAAACGAAAACGGGGACGGCAACCTTCGCTGCCGTCCCCGTCCAAACTGACCTGGTCGATGCCTCAGTCCTTGGCGCGCTCGACGTAGGAGCCGTCTTCCGTCGCGATGATGACGCGGGTGCCGGCCTGGATATGCGGCGGAACCAGCGTGCGGACGCCGTTCGACAGAATGGCCGGCTTGTAGGACGACGAAGCCGTCTGGCCCTTGACGACCGGCTCGGTCTCGGTGATTTCGAGCGTCACGTGGCGCGGCAGGTCGATGGCGATCGCCAGGCCTTCGTGGATCGAAAGAATGACGGCCATGCCTTCCTGCAGGTAGGCCTTGAGATCGCCGATGTCCTCGGTGGTCATGACCAGCTGGTCATAGCTTTCCGGGTTCATGAAGTGGAAGCCTTCGGCATCTTCATAGAGGAAGGTGTGCTCGCGGTCTTCGACGAAGGCGCGCTCGACCTGTTCGGTCGTGCGGTAGCGTTCGGAGACCTTCACGCCGTCGGAAATGCGGCGCATGTCGACCTGGGTGACCGGCGTGCCCTTGCCCGGGTGGAAGTTCTGGGCGGTAAGCACGACATAGAGCTTGCCGTCGACGTCGAGAACGTTGCCCTTACGGACAGATGAAGCGATGACCTTGACCATTAGTCTTCCTTGTAACAGAGGTATGCGCGACACCGCGGGCCGGAAACACGGGCCCTGAAGGACGCGGAAAGAAGGATTTCGCGCCGCCACTACCCTAATTTCGCGCAAATAGCCAGCCTGAGCCGGTATCTGCACGAAGAAAGCCTGGACTGAACCGATCATGTCGCATGCCTCACCCTGGTGGACACCCGATGTCCATGCCGACCGGCGCCCGTTTCTTCTCGGCCGCAACCGGATCCAATCGGTATTGCGCCGGTTCTTCGAGACACGCGACTTCATCGAGGTCGACACCGCGACCCTGCAGGTCTCGCCCGGCAACGAGGCGCACCTGCATGCCTTCGCGACCGAGGCGCTCAACCACGACGGAACCGACCATCCGCTCTATCTGCACACCTCGCCGGAATTTGCCTGCAAGAAGCTGCTGGCCGGCGGCGAAGAGCGCATCGCCTGCTTTGCCCATGTCTACCGCAATCGCGAGCGCGGGCCGCTTCATCACCCCGAGTTCACCATGCTCGAATGGTACCGCGCCGGCGAAAGCTACGAGGCGTTGATGCGCGACTGCGCCGAGATCCTGGCGCTTGCGGCGGAAACCACCGGCACCAAGCATTTTATTTTCCAGGGGCAGGCCTGCGATCCCTTCGCCGCTCCGGAGCGCCTCAGCGTGGCGGACGCCTTCGAGCGCTTTGCCGGCATCGACCTGCTGGCCTCGATCGCCGCCAATGGCGAGACCGACCGCGACCATCTGGCTGCCACGATGGCGGCAGCCGGCCTTCGGGTCGCCCATGACGACACCTGGGCCGATCTTTTCAGCCGGGTGCTTGTCGAAAAGGTCGAGCCGCACCTCGGCTTCGGCCGCGCAACGATCCTCGACGAATATCCAACCGCCGAGGCGGCACTGGCGCGTCCTGCCGCACGCGACCCTCGCGTTGCCGAACGTTTCGAGCTCTATGCCTGCGGCGTTGAGCTTGCCAATGCCTTCGGCGAGCTGACGGATGCGCCGGAACAACGGCGTCGATTCGAAATGGAGATGGCGGAGAAGGCCCGCGTTTACGGCGAGACCTATCCGCTCGACGAGGATTTTCTTGCAGCGCTCGCGATCATGCCCGAGGCAAGCGGCATCGCGCTCGGCTTCGACCGGCTGGTGATGCTCGCAACCGGAGCCTCACGCATCGACCAGGTGCTCTGGGCGCCAGTGGCGGAGACACGAGCGTGAACGCGCACCGCCCGATCAAGACCGCACGCGAACTGGTCGAAACAGGCCTCATCGACAGCGCCAAGGAGGCGGCGGTTGCCGCCGTTGCCGAGCGTTATGCCGTTGCGATCAGCCCCGTCATCGCCGGTCTCATCGATCCCAACGACCCCAATGACCCGATTGCACGGCAGTTCGTGCCGGATGCCGCCGAGTTGACCCTGCTACCCGAAGAGCGCGAGGACCCGATCGGCGACAAGCCGCACAGTCCCGTGACCGGCATCGTCCACCGTTATCCCGACCGGGTGCTCCTGAAGGCCGTGCATGTCTGCCCGGTCTATTGCCGCTTCTGCTTCCGCCGCGAAATGGTCGGGCCCCAAGGGCTCGGCACGCTGACGCCAGCCGAACTCGATGCCGCGATCGCCTATATCGCAAGCCACGAGGAAATCTGGGAGGTGATCCTCACCGGCGGCGATCCGCTGGTACTGTCCCCGCGGCGGCTCGCCGAACTCATGGAACGGCTGAAGCCGATCCCGCATGTAAAGGTCGTCCGCTTCCACACCCGCGTGCCCGTGGTCGAGCCGGCACGCATCGACGCCGACCTGATCGCTGCACTCAAAGCCAGCGGCAAGGCGACCTATGTGGCGCTGCATGCCAACCACCCGCGCGAGCTGACGGACGAGGCGCGTGCCGCCTCTGCCCGCCTGATCGATGCCGGCATCGTCATGATCAGCCAATCGGTGCTCTTGAGGGGCGTCAACGACGATGCCGAGGTGCTTGCCAGCCTGATGCGCGCCTTCGTCGAAACGCGGATCAAGCCCTACTACCTGCACCACCCGGATCTCGCCCCCGGCACCAGCCATTTTCGCCTGACGATCGAGGAAGGCCAGGCGCTGGTTGCCGCCCTGCGCGGCCGCGTCTCCGGCCTCTGCCAGCCGACCTATATCCTCGACATTCCCGGCGGGCACGGCAAGGCGGTGATCAGCGCTGCCTCGATCGCGGACGAGGGCGGCGGCTGCTACACCGTCACGGATTTTCGCGGCGGCGAGCACAGCTATCCACCGAAAGCCTGATGCACGGCGAGAAATCGCGACTCTCCAAATTATTGAAACTTCTTCAAAATAATCAGCTCATGCATTTTTCTTCGCATCCTGCGAGAAAAATCATCGTGCCCGCGTCACAGCTGTCCGGCGTCGATCGTCAATTGGTCATAAGCAACACGACAACGATGGAGTTGAGACCATGACCGATACCAAGGCCGTCCGCTACGAACAGGAAATCTCCGACGTGCTCGGCGCGCTCGCCGACGTGCACAAGACCATGGACCTGCACGGGCTCGACCGCACGATCCACAATCTCGTGCAGCTGCGCGCCTCACAGATCAACCGCTGCGGCTTCTGCGTGAAGATGCACACCAAGGAATCCCGCACCGAGGGCGAGAGCAACGAGCGGCTCGACCGCATCATCGTCTGGGACCAGGTCAATGATTTCACGCCGCGCGAGAAGGCAGCGCTTGCCTGGACCGAAGCTCTGACCGAACTCGAGCCGCGCACCGACTTTGCGCCGCTTCGCGCCGAGCTGCGCCAGCATTTCAGCGAAAAGGAGATCAGCGTCATCACCGCGACGGTGGCGATGATCAACCTTTGGAACCGCATCCAGATCTCGAGGCACTGACATGAACGACCGGCAGCACATGCAGATCTTCGAGGAGGCGCGCCCGCGCCTTCTCGGCCTTGCCTACCGCATCCTCGGCTCGCGTGCCGATGCGGAAGATGCGGTGCAGGATACGTTCCTGAAATGGCAGGAGGTCGACCGGACAACGATCGAAACGCCGGCGGCGTGGCTGACGACCGCCTGCACGCGGCGCTGCCTCGACCTCCTGAAGGCGGCGCACCGCAAGCGCATCGATTATGTCGGCGCATGGCTACCGGAGCCGATCCATACGGCGAGCGATGACAATGCCGAGGAGAAGCTTGCGCTGACATCCTCACTGACGACGGCCTTCCTGCTGATGCTCGAACGGCTCACACCGAAGGAGCGCGCCGCCTATCTGCTGCACGAGATCTTCGGCCAGCCCTATGAGGAAGTGGCCGAAACGCTCGACATGCAGGAAACCGCCGCCCGCAAGCTGGTGTCGCGCGCCAAGACCAATATCGGGCTCGAAAAAGCCCGGCACCAGACGCCGCGTGAGCGACAGGACGAACTGCTTTCGGCCTTCCACCAGGCAATCCACGGCGGCAATGTCGCTAGCCTCTCGGCCCTGCTTTCGGCCGATGTGAAGCTGACAGCCGACGGCGGCGGCAAGGTGGCGACCGTGCTCGGAGTGCTCTCGGGCAAGGAGACGGTGCTCGCCTTCATCATCGATCGGCTTACCGAATACTGGTCGCATTACGTCTGGGAAATCGGCGACATCAATGGCGGCCGCGGCATCGTGCTTCGGGACGAAGCGAAAAACGAGATCGCGGCAACCGTCGCCTTCGGCTATGACGGCGACGGAAACGTCAACGACATCTTCATCATGCGCAACCCGGACAAGCTCACGCATTTCGGCGAGGCTGCGCTCCACTGATACTGGCGGCATCGCCCTTGCAAACGTGATCCTCCCCACCGGCCAGGCCGGTCGCACGTTTTCGGCAATACCGCTGCATGAGGTACTGACATGCTCGAAAAAACATCCGCAGCCCACCAGGAAACCGGCTGGCGCGCGCTTTTGACCGGCGGGAACGCCGTGCATTCGCTGGTGCTCAGCGGCGGCGTCGCGCTGCACGCGCTCAACATCTACGTCGTGACGACGATCATGCCGTCGATCGTGCGCGAGATCGGCGGGCTCGAATATTACGCCTGGAGCACGACCGTCTTCGTCGCCGCCTCGATCCTCGGCGCGGCCCTGTCGGCCCGGCTGCTTGGTGCCGTCGGCGCCGGCGGCGCTTATGCGATCGGTGCGCTGGTCTTCGGGCTGGGCACACTCCTCTGCGCTGCGGCCCCCTCGATGGCGATGCTGCTCGCCGGCCGCGCGATCCAGGGTTTCGGCGGCGGGCTGCTCTATGCGCTTGCCTATGGCGTGATCCGTGAGGTCTTCCGGCCAGAGCTCTGGACCCGCGCCATCGGCCTGATTTCGGCCACCTGGGGTACGGCGACGCTGGTCGGTCCGGCGATCGGCGGTATGTTCGCGGAGTTTTCCACCTGGCGAGTCGCCTTCTGGTCGCTCTTGCCGCTGACGGCGCTGCTGGCGACCCTCGCCTTCTCGACTTTGCCGCGCAAGGCTGCCGGCGAAGGCGCACGCACGCCGCTTCCCTTGGTGCAACTGACGCTGCTCGTCGCCATCGTGCTTGCGCTTTCCATCGCCAGCACGCTGACCACGGCGGCGGCGCAGGTAGGCTGCGTCGGCGCGGCGATATTCATGTTCCTGGCGCTGCTCGTCGTCGAGAAGCGGGCAACCGGCAAGCTGCTCCCCTCCGGCAGTTTCACCCCGACCTCCCCGCTGGCAGCCCTTTATGCTACGATCACCCTGCTGATGGTCGGCCTGCAGCCGGAAATCTATGTGCCGTACCTCCTGCAGGAGCTGCACGGATTGTCGCCGCTGGTAGCCGGCTACATTGCGGCGCTGATGTCGATCGGCTGGACCGCCGGGTCGATGACAAGCGCCCACTGGCATGGGGAAAGGGCAAAGCAGACGATCTTTGCCGGCCCGGCCTTCGGCTTTGTCGGCCTGGCACTGATTGCGCTGTTCATGCCGATGGCAGGATCGGAATTCATGGTGATCGCCGCGCCGCTCAGCCTCGGCATCATGGCGGTCGGCTTCGGCATGGGCTTTGCCTGGCCGCACATCGTGACGGCCGTCTATGAATTTGCGCCGGAAGGCGAAGCGGAGAAGGCGTCGAGCTCGATTACCACGGTCCAGCTCTTCGCCGCAGCACTCGGCGCGGCGCTGGCCGGGCTTACCGCCAATCTCGCCGGCATCGAAACGCCGTCGACGGAAGGCGTGGCGATGGCGACACGCTGGCTCTTCTGGCTGTTTGCGCTGATGCCGGCGCTGGCCGTTCTGACAGCCGGACGTGTCTGGCGGGCGCGCCGAACGGCGAAATAGGCGCCTTTGCGGGCCTTCCCCGGGGTGGAGGGCCTGCAAAATGCAAGCTGTGCGGCGGGGTGCATCACGCCCTTGGGAGGAGAGGATGGAAGCCGAGGAGATCGGCCTTCACGGCGTACGGGAGACCTTGCTGGTCACGCTCCAGGCCAAAGCCGCAGAGAGCGCGTTCCCGGATTCCCTGCTCAACGATCACTTTGCCGCCGATCTCATGCGGCGGCTCGCCGGCAGGCCGAAACCGCCCGATGCCGGCCACGACATGACCATCGGCATTGCCGTGCGCGCCCATATGCTCGACCGCTGGGCGCGCGCCTTTATCGGGCGCCACCCGGACGCAATCGTGCTCAACCTCGGCTGCGGTCTCGACACACGTATATTGCGGCTCGATCCGCCCGCGTCCGTCGGCTGGTTCGATGTCGACTTTCCCGATGTGATCGCCTTGCGGCGACAGCTTTTCCCGGCGCGCGCCGGCTGCACGACGATCGCCTCCTCGATAACGGAGCGCGAGTGGATCGACCTCGTTCCGGCGGACCGCCCGGCGATCGTCGTCGCCGAGGGCGTGTTTCCCTATCTCTCAGAACACGAGGTCCGCGACGTCTTGCGACGGCTGACCTCCTGCCTTGCCGGCGGGGAAATCGTCTTTGACGCCTACAGCCATCTCGGTATCGAGCTTTTGCGGCTGAGCCCATCGCTGCGGGCAACGGGGGCGGAGCTTCGCTGGGGGCTGGAAAACGCGCAAACGCTGGAACGCGACGTGCCCGGGCTGACGTTGCTCGACGAGATCAGCGAGTATGATTCAGGCCAGGTCGCACGCCTGTCGCCGATGGCGCGGATAGCGGCGCATGTCGTCAGCGCCCTGCCGATGCTGCGCCGGATGGGCCGCCTGTTGCGCTACCGTTTCTAGCCCGGCAAGGCATGAAAAGGGCCGCGCCTTGCGGCGCAGCCCCTTCGATTGCAAGCGGTCGCTTTCGGCCGATCAGGCCTTGATCGGCGCGATCGAGATTTCGACGCGGCGGTTCTGCGCGCGGCCGGCTTCGCTTCCGTTGGAGGCGATCGGACGCTCCTTGCCGTAGCCCATGGCCGACATGCGGCGCTGGTCGACGCCCTGGCCCGCCAGGTAGTTGGCGACCGAAGCGGCGCGGCGCTCGGAGAGGCCCTGGTTGTAGGAGGCGCTGCCGGTCGCGTCGGTGTGGCCATCGACGTCGATCATCGTCTTGTTGAACTTGCGCAGCACGATCGCCACCGAGTTCAGCGTGTCGTAGAAAGCCGGGATCACCTGGTCGCGGTCGGTCGCGAACGTGATGTTGGACGGCATGTTGAGGATGATGCGGTCGCCGGCGCGGGTGACCGATACGCCGGTGCCCTGCAACTGGGCGCGCAGTTCGGCTTCCTGGTTGTCCATGTAGTTGCCGATCAGGCCGCCGCCGAGACCGCCAATCGCGGCGCCGACGAGTGCGGAGTCACGCCGTCCTGCGGCACTGCCGCCAACCAGCAGACCGGTCGCCGCGCCGAGGCCTGCGCCGATCAGCGCGCCACCGGCCGTGTTCGACATCTTCTGCTCGCCCGTATAGGGATCGGTGGTGGTGCATCCCGAAAGATAGATGGCCGCGACAGCCAGAATGGCGCATTTCTTGATCATGGAATCAGTTGTCCCCATTGGTGCTCGAAGTTGCTTCATACTAGCGATTGCGGCAGGAAGATGAAGAGGCGTCCCATTCACGCCAAGGTTTACCGGCAAATCCAGCTTCGCCAGCGGCTGGCGTGGCCATCAGGGCACACATAAACCGATCCTTCACACGCTCTTGATAGGACGGGCACCAAAGAAAAGAGAGGCAAGCTCCAATGGCAATCGAGTTCGGCGACACGCAACGCAGTCTCAGCGACACGCTCAACGGCATGATTGCCTCGATCCGCGGCGAGACGATCACGCTACGCGAGCTGATGACGGAAATCGGCGAACAGGGCTTCCTGCTGCTGTGCGCCCTGCTGACGCTGCCGTTTCTGCTGCCGGTGTCGATCCCGGGCGTCAGCACCGTCTTCGGCGCAGCGATCATCCTGATTTCCGTATCGGTCACGCTCAATCGCCTGCCGTGGATGCCGCAGCGCATTCTCGATCGCCGGATCGAAACCGAGAAGCTGGTGCCGACGCTGCAGAAAGGCGCGAATCTCGTTTCCAAGCTGGATCGTTACGTCCGTCCGCGTCTCGGCTTCCTGACGAAGGGCGCGCTGATGAACCGATTCAACGGCCTGATGATCATGGCCGGCGGCATTCTCCTGATGTTCCCGCTCGGCCTGATCCCGCTGTCGAACACGCTGCCGGGGATCGCGATCCTCTTACTCTCGCTCGGTATCATTCAGCGCGACGGACTGATGGTGGCCGGGGGCTATCTCTTCCTGATCGCGACCACGGTCTACTTCACCGTGCTTGCCTATATGGCCTTTGCCGCCGGTCAGGGCCTGTCGTCGTTCTTCGTCTCCTGACACCTCATCAGGCGTGTGGATCGGCCCGGCCAACTGCCGGGCCTTTTCGTTCTGACCATCTGTGGCACGCAATTCCGGACCGAAACCGCTGTACACGTTTCCTGGAATTGCTCTAGGCAGCCAGACCGCCGAAAGCCCGGTAGCTGGCAAAGTCGGTGCGGATGCCGAGTGTCTTCATCAGCGCCTCGCGGTTAAGGCCGAGCTGGCGGTCGAACTCGACGAGGGCGGCCGCGACCTTCGGCGCGACGTCGGCGCTCGCAAACTCGATCAGGGTGATGAAGTCGAACTGGCCGGGGCCGGCGTGCTGCTCCAGAAACAGGTCCTTCACATAGCCGTCCTGCTTGCGGATGACTGCGAGCGTCTTGTCGACGAGTTCGACGAACTGCTGGCGTGCTTCCAGCGGCACGGTGTACTTATTGATACGGTAAAGCGGCGCCACGACGGCCGGCTTCGATTGGCTGCTCATTGCTCTTTCCTCTTCGTCTCTTTTGAACAGGAGCAGTCGTACGACCTCAAGTAAAGTTGAGGTCAATAGCGGTGATCGCGCTTTTACTCGCGCCGGCGCCGTCAGCCGGAAAGTCCCTTCAGCACATTGGCGACATTGAGCCCTATCTCCGGCACGCCGTAACCGCCCTCCATGCAGACGACCACCGGCAAGCCCGTGCGCTTCAACGCCGCGCCCATGCGGATGTAATCGTCGGATGTCAGCCGGAAGAACGAGATCGGATCGCGCTCGAAGGTGTCGACGCCGAGCGACACGACCATGGCCTCCGCGCCGAAGGCCGCAATACGGGCAAGCGCGTCGGCCATGGCGGCCGACCACACGTCGTAACCGGTGCGGCGCGGCAGCGGGTAGTTTTTCGTCGTGCCCAGCCCCTCGCCGGCCCCCTCCTCGTCGGCAAAGCCGAGGAAATAGGGGAAGGCGTCAACGGGATCGCCATGCAGCGATGCGAAATAGACGTCGTTGCGCTCGTAGAAGATGTCCTGGGTGCCGTTGCCGTGATGGAAGTCGACGTCGAGCACCGCCACCTTGGCGGCACCCTGATCCCTCAGGCGCTGGGCGGCGCAGGCGGCATTGTTGATGAAGGAATAGCCGCCATAAAGGTCGATAGCCGCATGATGGCCGGGCGGACGGCAGAGTGCGAACGCCGCACGGTTTCCGGCATGGATATGGTCGGCGGCAGAAAGTGCGCAGTCCATCGCCGCCCGCGCCGCGGCATAGGTACCCTCGGTGATCGCCGTTTCCGCCGCAAAAGAATAGTAGCCGAGCGCGCCATCGATATCGCGGGGCGGATGCTGGCGCATGCGCCTCGCCGGAAAGCAGGTGGCGATCGCTTCGCCGCGATAGCCGTCGGCGACCCAGCGCGACCAGGCGGTTTCGAGAAAGTCGAGATAGTCAGGCGAATGCAGTTTGAGGGCGACGTCGAGGCCATGGTGGTCGGGGGCAACGACATCGCGAAACCCCGCTTCCTTCACCGCCGCAAGGATCCACTCGGCCCGGAACGGCGCCTCGAAGGGCGCAACGAGCTCGCCACCGAACAGCTCGGTCTTGGCGTCACGGAGCTTGTGGTCCTCGGAGTAGAAGATGTGCATGAACGTATCCTGAAGAGGCAACGGAAGGGTGCTGGTACCCTACCCGCGGTTTCAGGCTTGGCAACCTGCCCCTCATCCGCCCGGTGAGGGCTCGCCCCTCATCCGGCCTGCCGGCCACCTTCTCCCCGCAAGCGGGGCGAAGGAGACGCGCGGCACCCGCTCCCCATACGTCGCACGCTCGCGGTCTCTCCAATCAGGCGTACGTGAAGTGGTCAGCCGACGCATCGTACACGTCTCCGGCCTGCCGGGAGAGGGTGAGTCCTCGGGTTAAACCCGATGGGGGGGGCAATTGGGGTAAGGGAGACGACTGAGGCAGCCGGCCACCGTGCTGCGGTCACCCCTAAGCAGCGATCCGTTTGTAAAAGAACGTGGTGGCGCACAGGCCGCCTTCCGGCCACATGGCATAGTCGGGGATGACGCCGACGCGTTCCCAGCCGAGACGGGGATAGATCGCCTCGGCCTCGCTGCCGGTGGCGGTGTCGAGCACCAGCAGGGTCTTGCCGCGGGCGGCCGCTTCGCGCTCGACCGCTTCCATCAGCCGCCGGGCAACGCCCTTGCCGCGGGCGTCGCGGTGCACAAGCAGCTTCTTCAGGTCGCCGCGGTGCGGCTGGTTCGGCATCTGCGCGACGCCCACCTGCACCGTGCCGAGGATGCGGCCCGCCTCCTCCGCCACCATCAGCAGCGTGTCGCCGACCGCGACCGCTCCGGCAACTCCCTGCCAGTAGCCACGCGCACTTTCCGGCGGGTATGGCTGCATGAAACCGACCGACGCGCCACCTTCCACGCAATCGGACAGCACATCCGAAAGCGCCGGGATGGCGGTCACAGCTCCATTTTCATCAAGCAGGCGGATACGAAGATCGGACATGGTCAAGCCTTGGTGCGGCAGAGGACGACGGCGTAGCGTGCCGGCTCATCGTGCGGATTGTGAAAGATGTGGCCCGCCTCCAGGCCCATGAACAGACAGTCGCCGGCTTCGAGCGAATGGGAGCCGGATTCGGTCGTGAGTTCCAGTCGCCCGGAAAACAGCCAGAGATGCTGGGTGATGCCCCGGTCGGACGGTTGCCGCTCGAAGACGACGCGCGCACCCGGCGGAAACTCGACCTCGACGATATCGACGGGGGAGCCAAGACCATCCGGCGAGACGGAGCGGCGCAGATAGCCGGATTCCGGATCGCGCCAGAGGCGCTGGTCGGCACGCCTTGCAACCGGCGACGCCACCCTCGCCTCGAAGGCAAAAAGCGCCGAAAGCGTGGTCGAGAGCGCGCTGCACAGCCTCGCCAGAAGCTGCGCCGTCGGGCTCGCCTCGCCGCGCTCGATGCGCGAGATCATCGCCCGACTGACGCCGGAGCTTAAGGCAAGTTCATCGAGTGTCAGCGCCTGCTTGAGGCGTAACGCCCGGACGCGCTCGCCGATCGCGTGTTCAAGAGGGTCGGTTGGGTTTTCCATTATTTGAGATTGCATTTCTCATATAATGGAGTCAAGTCTGCTGGAACTGAAAATATGGGCATGCGATGCCGCTTTGGCGACAGCGCGACACCAGTCTTTCGGCTATGGTGTCGGCCGAACCGACGAAATCGAGAAATGCTTACGCTTCAATACTTTAGATAGTTCTCACGCGCTTTGCCCTGCGCGGATCCCATTCACAGGTTGCACATGACCAAACAGCCCTCCTCGCTGACCTCGATCGCCAGCATTGTTGCCTCGATGACGGCCGTGGCGATCGGCAACGGCATGATGCTCGCCTATGTGCCCTTCGCGCTGACGCGTTCCGACGCGCCGGACTGGGTGCCGGGGGCAGCGGTGACGATGATCGCCTTCGGCGGCTTGGTCGGCTGCGTCATCGCCGGGCCGATGATCCGCCGCGTCGGCCATGCGCGCGCCTTCTCCTGCTCGATGGCGCTCGTCATCCTCTCGGCCCTGGCAATCGCGCTCGGCATGCATCCACTTGTCTGGGTGCTGGCCCGTGGTCTCTACGGTGCATCCGGCAACACCAATTTCATTATCGCCCAGAGCTGGCTCAACCACGCAAGCGCGAACCACTGGCGCGGCAAGGCGATGGCACTGTTCTACATGGCCTATGTCATCGGCCTTGGCACCGGCGCCTGGCTGTTCGGGCAGATCCCCGCCGATGGCAACCTGCCGCCACTCGTGACCATCTTCTTCACCGCCCTTGCGCTCCTGCCGATCGGGCTGACGCGGCTGCCGACGCCGCCCGCGCCCGCCAAGGTCAGCATCGATATCCCGATGGTCTGGCGCAATTCGCCGGTCGCCTTCATCGGCGTGCTTGCCGCCGGCGGCCTCTCCATGGTGGTGCAGGGCTTCACGCCGATCTACGCCGCCGCCAACAATGTCAGCCAAGGCGATGTCGCCAACCTGATGTTCGTCATGCAGTTCGGGCTGATCGCCATCCAGTATCCGATGGGAACGCTGTCGGACCGGATCGACCGCCGGCTCGTGCTGATCGGCACCTGCCTGTTGATCCTCGTCGCCGGCTTCCTCGCGCTCTCGGCCACGTTCAGCAACCTGATCCTGTTGATGCTGGTTTTCGCGCTCTTTGCCGGCGCGGTCGAGACCGTCTATTCGATTGCCAATGCGCATGCCAACGACCGGACGGATCCGGCCGATTTCGTGCCGCTTGCGAGCACCATGCTGGTCGCCTGGTCGGCCGCCGCCACGGTGGTGCCGCTGATGGTGACGGTGCTGATGCCGGTCTTCGGGCCGCGCACCTTCATCTATGCGGCGATGGCGGTTGCCGCGCTCTATGCGCTCTTCGTGCTGGCAAGGCTCAGGAAGCGGGACGAGGTGCCGGCGGCCGAGCGCGAGAGCTTCGAACTCAAGAGCGCGCAGATGCCGAATGCAGGCGCGCTGGTCGAGGCCGAGGCAAGGGCCGAATAGGCCGATTTATAGTGAACGAAGCCTTCATTTCCCGCTTTGCGGCGATTGAAGGCACTGCTATATGCGGCCCATGAGCACAACATCTTCGAAAACGCCCCTTTCGCATATCCGCAACTTCTCGATCGTGGCCCACATCGACCACGGCAAGTCGACGCTTGCCGACCGGCTGATCCAGTCCACCGGCGGCCTCGCCGAACGCGAGATGTCCGAGCAGGTGCTCGACAGCATGGATATCGAACGCGAGCGCGGCATCACCATCAAGGCCCAGACGGTGCGTCTGCACTACAAGGCCAATGACGGCGAAACCTATGTGCTGAACCTCATCGACACGCCCGGCCACGTCGACTTCGCCTACGAAGTCTCGCGCTCGCTGTCGGCCTGCGAAGGCTCGCTGCTGGTCGTCGACGCATCCCAGGGCGTCGAAGCCCAGACGCTCGCCAACGTCTACCAGGCGATCGACAACAACCACGAGCTCGTCACCGTGCTCAACAAGATCGACCTGCCGGCGGCAGAACCCGACCGCATCAAGGAACAGATCGAGGAAGTCATCGGCATCGACGCATCCGACGCGGTGCTGATTTCGGCAAAGACCGGCCTCGGCATTCCCGATGTGCTCGAAGCGATCGTCACCAGGCTTCCGGCGCCGAAGAGCGACGGCGGCGATACGGCGCCGTTGAAGGCCCTGCTCGTCGACAGCTGGTACGACACCTATCTCGGCGTCATGGTTCTCGTGCGCATCATCGACGGCACGCTCAAGAAGGGCATGACCATCCGCATGATGGGCACCGACGCCAAGTACACGATCGAGCGCGTCGGCGTGCTGACCCCGAAGATGGTGGCGATGGATGCGCTCGGCCCGGGCGAGATCGGTTTCATCACCGCCTCGATCAAGGAAGTGGCCGACACCCGCGTCGGCGATACCATCACCGAGGACAAGCGCCCGACCGACAAGGCGCTGCCGGGCTTCAAACCGGCGCAGCCGGTGGTCTTCTGCGGTCTCTTCCCGGTAGACGCCGCCGACTTCGAGGACCTGCGCTCGGCGATGGGCAAGCTGCGCCTCAACGACGCCTCGTTCTCGTTCGAAATGGAATCCTCGGCAGCACTCGGCTTCGGCTTCCGCTGCGGCTTCCTTGGGCTTCTGCATCTTGAAATCATCCAGGAGCGGCTCGAACGCGAGTTCGACCTCGACCTGATCGCGACGGCCCCTTCGGTCGTCTACAAGCTGTTCATGACCGACGGCTCGGAGCGCGAACTGCACAACCCGGCCGACATGCCCGACGTCGTCAAGATCGCCGAAATCCACGAGCCGTGGATCCGCGCGACGATCCTGACCCCCGACGACTATCTCGGCGGCATCCTCAAGCTCTGCCAGGACCGCCGCGGCATCCAGATCGAGCTGACCTATGTCGGCACCCGCGCGATGTTGACCTACGACCTGCCGCTCAACGAAGTCGTGTTCGATTTCTACGACCGCCTGAAGTCGATCTCCAAGGGTTATGCCTCGTTCGACTACCAGATCACCGAGCACAAGGAAGGCAACCTTGTGAAGATGTCGATCCTCGTCAATGGCGAGCCGGTCGACGCCTTGTCGATGATGGTGCACCGGATGGCGGCCGAAAAGCGCGGCCGCGAAATGTGCGAGAAGCTCAAGGAGCTGATCCCGAAGCACATGTTCAAGATCCCGATCCAGGCGGCGATCGGCGGCAACGTCATTGCCCGCGAAACCATCTCGGCTCTGCGCAAGGACGTGACGGCCAAGTGCTATGGCGGCGACGCCACCCGCAAGCGCAAGCTGCTCGAAAAGCAGAAGGCCGGCAAGAAGCGCATGCGCCAGTTCGGCAAGGTGGAGATCCCGCAGGAAGCCTTCATCGCCGCCCTCAAGATGGGCGACGAATAAGCGGCAGCGCTGCATGTTTCAACGTTTGAAAGGGCGGCCCTCGGGTCGCCCTTTTTGGTTTGTGAAGGTGAGGCGATGCTGGAGCAGCAGGATTGGTCGCACGCAGGCGTGGTTTCCCGGACTAGCTACTCCGTTATTCTGGGCCACGGCGTCTCACAGTGACCTCTCACGACGGTTACTCCGGCAGCTTCTTCGGCAGCCAGAGCCAGGCGATGATGCCCAATGCGAGCAGCGACAGGGCGCCGACGCCGGTCGCGATGTGAAGACCGGTGAGGAAGGCTTCCTTGGCCTGCAGCACCGTTTCAGAAGCAAGGCCCGGATGATCGAGGGTTTCGTTCAGCGTGCCGGCCACGCCGGGGCCGAGCAGCCGGAAGCTGAGTGCCGCCAGTGAACCCAAAAGTGTGATACCGAGCGCATTTCCGAGTTCGTTGCTGGTCTCGGCGATCGAGCCCGCGGCACCGGCGCGTTCCGCAGGCACCGCCGACACGGCGATCTCGGCGACGAGGCTGAAGGAGAGGCCGTAGCCGATGCCCGCAACCACAGTCGAGGCGATGAGCGCTGCCACGCCCGCCTCGGTGCTCGTGAGGAGCAGTAGAAAGAGGCCGGCTGCGATCAGGAAATGCGTCGCAACAAGCGCCGTCTTGCGGCCGACCACATCGACGATGCGCGCTGTCCCGACACAAGTCGCCATCAGCACGACGGCGCCGGGCAAGGTCAAAAGTGCTGCGGTAAAAACATCGAAGCCGAGGACCGATTGCAGATAGATGCCCGAGAGGTAACCGACGGCGGACCAGACGACCAGCGGCAGGAGGCCGGTGAGAATGGCGATGGAAAAGATGCGGTCCCGGAACAGGCCGAGGTCGAGCAGCGGATAGGCGATCCGCGTTTGCCTGCGAATAAACAACGCGATGGCGAGGACGCCGACGATCCCGGCAAGCGTCTGCAGCGGCGTGAAGCCGTAGGCGGCCGCGGTCTTCAGCGAATAGGTGGTGAGCAGGATACCGGCAAAGGACAGGACAAGGCTTGGCAGGTCAATGCGGCCATAGGTCGTGGAGCGCACCTCGCGAAGCAGAATGGGTGCGGCGACCAGGAAGCCGAGCACGACGGGAACGTTAATCAGGAACACCACGCCCCACTCGAGCCGCTGCAACAGGATGCCGCCGATAACCGGACCGATGGCGAAGCCGGCTGCAAAGGTGGCGGCGAAGATGCCGATCGCCTGCGCCCGCAGTCGCGGATCCGGAAACAGCGCGCTGACGATTGCCAGCCCCGAGGGCAGCAATGTCGCGCCGCCGAGCCCCATCAGCGCCCGGGAAGCAATCAACGCCATGGGCGACTGCGCATAGGCCGCACCGAGCGATCCTGCACCGAAGATCACCGCGCCGATCATGATCAGCTTCAACCGCCCGTAGCGATCGCCGATATTGCCGAAGGCAATCAGCAGCGAACCGACGACGAAACCGTAGATATCGAGGATCCAGAGCGCCTGGTCGGCGGTGGGCAAGAGAGCCGAAGTCACGCGCGGCATGGCGAGATAGAGGATGGAGCCATCCATGGCCACGATGAGGACCAGTGGCAGCACGGCGATGAGGCCGAGCCATGCGCTTCGGCCTTGGGAGTGAGGGAGTGAGACGTCAGTCATTGGGCACGAATCCTTTGCAAACGGCACGCGTCGGCATGCCGCTTCGGCCGCCGCCCGTGAGGAGGCGGATGGTTGCGGTTGGGAGATATCTTCTATATACTTAAGGTAAGTTACTTTTGGTATATAGTGATGTCAAGCACCATGGAAAGAGACACGGTCACCGCCAAACGCGTTCGCCTCACCCGCGAGCAGCGGCTACGCCAGCTGCTGGACGTCGCCTGGAGGCTCGTTCGCGAGGAAGGGACCGATGTGCTGACGCTGCCGCGCCTGGCCGAGGAAGCGGCCGTCGCCAAGCCGGTCGTCTATGATCATTTCGGAACACGCAACGGACTGCTCGCCGCGCTCTACCAGGATTTTGATGTGCGCCAGACGGTGGTGATGGACGCTGCCATTGCCGCGAGCGACCCAACGCTGGAAGCGACAGTCAGGACGATTGCCGCCTCCTATGTCGACTGCGTGCTCACGCAGGGTCGCGAGATGCCCGGCGTGCTGGCGGCCCTCGCCGGCTCGCCCGAGCTTGCGGCCGTTAAACGGGACTATCAGCTGGTCTATATCGAAAAGTGCCGAAAGGTGCTGGGCCCGTTCATCGGGCAGAGGGGCATCGCACAGGCCGGTTTCTGGGCAATGCTCGGCGCAGCCGATGGCTTGTCCCACGCTGCAGCGACGAGCGAAATCACCGCCGACGAGGCTCAGGACGAGCTTTACGAGACGATCATTGCCATGGTGAACAGAAGCTGCCGTTAGAGCGGCACGCTTTCAAGAGATGCCCTTGGCGAGCGTCGACGCTCTTTTATCGCCGACGCCTCTCGCCAAGGCGTGGGGCCGATCTCCTCAAGACGGATCCATCCTATGATGTCGGCTGCCTCCCCGGACTGAACTTCAGGCCCGGGGATGAAGACCGGGAGGGTGGCGCTGCCAGAGCGGCAGTGCTCGCCTCATCCGTCCTCAAGCACGTACCGCTTCGAAATGCGATCCACCAACTGCCCGTCCTTCAGCGGCACCGCCTTGTCGACCTTGTAGTCGACGAAACCCATCTTGCCGTAATAGCTGAGCCCGCTGACATTGTCCGCACGGATGGTGGCGTTGAGGGCTTTCAGGCCGATCGAGCGGGCGAAGTCGCAGGTGGCCTTAAAGAGCGCCGTGCCGGCGCCGGGCACCTTGTTGTCGGGGCGCGAGAACGTGCCGATGTCGGCCCAATCCTGCGGTATGCCGTCCCAGCGGTCGAGCGCCTGGAAGGCGCAAGGCTCACCCGCCTCGTCCTCGGCGACGAAACAACTGACGAAGCCCGGGCCGGCGAGATAGTGCGCCACGAAGCTCTCAGGCGTGAACGGCGTCTGATGGGCCGTGGTGCCACCGATCGCGATGATCTCGTTGAGGAAAGCGCACAACGCAGGTGCATCTTCTGGCCGCGCCGGGCGCACGTGGATCGTCTTCATCTCAATCGTCATCAAAAATCATTCCTCCTGAAATCGCCTTACGTAGACACGCGGCGGAGCGGCCGCGCCGGGTTGCCGGCGACCACGGCGCCGGCCGCCACGTCCTTCGTCACCACCGAGCCCGCACCGACGATCGCGCCATCCCCGATCGTGACACCGCCGAGAATGATCGCGCCGCCGCCGATCCAGACATCGGCACCGATCGTCACCGGCTTGGCGACTTCGAGGCCTTGGCCGCGAAGCACGGCATCCCTGTGGTGCTCGGCGCAATAGATCTGCACGTTCGGCCCCAGCATCGTCCCCGCCCCGATCGCCACGCGGCCGCTGTCGAGGATCGTGCAGCCGGCATTGAGATAGACGCGGGCGCCAAGGTGGATGTTGATGCCGTAGGAGCAATGGAATGGCGCCTCGATGAAGACGTCGTCAGCGACCGCACCGAACAGCACCCGCAGCGCCGACGCCATGTTTCCACGCTCGATCGGCGCCATGGCGTTGTGCTGATGGACAGCATTGCGTGCCGTCATCCGAAGCGCCTCGAGTTCGTCGACGAGGCAGGAGTACCATTCTCCGGCTGCCATCTTGTCGCGTTCGCTGGCTGTCACGCTTTTGCTTTCGCTTCCGCGGCTTCGCGCCGTGCCAGGCTTTCCGGCGGCCACATCGTCTTCATGTCGTAATAAATCTCGAAAGCCGGTGCGCCGCCCTCGAGCGACAGCCAAGCAACCTTGGAGCGGGTGAAGATATGCGCATCCGGCGGGAAGTCCGACGGGCGGTCAAGGCTTGCGATCCGGACGAAGGAAAGCCAGCCGCGCCGGCCGTAGTCGCTCCAGAGGGCCGTCTGGCATTCGGCACAGCGGTAGACATCATGCGGACGGCCGCTGTCCGTCGGAAGCGTCACGACGACCGGCTCGCCCTCAATGAGTTCGATATTGTCGCGCTCGATCACGCCGTTGACGACGAAGGCGCTACCGACCTGGCGCTGGCAATCGCTGCAATGGCAGCAGTTGACGAACATCGGCGCCGCCTTCAGCCGATAGCGGATCCTGCCGCAGAAGCAGCCGCCGTTTAGTGCCTCGTTCATCCGGTAACCTCCTCCAACGCCGGTTCCTCATTCACCGCGCCGCCCTGATGGCGAACGATCGTCGCGACCCAGGCGCGGGCAAGAGACAGGCCCGCGGCATCCGCCTGCCGGCCGTGGCGCGCGGCGTGTTCGCGATAGCGCGCAAGCCAGGTCGGATCGAGCCGCTTGATGGTGTCCGGGAAAGCGCGGTTCCAGTCTTCGACGAGGTGTGTGTCGGCCTCGAAGTGGAATTGGGTGCCGTAGGCGGCGCGGCCGACGCGGAAGGCCTGATGTCGGGTGACGGCGTTTTCGGCGAGATGGACAGCCCCCTCGGGCAGCGTGAAAGTATCTCCGTGCCACTGGAAGATCGGGAAGCTCTCACCGACGCTGGAAAGGACCGGGTCCTCGGCGCCTTCGCCGCGCACCTCCACCTCGCACCAACCGAACTCCTTGGCCTCGCCCAGCAGGTTCCGGCCCCCATAGGCGCGGGCGAGAAGCTGGCTGCCGAGGCAGATGCCGAGCACGGAACGGCCGCTGTCACCGAAGCGGCGCATCAGCGCGGCAAGATCAGGCAGATAGGGATAGGCGGCATCGTCGAGCGCGCTCTGCTCGCCGCCAAGCACCACCAGTGCGTCGTATCCTTCCGGTGTTTCAGGAACGGCCTCGCCGAGATAGGCGCGGCGGATCTCGATCTCGGCCTTTGCCTCGCGAAGCGCCGTGCCGACCTGGCCGAGCTCGGTCTTCGCCATGTTTTCAACCACCAGCACCCGCATCATCGCATTCCCTTCGCATCGACCGTGGAGATTGACCACGAGCGCGGCCACTGTTCAAGAGGTCACATAGCGATGCGATGATGCGGACGGGTTCATGCGGGCCTTGACTTCGTGAGCGAACTTTCCGACCCTTGGGACATGATGATGCCGACGATTTCTTCTCATTGCTGCTTCCGGGTGTGCCCGATCGCAGGAACCTGACCCCAGCCCGGACGCTTGCGCTCTCCGGGTCAGGGGAGCCTTTCGCGTCGGCAGAAGAAATTTCCGAGCGCGGCTGAACGAGCGCCTAATCTCCAGAAAACCTATTCGATTGCGCCCTGTCGTGCGCTTCGATTGAACGTGTCAGGTCCCATCATGGCGGCAACCCGCAAGAAACTTCCCCCGATCATCATCAATGCCGAAGACCACAAGCGGCTGACGGCGCTCGCCTCCTCCGCGCTCGAGCGCGTGCCTGATGTGGCCGAGGCACTGCTCTTTGAACTCGACCGCGCCCGGGTCGGCGCGCCCGACGCGCTGCCCGCCGACAGCGTGCAGATGGGCTCCACCGTCGCCTTCGAGGCGGACAATGGTTTTGCCAAGCAGGTAACGCTCGTCTATCCCGGCGAGGCCGATATCGAGGCCGGCCGCATCTCTGTGCTGACCCCTGTCGGCGCGGCGCTGATCGGGCTCTCCGTCGGCCAGTCGATCGACTGGCAGGACCGGTCGGGCAAGGTCCACCGGATGACCATTCGCAGCGTGACGGCGAAGGAAAGCGCCTGAGAGGTCGCGACGGCGAAAGCCTCACCAGCTGCAAGACGAAAACGGGGAGGCCGGTTTTCACCGCCTCCCCGTTTTTCTAAGCGTCGTTCGTTCGATCAGAACTGCTTGCCGAGCTTGGCGTCGACAGACTGGCTGTTGGCGCCGCGGATGGCGAAGAAGAACAGGATCGCTGCCCAGAGGATCGACTTCTCTGCGCCGAAGAGGCCCTCACCCTGCACGATGCCATGGAAGTAGACGGTGACGAGCAGAACGATCATGCCGGCAAAGGCGGCCGGGCGCGTCAACAAACCGATCGCGATCAAAATGCCGCCGAAGAATTCGGTCGCGGCGAGCAGCGGCGACCAGAAGACGCCGGGATAGAAGCCGAGGCCCTCGACCATGCCAATCGCGCCGAAGGGATTGGTGATCTTGCCAAAACCGTGAACCGCAAGCAGAGCGCCGGCGAGCACACGCAACAGCGTTTCGGCGGATGTATTGAGCGGCAGATAGATCTTTTCCAGCGCCGGCAGGATGGCGCGCGGGCGGGAACTGGAAACGGTGACGTCGGTCATTAAGGGGCCTCTCCGGCGGTTGGGTGCGACAATTTGTGCAATGCCGCATTGTCTCGCCGCGACGACCGCGCAAAGCAAGCTATCCGCCGATAAAAACATGACTAAATTGGTTGACAATCGTGTGAGCGCAGCGTGAGCATGAGCCCCGGAACGCAGTTGTTTCCAACTGAGGCGACCGCTATGGTCGCCGCCCGAAGCACATCCGAGACACCCGATGGACCAGAAGCCGCGCATCACCATCCTTTACTGCACCCAGTGCAACTGGCTGCTTCGCGCCGGCTGGATGGCGCAGGAACTGCTGCAGACGTTCGGGCAGTCGCTCGGCGAAGTGGCGCTCATTCCCGGCACCGGCGGCAATTTCGAGATCCGCGTCGATGACGCGCTCATCTGGGAGCGCAAGCGGGACGGCGGTTTCCCCGGGCCGAAGGAACTGAAGCAGCGCATCCGCGACATCATCGAGCCGGAGCGCGATCTCGGTCATACGGACAGGAGCTGATCCTGGATTTCGGAATTCTTGCCGGCGTCTTTTCCGCGGCCTTCCTGTCGGCGACGTTGCTTTTCGGCATGTCGGAAGCTGCGATCGTGGCCGCCGCCCTGCACGGCGAAACGAGCCGCCCTGCCCTCTTCATCGCCGCGACATCAGGCAACGTGCTCGGCGCCGTCGTCAATTTTGCGCTCGGGCGTTTTCTGATCCGCTTCGAGGGGCGCCGGTGGTTTCCAGTTTCGCCGACCAATCGGCAAAAGGCAGAGGCGCTCTTTGCCCGCTACGGCCAGCCGGTGCTGCTTCTTTCCTGGCTGCCGGTCATCGGCGACCCACTGACGCTGGTCGCCGGATTGCTGCGCATGAAGCTGCCGCTGTTCCTGCTGTTCGTCACCATCGGCAAGGCCGCACGTTATGCGGTCGTCCTTTACCTGACGCCATAACAGCCCCGCACAACTCAGCTGTGCGCGAAGATATCCGTCTCGTCCCAGCCAAGCAGGTCAAGCTTGGAGCGCGTCGGCAGGAAGGCGAAGCAGGCTTCGGCATGCTCGATGCGACCATCGCGGATGAGGCGCGCCGTCAGCTTGTCGCGCAGCGCATGCAGGTGCAGCACGTCGGAGGCGGCATATTCGAGCTGCGCCTGCGACAGGGTCTCTGCTGCCCAGTCGGACGACTGCTGCTGCTTGGAAATGTCGACGTCGAGCATTTCCTTGAGGTTGTCCTTGAGGCCGTGGCGATCGGTGTAAGTGCGGGTCAGCCGCGAGGCGATCTTGGTGCAGAAGACCGGCGTCGTCGTCACCCCGAAGGTATGGAAGAGGACGGCGATATCGAAGCGGCCGAAATGGAAGATCTTCTGGCGGGCCGGATCGGCAAGCATGGCGACGAGGTTCGGCGCTTGCTTCTGGCCGGCTGCGATGCGGATCACGTCGGCCGTACCGTCGCCCGGAGACAGCTGCACCACGCAAAGGCGATCACGGCGGGGGATGAGGCCGAGCGTTTCCGTGTCGATCGCGATTGCGCCTCGATAACGGTCGGCGTCGGCTGCGGAGATATCGCCTTCATGGAACCGTATTGCATTCGCCATCGAAAATCCCCAGATCAAACGAAGTGGTGTGGCCTATAGCGCAAGTTTGGCGTCGGCGATACCGTTGTCACGTTCCGCCCGCCGGCTGCCCTTTGAAAGTCCTGACGATGTCTTTTCAACCCGCCCTCGCTCTCTCCACGCTCGCGCTGGCGATCGGGCTGACGGCCATGCCGGCACCGGCGCAGACCTATCGGGACCTGCCGGGCGTGCGCCAGATGGATCCGTTGAATGGTGGTGGCGACCAAACCGTATGCGAGCAGACCTTTGTCGACCGAAACTATCCGTTCGAATCGTCGGCCCGCGGCGGCCCCATCTACGACACGATCTACAACTGCCGCCGTGGCGACGGGCCGGTCTTCCAGGGCAGCGACCTGCCGCCTTCGCTCTATCGGCAGAAGCGTGGTCTCGGCTACTAAGCAAAAACACGACAAGCAATCCTCGTGCGAAGACAGCATCGGGACCGCCACGCCGCTTGGCAAGCGGTGGAGCTGTTCCTAGCCTCACGGCCAGAGCATGGGCGTCCTCCGTCTCAGCGCCGCGCAAAGGTCACGGTAGCGCTTTGAGGTGCTGCATGTTTTTATCCTTCGATCGACCCGATCAAAGGAAACCTGCAGTGGGAGGAACCATGCCCGACAACCGGCCGCTTGCCATCAGTGCACCCGCACCACGCACGCTCGATCTCATCTTCACACCGGAAACCCTCAAGGACCTGCATCGCCGCTACCGCATCGTCGAAGCGGACCCGGAGGATATCGCCGGCCTTGGCGACGACGTGCTCGGCAACGCCCACTACATCATCGGCCAGCCCCCGCTCGACCACGCCACCCTCAGGCGCATGAGCCAGCTGAAGGCGATCCTCAACGTCGAAAGCAACCTGATCAACAACATGCCCTATGAGGTGCTGTTCGAGCGCGGCATCCATGTGGTGACCACCGGGCAGGTCTTTGCCGAGCCGGTGGCGGAACTCGGCCTCGCCATGGCGCTCAACATCGCCCGCGGCGTCGTCGACGCCGACCTTTCCTTCCGTGAAGGCCGCGAACTCTGGGGTGGCGATGGCAACCGTTCGGCGCGCCTGCTTTCCGGCTCCGAGATCGGCATCATCGGCTTCGGCGATCTCGGCAAGGCCCTGAACCGCGTGCTCTCCGGCTTCCGGGCGAAAATCCGCGTCTTCGACCCCTGGATGCCGGCCTCGATCCTGCGGGACAATGGCGTTGAACCGGCATCGCTCGAGACCGTGTTGGGCGAAAGCGACTTCGTCTTCGTCGTTGCTTCCGTTACCAGCGAGAACGAAGGCTTCCTTGGCGAGAAGGCGTTTGCCCGCATGCGTCCGGGTGCTGCCTTCATTCTCCTCAGTCGCGCCGGCGTCGTCGATTTCGAGGCGCTGATGGCCGCGGTCGCAAGCGGCCATATCGTGGCGGCGAGCGACGTCTTTCCGGAGGAGCCCCTGCCGCTCGACCATCCCGTTCGCCGCCTGCCGGGCTTCCTGCGTTCGGCGCACCGCGCCGGCGCGCTCGACAGCGCCTTCAAGAAAATGGGCGACATGGTGCTCGAAGACATGGACCTGATGGATCGCGGCCTGCCACCGATGCGCTGCAAGCGTGCCGAGCGCGAAACCGTCGCGCGCATGCGCTCGAAGCCGGTAACGATGAACTGAGACATTTTTCGCTGCGGATCTCGGCGGGATCGTGCATCCCGCCGATTAACGTGTTTTATGGGATTCGCATTTAACTTTTCTTGCACATGCGATCAACCTTGCACGTTAAGGTCGTCGCCGAGGCATCGTTACGGGATCAGAGAAACGCGATGGTAGACACGGCGCCCGGCGCTCGACAAGGCAAAGCACGCGATGGCTGGAACAGTTCGCTGCGATCGCTGTTCAGCCTCGTCATGGTCGCCATGCTGATCGTCGTTTCCGCGACGCTTGTCGGGCTTGACTACCATCGCTCGCGCAACGCCGCGATCGCTGATGCCGAGGCCAACATGCGCGGCTTCATGAACCGCCTTGTCGACCGGCTGGGCGTGCTCTCGGGCGACACTTCCGCCCTCGTCAATCTCGTCTCCTCCGTCGCCAATTCCTTCCTCGTGCCCCCGCCTGAACGCATGAACGACAAGGTGGCGGTGCTTCGTGAAGGCATCACCCGCTCGCCGCACATCGATGGGGTGTATGTCGGCTATCCCAACGGCGCCTTCTTTCAGGTCGTCGACCTCAAGCAGGTTGCCTGGCGCATGGCGCTCGACGCGCCCCGTGGCGCCGCCATTGCGGTGCGCTCGATGGAAAGGGACTCAAACGGCAAGCCGCTCCAGCGCGTTCTCTTCGTCGACAAGGACGGCACGCAATTCTCCGAACGGCGGCTACCGCCATCGAGCTTCGACCCGCGCACGCGGCCCTGGTATCGCGCGGCCGTTAACGGCAAGGCCGCGGTCTCGACCGGCCCTTATGAAAGCGCCACCACCGAAACACTGGGCATGACCATCTCGCAGGCGCATCGCGGCAATCCGCAGATCGTCATCGGCGCCGATGTCGTGCTCGATACGATCACCGACTTCCTCGCCCGCGAACGGCTGACTGCTGGTTCGGTGTCCTTCATCCTCGATGCCGTCGGCCGGCCGATCATCCATTCCGACCGGGTGATGATGCGACGCATCATGGCTGCCAAGGACAAGGACGCCCCGATCGTGCAGGCCGACAGCGAACCGCTGATCCAGAGCATCCGCCAACATCCACCAGCGCCCGACAAGGCCGACTTCGTCCAGGTCGGGGACCGCACCTACCTCGTCATGGTAACGCCGCTCGAATCCGCGCTGCTTCTCTCCGGCAACCGCGCCGTGGTGGCCGCACCGCTCGACGAATTGATGGCGGACGCCAACAAGACGCTCGTTCAGGGGCTGGCGATTTCCGGGGCCGTGGTAGCCTTGGCGGTACTCGCCTCGCTGGTGCTGGCGCATCTGATTACCAAGGGGCTCAACCAGCTGACCGCCAGCGCCAACCGGCTGCAGGACCTCGACTTCACCACCCCGATCGATGTTTCCTCGCATGTCAGCGAAATCTCGACCCTCGGCGGCGCCATGAACCGGGCCCGCGATGCAATCTTCACCTTTGCGCTCTATGTGCCGAAGGAACTGGTGCGCAAGGGCATCGAATCCGGCCATTTCAGCGGCCGCTCCGCCTGGCGTCAGGAAGTCACCGCGCTCTTCACCGACATCTACGATTTCACTACGCTCAGCGAACGGCATTCGCCCGAGGAGGTGGTGGCGATGCTGTCGGAGTATTTCGATATCTTCAGCGAGACGGTCGGCGAGCACGACGGCACGATCATCCAGTTCCTCGGCGATTCGGTCTTTGCGATGTGGAACGCCCCGGCACCGGACGACAAACACGCCGAGAATGCCTGTCGGTGCGCGCTCGCGGTCCAGCAGCGCCTCAGCATCTTCAACGAAGCACAGCGCAAGAAAGGACTGCCGGAGTTCCGCACACGCTTCGGCATTCACACCGGCACCGCCGTCGTCGGCAATGTCGGCGCCAAGGAGCGGCTGCAATACACCGCCATGGGCGACACGGTGAACGTCGCCTCGCGCCTCGAGGGCATGAACAAGAACTACGGCACGATGATCATGGCGAGCGGCGCGGTCGTTGCCCATACGGGTGGCACGATCCACTTCCGGCCGCTCGGCACAGCGCAGGCCAAGGGCCGAGCCTCGGCCCTGGAGATTTACGAAGTGCTGGGCGCGGAGCCGAAAGAGCCGGAAGCCCTCGATGACGGCCCGAAGACACACGACAACTTGTCGGCCGGCTCCGAAAGCCGCGAATAGACGTCAGGAGCCGAGGCGGCGGTTCTGCCGGGTGACCCAGCGAATGCCGCCGACCACGGCGAAGGCGAGCAGTGGCCAGACGGCCCAGAAGACGCCGCGCCAGGTCAAGAGATTGATGGTGAGAAGCACCAATCCCGAGAGCACCAGTATGCCGATGCTGCGGTCCACCCACGGGTTGGTCTTGATCCAGGCAAGGCCGGCAAGGATGGCGAGGCCAAGCAGCGGCCAGACGGACCAGAAGGTTCCGTTCCAGGTCAACAGGTTGAGAGCGACCAAGCCAGCGGCAACGATGTAGAGAACCGGGAGCGATCCGCTCCTGATTGCCGCAATCACGCCCACCGGCTCCGGACGCGGCTTGGCCGCCTCGGCAGCGGCTGCTTCAGCACGGCGGCCGAAGGTCTCTGCGGCAAAGGTCGGACGGGGATCGTCCGCGCCGATGCGCACGGCATAGCTCGGCACACCGCCATCGATGTTCTTGACCTCAAGAGGCCCCAGAAAATCGAAACCGACGGCGACCTTGTTGCGCACCTGGTCGTACACGGTATTGGAGATGACGATGCCGCCAGCCGGCGCGGACGCCTGCAGCCTGGCTGCAACATTGACGCCGTCGCCGTAGAGATCGTCGCCCTCGGCGATCACGTCGCCGAGATTGATGCCGATGCGAAACAGCATCTGCTCGTCGGCCGCGCATTTCTCGTTGCAGCCGGCGAGTTCGTTCTGCACGTCGATCGCGGTGCGCAGCGCTTCCACGACGCTCGGAAACTCGGCGATCAGTCCATCACCCCAGGTGTTGACGACACGGCCCTCATGCGCCTCGATGAGCCTTCCCATGGCATCGCGATGGCGCTTCAACGTGGTGAGCGTGCCCTCCTCGTCGGCGCGCATCAGCCGCGTGTAGTCCTGGACGTCCGCGGAGAATATGGTCGTCAGCTTGCGACGTGTCTCAGACATCGCTTCGTCCTTCTCAAAGCCGCCGCCCCGGCGGACGATAACATGGGACTGCCCTCACGCGGAAAGCCTGCCCTTCATAGCCGATAGAATATCAATGCTGCCGGCCCAAGCTTCAAGGCGCACCACGCGAAAATATCCTGGGCATGCAACCATCCTGGTCGAAGAGCGAGGCTCGGAAGGCAGGAAATCGCCACGGAATCCGGCCAAACGCCAGAAACGAAAAAACCCCGGCGAACCGGGGTTTTTCAGAACCAAATCAAAGATTTGGTTTGGGAATTTGGTGCCCAGAAGAGGACTCGAACCTCCACACCCTTTCGAGTACCAGCACCTGAAGCTGGCGCGTCTACCAATTCCGCCATCTGGGCGACGAGCGGGTGTGTAAAAGGCTCGAGTCGAAGTGTCAACAGGCTTTTTGAAGTTTTCGTGTCGGAGGACAAAAAACTCAGTTCGAGGCGGTTTTTGCCCAATGCCGGATTGTGGATAGACCGCTCGACAGCAGTCCCTCGGCCGCCTCGGCCGTGTCCGCCTCGACATAGCAACGCATCTCCGGTGCATTTCCGGAGGGGCGGAAGTGAATGATGCGACCGTCGTCAAGCGTCACCCGCAGCCCGTCGATGTCGCTGACGGCGACCGGCCGGCCGATCGGCGCCAGGAATGCCGCGAGATTTTCGTCGCCGCCGCGCAAATGGGCCATCAGCCGGGCGCTGGTTTCGACCGGGAAGTTTTCGAGCCGGTCGCTGAGCGCCACGGGAAGCCGATAGGAGGCGGCCAGCACCGACAGCGAGAGTTTGGCCTCTGCCGCCGCAGCCAATGCGGCGACGATCGGCAGGACGCAGTCGCGGGTGGGCAGCGGCTGGAGGGTTGCGCCGTTGACGACGAAGGGGCTGGCCGTCAGCGTGCCGCCATTGGCCTCGAAGCCGGCGACCTTGGTCGACCCCTCGTCCAGGGCCTCCTGCATTCCGGCGATCACGAAGGGCGACCCGACACGGGTGCGCAGCACGGAGAGCCCTTCCCTGCGCTCCAGGCCCGAATTCGAGGTGACCGGCGTGACGGCAAGCGTAGCACCGAGGAAGCCGCAGGCAATCAGCCCGAGGAGATCGCCGCGCAGCGGCAAGCCGTTCTCGTCCGCGACCAGCGGCCGGTCGCCGTCGCCGTCCGCCGATACAATCGCATCGAGCCGGTGTTCGCGGGCCCATTCCTGAAGGCGTTCGATCGTGTCGGTGGACACCGCTTCGGTATCGACGGGGATAAAGTGTTCCGAACGTCCAAGGGCGACGACCTCGGCGCCAAAGAAGGCGATCAGATCGGCGAGAAGATCCCGCGCGACGGTGCTGTGCTGGTAGACGCCGACCTTGAGGCCGGCGAGCGCGCCGGCGGGCAACAACTGCCGGTTTCGCTGGATGAAGAGCATGGCTGCGCGGGACGCATGGTCCTCACCAATCCCCTGATTGGCGACCGGCTCGATCTGCCCGGCGATTTCATCGGCAATCCGGCTGATGGCGACCTCATCTTCCTTGTCGATCTCGCCGTCCGGCCGATAAAACTTGATGCCGTTTCGATCAGCCGGGATATGGGAGCCGGTGATCATCAGACCAGCGGCTCCGCATTCGCGGCCATAGAGCGCAAGCGCCGGCGTCGGCACCGTGCCACAATCGAAGACGCGCAGTCCTTCGCGCGCGAGTGCCGAGGCACAGACTGCCGCGATTTCCGGGCTCGAATCGCGAAAGTCGCGGGCGATCACGATCGGGTCACCCGGCTGGCTGCGCCCGGACGTCAGAAGATAGCGCGCAAACGCGGTCGCGTAGCGGGCCGAAGGCTCACCCTTCAGTTCCTCTGAAAGGCCACGCAGGCCGCTGGTACCAAACTTCAACTGCATCGCATTCTCCGCTGCCCAGTTTCGGGGAAAACAGGGCAAATATTACAGTGACGCGCGGCACGGACCGGCGCATTCTGGACATGACAACGCACGGACGGAAATCCGGTGGCTCTCCGCCACGCGCTCCTTGCCCGTTGCCATGAATAAACCAAGAAAAGAAAACGTAATACAGGCAGGGACACAACCGGAAGGCAGTGCTTTCCGAAAGCGAGGACAAAATGACGGGATTTCGCAATTTCGTTATCGGCTGCAGCTTGGCCGCCGCCTCCCTGATCACCCCCGTCGGACCTGTGCAGGCGATGCCGCTTCAGGCGCCCGACCTTCAGATCAAGGCACAAGGCGACGTCCAGAATGTGCAGTATTACCACCGCCGTACGGCGGATATGGCGGATACGGCTGGCGAGGCGGTTGGGGAGGCCCCTATTACAGACGCGGATGGGGTAGCCCCTACTATGGCGGCTCCGGCCTGACCCTCTACTTCGGCTCGGGCGGATACTACGGCGGCGGTTACTATGGCGGCGGATACTACCCCCGCTACGGCTACTATCCCCGCTACGGCTACAATCGCGGCTATTATCCCCGCCGTTACTACGGCGGCAACTACTACTATCGCGATCGGTATGTCGGTGGCGGCAACGCCCATGTCAGCTGGTGCCTGTCGCGCTACCGTTCCTACAATCCGGCAACCAACCGGTTCTTGAGCTACGGCGGCGCTTACAAGGTCTGCTATTCGCCCTATCGCTAGAGCGCGGCGCGTCCGCATGAACGCACGAGAAACGCTCTAGCGCCCTAATTGGGGCGCGGCCTGGCCATACCGCCTGCGCACCTTCTCTCCGCCCCGCATTAGCGGGAGTTAGAAGTTTTGCGCGCCATCACCGGCGCTTGCGTGCCCCAACATCTCGGCAGCGCCAGTTAAACCGGCATTAACTGCAAGAGCCTACCGTTTCAAAACGATCCACTGTGCTGCCAGGATGAATCATGCTGCTTCCGACCCAGCAATCTGCCGCCACCGCGACGACCAATCTGGTCGGCTCGATCCTCAAGGACATCGAAAAGCGGCAGACGGAGGAAGAAGAAAAGGCCAAGAGCACAAAGGACGACCGGCTCCTGAGGGCGCAGGTCGAGCCCGATGGCGCTCAAAAGGCCGCCAACGAGAAGATCAACGGCTATTTCTTCGATCATGCTCGCAACGACGCCAACAACAACCGCGCCGTGCTCATCCGTGAGGTCGGAAAATTTTTCGACATCGAGCGTGAAACGTTCAAGTCCGATTCCGCCTTTGCAAGGGAAATCGAGAACCAGCTGAAGCAGCTGGAATCGCCCGCCATTGCGAAAATCGAGGAAGAACTGGGGCTCGACAAGCTCGGACTGTCGCTTACGGAGCTGGTCGAGGCGCTCAAAAACCCCGGCGGCCCGGAAAACGACGCACTGAAGGTTGCGCTCGGCGAGACGAGTGACAAGGGACCTCAAAGCGCTGCACAAGCCGCAAATGCCGTCGACCGCCTGAAGAGCGCGACGGAGCCTGCGTCGACCGAGGAAGCCCAGCTCAACAGCCTGCGCGGTGACCCGACGCGCAGAACCGACAAGCTGTCGCTCGACGAAGAGGAGCAGCATCTGCGGGCGCTCCACCTCAAGGACGAGATGGAAGATATTGCCGACCAACGCACGGCAGCCGACCCCTTTTTGCGCTTCGACGACAACGGCCTCTATAGGCTCGCTGCGCTAAGCCTCTGACGGCGTTCGGCGCACGATGCCGAGCCGCGCCATGACCTCCTTGGGTATGCCATAGCGGCGAACCACATCGCGGCTGTCACGCAGGCCGCAAATCTCCCGCTGAATGAGGAAGGCCCATACGGCATCGGCCGCCTCGTCGAGCACCCGCTCGCGTAGATCCCTCGCCACATCTCCCTTCAATGCCGCAAGCGCTGCAAGCGCCTTTTCGACCTTGAGGCCATGCCGGCCAAGCGCATCGGCGCGCTCGGACATCAATTCGCATTCGAGCACGTTGAAGGCGCCGGCCGTCGAGAAGTTCGGGCCTAGGGCTTTTGGGGGACGGACTGTCATCCGAAACTCCTGGCACAGACACCATTCGAGCCTGCAGAGCGGCTCCCTTAAAGATAGGCCTTGCAGACCCGTCCGCAAGCCGGGCTGCGACATGCCGGGCGCCGAAACATGGTTAAGAATTCATAAACCTCTTTGCCCTAACCTCAAACCATCATGCCGATTCTCCTATCCGCGGCCGAGCCGCGGCTGTCTGGCCATTCGCCACGACGCGCATGAGGCGCCAACCCGCAAGTGATGAACAGAAAGTCGCGCGCAAGCCGAAAAATCGGACCGCGCCCGAGCGCGTTTCGTCGTTCCACGACGAATGGTCAAACCGAGGTCAAGCGAGATGGAGACCAGAATGCTGATACCCATCCAGGCGGCTCGAACCGCGGCCGCCACGGAAGAGACGAGCGCAAGGACGCTGCAGCCTGCAGCACCATTGACCGCCAGCCAGCGTGGCGAAGCCATACAGAAGATCCTCGATGCGCTGACGCGGCATCTTTCCGGTCGTGAGATCCTTTCGAAGGACGCGCTGGTGCGCCTGATGGAGGATCTGGCACGCATCCTGAAGTTCCCGCCACTCCCGCAGGAGGGGGGGCGCGATTTCGTCCGGCGGTTGGTGGCCTTCCTCGAATCGATGCCGACGTCCGACCGGCTGCTTCTGGAGCGTCAGCTTGGCGGGCGCAATCTTTCAATCCGCGTCGGCCTGCTAGCGGACCTGCCGGCGATCCGCAACGGCACGAGCGCGCCGGGCGGCACCGCGACACCCATGCCGGCGCAGGCGCGCGACGTCATCCTGCGCAACCCCTCGCTCCAGCCGGCGCTGCCGTTCAGCCAGACCGCGGCACGAACGCCGCTCGGTGGTGAAGTCGCACTTCTACAGGCTGTGCTGCGGAAGACCTTTAGCGTCGGCAACGATGTGACCGAGCCGCAGGGCGAGGATCTGGACGCGGCCGGAACCGAAGCGCCATCAAAGAGCGGAAGCGAAAAGCCCACGGAGCGGGGTGAGGCGCGCGCGAACGCCGCGAAGAGCGCTTCATCGGGCGACACGCCGATCGGGAGCGCTGCCTCGCTGCTTGCGGGCGAAGGCGAGATCGCGGAAGCGGCATCGCTGTCTGGCCCCATCGCCGAGGCCGAGCAGGACCTGCAATCCGGCGAAGTCGGACACGGCGAGACGGAAGCGCCCGCCGGAGACAGTGCCGCAACACCGCTTGAAGCGCATGGCGCCGATGAAATGGAGGCTGCCGACACGATCGAAGGCGAGGATCCCGACGGCACCTACGGCCCGCTGCCCGATGCCGACGAAGAAGACGGCCATAGGACCACCGCCGCCGGTCGCAACGATCCGGAGGTGCGCTCGGCACGCGTGCTCTCCGAGGCCATCAAGACGCTCATCCGCGACAGCTTGGCCTTGCCTGCCGGCGCGGCCGATGGCGATCCGGGATCGGCGACGCAGCAGACGGACGAGCCGGCTACGCAGCCCCAGCCCGCCGCCAAGGAAGCTGGAATGCGCATCGCTGATGCCGCCGCCCGCCAGCGCGCCGTAATGGACGCCGGCACGACCTTGCCGTCGCTGCTCGACGATCGCTCCGAGGAGACCGCTGCACCACCGCGCGGACCCACGGACATTCGCCCGCAACGCGCCACGGACGAGCAGACGGTGCAGCAGATGATCGCCAGACTGGTGGAAAACGGCCTGCCGCGCGAGGCCATCCCCTTCGCTATGATCCCCTATCCAGTGGCCGCCGGCGAGGTGGAAGGCGAAGACCATTCGCGCGGCATGCCCGGAGGCTCGGGCGAAGATGCAGCGAGTGAGGAAGAAACGGCACAAGAGGGAGGCGACGGAAATCCGGAAGACGGAGAGCCGACCGGCGAAGCCATGCAGGAGGGCGAGGCACAGGAAACGCCCGACGCCTACGATCTTTACCGCAGGCTCGGCGGTCTCGGCTAAGACGCCGGTTCAGCCTTAAGCGCGGGCCTAGCCCCATCCAGGGCTGGGGGCCGATTTCACAATTCGGACTTGGTTGGAAAGAAAAACCCGCGGAGATCGCTCTCCGCGGGTTTTCCAATTCAAACGTCAGGCAACGATTACTCGTTGTTCTGGCGGTTCTTCAGAGCAGCGCCGAGGATGTCGCCGAGCGAAGCGCCCGAGTCGGACGAACCGAACTGAGCAACGGCTTCCTTCTCTTCAGCGATTTCCAGAGCCTTGATCGACAGCTGGATCTTGCGGTCCTTCTTGGAGAAGTTGGTGACGCGAGCGTCGACAACCTGACCAACCGAGAAACGCTCCGGACGCTGTTCGTCACGATCACGCGACAGGTCAGCGCGGCGGATGAACGAGGTGATGTCTTCGTGGTTGACGAGCTTCACTTCGATGCCGCCATCGTTGATCGCGATGATCTCGGCCGAAACAACGGCGTTCTTGCGCAGTTCACCCGAAGCAGCGGCGTCGCCGACTGCATCCTTGCCGAGCTGCTTGATGCCGAGCGAGATGCGCTCCTTCTCGACGTCGACGTCAAGAACAACAGCGCGAACGACGTCGCCCTTGTTGAACTCTTCGATGACCTGCTCGCCCGGACGGTTCCAGTCGAGGTCGGAAAGGTGAACCATGCCGTCAACGTCGCCGTCGAGGCCGATGAACAGGCCGAATTCGGTCTTGTTCTTGACTTCGCCTTCGACTTCGGTGCCAGCCGGATGGCTATGCGCGAATGCCTGCCACGGGTTCTCGAGCGTCTGCTTGAGGCCGAGCGAGATACGACGCTTGGTCGGATCGACTTCGAGAACGACAACGTCGACTTCCTGGCTCGTGGACAGGATCTTGCCGGGGTGTACGTTCTTCTTGGTCCAGGACATTTCGGAGATGTGGATCAGGCCTTCGATGCCCGGCTCCAGCTCGACGAACGCACCGTAGTCGGTGATGTTCGTGACGGTACCGGAGATCTTCTTGCCGACCGGGTACTTCGCACCGATGCCATCCCACGGATCCGACTCGAGCTGCTTCATGCCGAGCGAGATGCGGTGGGTTTCCTGGTTGATGCGGATGATCTGGACCTTGACCTGCTGGCCGATGTTCAGGATCTCCGACGGATGGTTCACGCGGCGCCATGCCATGTCGGTGACATGGAGCAGACCGTCGATGCCGCCGAGGTCGACGAACGCACCGTAGTCGGTGATGTTCTTGACGACGCCTTCGACAACCTGGCCTTCTTCAAGGTTCTGAACGATTTCAGAACGCTGCTCGGCGCGGGACTCTTCGAGAACCGTACGACGCGATACGACGATGTTGCCGCGGCGCTTGTCCATCTTGAGGATTTCGAAGGGCTGCGGGTTGTGCATCAGCGGGGTGACGTCGCGGATCGGACGGATGTCGACCTGCGAGCGCGGAAGGAAGGCAACGGCGCCGTCGAGATCGACGGTGAAGCCACCCTTGACCTGGTTGAAGATGATGCCTTCGACGCGTTCGCCGGCTTCGAACTTCACTTCCAGGCGCATCCAGCTTTCTTCGCGGCGAGCCTTTTCGCGCGACAGAACAGCTTCGCCGAGCGCGTTTTCGATGCGCTCAACGTAGACTTCGACTTCGTCGCCGACCTTGAGCGAGCCGTCCTTCGCCTTCGCGCCGAATTCCTTCAGAGCGATGCGGCCTTCGACCTTCAGACCGACGTCGACAACGGCGACGTCCTTTTCGATGGCCGTGACAATGCCCTTGGCAACATAGCCTTCGGCGAGATCGGTCTTCGCGAAGGATTCTTCGAGAAGCGCTGCGAAATCGTCACGGGTTGGGTTGGTAGCAGACATGGAATCTCCTGCATGCATCTCACGGGGGAGACGCATATGCGCCGGGGGCTGGTGTTGAACAGGCCTGAACCCAGTCCGCCCCATCGAAGGGACAATCCGGCGCGTGGACGGAATTTCAGGCTTATGCAAGAGGAGCGATCCTGACAGTGTCGGGGATGGGCTCTTCTTCAGATCTTCTTGATCAGGGCCGCATCGATCAAAGACTTCGCGGCCTGAAACGCCGCCTCTATACTCATTTCAGACGTATCAAGCAAGTGCGCGTCGTCGGCCGGGCGCAAAGGACTGTCGGCGCGGCCCATATCACGCTCGTCGCGCTTCTTCACATCTTCGAAAATCGTCTGGTAGTCGGCCGGCTGACCATTGCCGGTGATCTCGTCGTAGCGGCGCTGCGCCCGTACTTCCGGCGATGCTGTGACATAGAGCTTCACCGGCGCATCCGGGCAGACGACCGTGCCGATGTCGCGGCCGTCGAGCACCGTACCGGGCTCGCGCAGCGAAAAAGCCTGCTGCGCCTCGACCAGCGCCCGGCGCACGGCCGGCATGACCGCGATCTTCGAGGCGGCCTCGCCGATCGCGTGGGCGGAAAGCACCGAGCGATCGAGCCCGGCCAGTTCAACCTCGCGCGCCACCTTCTCGGCGACCGCCTCGTCGTCGAGCGGCAAGCCGCCATCGAGCAGCGCCTTGGCGGTGGCGCGGTAGGTGAGGCCGGTATCGAGATGATGGAAGCCGTATTCCTCGGCGATGCGGCGCGAGAGCGTGCCCTTGCCGGCTGCGGCCGGTCCGTCGATAGCGATGGTGAACGTCATTTTCCAACCTGCATATGTATGTGGTCGTCGTGCCTGGCGGCCCGGCAACCCTGAAACCGAATGGACTCCGCTTCGACGCCAAGTCTCTGCGCCAGATGCGGCTCCACGAAAATCTTCTCGATGCCGAAACCGCTCCCCTCGGCCGAGAGCCAGCGGAGCGCCTCTGCGGTCCGGCCTTCTTCCAGCGGCAAGGGCCGCCACAGCGATTGCAAGAAGTCCAAGTCCCAGCGCAAGGTCAAGAGGTCTTCGCGATCCCGGCATGGGAGAATGCTGTCCGGTCGCGGCTGCTCGAAGGCAAAATAGCCGATCGGCGAGCGGGTCGCCTTATCCTTATAGCTGCCCTCGGCATCCTGATAGAAGAACGCGACATCGAGCTTCCGACCGTCCGAATGGGACAAATGCGGGAAGAGCGGAAAACCGTCGAAGAACGGAAAGTTGGCGTCGAGCGCCAAGGTGGTCGTTCCGGGGAATACCTGATCCACATGGCGTGACAGGGCAGCGGCCGCTTCCTTCAGTTCCGGAACGACATATTGGCGGTTCAGGACACAGAAGAGCGGCGACTGCATTTTCAGCCGCGACGTGCCGTCGTCGAAACAGGGCAGAGGAACGCGGCCGAAGATCGGCGCAATGGCATAGCTGAGCGCGGTCCCTGCCGCATAGAGGCCGAGAAAGAGCGCCAGAAATACGGCAACGCCGGCTCTCCTTCGACGCAGGAGCCCAAGAGTGACGATCCAGACGGCGCCACCGATCTGCGTCAGCAACGTCAGAAGAACCACGACCGCGAGTGTCAGCAGCCATCTCATTGTTACCGCCGGAATCGTGGGTCTCACGCGATCCTCGCGCCGAGGCTGGTCATGAGGTGCATGAATTCAGGAAAGCTTGTCGCGACCATCGACACGTCGTCGACGGTGACCGGATGTTCGGATGCAAGCCCGAAAATAAGGAAGCTCATGGCGATGCGGTGATCGAGATGGGTGTTTACGGTCGCGCCGGCAGCGCTTCCGAGCCCCTTACCGTCGCGACGGCCGCGCACGACCAGCGACGAGGCGCCCTCCTCGCAATCGACGCCATTGCGCTTCAGGCCCGCGGCGATGGCGGCGAGGCGATCGGACTCCTTCACACGCAGTTCGTCGAGCCCGGCCATGACGGTATTCCCCTCGGCGAAGGCGGCGGCGATGGCGAGAGCCGGGTACTCGTCGATCATCGAGGCGGCGCGCTCTTCGGGAACGGTGACACCGCTGAGTTCCGAGTGCCGTACGCGCAGATCCGCCACGTCCTCCCCGCCAACCTGTCTGCTGCCGATCACCTCGATATCCCCTCCCATCTCCTTAAGCGTCAGGATCAGGCCCGTGCGCGTCGGGTTCATCAGCACGTTGGTGATCGTGATGTCCGAGCCTGGGACGATCAGGGCTGCGACCAGCGGGAAAGCCGCGGACGAGGGATCGCCGGGCACGTCGATCTCCTGGCCGGTAAGCTTGCCGCGACCGTCAAGGCGGATCGTACGGACGCCGCTGACGTCGGTCTCGACAGAGAGCGCGGCGCCAAATGCCTCCAGCATCCGTTCCGTATGATCGCGCGTCATGACCGGTTCGATGACAGTGGTGATGCCGGGCGCGTTGAGACCGGCAAGCAGCAACGCCGACTTCACCTGTGCCGAGGCGACGGGCACGCGATAGGTGATCGGGGCAGGCGTCTTCGGTCCGCGTAGGGTCACCGGCAGGCGATCGCCTGCGGCGGCCCTCACCTGCGTGCCCATTTCACGCAAGGGCTCGAGAACCCGCGCCATCGGCCGGCGGCCGAGCGAAGCATCGCCAAGGAATGTCGTTTCGAAGTCGTAGACGCCCGCCAACCCCATCGCCAGACGGCAGCCTGTGCCAGCATTGCCGAAATCGAGCGGCGCTTCCGGCGCAAGCAGTGCACCGTTGCCGACACCATCGACGATAAAGGTATCGGCCTCCTTACGAATGCGGGCCCCCATCGCCTGCATCGCGCGGCCGGTGGCCAGCACGTCCGCGCCTTGTAGCAGGCCGGTAATGCGCGTCTCGCCGCTAGCAAGCCCGCCCAGCATCAGCGCCCGGTGCGAGATCGACTTGTCGCCGGGGATGCGGATCGAGCCGCGCAGATCGGCGGACTTTCGGGCAGTGGCGGGTCTCGGGCCCGATCCATGAGACATGCGGCATCCTCTGGCCCGAAAGGGCGCTCTCACCGAAGGGCACAACCGCGCCCGCACCGCGGCACTCCTATCACACCCTCGCTGCGTGTTTCCATAAATTGCGGCCGCTCGAGGAGCGCCACAAGGGGCGGGCAAGAGCCGGAAAGCCAGCAACGCCGGGGCTTTGGCGATTTGTCTTTGACAGATGCGGCCAAGACGATTATGGGGACCGGCTAATCATCATAAGCTTGATACCCTTTCCACCCGCCGGCTTTCCGGCAAGCGCCGGCTCGGCCGGCCATTCAAGAGGCTTTGACTGTGGCAAAACCGGAACTTGGAACAAAGCGCATCGACCCGGAAACGGGGCGCAAATTCTACGATCTGAACAGTGATCCGATCGTTTCGCCTTACACCGGCAAGTCCTATCCGCTGTCCTTCTTCGAAGAAACCTCGGTCGCCAAGGTGCTCGAGAAGGAAGAAGAAGAAGAGGTAACGGAAGTCGACGCAGAGAACACCGAAGTCGAACTCGTTTCGCTCGAGGATGCCGATGATGAGGCAGCGGGCGGCGACGACCTGCCGGATCTCGGCGACGACGACGTCGAAATCGACGGCGACGACGATGACGACACCTTCCTGCAGACCGACGACGAAGACGATGACGACGACATGAGCGACCTCATTGGCGTGTCGGACGACGAAGAAGACGTCTAAGCGCTTCAAATGACAAAGAAATGCTCCCGTCCTCGGCCAAAGTGGCCCGGACGGGAGAAAAACGGCCCGGACAAAAAATAAATCCACGGGCCACGCATTTTTCGGCTTGCCATCCTCAAAAAGGGGAAGTAATAAGCCGCCACTCGCCGAGCACAACAGCTCGACGAACTTCCCGGACCGGCCTAGCCGGAACCCGATATGGGGCTATAGCTCAGCTGGGAGAGCGCTTGCATGGCATGCAAGAGGTCAGCGGTTCGATCCCGCTTAGCTCCACCAAAACCTTCCTTCGATTGATCAGTACCCAGTCCTCAGGGACCCTCGTTCGCGGCCATTTCGTCCAGCGAATCCAGGATCATCGTCAGCAACCGGATGATGTCGGCGGATTCGAGCAGAGCATTGCGGATTTCGCGCTCGGACCGTTTGGGTATGGAACCGGCAATGTCCAGCAGGATGTTGGTCACGTCCGGCGCTTCGGTGTTCGGTTCCATGCCCGTCTGCTCGCGCATGCAGCGGATCAGCGCCACTGCGCCTTCAAGCAAACGCTGTGCCTGCACCGGGGTGAGGTCATGGACCTCGTTGGCGGCACGAAACAGCTGCGATCGGAAGCCGGCTATCGTGGTCATCTCGCGGATGATACTCCTTTCGGCTTCAAATGAAAGTGGTGGCCGGGGCCGCCCACGCAACGTTCGGATGAACATGGTGCATGCGTTACCTTGCGCGAACGCGAACAGCCGTTTCGCGCGCAACATCCGGCCGCGCGCCATGCATTCATGATTTGTTAAGCAGCGGAACGCAGAAGCTGGTGCCATGTTTCTGATCTCGAAAATCTTCTGGCTCATTGTGCAGCCGCTGTCGTTCTCGCTGCTCGCCGTCATCGCCGGGCTGCTTGCGACGGCCATCGGCTGGCGACGCATCGGCGCCGTTCTCGGCAGCCTGGGCGCGCTGGTTCTTTTCGTCAGCCTGTTCACCACCGCTGGCCCCTATGCCCTGCAAGCGCTTGAGGATCGATTTGTGCGCCCGACGCCGCCGACAGCGCTTTCCTGCATCATTGTGCTCGGCGGCGCCTTCGAAAACGAAGTCATGGCAAGCCGCGGCGGCACGGAGCTCAACCAGGCAGCAGACCGCTTCATCGAGACAGCGAGCCTCGCCAAGCGCTATCCCGAAGCACGAATCCTCGTCTCCGGCGGCGATGGCTCGATCAGCGGCGCCTACGAGGGCGATGCGCTGGCCTCGAAGGCGTTCTTCGACATCTTCGGCATTGCGGCCGATCGGGTGATCCGCGAGGAAGATTCGCGCACCACCTTCGAGAACGCGCGCTACACCAAGGATCTTCTGGCGGCAAACGGGCTGACGCAATGTGCGCTCGTCACCTCGGCGTATCACATGCCGCGCTCCGTCGGGCTGTTCCGCGCCAACGACATCGACGTCCTGCCCTGGCCGACCGACTACCGCACCAGCGGCAAGGTGCGGCTTGGCTTCGATTTCACCCAGCCCTCACTGAACGCGCAGCTGACAACGACGGCCGCCAAGGAATGGACCGGGCTCGTCGCCTATTACCTGCTCGGCCGCACTCAGACGGTGCTGCCGCGCTAGACGACCATGACACGCCCCAGTGCAGCAAATGGCAGCGCGCCTCCTGACTTCATCCCGACGGTGCGCTAATGATCTGCGGGAGCCAATCGGGCTGAAACGGAGCGCCCATGCCGATCCTCGAAATCCTCGACTATGCCGGTGTGGCCGTGTTTGCCGCAACCGGGGCGCTGTCGGCCTCGCGCAAGCAACTCGACATCATCGGCTATCTGTTCCTGGCCTCGGTCACCGGCATCGGCGGCGGCACGATGCGTGACGTCGTGCTCGGCGCAACGCCCGTCTTCTGGGTCACCAATCCGACCTATCTTCTGGTCTGCGCGACGGTCGCCGTTCTCCTGTTCTTCACCGCCCATCTCTTCGATTCCCGCTACCGGGTCCTCGTCTGGCTCGATGCGATCGGGCTGTCGGCCTATTGCGTGATGGGTGCGGCGAAAGGCTATGCAGCGACGGGGTCGCCGAGCGTCGCGCTCGTTACCGGCATGCTGACGGCGACGTTCGGCGGCGTGCTTCGCGATCTGCTGGCCGGAGAACCCTCGGTGCTGCTGCGGCCGGAAGTCTATGTGACGGCAGCGCTGATCGGTGCCAGTGCCTACGTGCTGGCGACGATGGCGGGACTACCACTTGTGGCCGCCTCAACGCTCGGCGTGGCCTCGGCCTTTGCCGTGCGTGCCGGTGCGCTCAAGTGCGGATGGACGCTGCCGACCGGCAAGGCGCTGCCGGGCCGCGATCCGGACGACGTGATGTGAGCCTTTCGCACGTGCGTGCCTATGACAGGCGGCGGACAGCGCCGGTATCGTAGTTGATGCGGTGTCGGCCGCCACCCGGGCGGCTTCAGCGAAAGGGATACCGCATGCGTTTCTTCAGCAACAAGCTTGCCGCACTCGCCCTTCTTTGCATGGCCTCGCCGGCATTTGCCGCCACGACCGTCAAGGTCGTCGAAGGTGGTGAAGCGGGCGGCCCGATGACACTGACACTCGACCAGTCGACGATAAAGGCCGGAGAGACTGTCTTCCTGGTGCACAACGACGCCATGACGGAAGAGCACGAGATGGTGCTGGTGAAGCTGAAATCAGCCGACCAGAAGATCAATCTCATCGCGGCCAAGCATCGGGTCGACGAAAAGCAGCTCAAGAGCCTCGGCGAGGTTTCCGAGCTGAAGCCCGGAGCCGACGGCCAGCTGAAAGCCAAGCTCGCGCCGGGCAGCTACGTGCTCCTTTGCAACATCAAAGGACACTACGAGGCCGGCATGCGCGCCAATCTGACGGTGACGGAATAGCGGCGATCGATCGCCATCGCGGCCACCATGACGGTGGCCGCCGGATCAGCGGTCGTTTTTACGGCGCAGACGAATGACCACGTCGACATGGGCGATCTCCATGCCCTCGGGCGGTTCCGGCAGATTGTCGATGTGGATGTTGCTGACCGGAATATCGAGAACCTCGTTCTGGCCCTCGACGAAGAAGTGATGATGGTCCGACACGTTGGTGTCGAAATAGGTCTTGGCGCTTTCCACCGCCAGCACGCGGATCATGCCGGCTTCGGTAAACTGGTGCAGCGTGTTGTAGACGGTCGCCAGCGACACTGGCACGCCGGCCATGACGGCCTCTTCGTGCAGTTCTTCGACGGTCAGGTGGCGATCACCCTTGGCAAAGATCAGATCGGCGAGGGCAACGCGTTGACGGGTCGGACGCAGGCCTGAGTGGCGTAGCCTTTCTTCCGAACTCACTTCTGTTGCTTTCGTCATCAAGGGTCGTTCCATGTATCCCGGCGAAATTCACAATACTTCCTCCGCGATATAACTTTTACGTCCTCGCCTTTCAATAGATTCCAGCCCTGACAGGCGTTGCAAAGCCCGAAAAACCGGTCAAACTCGGGGAATGCTGGCAATTAACTCTGGTCGCGCCCACATTGATCCTGTAAGCGACGGCGGAGTGAAATCGCCATCAGAAGCGATGGAGACCGGACGGAAAACCGCAAGATCCGGGTCGCCACGCTTCATTTCAAGCCGAACTTGCTCTAAAGCAGGTCGGACAACACAATTTGTTACGCGGGGAAACATCTATTCATGACGACCAGACAATCCAGCTTCAGCTATGAGGAAATCCTGGCCTGCGGCCGTGGTGAGTTGTTTGGCCCCGGCAATGCCCAGCTGCCGCTGCCGCCGATGCTGATGGTCCACCGCATCACCGAAATCTCCGAGACCGGCGGCGCCTTCGACAAGGGTTACCTGCGCGCCGAGTACGACGTGCGGCCGGACGACTGGTATTTTCCCTGCCACTTCCAGGGCAACCCGATCATGCCCGGCTGCCTCGGCCTCGATGGCATGTGGCAGCTGACCGGTTTTTACCTCGGCTGGCTCGGCGAGCCCGGCCGCGGCATGGCACTTTCCACCGGCGAAGTGAAGTTCAAGGGCATGGTGCGTCCCCATACCAAGCTTCTCGAGTACGGCATCGACTTCAAGCGCGTCATGCGCGGACGGCTCGTGCTCGGCACGGCCGACGGCTGGCTGAAAGCCGATGGCGAGACTATCTATCAGGCAACCGACCTCCGCGTCGGCCTGTCGAAGGATAAGGCCGAGTAAAATTCAGGCCTTTCCGCAGCCAACGAAATAAAGAAAAGGTCAGTACCATGAGACGGGTTGTTGTCACGGGCCTCGGCATCGTTTCCTCGATCGGGAACAATGCAGACGAAGTTACGGCGTCGTTGCGCGATGCCAAGTCGGGCATCACGTTTTCTCCCGATTTCGCCGAGAATGGCTTCAAGTGCCAGGTCTGGGGCGCGCCGTCGCTCGATCCGACCGAACTCGTCGATCGCCGTGCCATGCGCTTCCTGTCTCAGGGCGGCGCCTGGAACCACGTGGCGATGAAGCAGGCGATCGCCGACTCCGGTCTGGAAGAAGCCGTCATCGCCCGCAACGAGCGTACCGGTATCATTATGGGCTCGGGCGGACCGTCCACCCGCACCATCGTTGAAGCGGCCGACATCACCCGCAAGAACGTCAGCCCGAAGCGCATCGGCCCGTTCGCCGTTCCCAAGGCGATGTCTTCGACGGCGTCGGCGACGCTTGCCACCTGGTTCCAGATCCACGGCGTCAACTACTCGATCTCGTCGGCCTGCTCGACCTCGGCCCATTGCATCGGCAACGCCGCCGAGATGATCCAGTGGGGCAAACAGGACGTGATGTTTGCCGGGGGTCACGAAGACCTCGACTGGACCATGTCCAACCTGTTCGACGCCATGGGCGCCATGTCGTCGAAGTACAACGAAACGCCGGCGACGGCTTCGCGCGCCTATGACGCCAACCGCGACGGCTTCGTTATTGCCGGTGGCGCAGGCGTTCTCGTTCTCGAAGAACTGGAGCACGCCAAGGCCCGCGGCGCGAAGATCTACGCCGAAATCGTCGGCTACGGCGCCACCTCCGACGGCTACGACATGGTGGCTCCGTCGGGCGAAGGCGCAATCCGCTGCATGCGTCAGGCGCTCTCGACCGTGAAGGGCGAGGTCGACTACATCAACACCCACGGCACCTCCACCCCGGTTGGCGACAGCAAGGAAATCGGCGCGATCCGCGAAGTGTTCGGCAGCAAGATGCCGCACATCCAGTCGACCAAGTCGCTCACGGGTCACTCGCTCGGTGCGGCCGGCGTGCAGGAATCGATCTACGGCCTGTTGATGATGCAGGCGGGCTTCATCGGCGAAAGCGCGCATATCAGCGAGCTCGATCCGGAATTCGATGGCGTTCCGATCGTTCGCAAGCGCATCGACAATGCCAAGATCGATACGGTTCTTTCGAACTCCTTCGGCTTCGGCGGCACCAACGCAACGCTCGTCTTCCAGCGCTACAACGGATAACACCATGACGGGACTGATGACTGGAAAGCGTGGCCTCATCATGGGTGTGGCCAACAACCATTCTATTGCCTGGGGCATCTCCAAGGCGCTTGCAGCGCAAGGCGCGGAACTGGCCTTCACCTTTCAGGGCGAGGCGCTGGGTAAGCGCGTCAAGCCGCTGGCGGCCGAGCTCGGTTCCGACTTCCTGCTTCCTTGCGATGTCGAAGACATTGCGTCTGTCGATGCGGTCATCGATGCGATCAAGGAACGCTGGGGCAAGCTCGACTTCATCGTTCATGCCATCGGCTTTTCGGACAAGAACGAGCTGAAGGGCCTCTACGCCGACACCTCGCGCGACAACTTCAGCCGCACGATGGTGATCTCCTGCTTCTCCTTCACCGAGATCGCCAAGCGGGCTGCCGAACTGATGGATGAGGGCGGCTCGATGCTGACGCTCACCTATGGCGGCTCGATGCGCGTCATGCCGAACTACAACGTCATGGGTGTCGCCAAGGCAGCGCTCGAGGCGTCGGTGCGCTATCTCGCCGCCGACTATGGCGTTCGCGGCATTCGCGTCAACGCGATCTCGGCGGGCCCGATCCGCACGCTTGCCGGCGCCGGCATTTCCGACGCCCGGGCGATGCTGTCCTGGCAGCAGAAGAATTCGCCGCTGCGCCGCACCGTCACGATCGACGACGTCGGCAGCTCGGCCCTCTACCTTCTTTCGGACCTTTCGCGCGGCGTGACCGGCGAAATCCACTATGTCGATTCCGGCTACAACATTACGTCGATGCCGGCACTCGATGCGCTCAGGACCGCCGACGCAGAGTGACGGCAGCGGCAAAGCCGCTGACTGACGACCCAGCTTCTATAGAAAACCCCGGCGAGACACCTCGCCGGGGTTTCTTTTTTGAGGTCGACAGGGCCCGACGGCCCGAGAAAACATCAGTCCGGAAGGCCGGCCTTGTGGAATCCGTCCACGAAGTGCGCGAGCGTCGCTGCGTCACGAAACGGCTCGGTCGTCGCCCAGAAACCGGTCGTGAAATGCGGGTTGGCGACGAGGAACAGGTCGACCTCGGCGCGTGCCTCGTCGAACCGCCCCAATTGCGCGAGGCTCGCCGCCAGGAAGCGACGCGAGCTGGTGCGGTAGGTCTCGTCCTTGCGCAGCGTCTCGACCGCGGCTTCGTAGTCTCCGGCCGCATACTGCGCCTGGCCGAGTGTCAGATAGTACCAGCTTGCCGGATAGGGGTTCAGCCGGAACGCCTTGCGAATGTGCTCCAGCCCTTCCTCGACCCGGCCTGCCAGGATCGTGATGTCGGACAATGTCGCCCAGGTGTCGGCTTCGTTCGGGTCAAGCTCGATGGCCCTGGCAAATTCCGCGTCGGCCTCGGCGAAGTTGCGCTCATAGGCAAGCAGATTGGCCAGCACCCAGCGGCAACCGGCGTCGTTGGGATCGATCGCGACGGCTTTGCGCGCCAGATCCAGGGCGATGCCGCGGGTCGGTACGATCGGCTCGCCCCAGTGCACCCACCCCATCCAGTGGTTCATGGCGAGCCAGCGATAGGCCTCGGCATAATCAGGGTCGAGCGAAACGGCGCGAGTGAGCATCAGATGCGCTTCCCGGGCGGTCTGCGGCGAATCGTCGATCAGCTTGCGCGCCCGAACGCAGAGATCATAGGCCTCGAGGCTCCTGGGGCGATTGCGTGACGGCGGGGTGCGCAGCCGACCGAGCAACGCCTCGACGATCTTGGCCGTCACCTCGTCCTGAACGGCAAAGATGTCTTCCAGGTTGCGGTCGAAGCGTTCTGCCCAGAGGTGCTCTCCGCTCAGCGCATCGACCAGCTGGGCGTTGATGCGTACGCGTCCGGAGGCGCGCCTTGCGCTTCCTTCCAGGAGGTAGCGCACGCCGAGGTCTTCGGCGATCGCGCGTACATCCATCGCCCTGCCCTTGTAGGCAAAGGTGGAATTGCGGGCGATGACGAACAGACCACCGCTCCGGGAGAGATCGGTGATCAGATCCTCCGTCAGCCCGTCCGCGAAGGAATCCTGATCGGGATCGTTGCTGAGATTGACGAAGGGCAGCACCGCGATCGAAGGCCGGCCCGGCAACGGCAGCGGCTTTCGCCCGCCTGCCAGCCGCTCGATACTGCCCATGAAACGGTAGCCGATGCGCGGAACCGTTGAAATCCACTCGCCGCCGTCGGCAGCCCGGCCGAGCAGCTTCCTGAGCTGTGCGATCTGTACGGTGAGATTGCCTTCCTCGACGGCCGTACCAGGCCAGGCCGCGTCCATCAGCTCGGTCTTGGCGAGGATTTCGCCCGGCCTTTCCACGAGCGCCGCAAGCAGCTTCACGCCGCGATGCCCGACCGCAACCGGATCATCGTTCCGCAGGAGCGTTCCCGCACCCGGATCAAGCACGAACGGACCAAAGGCAAACCGTGTATCCTGCATGCGGCGATCTATAGCCCGTTTGGAAGTTTTTGAGAACTTTTTGGAAGGGCTTAAGTACGGCACCGATCCTATTCCGCAGAATCCAACCTCCTTCAGATCGAGGGTCCCCCCGACCCTCAAAGCCGATAGCGAGGTTGTCATGAACAACGCCCCCTTTTCTCCCATTGCATCGCCTCAGGCCGCGGCGCCTGAGGCGCCGAGGAGCCCGACGCTTTCGCATTCCCCTGTCGAGACGCTGAAACGGATGGTCGCCGCCTGGCGTGAACGGAACCAATTTCACCTAGAACTCGATCGAAAGCTCAAGGGCGATCCGCATCTGATCGACGATATCGGCCTGACGCGACGTCAAGTCGAGGAGGAGCTCGCCAGGCCCTTCTGGCAAGTGCTTTGAGGTGAGCCGCGCAATGACATCGGACCAGCGACCGCCACCGGCGCCGACCCTTGGCGAGGTGATCACGACGTTCCGCGAGGATCAAGCCCCCTGGGCGGCGATGGCGGGTATCATCGCCACCGTTACCGTCTTTGCGGTGGCGCAAGGGCTCACCTATCCGCTGCTCAGCTTCATCCTGGAGCGGCAGCGAACCGCACCCGCCCTGATCGGCCTGTCGGCGGCCATGACGCCGCTGGGGTTCATCCTGTCGGCGCCTCTGATCCCGATGCTTTCGCGGCGGCTGGGCGGTGCCCGGCTCGCGATCCTCTGTTCGGTGCTGGCCGCCAGCACGCTTGCCGCCATTGCGTGGACTGACGACGTCTGGGCCTGGATGCCGCTTCGCTTTCTGCTGGGCGTCTTCGCCAATCCGCTTTCCGTGATCAGCGAGACCTGGCTGGTGGCCATTACGCCCGCGTCCCGCCGGGGCCGCATCATGGGTCTCTATTCCTCCGTCGTTTCAGCCGGTTTCGCCATAGGGCCGCTGTCGCTCGGGATGGTCGGAACGGCGGGCTGGTCGCCGTTCCTGATCGGCATCGTGGCCTTTGTCGCCTGCGGCCTGATCTTGCTTGCCCTGGTGTCGCGCCTGCCGGAGATGCCGCAGGATGGGGAAGCAACGTCCGTCGCCGGGTTTTTCGCGCTAGCGCCTTTGTTGCTGTTTGCAGTCGCAACGGCTGCGGCCTTCGAGCAGACCCTGCTTTCGCTGCTTGCGGTCTATGGCGCAGCGCTTGGCAGCAATGAGGAGCGCGTCGCGCCGCTCATCACCTGCTTCATTGCCGGCAACGCGTCGTTGCAGATCCTGCTCGGGCGCCTCTCCGAACGCAGGGGATCGAGGCAGACGATGCTGTTCTGCGTGCTTTCCTCCCTGGCCGGCTGCCTGCTGCTGCCATGGCTGTTCGAAAGCTGGCTCATCTGGCCGCTTGTTTTCGTCTGGGGCGGGGTGACGTTCGGGATCTATACCCTGTCGCTGATCCAGCTCGGCGAGCGATTCAGCGGCCTGACCCTGATCGCCGGCAACGCCGCCTTTGCCTTCGCCTGGGGCCTCGGCGGCATGGTTGGCTCGCCAGCAACGGGCCTTGTCATGCAAGTGACGGGACACCACGGGTTGCCGTTGTCACTCGGCCTGCTCTGCGCCGTCCTTGCGGGGGTATTGGTCGTTGCGAGAAGGCGCGGTTGAGGCGCGCCGGTCCGCCTGCCTTTTGCCGGCAAGCTCAAATCAGGACGAACAGCACGAGCAGAGCCACGATGACCGCCAGCACGACGAAGCCCGTATGGGTCCGGCGTGCCGGGTCAAGCGGCGAGCGATAGAGGCTCTGCAAGAACGACATGGGCACCTCGGAGGTCGCGCCATGTCCCTCGCCCTGCTTGATGTCCTTGGCAATAGCTTCGGCCGCATCCTCGCTCAAGGGCGGCCTGTTCACTCCCGACGTCATGGAACTCATCCTCCGGCAGTAAAACCGGGCACATGGTGAGCCGGATCTGCGACGAAGGCAACGGGCTAACTCTGACTTGCAGCCAGATGCAAAAAAGCCGGGTCATCTGCCCGGCTTTTTCCATTCTCGGATGGCGCAAAATGCGTCCTGCGGCGTCTCAGCGCTTGGCCCAGAGCACCTTGAATCGGGCGTTGCGGCAGGTCTCGCCATATTCCTTGGAATTTTCCGCCAGCACCTGCTCGTAGGGAAGGCCACGATTGGCGACCATCATCAGCTTGCCACCCTGCTTCAGCGCCTTCAGCGCCGTCTTGATGATGGCGACGCCGAGCGACGGCTCAGCCGCGTGGCCTTCATGGAAGGGCGGGTTCATGACGATGAGGTCGTACTTGTCGCGCGGCTCTTCGCTCGTCAAGTCGAACCAGTAGAAACGGGCCGGCATGCGAGGCGCGTTTGCCATCATGTTGACGCGGGCCGCCTCGAGCGCCTCGTGATCGGCCTCGAAGAGATCGACCCCCTTGGTGCCCGGTGACGCTTCAGCAAGCTTGGCTGCGAGATAGCCCCAGCCAGCGCCGAAATCGGCGGCGTGGCCATGGAAATCGTTCGGCAGACGCGACGCCAGCAGCTCGGAGCCGGCATCGATGCGGTCGTGCGAGAACATGCCGGGCGACGCCTCGAACAGACCGTCGACGCGTACCGGCACCTTGGCAAGCTTTTGCACTGCGTCGGTGACATCTTCCGGGCGGGTGAACCAGAAGGCGACGCCGTGATACTTCGGCAGATGGTCGCCGTCCCATTCGAACTTGGCGATGCGCTTCTTCAGCGACTGGATGCCGTCTTCCTTGCCGCCGGCAACGACGATCAGACCGCCCTCGCGCGTGCGCTTCAGCGCCTCGGCGATCCGGTCTTCGTTCTCGCCCTTGTGCTTGCCGCAGAGGATCAGCGTGACGTCGTAGTCCTCGCCGGTGATTTCAGGCGCCACGTCGGCGCGGGCGGCTTCCAGGGCGCGATAGAGCGGCCGCAGCGGCTGCACCGCCGAGATCGACGCCTCGAAGCCCTGCGGCAGCCTGTAGCCCGCCTCGGCGCCGAGGAACAGCACGCGCTCGCTCTCGCCCGGCGGGTCGATCACGCCGCTGTCGAACGGGTAAAACAGGGTCTTCAACGAATCTCGGCTCATCGGTCTATCCGTCATCTTCCTACAAGAAAGGGGCGCGGAGCGATCCGCCCCGCGCCCCGAATGCATTCGGGTGAAGCGCGCTTATTCAGCGGCTTCGCCGTCGCCCTTCTTTTCAGACTTTTCGGCAACGATTTCCTTGCCGGTGGCTTGGTCGACGACCTTCATCGACAGGCGAACCTTGCCGCGCTCGTCGAAGCCCATGAGCTTGACCCAGACCTTGTCGCCTTCCTTGACGACGTCGGTCGTCTTGGCGACGCGCTCGGAGGCGAGCTGCGAGATGTGGACGAGACCGTCACGGGCACCGAAGAAGTTGACGAAGGCGCCGAAGTCGGCGGTCTTCACAACGGTACCTTCGTAGACCTGGCCGACTTCCGGTTCGGCAACGATCGAGTGGATCCACTTGCGGGCCGCTTCGATTTCCTTGCCGGACGAGGAGGCGATCTTCACGGTGCCATCGTCTTCGATGTTGATCTTGGCGCCGGTCTTTTCGACGATTTCGCGGATGACCTTGCCACCCGAACCGATGACTTCGCGGATCTTGTCGACCGGAATGTTCATGACTTCGATGCGCGGGGCGAACTCGCCGAGCTGGCCACGGCTTTCGGAAATGGCCTTGGCCATTTCGCCGAGGATGTGGAGACGGCCGCCCTTGGCCTGGTTGAGCGCGATGCCCATGATCTCTTCGGTGATGCCCTCGATCTTGATGTCCATCTGGAGCGAGGTGATGCCGGCGTCGGTACCGGCAACCTTGAAGTCCATGTCGCCGAGGTGGTCTTCGTCGCCGAGAATGTCGGAGAGAACGGCGAAGCGCTCATCTTCCTTGATCAGGCCCATGGCGATACCGGCAACCGGCTTTGCGAGCGGAACGCCGGCGTCCATGAGAGCGAGCGAGGTGCCGCAGACGGTGGCCATCGAGGACGAGCCGTTGGACTCGGTGATCTCGGAAACGACGCGCAGCGTATAGGGGAACTGCTCGGCTTCCGGGAGCATCGGGCGGATAGCGCGCCAGGCGAGCTTGCCGTGACCGATTTCGCGGCGGCCCGGGGAGCCCATGCGGCCGGTTTCGCCGACCGAGAAGGGCGGGAAGTTGTAGTGCAGCATGAAGCGTTCTTTGTACATGCCGGTCAGGCTGTCGACGTACTGTTCGTCTTCGCCGGTGCCGAGCGTGGCAACGACGATCGCCTGCGTTTCGCCGCGGGTGAACAGCGCCGAACCGTGGGTGCGCGGCAGAACGCCGACTTCCGACACGATCGGGCGAACGGTTTCCAGATCGCGGCCGTCGATGCGGCTCTTGGTGTCGAGGATGTTCCAGCGAACGATCTTGGCCTGCAGGTGCTTGAAGACGGCGCCGATTTCTTCGGCCGAATGGGCTGGGTTCTCGATGCCCTCAGGCAGGAAGTGTGCCTTCACCTTGGCCTTGACGGCGTCGACGGCAGCGTAACGGGCAGCCTTCTCGGTGATCTTGTAGGCGTTGCGCAGCTCGTCTTCGGCAAGCGAGAGCATGGCGTTTTCGAGAGCGGAATGATCTTCGGCTTCGAATTCGCGCGGCTCCTTGGCAGCGACTTCAGCGAGCTTGATGATGGCGTCGATGACCGGCTGGAAGCCCTTCTGACCGAAGACGACGGCGCCGAGCATGACGTCTTCCGGCAGTTCCTTGGCTTCAGATTCGACCATCAGCACCGCTTCCTGGGTGCCGGCGACGACGAGGTCGAGGGTCGATTCGTCCATCTCGTCGAGATGCGGGTTCAGAACGTACTGGCCGTTGATGTAGCCGACGCGCGCGCCACCGATCGGGCCCATGAAGGGGATGCCCGACAGCGTCAGCGCTGCAGAAGCGGCGACCATCGACAGGACGTCGGGGTTGTTTTCGAGGTCATGCTGCATGACCGTGACGATGACCTGGGTGTCGTTCTTGTAGCCATCGGGGAAGAGCGGACGGATCGGACGGTCGATCAGGCGCGAGACGAGCGTTTCGTTTTCGCTCGGACGACCTTCGCGCTTGAAGTAGCCACCCGGGATCTTGCCGGCGGCGTAGGTCTTTTCCTGGTAGTTGACGGTCAGCGGGAAGAAGTCCTGGCCCGGCTTCGGCGACTTGGCCGAAACGACGGTGGCGAGAACGACGGTTTCGCCGTAGGTGGCGAGAACGGCGCCGTCAGCCTGACGGGCGATCTTGCCGGTTTCGAGCTTGAGCGGACGCCCAGCCCATTCGATTTCAACCTTGTGGGTATCGAACATGTTCTGTCCTTCGTGTGCGGCGGACCTCTCCGCGGCTGTTACAGCGCGGGCGGTCGAAGGGCCGCATGAAATGGCGCATCACGGGCAAGACAACGGGAGGCTTCACGCTATAATCGGCTGTTTTCCGCTTTGCCCGACCATCCGCTTTCAGCGGCGTTTCCGACAAGCAGGGGCCGAAGCATCCTGCAATCCTGCCCCATGACGGGCCATCGGTTGATCCGCGATACCGGCCCATCCGGCTCGCTGGATTCTCTCGTTTAGCCACGTTTCCTATGCGGCTGGAGAGTTTAATCGTCGAGCGTTCAACGCTCCATAAAAAAGCCGGCGGGCCGCAAAGACCCGCCGGATAAGTCGCTTAGCGACGGATGCCCAGGGCACCGATCAGCTTGGTGTAGCGCGCTTCGTCTTTCTTCTTCAGATAGTCGAGGAGCGAACGACGGCTGGAAACCATCGCGAGCAGACCACGGCGGGAATGGTTATCCTTCTTGTGGCCCTTGAAGTGTTCGGTCAGGTTGTTGATCCGTTCCGTCAGGATAGCAACCTGGACTTCCGGAGAACCGGTGTCGCCTTCAACGGTTGCAAATTCCTTGATGAGCTGAGCCTTACGCTCTGCAGCAATCGACATCGGATGATCCTTTCGATTTCGAGGATTTCGGGACGCCGTCAGCCGGGATGTCGTCCAGCTGCGGCCGTGAATGCAACGGGCATGCGCCTTTTGCTGGCGTGCCTATAAACGAATTGGATGAAAAAGGAAAGGGTCATGGACCGGCGCCCGGGAGGGCCGGCGGAAGGCCTCAATTGCCGGTCGGGAACGGGTGCATCGGCGGCGATTTCATTCGGCCGCGATCGGGAGGAGTTCGGCCCCGATCGAGGGAGAAAAAGTGACGGCGGCAGGTCATGGCACGTCATCCCCTTCGGCCGGTCGCGGCACGGTGATCCGCCACTCGATGCCGTCGGCATGCATCATCCGCTCGAGCCCCGCATTCAGGGCCATGCCGAGCATGCGTTCGAGCACGAGCGTGCCAAACCCCTTGCGGATCGGATCTGAGGGCTTGCCCGCGAGATCGGCCCCCTCCTCCCGCCAGCGTATGGCAATGCCCTCATCCTCCAGCGACCAGCTCAGCTTGACGACGCCTGAGGTGTTGGCGAGCGCGCCATATTTGGTCGCATTGGTCGCGAGCTCGTGCAGCGCCATGCCGAGTGTCTGGGCGATCTGGGTCTCGAGCCGCAAAGGCGGGCCGGACAGGATCACCCGCCTCGGATCGTCAGGCGTGAATGGCTGAAGCTGGTTCTGGGCCAGTTCCCGGAAATCGACCCCTTGGGCGGCGTTGGCGATCATAAGGTCGGTGGAGCGGGCGAGCCCGGCGATGCGCTTGCGGAAACTGTCGGCGAAATCAGCGGCACTCTCGGCCGAATAGACCGACTGGTTCAGCATGGACTGGATCACCGTCAGCTGGTTCTTCGAGCGGTGCGCCACCTCGCGCATCAAGAAACGGATTTCGCTCTCCGCCTTGGTGCGCGCGGCCGCCGCACGGGCCAGAGCTGCCGAGACCTGTTCGACCTCGGCGATCATATGCGGGCGCGGCTCGATCCGCTCGCCGGCGCCAAGGCGGCGGGCATCCTGCGCCACGAGCTTGACGCCCTGCGACAACAGCCGCGCGATTGCCAGCGAACCGGCGATCGCGATGCCGGCAAAGATGATGCCGCCGAGCGAAAGCCACAGGAACGACCAGACGGCCGGAGCATCGACGATCGCCCGCGGTGCCCAGGCGATGATCCGCCAGCCGGTGATCACCGAGAATTCGGTCGCCACCCGGTACTCCGTGCCGTTCTCCTTGATGTTGCGAACGCCGATGCTGATCGCCGGAACCTTGTCGAGGAAGAACGGCTCCCCGGCCTTGACCGCCGCGTCCGAGGAGATGATGACCTTTCCCGCGCCGTCGACGAGGGCCGCGTTCCAACCAGGCGACAGCGTATCGCGGTTGACGGCCTTGGCCATGTTCTCGGCGTTCTGCGTCAACGCCAGCAGATACTCCTCACCGGTCGAGAGTTTTGCCGGCAGATAAACGTTGAACACCCATTTTCCGGCGGTCTTGCCGAAGAAGACGTTGGAGACGAGCGGCGCGCCGCTATTGGTGAAGGCGCGCTCGATGGAGTCCGCATCCGACCCCTTGCCAAGCTCAGTGCCGAAGGGGACGCGGGTGTTAAGCCGCTGCTCGTGCTTGCGATCCATGACGATCAGGTAGGAATCCGTCTGCGCGAGCGCCGTCGAGGCTCTCTCGTAGAAGGCTTGCAAATTGTCGTCCTCAATCGCCCGCGAGGTCGACAGCACCTTCAGCGTCGTCAACATGCCCTCGATATCGCGCTCGACGATGCGCGTCACCGATCCGGTCGAGGCCTGCAGCAGCGAGGTGATGACCTGTTCCTGCGCGTCGACGCTGCGCTTCAGCACGACCAGCGAGAAGATGAAGGCCGGAACGATGGCGACCAGCAGCAGCGACGTCAGATAGAAACTGAACGGGCGGGTCAGCCGATGACGGGCGCGATCAACCATCGCCGCCAGGCCATCGCTTGCCCTGCGCTTTCCTTCCTCCGTCACACCGGTCACCTGCAACGTCCCTTGCGGTTCCCTGTCGGCGGCATCAACGCCTTCGGCGCACGCCGCCGCAAGCGGCGCAACCGCCAAACGGCAACGAAACGCGATACGGAAACGGAATCACCTCGGATGGACTGGGAACCCATGCCGGGATCATGCGTCAAGGATAAAGCAAAGGCAAATGGTTCCGGGTGCTTAGCTTCCGGCGAAGACGCGCTTGGGGCGGAATTCGCCCTCGGCGATCTCACCGATCGCGACCAGCTTGCCGCGCGCCGTGGCATAGGCCTCGGGCGTCGCCAGCGGTGCGTCGCGGCCGCGCAGGATAATGGGATTGCCCATCCTCAGACGGTGCGCCTGGTCGTCATTGACAGGCACGTGCGGCAGGCTGGAAAGCGCCTCGCCGGTCTCGATCAGATAGGCATCGAGTGCCGCCAGACGTTCCTGGTCGTCCTCGATCTTTTCCAACGCCACCAGGTCGGCAAGCGGCACCATGTCCTCTTCGCCGAAGGGCGCGACGAAGGTGCGGCGCAGCGACGCGATGTGGCCGAAACAGCCGAGGTCGCGGCCCATGTCGCGGGCGAGTGAGCGCACATAAGTGCCCTTGCCACATTCGATTTCGAAGTGGGCCAGGTTGGGTGCGGCACCCAGCAGAGTCAGCCGGTGGACCTCGACCTCGCGGGCCGGGATTTCGACCGTCTCGCCGTCGCGGGCGAGATCATAGGCGCGCTCGCCATCGATCTTGATCGCCGAGAACTGCGGCGGCACCTGGCTGATGACGCCGGTGTATTTCGGCAGAAGCGCGCGGATTGCCTCTTCGTTCGGCCGTTCGGCCGAGGAATGGGTTACTTCGCCTTCGAGATCGTCGGTGGAGCGTTCCTCGCCCCAGGCGACGGTGAATTCGTAGATCTTGCGGCCGTCCATGACGTAAGGAACGGTCTTCGTCGCATCGCCAAGCGCGATCGGCAACATGCCGGAGGCCAGCGGATCGAGCGTGCCGGCATGGCCGGCCTTCTGGGCCTTGAACAGCCACTTGATCTTCGAGACAGCTTCGGTGGAGCCGAAGTCGAGCGGCTTGTCGAGGATCAGCCAGCCCGAGATCGGGCGGCCCTTGGGCTTACGCGGTTTGGACATGAAATCTACTATTCTTCGTCTTCGCTGGTCTGGTCGAGATCGCGGCTAACTTCCGGCGAACGCAAGAGCTCGTCGATCTTCTTGTAATTGTCGAAGCTCGTATCGTCGCGGAAACGAACGTCGGGCATGTATTTCATCTGTCGCAGCTGCGGGCCGAGGCGGCCGCGAATGTACTTGGCATTGCGGTTGAGCGCGTCGATGACCTCGGCATGGTTAGGCACGCCAAGCGGCGTGACATAGGCCGTGGCGATCTTCAGATCCGGTGACATGCGCACTTCCGAAATCGCGATGACGGTCTTCTCGATCACCGGATCGCGGACCTCGCCGCGTTGCAGAACCTGGGTGATGGCAGCGCGCACCTGTTCGCCGACGCGCAGCATGCGCTGTGAGGGGGCAGAGGATGTGGCTTTGCTCATGGTCGTTGCTTTCCAAGGTATTGCGCCCGCTCGGGGCGGCAAACCGTTTTACTCTTCAGCGTAATATACCTTCCGTGCCTCAGGCACGGGTAGCTCTGATTGCCTGCGCCCGCTTTCTTCGACGCAGTCCCAGAAAGACGCCCGTAGCCGTCAACACGAGCGCGGACAGCAATTGGATCAGTTCGAACTGCGGATGTGCGCAACCCTCATTGATGGCCGACTGCCATACCTGGTGCTCGGCATCTCCCCAGGACATGATGGCCACCAGGAGGAGGAGGCCGCCGAGAAGGCTCCCGACCCAAAGCAGCGCCCGAAGGCGCAAAACCGCTGAACCGGTAACCAGACAGAAAAGCGCCGCCAGGCCGACCCAATTGGTCAGAAAAGCGGCCACCTCGTTGAGAACCGAGAATTTCTGACCATCCCATTCGGGATAGATCTTGTCGCAGACTTCCGCGAAGACCGGCGTCCACCAAAACGACACAACAGCGGCCAGGGCCGCCGTTGTGCAGATTTGCCGGGCTTTCAGGCCCATTAGAGCGTCCGGGTGATATGCTCGACGCGGAAGCACTCGATCGTATCGCCGGCGCGGATGTCTTCGTAGTTCTCGAAGGCCATGCCGCATTCCTGACCGACATTGACTTCCGAGACTTCGTCCTTGAAGCGCTTGAGGGTCTTGAGCTTGCCTTCGTGGATAACGACGTTGTCGCGAACCAGACGGACACCGACGCCACGCTCGACCTTGCCTTCGGTGACGCGGCAACCCGCGACCTTGCCGACCTTGGTGATGTTGAACACCTCCAGGATCTCGGCGTTGCCGAGGAAGGTTTCGCGACGCTCCGGCGAGAGCAGGCCCGACATCGCCGCCTTCACGTCATCTACCAGATCGTAGATGATGTTGTAGTAGCGGATTTCGATGCCGGCACGCTCGGCGGCCGAACGGGCCTGCGAGTTGGCGCGGACGTTGAAGCCGATGATCGCGGCGTTCGATGCCTCGGCGAGCGAGATATCGGACTCGGTGATACCGCCGGCACCCGAATGCACGATGCGCGCACGCACTTCGTCGGTTCCGAGCTTGTCGAGAGCACCGGCGATCGCTTCGATCGAACCCTGCACGTCGCCCTTGATGACCAGCGGGAACTCCTTGAGACCGGAGGTCTGGAGCTGGGTCATCATCTGCTCGAGCGAACCGCGCGAGCCGGACTGACGGGCAACCTGCTTCTCACGGGCGAGACGCTGGCGGTACTCGGAGATCTCGCGAGCACGGCTTTCGTTCTCGACGACGGCGAACTTGTCGCCGGCTGCCGGCGTACCGGACAGGCCGAGAACCTCGACCGGCATGGACGGACCGGCTTCCTTGACGTGTTCGCCCTTGTCGTTGACGAGCGCGCGCACACGGCCCCACTGATCACCGGCGACGATGATCTGACCCGGACGCAACGTGCCCTTCTGAACGAGGACGGTGGCAACCGCACCGCGACCGCGGTCAAGCTCGGCTTCCACGACCGTACCTTCGGCCGTCCGGTTCGGATTGGCGCGCAGGTCGAGGATTTCCGCCTGAAGCAGGATCGCTTCGAGCAGCTTGTCGAGGTTGGTGCCGTTCTTGGCGGACACTTCCACGTCGAGGACTTCACCGCCCATGGATTCGACGAAGACTTCGTGCTGCAGCAGTTCGGTGCGAACCTTCTGCGGATTTGCCGACGGCTTGTCGACCTTGTTGATCGCCACGATGATCGGAACACCGGCCGCCTTGGCGTGGTTGATCGATTCGATCGTCTGCGGCATCACGCTGTCGTCAGCCGCAACCACCAGGATCGCGATATCGGTCGCCTGGGCACCGCGAGCACGCATGGCGGTGAACGCCGCGTGGCCGGGGGTGTCGATGAAGGTGATCTTGTTGCCGTTCTGCTCGACCTGGTAGGCGCCGATGTGCTGGGTGATGCCACCGGCTTCGCCGGCCACCACGTTGGCGTGGCGGATCGCATCGAGCAGCGAGGTCTTGCCGTGGTCGACGTGACCCATGATCGTGACGATCGGCGGACGCGGTTCCATTTCTTCGTCCGTGTCCGAAACGTTGAAGATGCCCTCTTCGACGTCGGATTCCGAAACGCGCTTGACCGTGTGGCCGAATTCGCCGGCGATGAGTTCGGCCAGGTCGGCATCGATCAGATCGCCGGGCTTCATCATCTGACCTTCCTTCATCAGGAACTTGATGACGTCAACGGCGCGCTCAGACATGCGCTGCGACAGCTCCTGAATGGTGATGGTCTCGGGCAGGATGACTTCGCGCGAAATCTTCTCGCGGGTTTCCTGCATCTGGCTGCGCTTGAACTTCTCCTGGCGGCGACGCATGGCCGACAGCGAACGGGCGCGCTGGCCGCTATCCTCGTCGGCAGCGGTGGTCAGTGTCAGCTTGCCCTGGCGGCGGCCGTCGTCGCCCTTCGGGCGGGCCGGAACCTTGGCAGGCTCGGGACGCACGACCTTGCCGCGCGCCGGACCTGCGCCGGGACGCGGACCACGATCGTCATCCTTTTCGTTGTCGACCTTACGGCCGCGCAGTGCGCCGGCCGGAGCCGGGGTCGGAAGTCCACCTGCCTGGTCGGCGGGCCGTCCTGCCTGCGGGCGGCTGTCAACGCGACGCTCGGTGGAAGCCGGTGCGCGAGCAGCCACGGGGCGCTCTTCAACAACCTCTGCGGCCTTAACTTCGGCTTTGGCTTCGGGCTCGGCCGCCGCGCGGGCTGCTTCCTCGGCAGCGCGGCGTGCGGCTTCTTCCTTCTCCTGCTGGAGACGGGCTTCTTCCTCACGCTTGCGGCGTGCTTCGTTCTCAGCGCGGATGACCGCTTCTTCGGCGTCCCGGATCTGGGCTTCGGCCAGAGCACGGCGGCGCGCATCGATCTCACCGGCGGATAGCTGGTTCAGAACGACACCGACGCGCGGACGATTGGCCTGGTTGGCTTCCTGACGCGTCGAATGCTGCTGCGGCTGCGGTGCCGGGCGACCCGAAGGCTGCGGCTGAGCCGGGCGCTGATCGGCCGGGCGCGCAGCGGGAGCTGCAGCAACCGGTGTGATCGGACGCTCGTCCTTGGGGCGGTGGAAGGGGCGTTTCTTGGTTTCGACCACGACCGCCTTGGTGCGGCCACGGCCCATGTCCTGACGCACGGTCCCCTGCGAAACCCCGTGGGGCTTCAGGGTCAGCGTCTTCTTGCCCGCTGCGCTGCCTGTCTTGTCGTCGTTGTTGTCGGTCATTCCGTTCCGTTCCTAGCGATCAGGGCCGGATGCGTATCACCTGACCCTGTCTTCCAAATTGTCTCAAACAATGTACGCGATGCCAGACTGTGCCGGTGACGCGGGTCATTGCTGTGGCTTGCCAGCGCCGCCGTCGGCCCGGACCGGGACGGATCCTCGGTACTTTTCGAGCATGATTGCGCGCTTCACTACACCTTCACCCGCCTGCCCTGCAAGCGCTGCGGCATGGATAAAAGCATTACTTCCTAAAAGGCCCTCCATTTCCGCCCCGGTGAAGGGACGGAACGAAGGTATTTCCATTTCATCGTCGGCCACAAAGCTCATCGCCTTGCGGGCCTGGTCTATCTTGCGCACGCCGTCGGCCGCAGCGTCGGACGCGTGAAACACGGCGAGTGCCGCCAGTCCCCTGACGGCCTGCTCCGTCTTCGTTGCGCCGGAGATGAACTGGGCCGCCTTGCGCGCCATGTTCATCATTCCGGCCAGTTGCTCGGCGAGCAGCCGGTCGACATCGTCGGCGAGCGTCGCGTCGGCCTTGACGTCCGCCTTCAGGGCGCGGGCGAAGAACTTCTTCGCCACCGCCTTCTCAATCAGCGCCCGCTCGGCCTTGACCCAGCAGCCGCGCCCCGGAAGCTGACGCTTCAGATCGGGAACGACGCGACCGTCTGGCCCAGCCACGAAGCGGATCAACTCGTCTGGCGAACCGCTTTCACGGGTGACGATGCAGGTCCGCGTGCTGCCGTTGCGATCCTTCGGCCCCCCATCCGTGGGCAGGGCGTCCGAAGGCAGGCTGTCGGCATGATCAGAGGCGATCATCGTCCTTAAGCGTCCTGCTCGGCGCCTTCGGCAACGTCGATCGGCTCTTCACCTTCGACCTCTTCGCTTGCCAGGTCCTCTTGCGTGATCCAGCCGGCTGCGAGGCGGGCCTGAACGATCATGGCTTCGGCTTCGGCGCGCGAGACGTCGAACTTCGAGAAGGTGCCTTCGAAACGCTTGGTCTCGCCGTCCTTGCGTTCGCTCCAGCCGACGAGATCGTCAGCGGCGCAACCAGCAAAGTCCTCGACCGTCTTGATGCCTTCTTCGCCCAGCGCAACGAGCATCTGGCTCGTCAGGCCGTCGATTGAGCGCAGTTCGTCGGCAACGCCGAGTTCGCGGCGCTTGGCATCCATTTCCGCCTCGATCCGGTCCAGGTACTCGCGAGCGCGGGTCTGGATTTCGTTGGCGGTCTCGTCGTCGAAACCGTCGATCGACGCAATTTCGTCGAGATCGACATAGGCAAGCTCCTCGACGGCGGCAAAGCCTTCCGAAGCCAGCACCTGACCGACCATTTCGTCGACGTCGAGCGCATCCATGAAGAGGTTGGTGCGCTCGGTGAATTCCTTCTGGCGGCGTTCGCTCTCTTCCTGCTCGGTCAGGATGTCGATATCCCAGCCGGTCAGCTGCGAAGCGAGGCGAACGTTCTGGCCGCGTCGGCCGATGGCGAGCGACAGCTGCTCGTCGGGAACGACCACTTCGATGCGCTCGGCGTCTTCGTCGAGAACGACCTTGGCGACTTCGGCCGGCTGCAGCGCGTTGACGATGAACGATGCCGGATCCTGCGACCACGGAATGATGTCGATCTTTTCGCCCTGCAACTCGCCAACGACGGCCTGAACGCGCGAACCGCGCATACCGACGCAGGCGCCGACCGGATCGATCGAGCTATCGTTGGAGACGACCGCGATCTTGGCGCGCGAACCCGGGTCGCGGGCAACCGACTTGATCTGGATGATGCCGTCGTAAATTTCAGGCACTTCCATGGTGAAGAGCTTCACCATGAACTGCGGATGGGTACGCGACAGGAAGATCTGCGGGCCGCGCTGTTCGCGGCGAACGTCGTAGACGAAGGAGCGGACGCGATCGCCGTAGCGCATGTTTTCGCGCGGGATCATCTCGTCGCGACGGATGATGCCTTCGCCACGGCCGAGGTCGACGATGACGTTGCCGTATTCGACGCGCTTGACCGTGCCGTTGACGATCTCGCCGACGCGATCCTTGAACTCGTCGAACTGACGGTCGCGCTCGGCTTCACGCACCTTCTGCACTATGACCTGCTTGGCCGACTGGGCGGCGATGCGGCCAAAATCCATCGGCGGCAGCGGGTCGGCGATGAAGTCACCGAGCTTGGCGTCCGGATTGCGATCGCGAGCAAGCTCGAGCGGGATCTGCGTGGAGTAGTCGTCAGCCTTCTCGACCACTTCCAGAAGACGCTGCAGGCGGATTTCGCCAGTCTTGGAGTTGATGTCGGCGCGGATGTTCGATTCCGACCCATAGCGCGAGCGGGCGGCCTTCTGGATCGCGTCGGCCATCGCGGCCAGAACGATCTCGCGGTCGATCACCTTTTCACGCGCGACAGCATCCGCGATCTGCAGAAGCTCGAGCCGGTTAGCACTGACTGCCATGTCTTGTCTCCGTTGGGTTGCAGGGGGCTTTCAAGCTCCGCCCGACTTATTCCTCAATAGGTGAATCTTCGTCTTCGAAATTCTCGTTCGCGGCACGCGCAGCCTTGGCCTTCTTGTCGGCCGTCAGCGCATCGCGGATCAGATCGTCGGTCAGGATCAGCCGCGCTTCGGAAAGCGTGGTGAACGGGATCACGACGACGGGCTCCTCGCCATAGGCCACCTGGTCGCGCTCAAGCCGGAAACCGTCGTCATCGACAGAAACGATCTTGCCGCGGAACCGCTTGCGGCCATCGACCAGAACCGACGTCTCGCATTTCAGCAGGTGACCCTGCCAGCGGAAGAAGTCGGACTTGCGCACCATCGGGCGGTCGATGCCCGGCGACGACACTTCGAGATGATACGCCTTGTCGATCGGATCTTCCACATCGAGCACCGGCGAAATGGCCTTGGAGATCTCTTCGCAGTCCTCGACGGTCATGGTGCCGTCGGTGCGCTCTGCCATGATCTGCAGCGTCATGCCGTTCTGGCCCGACATGCGCACCCGCACGAGCTGGTAGCCCATCGGCACGATCACCGGCTCGATGATGTCGGCGACGCGCTGGTCGAGACCGGTTTCGGTGATCAGGCGGGGTTCATTTGCATTTTCAGCCGTTGTCGTATCGGACAAACGATCATCTCCTCATCGGACCGGCTAATAAAAAAGAGCGGGTCCTGACGGGCCCACTCTTCATCTACCGATCAAGAATTTGAGGCTCATATACGCCCCATCGCCGCAAATTGCAAGGCATTGGGCCGTCCGACGCAAATGGCCGGACGAACCGCCGGCGAGCATCTTCGCCAACAAGGTCAGTTTCAGCGGGTGGCACTTCGCGTTGTCGGGCCTATAACAGGAGACGAACCGCTTCGAGACGACAATCAAGAAACGAAGAGAGAAGACGAGGTGCCAACCCGTATTTCGCCGCTTGCCCCCTTCAAGCACGACATCTTCCGCACGATATGGATCGCGAGCCTCGCCTCCAATTTCGGCGGCCTTATTCAATCGGTCGGGGCCGCCTGGCTGATGACCTCCATTTCCTCATCGGCGAACATGGTGGCGCTGGTGCAGGCTTCGACCTCGCTGCCGATCATGCTTTTCTCGCTTGTCTCTGGCGCGCTTGCCGACAATTTCGACCGGCGGCGGATCATGCTGGTGGCGCAGTGTTTCATGCTCTTCGTCTCGGCGCTCTTGACGATCTGTGCCTATGTCGGGCTGATCACGCCCTGGCTGCTCCTGCTCTTCACCTTCCTCATCGGCTGCGGCACGGCGCTCAACAACCCGTCCTGGCAGGCGTCGGTCGGCGACATGGTTCCGCGCGAAGACCTGCCGGCAGCGGTCGCGCTCAACAGCATGGGCTTCAACATCACCCGAAGCGTCGGCCCGGCGATCGGCGGCGCCATCGTCGCGGCACTCGGTGCGGCGGCTGCCTTCTTCGCCAATACGCTCAGCTATTTCGCCATCCTCTTTGCGCTGGTGCGCTGGCGTCGCGAGGTGCCGACGAGCACGTTGCCGCGCGAGACGCTGGGGCGCGCCATTTCGGCTGGCCTGCGCTACGTCGCGATGTCGCCGAACATCGGCAAGGTTCTCTTGCGCGGCTTCCTTTTCGGCCTTTCGGCAAGCGCCATCCTCGCTCTTCTGCCGCTCGTCGCCCGCGACCTCGTTCAGGGTGGGCCGCTCACCTACGGTCTGATGCTCGGCGCCTTCGGCCTTGGCGCGATCGGCGGGGCGCTGCTCTCCGCCCGCCTGCGCGAGAAGCTTTCGAGCGAGGCGATCGTGCGCATCGCCTTCACCGGCTTTGCCGCCAGCGCCGCGATCACGGCCTGGAGCACCTATGCCTGGCTGAGCTGTCTCGTGCTGCTCATCTCCGGCGCCTGTTGGGTGCTGGCGCTATCGCTGTTCAACACCACGGTGCAGCTGTCGACGCCGCGCTGGGTGGTTGGCCGCGCCCTTTCGCTCTACCAGACCATGACCTTCGGCGGCATTGCCGGCGGCAGCTGGCTCTGGGGTACGGCCGCCGAGCAATATGGCGCGGCCAACGCGTTGATGGGCTCCTGTCTGCTGATGTTCGCCGGCGTCGTGGTCGGCTTCCGCCTGCCCTTGCCGGAATTCACCTCGCTCAACCTCGATCCGCTGAACCGCTTCAACGAGCCGCCGCTCGAACTGGACCTGAAACCGCGCAGCGGCCCGATCGTCATCATGATCGACTACGAAATCGCCGACGACGACATCCCGGAGTTCCTGACAACCATGGCGGAACGGCGGCGCATCCGCATCCGTGACGGCGCCGGACACTGGGCGCTGATGCGCGACCTTGAAAACCCGACCACCTGGACGGAGACCTACCACGTGCCGACCTGGGTCGAATATGTGCGTCACAACCAGCGGCGCACCCAGGCGGACGCGGCCGTCGGCGACAGGCTGACGGCGCTGCATAGCGGCAAAGCACCACCGCGCGTGCACCGGATGATCGAGCGCCAGACGATCGTGCCGACCCATTACGAGCGCTACAAGCGCCAGGTGAATGTGGACATGCACTAGCTTGTGCCGGCCCTCGCGCCGGTCTCGAACATGCAACGAAAAAGGCCCCGATGACGGGGCCTTTTCTTTTCGGCAGTCGGCACACCAGTGCCTCCGGCTGCAATTGGCTCTATCGCAGCTTCGCCTTCAGCGAAGCATCGGGGAAGCAGGTGGCGGCAAGGCCGCTCTTTGCCTGCCAGTCGCCGAGCGAACGGCGTGTCTTGTAGCCGGGGAGACCATCGACCTTGCCGACGTCGTAGCCCTTGGCAACCAGCGCCTTCTGCATCTTCAGAACGTCCGAGCGCAGCATGTTGCCGACGTCGCCCCACGTGCCGCGGAACGCGCCGCCGCCCGTCGCAATGCGGTCGGCGAGGTTGCCGATGAAGAGCGCGTAGAGGTCGGAGTTGTTGTATTCCTTGAGCACGTAGAAATTCGGCGTGACGATAAACTCCGGCCCATGGCGACCAGCGGGCACCAGCATCATCGAAGATGCGGACAATTCGTGCGACGGAAAGGCCTTGCCGGAAATCCTGACGATCCCCTTGTTTGCCCAACTCGACAGGGGCTGGGCGAGGTCCGGCCCTTCCTGCGCACAGGAGACGGCTTCGGGAATCGATACTTCGAAGCCCCAGTCACGCTCGCGCTGCCAGCCCTTCTTGACCAGATAATTGGCGATCGACGCCAGGCTGTCTGGCACCGAATTCCAGATGTCGCGGCGGCCGTCGCCATCGAAATCGACGGCATATTGCAGGAAGCTCGACGGCATGAACTGCGGCTGACCCATCGCGCCGGCCCAAGAGCCGCGCATCGCCGCCTCGTCGACATCGCCGCTGTCGAGAATGTGCAGTGCCGCGATCAGCTCGCGGCGAAACAGGTCTGGCCGCGTCGACATAAACGCCTTGGTCGCGAGCACGTCGACCACCGGATAGGGGATCTTGGCGCGGCCGAAGCCGGATTCGCGGCCCCAGATGGCAACGATCACCGAGCCCGGCACGCCATAGGTGCGCTCGATCTTCTTCAGGGTCGACGCATGGGTGGAAGCCAGGCTGCGGCCGGTGGCGGCGAGCCCCTGCAGACGCTTTTCCGAGAAGTAGTTTCCGGGCGAGGAAAACTCCGCCTGGCTCTGCTTCTGTTCCTTCGGCTTCGGGAAGCCGGGCGGCGCCAGATCCGGCAGGTCCCAGTTGAGCTTCACGTCGGAAAAGGCCGCCTTGAAGGATCCGGCGGAAATGCCGGCCTTCTTCGCCTCCGGCCAGAGATCATTCTGCAGCCAGGTACGAAACTGCGCCTCGACGTCGGCTTTGGTCGCGGCTTGCGCGAGCCCCAGCCAGCCACAGAGCAGCAAGGTCGTCAGTGAAAGAAGTCTCAGCATAAGGCTTCCCCATCGGTTGGATTGCAGCGTCCGAAATGACGCTCAGATCGACGTGCGGGCGCGAAGGGCAGCCGCCAAGGTGCCTTCGTCGAGGTAGTCGAGCTCGCCGCCGACCGGCACGCCATGGGCAAGCCGGGTGATCTTCACCTCCATGCCTTCGAGCTGGTCGGTGATGTAGTGCGCCGTCGTCTGGCCCTCGACGGTGGCATTGACGGCGATGATCAGCTCGCGGACGCCGCCATTGGCGACGCGCTGGACGAGACCCTTGATGTTGAGATCGTCGGGGCCGACGCCGTCGAGCGGCGAGAGCGTGCCGCCGAGCACATGATAGGCGGCGTTCATCGCGCCGGCGCGTTCCAGTGCCCAGAGATCGGAAACGTCCTCGACAACGATGAGCACGGAGTGGTCGCGACGCTCGTCCGAACAAACGGTGCAGGGATCGATCGTATCGACATTGCCGCAGCAGGAACAGATGCGGACCTTGCGGTGCGCTTCGCCCATCGCGTCGGCGAGCGGACCCAGCAACTGGTCCTTCTTCTTGACGAGATGCAGGGCGGCGCGGCGCGCCGAACGCGGTCCGAGCCCCGGCACTTTCGCCAGGAGTTGGATGAGTTTTTCGATTTCGGGGCCGGTGACTCGTTTTGCCATGCGGCGCTTTTAGCCCATATCGCGCCGAAACGGAATCGCCTTCGAAACGCCCGCACGCGAAGCGGCGGGTATCGACGCGGTACCCGGCGGCTACCACCGCCGGCGCGCAAATGCTGCGGGCGGCAGACCGCCCTGCTTCCCGAACCTACTGCCCGGAGACGATCAGAAGGGCAGCTTCATGCCGGGCGGGATCGGCAGGCCGGCGGTCAGTTCGCGGGTCTTTTCCGCCTGCACGGCTTCGGCCTTGTCCTTGGCGTCCTTGTGGGCGGCGACGATCAGGTCTTCGAGGATCTCGACGTCGTCTTCCTTGAACAGCGAGGGATCGATCTTCAGGCTCTTGAGGGTGCCCTTGCCGTCGAGGCGAACGGTGACGAGGCCACCGCCAGAGGTGCCGTCGACTTCGAGCGCGGCGATTTCCGCCTGCATCTTTTCCATCTTGGCCTGCATTTCCTTGACCTTGCCCATCATCCCCATGATGTCGCGCATCGTCGTCTCCTGTCTTTCTGTTTCTGCTCGCAGACGGGACTATTCGATGTCGTCGCCAGGGACGATATCGCCGTCGGCGGATTCGGCTGTAGCCGGAGCCTGGCTCTCGGCCTCTTCTTCAACGGCGCGAATGCGCACGTCGGTGATCTTGGCGCCCGGGAACCGGGCGAGAATGGCGGCGACATCGGGGTCCTGGCGCGCGTCGTTGACGCGCTGCTCCTGCGCCCGCTGTTCCGCCTCGATCAGCGTCGGCTCACCGGCCTCGCGGCTGTAGCTGACGATCCAGTGGATGCCGGTCCATTCCTTTAGCTTGACGGCCACTTCGCCAAGCAGCGTCTTCGGCGCGTCGTCCGAGACGTTGACGTCGAGACGTCCGGGCTCGATCCGCACGAGCCGCAGAAAGCCGCGCACCAGCGTCTTCAGCTTGATGTCGCGGTTCTTGGCGCAGAGATCGGCGATGTCGGCGATCGAATTGACCGGCACCGACGGCTGCGGCTTGGCCGCAGGCGCCGCCACCGGGCGTTCTTCGATGCGGCCAACGGCAACCGCCTGGGGCGGCACGTCCGGGACGGCGCGCAGCATGGTCGCGCCATTGCTCGTCGGGCGCTGCACCGGCATCGGCTGCGATGCCTGCGCCGACACGGACACGGAAGCCTGGGCCTGTGCGCCGCCGCCGTTGCCACCTGAAGGGCCAGGGCGAGCGCCGCCGCCTTCATTGCCGGAAAGTTCCAGCAAGCGCCGCGCGGCCTCTTCAGGCGCCGGCAGATGTGCCGCATGCGCCAGGCGGATCAGCACCATTTCGGCGGCACCCGCCGGGCGCGACGAGCTTTCGGCTTCCGGAATGCCCTTCAGGAGCATCTGCCAGATGCGCGAGAGCGCCGTAACCGCCACGCTCTCGGCAAAGACGGCGCCGCGGGTGCGCTCGATCTCGCTCAAGGACTGGTCGTTGACCGCCTCCGGCACGTATTTCATCCGGGTGACGAGATGGGTGAAATCGGCAAGGTCGGTCAATACGACCGTCGGATTGGCGCCGGCCTCGTATTGTGCGGTGAATTCCTTGAGGGCCGCGGCGACATCGCCTTTGACGACGTGCTCGAAGAGGTCGACGATGCGGGCGCGGTCTGCAAGGCCGAGCATCGAACGCACGGTTTCGACTTCCACAGCGCCGCCGCCGTGGGCGATCGCCTGGTCGAGCAGCGACAGACCGTCGCGCGCCGAGCCTTCGGCAGCGCGGGCCACCATCGCAAGCGCTTCCGGATCGAAGGATACGCCTTCCTTGCCGAGGATCGTCGAAAACAGGCCGACGAGATCGGACGCGCTGATGCGGCGCAGGTCGAAGCGCTGGCAGCGCGACAGAACCGTGATCGGCACTTTGCGGATTTCGGTGGTCGCGAAGATGAATTTCACATGCTCTGGCGGCTCTTCGAGCGTCTTCAGCAGGCCGTTGAAGGCCTGGGTCGAGAGCATGTGCACTTCGTCGATGATGTAGACTTTGTAGCGGGCCGAAACCGGGCGGTAGCGCACCTGTTCGATGATCTCGCGGATATCGTCGATGCCGGTGTGTGACGCCGCGTCCATTTCGATGACGTCGACGTGACGCCCATCCATGATCGCCTGGCAATGTTCGCCGGGAACGCGCAGGTCGATGGTCGGCCGATCGATATCCGGTGTCTTATAGTTCAGCGCGCGGGCGAGAATGCGGGCGGTGGTGGTCTTGCCGACCCCGCGCACCCCGGTAAGCATGTAGGCTTGGGCGATGCGGCCGGTTTCGAACGCGTTGGTGAGCGTGCGCACCATCGGTTCCTGGCCGACCATCAGGTCGGAGAAATCCTTGGGGCGATACTTGCGCGCCAGAACACGGTAGGCGGCTGGTTTCTCAACGGATGAAATGGACGTATCGTCGCTCATCGACCCTGCCGCTGTTCGAACTCTTGTCCCGACAGGACGGAGAAGGTGGGAGGCTGGCACGATGACCCGTGCCGGAGCTCGTTGGGGCTGCTTCCTTCCGGACCTGACCCGGTTGGCGAGTGGCTCGTCCACCACCAACCTCCCGGCTTCCATATCGGCAATATCGAAAGCAAATGCAAGCCAAGCCGTCAAAAAACTGATATCGATATGCAAAACAAGGCGAATCCGCCATTCTCAATAGCCGAGGAGACCCAGTTGACGACCTTCACCCTCGACGAGCGGCTCGAGCGCGACGGCATTCCGATCGCCTCGATCGGGCTTTGCCAGATGCGGCTGATGAACGACCGCCGCTGGCCGTGGCTCGTGCTCATTCCTCAGCGTGAAGGCATTTCTGAGATCTTCGACCTCACCCCGCTCGACCAGACGATGCTGACCTTCGAGACGACCATGGCAGCGACGGCGCTGAAGAAGGTCACGGGCGCCGAGAAAATCAATATCGGCGCATTGGGCAACATCGTCCGGCAGCTTCACGTGCATATCATCGCCCGCAGCGACGGCGACCCGAACTGGCCGGGGCCGGTCTGGGGCTTCGGCAAGGCGGAGCCGTGGGACGAAAAAGAACATCAGGCCTTCGCAGCCCGCATTCTGGAAAACCTCTGAACATGACGAAATCGATCTTTGACCTTCGCAGCCCGCATCCAGAGCCAAGCACCCTCGTCGCCTTCTCGGAGAATCATCTGGATCGCCAGTCGGAGCACCGGGCCGACGATTGCGTGCAGGTGGCACTGAAGCACCCGGGTGCGCATTTCCTGGCCTTCTCCGGACCGAAGCTGATCGTCAAGCATGACGAGAAGATCATCGACCCACTGTTTGCGCCTTATGAGCTCGAAGGTCTCGAACCCGTTCTCGACGAGACGATCCTGCTCGGCTACCTCGCCAACGGCGAGCCCCGGCTGGCCGTGCCGACGGGCCTGACGGACGAGACGATCACCGAGCCCTTCAAGATCGCCGACGGCCGCACCCTCTATCGCCAGCAGATGCTGCCGGAGGAACTGCTCGGCCAGTTCGCGCAAGGCTCGAGCTTGATTACCTGGAATGCCAACAACCGCTTCTGCGGTCGCTGCGCAGGCCCGATGGAAGGCAAGGCTGGCGGCTATCGCCGGGTCTGCACCGCCTGCGGCCATATGGTCTTCCCGCGCACCGACCCTGTCGTCATCATGATGACGATCGACCTTGAGCGCGATCTTTGCCTGCTCGGCCGCAGCCCGCATTTCGCGCCGGGCATGTATTCTTGCCTTGCCGGCTTCGTCGAGCCGGGCGAGACGATCGAAAACGCCGTGCGGCGGGAAACGCTCGAGGAGTCCGGCATCCATATCGGCCGGGTACGCTACCATGCCTCGCAGCCCTGGCCGATGCCGCACACGCTGATGATCGGCTGCTATGCGGAGGCGAAATCAACCGTCATCAAGCGCGACGAGCACGAGCTGGAAGACGTGCGCTGGTTCACGCGCGATGAAACGATCGCGATGCTCGAAAGGTCGACCGGGGTCGCCGACACCGGCGACGCGCATATTCCGCCGCCGAAGGGCGCGATCGCGCACCAGCTGATGCGTGACTGGCTCGCCTGGGGCGAGCGGACATAAGGCGACGGATACAGGGAGATCGACCGTGTCCCGCTCCGAACGGCTGCTCGACCTTCTGCAGGTGCTCCGGCGCTACCGCCAGCCGGTGAGCGGCCAGCGACTGGCGGAAGAAACCGGCGTCAGCCTCAGAACGCTCTACCGCGATATCGCCAGCCTCCAGGCGCAGGGCGCTGATATCGAGGGCGAACCGGGGCTCGGTTATGTGCTCAAGCCCGGCTTCATGCTGCCACCGATGATGTTTTCCGCCGAGGAGATCGAAGCCTTGGTGCTCGGCTCGCGCTGGGTCTCCAAGCGCACCGACGACGATCTCGCCGGCGCTGCCGCCAATGCGCTCGCCAAGATTGCCGCGGTGCTGCCGGCCGAACTTCGCGAGGAGCTCGACAGTTCGACCCTGCTCGTCGGCCCGAGCCCGCCGGCCACCAACGGCATCGACATCGCCGCGCTTAGGCGCGCAATCCGCAACGAGCGCAAGGTGGAACTCGACTACGTCGACAATGACGGCAGCGCGACGCAGCGCACCGTCTGGCCCTTTGCCCTCGGCTTCTTTGAGAACGTGCGCATGGTCATGGCCTGGTGCGAGCTGCGCCTGGACTTCCGGCACTTTCGCGCCGACCGCATGCAGAAGATGACGGTGACTGAGGCGCGCTATCCCCGCCGCCGGCAGGTGCTGATGAAGGATTGGCGCTCGAGCCAGAACATGGCGGCGTCGAAGCGAGAGACGGTCGGCTCCTGACGGGTGTTGGTGCGCCGATGCTGACAGAAACTGGCAGCGGCCAGCCCTAGCCTGCACCTTCCGCAACAAGGAGGAACAGCATGGCCAAGGCAAATCTCATCGTTCTCTACGTCAAGGACCCGCTCGCAAGCGTGACCTTCTATCGCGCGCTTCTCGCGCAGGAACCAAGCGTCACCTACCAGACCTTCTCGTCCTTCGAGCTGCCGGGTGGCTTCACGCTCGGGCTCTGGGCCGAACATACGGTCGCGCCGGAGCCGGCGGCATCGGGCAGCCGGTCGGAACTGGCCTTCATGGTGGAAGACGAGAGCGCGGTGCGCGCACGTTACGAGGATTGGAAGGGGAAAGGCCTGCCGATTGCGCAGGAATTGACCGAAATGGATTTCGGTCCGACTTTCGTCGCGCTCGATCCGGATGGTCACCGGCTGCGCGTCTGCCTCTACGATTCTTAAGCGAGAGGGTATGCTGCGCGCATCCCACCAGCCTGAAGCGGCGGGATGCGCGAATGGTACGGAATTAGCGGCCGTAAACGGCGGCCTGGATCTGCGAACGGGACAGACCGATGTCGCTCAGTGCGTGATCGTCGAGAGCATTCAGCTCGCGGATCGCACGGCGGGTCTTCGCATATTCCATGATCTTCTGACGGATCTTCATCTTTAACACTCCTTACTTGACGAGCGTCAAATAGGCATTTGCCTAAAATTTGTGTAGCGCCACGATTGCAAACTAGGCATGCGTCAGACGCGTAGCCGGTTAACGAATTTTTGCCACTTTCACCCCGGTAGGGCGCGGCGAAACCAATGATTCTCTCGGAAAATCACCGCGAACGGTACGCTCAGGACTTAAACGTGATGCTCTGAAAACCTTAGCCAAATGGCAGGATCAGATATGTGCGGCGCGAGAAGACCACAACCGCAGGCTTCATTTTGGTCAGAAATCAGGCGCATTCGCGGCCTTCAGGCGGAGCTGAGGGGCCAAGCAGCGTGCTAACGATAGCGACCGCCTCACCACTTTGGGAGGCGGTCGAGGCCCGCCTACGCAGGCCTTTCTCAACAGCTTGGCGCCGGAGCCGCCTGTTCAGAGAACGCCGCGCATCGGGTGCGCGTTATAGGTTCCGAGGATGCGGACCTTTTCGGAGAAGAAGCGAAGCTCGTCCATGGCATGGCGCACGCCGACATCATCCGGGTGGCCTTCGATATCCGCATAGAACTGCGTCGCCACGAACCGGCCGCCAAGCTGGTAGCTCTCGAGCTTGGTCATGTTGATGCCGTTGGTGGCGAAACCGCCCATGGCCTTGTAGAGCGCTGCCGGGATGTTGCGGACATTGAAGACGAAGGTGGTGATGATCAGCTCTTCGTCGCTGGTGCGGGCGATGCGCTGCTCTTCCCGGGACAGCACGACGAAGCGGGTGACGTTGCTCTCGGTATCCTCGACGTTCTCGGCGATGATTTCGAGGCCATAGAGATCGGCGGCAAGCCGCGGCGCGAGCGCGGCCATCGAGCGGTCGCCCTTTTCGGAGACGAGCTTTGCCGCGCCCGCCGTATCGCCGGCGACGACCGGCTTCCAGCCGTTGGAGCGCACGATCTTGCGGCACTGGCCGAGCGCATGGATGTGGCTGTGCACGGTGCGGATCTCGTCACGCGTGACACCCGGAAGCACCATCAGCTGAAAACGGATCGGCATGAAATATTCGCCGACGATGTGCAGCCGCGATTCCGGCAGGAGGTGATGGATGTCGGCGACCCGGCCGGCGATCGTGTTCTCGATCGGGATCATCGCCAGATCGGCGTTGCCGTTCTCGACCGCGACGAAGGCATCCTCGAAGGTCTGGCAGGGCAGCGGCTCCATCGACGGGAACATGTCGCGGCAGGCCATGTCGGAATTGGCGCCATAGTCGCCCTGGAAGGAAATCCTGTTGGTCTTGGCGGTCACGGTAGCGTCCTTCTCAGGTTCTGATATCAGCGGGTACGGGCAGACAGGATGCGGCGGGCCTTTTCCAGCTCCACCGGCGTGTCCACACCAAGCGGGACCGAATCGACGATCTCGACATCAATGCGCATGCCGGCTTCGAGCGCACGCAGCTGCTCCAGCGATTCGCGGCGTTCGAGCACGGAGGGCTGAAGCGAGACGAAGCGTTCCAGCGCCTGCCGTCGATAGGCATAGAGCCCGATGTGATGATAGAGCGGGCCTTCGCCATGAGGCGCGGTCGCGCGGGTAAAATAGAGCGCACGCAGGCGCGTGTCGGAAAGCGGCGAACCGACGACCTTGACGATGTTCGGGTTGGTCTTCTCGCTCTCCTCGGCGATCGCCACCGTCAGCGTGGCGATATCGGTGGCGGCATTTTCGAGCGGGTTCAGCGCCGCGCGGATCGATGCCGGTTCGACCGTCGGAAGGTCACCCTGGACGTTGATGACGATCTCGGCTTCGCCGTTCGGATCGGCCTTCTGCAGCGCTTCGTAGATCCGGTCGGAGCCGGACTGGTGGTCGATGCGGGTCATTATCGCTTCGAAGCCGGCCTCGCGCACGACGTCGAAGACCTGCTGGTCGTCAACGGCAACGACGACGCGGCCGACGTCCGCTTCCTGCGCTCGGGTCGCGACCTGGACGATCATCGGCAGGCCGCAAATATCGGCGAGCGGCTTTCCGGGTAGGCGTGTCGAGGCCATGCGCGCCGGAATGAGCACGATGACTTTACCTGAATTTTCGCGATTCATGATCTGGCCTTCAAAAACCCCGCCGAAAGTGTCAATAAGTCTCAGTTAGGGGCCGATAATCACTGTTGCAACGCAGAGCCAAAAGACATAGGTTCCGCGCGATTTCAAGATAGGCCGGGTTTTTGTTTGCGCCGGTGGCAAAGGGAGCGTTTGCAGATGAATTCATATGTGAACATGGGCGTGGGCGCCTTTCTGGGAACGGTCTTCGTTCTGATGTCCGTGTCCATTGCATCGGAAGGCATTTTCCATTCCGAAGCTCCCGAGAAGGAAGGCTTTACGATCGTTGCGGAAGAAGGCACGTCTGAAGCCGGTGCCGGTGGTGCCGCGGAAGTCGAAGTCGACATCAAGCCGCTGCTGCTCAAGGCCGACGCTTCTGCCGGTGAAACCGTGTTCAAGAAATGCGCAAGCTGTCACACCGCCGACAAGGGCGGCGCAAACAAAGTCGGTCCGAACCTCTGGGGCCTCGTCAACCGTCCGATCGCTTCGCATGAGGGCTTCAGCTACTCGGCCGGCATGAAGACGTTTGCCGAAGGCGGCAAGGTCGTCTGGGACTACGACCACCTCAGCTACTTCATCGAAGCACCGAAGAAGCACGTTCCGGGCACCGCCATGGGCTTTGCCGGCGTCAAGAAGCCCGACGAGCGCGCCAACCTGATCGCCTGGCTGCGCGAGCAGGCCGACGCTCCGGCAGCACTGCCGGACGCATCTGCCGGTTCTGCCGAAGCCGCACCGGCTGCCGGTGAAGCAGCACCGGCTGCTGGCGCCGAAGGTGCAAAGCCGGCCGAAGCGCCGGCAACCGAAGCCAAGCCTGCCGAAGGCCAGCCGGCACCGGCTCAATAAGTTCAGCGGTCGGAAACGATCCCATGCAAAAGGCCCGGCTCGCGCCGGGCCTTTTCGTATTCGGGGATAGGCGGAGATGTTGCGCACGGAACGTTCAGGCGGATCCAAGCCTCCGCGGCGAAACAGTTTGCCGGAGAGAGCGGTAATCACATCAGCAGATAGGCCCAGACCGAAACGCTGATGACGCCGAGCGCAGTCGTCAGCGTGATCGTCGAGGACGCCAGCCCATGGCCGACATTGAAATGGTTGGCGATCAGCCAGGCATTGACACCCGTCGGCACCGCCGACGTCAGCACCAGCGCCGTCGTCCAGTTGTCGTTGAGGCCGAGCAGGTGGCAGCTCGCATAGACGACCGCCGGCATGACGGCGAGCTTCAAGACGCTCGTCACCGAAGCGAGCCCGAGATTGCCGGCAAGGCCGTATTTATCCAGCGCCATGCCGATCGAGATCAGCGCCGCGGGTGCTGCCATCGACGCCAGTTGATCGACGACGGTCTTGACCGGACCGCCAAGCGGCTGGCCGATAAGGTGGAAGGCGGCGCCGCAGGCAAGGCCGATCACCAGCGGGTTGCGCACCAGATTGCGGGCGACACCGGCCAAGAGCTGCAGCGGGCTTTGCCCCGGCTTGCCGCCGGCGCGCCGCTCCGCACGCTCCATCAAGAGCGTGCCCGCTATCATCATGACGGGCAGATGCACCGAAAGCAGGATCGAGATCGCAACGATGCCCTCCTCGCCGACGATTCGCGACACCAGCGGCAGGCCGATGAAGACCGTGTTGGCGAAGGCGGAGGAGACGCCAGCGAGAACCCCCATGCGCGCATCCCGCCCGAAGACGAGCGTCGCCGCCACGTGTCCCAACGTCCAGGTCACCGCGACGCCCGAGAAATAGGCGACCCAGAGCGGCCAGGGCGAACCGTCCTTGAAATCCGCTTCCGCAATCGTGCGAAACAGCAGGATGGGCACGGCGACGCGAAAGACGAAATCGCCCAAGGCTTCGCCGACGGCCGGTTTCAGGTAACCCAGGCGCACCAGCAACCAGCCGGCAAGGATCAGGATGAAGATGGGCAGGACGTTCTGGAAGATGTCGGACATGCGCGGGCCCTGGATCACGATGACCTTGGAGCGTATCGATCCAAGATCTTCGGGGTCTGTTCTCATGAGGTAGAGCGGGAGACGGGCGGAAGACCGCAGATGCTTTCCTCTTTCCGCTCCTGGAATGGTCCTGCCAGCAATAACGTTGTTCGCACCCGCGCCGCAAGCGCGCGAGCAGCGGGCACAGGGAGGGGAACATTCCCCGGCCGCAGGCGTTCCGAAACAGCATGAGGAACGAGCCATGCCGACAGAGAAGTCCATTTACGCGCACAAAGACGACGATCCGCATCTCATCGACGATGCGCTCGCCGACAAGGTGCTGCGCTACATCCAGTATGCGGCGATGATCGATACGCGCGAGATCTCGGTGATGGCGCTCGGCGGGATCGTGGTGCTTTCCGGTCATGTGGCGCAGGCATCCGACATCGCCTGCGCCGGCGATGCCGCAGCATCGGTGATCGGCGTCACCAGCGTCGAGAACCGGCTGGCGGTGATGCCGGGCGCGGCCGAGGCTGATAGCTGAGCCAGGAGTTGCCGTCCGGAAATCCCGATGATAGGACATGCCGGCATGAGATTTCGGCTGGCTTGGCGTTATCGCTGGAGAGCCGCCATAGGAGCCGCAGATGAGGACCGACCCGTCAGCAACCAGGTAAGCCGCAACAACGGTTGAATAAGTTGTTGCGGCGTCTGTCGGCTCACATTCAGAAGATTTGATGAAGTGGCAGATCGCCGCCGAATGGTTTTCATTTGCGCGGATGTTTCATCATGCCCGATCGTAATTCCCTCACCTGGTCCTATTCGCTGCCGGCAGCACTTTTGCTGATGGCGCCCTTCGATATCCTGGCGTCGCTCGCCATGGACATTTACCTGCCCGTCGTGCCCGACATGCCGGCGATCCTCGGCACGTCGCCCGCAGTCGTCCAGCTCACGCTCAGCCTCTACATGCTGCTTTTGGGGCTGGGTCAGCTGCTGTTCGGCCCGCTGTCCGACCGCGTCGGCCGCCGTCCCGTTCTTCTCGGTGGCGCGACGCTATTTGCGCTGGCCTCGCTGGGACTGGCCGCAACCACCTCGGCACCGGTCTTCGTCGCCTTGCGGCTTGTCCAGGCGGCCGGCGCCTCGGCCGCACTGGTCGCGACCTTCGCGACCGTGCGCGACGTTTATGGCGCACGTCCGGAGGGTGTGACCATCTATGGCCTCTTCAGCGCCATGCTTTCCTTCGTGCCGGCGCTCGGGCCGATCGCCGGCGCGCTGATATCAGGCGCTTTCGGATGGCGGGCGATCTTCCTGACGCTTGCCATGCTTGGCCTTGCAGCACTCGGCCAGGCCTTGCCGCGGTGGTCGGAAACCCGGCCTGACGCCGCGGCACCGATGAGGCCGAGGTTCAGGCCCATGCTCGCAAGTGGCGCCTTCTGGACCTATACGCTTGGCTTCAGCACGGCGATGGGCGCGTTTTTCGTGTTCTTCTCCACGGCGCCACGCCTGCTCATCGATCGCGCCGGCTATTCGCAGCTCGGCTTCAGCCTGGCATTCGCCACCGCCGCCGTCGTGATGATCATCGCCACGCGCTTCGCCAGGGGCTTCGTCACCCGCTACGGGACCTCCGGTTGCCTCGCCCGCGGCATGGCCTTGATCATCCTCGGCGGGCTGCTGCTTGGCGCGGGCGAAGCCTCGGCGGTGCCGTCGTTCCAGAGCTTCGTGCTGCCAATGTGGGTGATCGCCTTCGGCATCGTCATGAGCGCCTCGGTCACCGCCAACGGAGCGCTCAAGGCCTTCGATGCCATCGCCGGGACGGCGGTCGCGCTCTACTTCTCGATCCAGAGCCTGATCGTCAGCCTCATTGGCACCGGCGCCGTTCTCCTGCTTGGCGGTGATACGGCCTGGCCGCTCGTCGGCTATTGCCTCGGCATGGCGACGATCACGCTGCTGGCGCTTGCGTTTCTCAACCGGAGCGAAAATCGATAGCCTTGCCCCTCCCGGAGCGGTCGCCTGTTCCGGGAGGTCTTCAACAGGAAAGACGGCAACGTGCCCCTTGACCTCGCCCCTGGGGCTGGCCCCAGACTACCTTCATGACCGATTCCTACTTCCTTGCAGGGCGCTTCGGCGCCGCCACACGATTGTCGCCGAAAGCACTCAGGCTTTATGCCGAGCAGGGCCTGCTGGTGCCTGCCCATGTCGATCCCGCGACCGGTTACCGCTATTACGCCGCCACGCAGGCAAGCCGCGCCAGGCTGATTGCCCGGCTGCGGCAGCTGGGTCTGCCGATCGCCCGGATCGCGCGGCTGATCGATCTTCAGCCCGACGTTCGCCTCGCGGAGCTGCGCGCCTGGCTGGAGGTGCAGAGCAAACGGCTCGAGGATCAGCGCGAGCTGGTGGAGGCAATCATCCGGCAATCGAGCGGCGGCGACGATCCGCTGGTTAGGGCCGTTGCCGTGCGCGACGTCGCGCCTTCGAAAATCGTCTATCGCCAGCATCATGTGACGGTGGACGCGCTCGACGCCTTCACCCAAAGCGCCGAAACGGAGATCCGCGGCTATCTTGCGCAATCGGGCAAGAGCGACGACGGGCCGATGACGCTGCATTTCCACGAGCCGGTCAATCACGACGGCAAGGGTCTCGTCGAGGTCGCGATCGGCTATGACGGCAGTCTCGAACCCACTGGTGATCTGCGCATCCGCCTTCAGCCGGCAGGACGCGAAGCGTTCCTGGCCGTGGCCGAACCGTTCGAAACCTTTCCGGCCGTGCTCCGCGTCTATGACGCGATCGAAGCCTGGTTCGAGCAAAGCGACGATCTCAGCTGCTTCGGCAGCCCCTACGAAATCTACCCCGGCAGAGGCGGTACGCGCTTCGATGTCGCCTACCCCATCGTGCGCTAACCAATCCCCGCACGCCCCAATCACTCAAGGACCAACCGATGCAGCACTTTTCCTATGTGGGCTCCGGCCCCTATTGCTACGCCAACTCATTTGCAATGATGTTCGGCGAAGCCGCGCCCTCGACCTCGACCATTGAGCTTGCCACCGGCAGCCCCTTCGGCATGCAGATCGTCGGCGGTACCCTGCCGTTCTTCGACCCCTACGGCTGGGATCCGGAGGCCGGGTTCGACGGTGCGCTGAAGGCGCTCGGCTGGACGTCGCAGGTCAGCAGCGGCGGCGAGCCCGAGGACGCGCTTTCCCGCCTGCGCGCGGCGCTGAAGGATGGTCCCGTCTGGGTCGGCCCGGTGGAGATGGGGCATCTGAGGCACCAGCCCGGCATGACGGGACCGATCGAGGCCGATCACTATGTCGTGGTCCTCGCGATCGACGAGACGCGCGTGCTGATGCACGACCCGCAAGGATATCCCTACGCCTCCCTGCCGCTCCACGATTTCATGACGGCCTGGGGCGCCGAGACGCTGAGCTACGGCGACCCCTACACCATGCGATGGGGATTCTCTCGTGTCGCCGACGTGAGCGAGGTCGAGGCAATCCGCGCCTCGGTGCCGGCCGCGATCCACTGGCTCTCGATGACCACGGACCGGCTGGTGCCGACGGGCAGCCTTGGCAATGCCGACGCAGCCGAAGCGCTCGCCGCTCTGATCGAAGACCATTGCGACAAGAACCTGCGGGCTCACCTCGTGCACTTCGCCGTTCGTGTCGGTGCCCGCCGCGCCGGCGACGCGGCGTCCTGCCTGGCGCGGGCAGGCCTTGCCAAATCCGCCGCCATCGCCGGCGAACAGGCGCGGCTGATCGGCGCGCTGCAGTATCCGCTGGTCCTGCGCAGGGATGCCGAGGCGGCCGCAAGCCTACGCCTGCTGGCGCCGACCTACGACCGGCTGTTCACCACCCTGCAAGCCGGGGAGTGATCCCAAAAGCCGCGCAATTCCGGACGGAAAACCGCTTCGCACTTTTCCTGGAATTGCTCGCTTGGCTGGCGCAATTCCGGACGGAAAACCGCTTCGCACTTTTCCTGGAATTGCTCTTAGGCGATGAGCTCCGAGAAGCTTTTCGGTCGCGCTGACTTTGCGTCGCGTACCGTCGCGTAGTGGAGTCCAACGACGCCGTTGTCGTAGTGCTCGCTGCCAATCAGCTGCAGCTCGTTCTTGTCGCGAAGCCGGGCGAACCATGGTTCGCCGGGCGATACGACCGGGTAGACGAAGAAGTGGTAGCGGTCGACGAGGCCGAGGCCGATCACCGTCTGCGCCAGGCTCGCGCCGCCGGACAAATGGATATCCCGGCCGGGCCCAGCCTTCAGGTCGGTCAGGTAGCGCGAGAGCGCCGCATCATCAGGAACCACCGCCCGCTCGGCATTGTGCCAGCGGCTGATCGCCTGCTCTTCGGTGCGGGAGAACACGATCTTGCGATAGTCGTGCATACGCCCTGCCATCACCCGATTGGTCTCGCCGCCCGCCTTGTCGTTCAGCGCGCCCGGCCAATAGCCGACCATCTCCTCATAGGTGGTGCGGCCGACCAGAACCGTGTCGTAGCCTGCGTAAAGGCGGTCGATCGCCCGGTATTGCTCGTCGACCACGGTCCCCATCCAGGCAAGCGGATCGTCGAGGCGGCCATTCAGTGTCGTCATCATCTGCAGCACGATATTGCGCATGGGATCGTCTCCTCAGTGAGTTTGCTCGACGAACCGGGCCAATTGCCCGGCAACCGTTCCCCAGCCGTCGTGAAAACCCATCTCCTCGTGCATCTTCCGGTCCGCGCCGCTCCGATGCATTACATGGGCAGCGTATTCGGTGCCGGCTGGATGATCGCTGAGGGTGATGATCGCCGTCATGAAGGCGTTTTCCGCCGGCCGCCAACCGGCAACGAGCGTGTCGGTGAAGACGATGCGCGAGAGTTCGTCGACCGCGAGAAAACAGGCGTTGATATGCGGCACGAATGCGCCGCCGCCTTCGCTGATCCGCGTCACGAAACTGCCGCCGGGCCTGAGATCCATGTCGATCACCTTGCATCTTGCCGGCTCAGGAACCCACCATTGCTCAAGCCGAGTGGGATCGCTCCAGGCGCGCCAGACCGTCGCGCGCGGCGCCTTGATGATGCGCGCCATCGTCAGGTCGAGTTCAGGATCGGGAGAGCGGATCATGGTCATTCCTCCTCGTGTTCAGTGACGAATTTTTCCAGCCGGTCGGCGCGGCCTTCCCAGAGCGCGCGCTGCGCCGAAAGCCAGCTCTCTACCGCGGTGAACTGCGCCTTCTCGATGGCGCAGGTGCGCACCCTGCCCTCCTTGTGCGTGCGGATGAGCCCGCTGCCTTCAAGGTAGTGGATGTGCTTCAAGAAGGACGGCAGGGCCATGTCGAAGGGTCTGGCGAGATCGCTGATGCTCGCCGGACCGCCGCCGAGCCGCGCAAGCACCGCACGGCGGGTGGGATCGGCGAGCGCCTGAAAGATCACGTCCAATCGGTCTGAATACTGTTCCATAAGGCTAAGTATCACGCGTCAATACTTAGCGCAAGAGCTAACTATTCATCGAACGACCGCCGCCAGCGCCACCCAATTTGTCGCATGGCCGTTTTCTTGACCTCAAGCCTGGTTGAGCTTCTACAAACCCCGTCGGTTCAATCGGAAATGGGGGCCGACGTGGCATTGGAAAACCAGATAAGGACTGACAATCCCGGGACTGGAACGGCATCTGCGGGCATCGCCGAGCCCGGCGGCGCCGCAGCATCGAGCGCCGCCTGCTGGCTCGCTGGCCTGTTCGCCATCGCGCCGACACCGGCAATCGTCCGCAGGGTCGCCTTTCTCACCGCAAGGCAGGGATGATCCATGTCAGGCCCTATCGCAAGCATTCTCGATTCGCGCGCCTTCGGCATTCTCGCCCGCGTGCTGCTGACGCTCGTCTTCTGGTCAAGCGGCCTTGCCAAGCTCTTCGACTTCAACGCCAACGTCGCGATCATGGAAGGCTTCGGCCTGACGCCGGGATGGCTGTTCAATTCGATGACGTTGATCCTGCAGATCGGCGCCTCTCTGCTGATCATCCTCAACCGTTGGGTCTGGCTTGCCGCCGGGGCGCTCGCCGTCTTCACGGTGCTGACGATCCCGATCGCCCATCCTTTCTGGCTGAAGGAAGGCGAAGAGGCCTTCCGCGACATGACCGTGGCGCTGGAGCACGTCTCCGTGATCGGCGGCCTGGCGCTGGTATCGATCGTGTCGCGCAGGCGTTGAACGTCAACAATCGGCGGCTCGGCAGGACCACTCAGCCCTCGCGGCAGCGCGTGTCTGGAACGCATCGAGACCAGGGCAGCACGGCTGCTCTGGTCTAACACCTCAGCGCTTCCGGGCGACGATGTAGGGGCGGTTGTCGTTGCTCGCCGATGCGTGATTTTCCGCCGACAGAAGCTCGAAGCCGGCGGCGACGATGTGCCGGCTGAGCTCTGCTGCGCTGAAAGTTCCCGCATAGGGCGCCAGTCCGACGGCCCGCATCGCCGGCAAGAGCAGGAGCCGGACGAGCGGGTTCATGTCGCCGACGCAGGGCGTCTTGGAGATGAACACGCCCCTGGAGGCAAGCAGGGTATGGATGTTGTCGAGCGTGGCGGGCAGATCGCGCACGAGATGCAGGTAGTTGAAGCCCAGCACCGCATCGAACTGCCCACATTCGGCCGCAAGCGTTTCGGCCGTCGCGCTGCGAAAGGCGAGGTTCGGAACCAGATCGACGGCGTACCTCTCCCGGGCAATGGCGATCATCTCGGTCGAAAAATCGGTTGCAAGGTAATCGCGCACATCGCCCGCCAGCCGAAACGCCGTCGTTCCCGTGCCGCAACCGAGTTCGAGCACGCGGTCATCGGGCAGAAGCAAGGCGCGGGTGCGGTCGAGCGTGTGTTCATAGGCGGCCGGGTCCGCGATCGTTCCCTTGGCGTATCGCCGCGACGTCCGGTCCCAGAAGTGCGCGTCGCTCGCCAAACTCATGCTGCCTCTCCCCAGAACGCAACCGGTCCCCCGCGATGCTCGGAGCCGGTGCCACACCGGCCAGGGAAACCTGCCGAAACCCAACGGCTGCCGATACCAGCGAAGGTCCAAGAATAGCGCGGAACCGTCAACATTTGACGGAGAACGGACCCTCAATCGGCAAAGAGCCGCTGTCTCGCAGTTCAAGCCAGACGAACCCAATCAACGGTTTCAAGCACATAGGGGGCGAAGAGAAAATCGCGGATCGCGGCGATCTCGTCTCCACGCCAATCGAGAACGACGAAATGCGCCGGTTTTTTCATGGGGCCGGCACTGTCGAAAACCAGCATGGCCGGCCGCCCTTCGATTGCGCCGAGCGCGAAACGCCACTTTGTCTCCTGCGCATAGCGGGTGAAATAGCGGCTGATGCCCTCGCGACCCTCCAGCTTCAGCCTGTTGACCAGCTCAAGTTTTACATCGTCGGCCAGCATGGCGCGGATGGCATCGAAGTCGCCGCCCTGAAAGAAGCGCACGAAACTTGCCAGTTTGTGCCGGTTCGCGTCGGACATCAGCGGCAGCCGCATATCCTCCGGGCGTTCGGTCAGGTGCCTGAGCGCCACCCTGGCGCGCTGCAGCGCCGATTTGGCCGCCGCCGGCGTACACTCGGCGATAGCGGCGATTTCCTCGATCGAATGACCAAGCACATCCTTCAGGATCACCGCACAGCGCTGAAGTTCCGGCAGTTGCAGGAAAGTTTGAAAGCCGATCGCGACGATGTCCGCCTCGGGCAGCGGGGCGTCTTCCATGTCATCGAGCAGCGGGACGATCTTGTGCCTGGACCGCCGGCGCAAAAAATCCAGACTGGTGTTGTGGGCGATGCGCAGCAGCCAGCCTTCGAGATTGTCCACCACCACGCCATCCGCCCGCGCCTGCACGGCCTTGATCAGCGTGTCCTGCAGCACATCCTCACCATCCACGGCCGAGCCGGTCATGCGCGCGCAATAGCGGTGCAACCGCGGCCGGAGTTCCCTCAAGCGATCCTCGAAGTCTTCCGTATTCATGACATCGAGTTCCATCGGGTATCTCCAGGGGCCGGTTCGGACGATAGCGTGGACTGAAGAAAATGTCCGCTGCCTGACCGATCGAAACCGGCTCCGGCAACGCACAGCCGTTCGACATCAGCTGTGATCGCTGAGGACCACCTCACCGATGACCGATTCGAGGCTCGCCAGTTCGAGGATCTGTGGGAAATAGGCCTTCATCCTGACATCGGCGCGCATCGCCTCGACGGCCGCGGGCGTCTCCCATTCCGAATAGATGATGACGCTGGCGCCATCCCTGGCAGCAATCAGCCGGCTCGTCCGCCAGCCGCCGAGCGTGCGGATGACGGTGTCGATGTTGCGCTTCAACAGCGCGATCAACTGCTCCTGCTTGCCGGGTTCGACCTTCAGAACGTTGACGAGAGTGACGGGTGCAGTGGTCATGGTGCTTCTCCTTCGTTGCGGATGCACCAAAGACGAAGCGGAGAGGCGAAACGGATCGCGCGGGCGACGATTTTTTAGCGCCAGGCGATTCGGACGTCGGGGATACTCCCTTGGCAGGGGGGCGCCTTCGAGGGGCTCGGCAGCGGACCATCCGTTATCGGCCGGTAGCCCGCCGAACAGTGACAGACCGTTAGAGGGCAAAGCCGCTGGAGGCCGCCGGCTCGCCGTCGTCGCGAACCTTCAGGATGGTGTCGATCAGGCCCCATTCCAATGCTTCTTCCGCGGTCATGAAACGGTCCCGGTCCATAGCGCGTTCGAACTCCTCGTAGGTCCGTCCGCAATGTTCCGCATAGAGGCGCGTCATGCGCTGCTTGGTGCGAAGGATCTCCTCGGCATGGATCTGCATGTCGGACGCCTGGCCCTGAAAACCGCCCGATGGCTGGTGCACGAGGATGCTGGCATTGGGCAAGGCGGCCCGTTGGCCCGGCGTGCCGGCCATCAGCAGAAACGAACCCATCGACCGTGCGGTCCCCATGCACAGTGTATGCACCGGTGCCCGGATGTAGCGCATGGTGTCGTACATGGCGAAACCGCTGGTCACCACGCCGCCCGGCGAATTGATATAGAGATGGATGGGCTTCTTCGGGTTTTCCGCTTCGAGAAGAAGCATCTGGGCGCAGACCAGCGCAGAGACCGTGTCGTTCACCTCACCGTTGAGAAAGATGATTCGCTCGCGCAGCAGGCGGGAATAGATGTCGAACGACCGCTCTCCACCGTTCGACTGCTCGACGACCATAGGGACGAGTTGCATCGCTTCGCGCATCGGCGAACTCCATTTATCCAGAGATTGAGGGGAAGCTCGCCGGTCTAGGCGGCGAGCATGAGAGTATCGTTGCTGTTCGCGGCCGTCCTGGTCACGCGACCGCCGCGAACATTCGGCAGTTCGTGGACGATCCGCAGCCGGGTGCCGCCCGAACCAATCGGGGCGATCCGGAATGTGACCGTACTTTCGAGAAACGGAGCTTCGGTTTCGCGCAGCCTGTAGCGGACCTCTTCTCCAGGCACGACGACGGCGCCATCGGGGTCGGCCAATGCCTCTTTCGGTAGCCAGTTTTCGCGAAACGCCGGGATGCTGATTGCGCGCCAGACCTTCTGCGGCGCCTCGTCGAGTTCGTATTCCAGCTCAAGGCTGTTATCGTCCGGGGCGCTGATTTCGTGGTTCATTGGTCCATATCCTTCAGCAAGATCTTCAGAGCTTCGATGCGTGCCGGCCAGTAGGCACGGTATTTCGCGAGCCACTGCGCAATTTGCGCCAGCCCGTCCGGGTCGACTTCGTAGTTTACGAACCGACCTTGCCGCTGCTCCTTCACCAACCCGGCACTCCGCAACACGGAAATGTGCTGGGACATGGCCGGCTGGCTTATGTCCATACCTTCCCGCAAAGCGCTGGCATTCATGCTTCCGTCAGCAAGCTTCTCGAAGATGGCGCGGCGCGTGGGGTCAGCCAGGGCTCGGAATATCTCGTTCTCGATCATGCCAAACACATAAGCACTGACTTATCTCAATAACAAGTGCGCTGTTCAGCAGGAGGAGAAAAGAAAGGACGCGACTTTGCGCACCGACGTTGTCACGGCGCCTCAGATCAATACCCGCCAGTAGATAGGACAAGGGTAGCGCTTAATGCGCATTGGTAATGGAAACAGAACAAGGGGGAAATGGCGGACAGAGAGGGATTCGAACCCTCGATACGCTTTCACGTATACACGCGTTCCAGGCGTGCGCCTTCAACCACTCGGCCACCTGTCCATCCGTCAGCAGCCGATGGTCAATCCGGCTGGATGGGAAGGGCGGGGCCCTTCGGCGTCAGCCGGCTGATAACCGGCGGACGCGCGTCTATATACCGATGATTTGCCCGGGATCAACTGCTTTCTGACAGATTATTGACATCTTGTGACGCGGGCGGGTTCCCGGTTCCCATTGTGCACTCCGGGCAAGGGGCTTATCTCTTGCGTCAGGGCGTGTCCGATGCGTCCGGCCCGTCTCGGCCACATCCTCCGGCATGCCAGATTGCCGCATATTTTCATTGTCGGGCCTTGTCCGAGGCACGGGCGATCGGAGAAGATGCGGCAGGGCGACGCGCCGAGCCGATGACTGGCGCCAGCCAGCGAATTGAAGGGAATGCAATCCAATGCGATTTCTATTGAGGCTGGCGAGCGCCGTCGTGTTGTTTGCCGCCGTGCTTGCCGGTGCCGTCGACGCGATCCAGTCGGTCGCAGCATCGGAACTGGTCATGACGTCGCTCGGCGACGACCTGGAGGCGCTTGGCGCCGACACGGCAAGCTGGGTCCAGTTTGCGCAACGTTCCGATACCGCACCGACGATCTGGCACGGGATGCTGCATTGGCTGCTGCAACAGCCGGCCTTTGCGGTGCTGGCGCTGATCGCCCTCGTGCTATGGATGGTCGGATACAAGAAGCGGCCGGCGGCCGGACGATTCGCCGCCTGACGCATTGCAGGCGGCCTTCGCATCGAAAGGAGTGTGCTGATGTTCCTGATCGACATGTTCAACAAGAAAACGATCATGCCGGACACGCAGACGGCGCTGCCGGGCCGTGACGCCGCGATCCCGACGGCCGAGACACATTTCGTTTCCGGCCGACCGTTGAAAGGTCCCTACCCCGACGACACCAAGAGCATCCTTCTGGGCATGGGCTGCTTCTGGGGCGCCGAACGATTGCTGTGGAACATCCCCGGCGTCTACGTGACGGCGGTCGGCTATGCCGGCGGGCTGACACCGAACCCGACCTACCAGGAAACGACGACAGGGCTTACCGGCCATGCCGAAGTGGTCCTGGTCGTCTATGATCCGGAAAAGGTGAAGCTCGCGAGCCTGCTCAGGACCTTCTTTGAGGAACACGACCCGACGCAGGGCATGCGCCAGGGCAACGATATCGGCACCACCTACCGCTCGGCGATCTATGCCTACGACGACGAGCAGTTGGCGCACGCCAAGGCCGCGCGCACCACTTTCCAGACGGCGCTGAAGCACGCCAATCACGGCGGCAGGGTGACGACCGAGATCGGCATGGCGGGACCGTTCTATTTCGCCGAGGACTACCACCAGCAATATCTGGCGAAGAACCCCAGCGGCTATTGCGGCCTGCGCGGCACCGGCGTCAGCTGCCCGATCGGCCACTAGACGCATACCCCGCGGATGGCATCCCGCGCGCGGTCGCGATACCCACAACCCTGAGGCCGCGCCGAACCGACCGGGACACCTTGTCGTGATCTCAAAAAATGCAACAGAACCCGTGCCTTACGCGTGCCGGTATCCGTGGCTTCAATTTTTACCATCTGAAAAATTTTGAGTGTTTTTTTGCCGTGACCGTGCAAGGATGCGCCACCCTAGCCCCAAGGAGAAGGGGGTGGGTTCCGCAGACAGGCTTCCGTCAGGGAGCCGGCGGGAGGACCCAATAAGATCAATAGCGACAACAGGGCTGCACGATGAAAAAAACAATTCTCGGTCTTTTTGCCTTTTCGATGATGTCCGCCACGGCACTGGCCGCCGACATCAAGCCGGCGATCATCTACGATCTCGGCGGCAAGTTCGACAAATCCTTCAACGAGGCTGCCTTTAACGGCGCCGAGAAGTTCAAGACGGAATCGGGCGTCGAATACCGCGAGTTCGAAATCGCCAACGATGCCCAGCGCGAACAGGCGCTGCGCCGCTTCGCCAGCGACGGCAACAGCCCGATCGTCATGGCCGGCTTCAACTGGGCGGCTTCGCTCGAGAAGATCGCGCCGGAATATCCGGATATCAAGTTCGCGATCATCGACATGGTCGTCGAGAAGCCGAACGTCAAGTCGGTCGTCTTCAAGGAACAGGAAGGCTCCTACCTCGTCGGCGTTCTCGCCGGTCTCGCTTCCAAGTCGAAGACCGTCAGCTTCGTCGGCGGCATGGACGTTCCGCTGATCCACAAGTTCGCCTGTGGCTACGTTGGCGGCGCCAAGTCGACCGGCGCTGACGTCAAGGTTCTGGAAGCCTACACCGGCACGACGCCGGACGCCTGGAACGACCCGGTCAAGGGCGGCGAAATCGCCAAGTCCCAGATCGACCAGGGCTCGGATGTCGTCTACCACGCAGCCGGCGGCACCGGTGTCGGCGTTCTGCAGGCAGCCGCAGATGCGGGCAAGCTCGGCATCGGCGTCGATAGCAACCAGAACGCCCTGCAGCCGGGCAAGGTCCTGACCTCGATGCTGAAGCGCGTCGACGTCGCCGTCTACGAAGCCTTCACGGCAGCCAAGAACGACAAGTTCGAATTCGGCATTTCCAACCTCGGCCTCAAGGAAGACGGCGTCGGCTACGCGCTCGACGACAACAACAAGGCGCTGATCACGCCCGAGATGCTCGACGCGGTGGAAAAGGTGAAAGCCGAAATCATTGCCGGCAAGGTCCAGGTCCACGACTACATGAGCGACGAGTCCTGCCCTTACTAAGAGCAGCGCTTGCGTCATGAAAAAGGCCGCCGGTTCATTGGACCGGCGGCCATTTTTTTGCTTGTCCTGACGTGAGCGCGGTGATCAGTAATGCGGCGGCTTCGTGATTGCCGGCGCGTCGAGAGACTGCTCTTCGAGCGTCAGGAACCTTTCTGTCAGCCGGTCGAGCTTGGCGCGCGCCTGCTCGACCACCTTCCATTGCTCGGCAAGCTGATCGGAAAGCTCCTCGATGGTCTTGGCTTGATGGGCCACGGTCTCCTCGAGGCGGGTGATCCGTTCGTCGGTGTTGCTCATTCTTGCAAACTCCATGGGCGCGCGGCGCCGTTTGCCGGCAGATTGGCCACAGCCGGCCTTATGTCAAGCAAGGCCTTATGCCTTCGCCGCCACACGCAGCGAGAACCCGGGATCCCTAGCCGAAAGACGCTTGTGCAGGTGCACCATCAGGCCGGCAGCAAAGAGCGGCGTCAAAAGGTTGACGAAGGGCACAGCCAGGAAGCCCGCGAGCAGTAGACCCGCGAGAAAGACGGTCGAGCGGTGCTTTTCCCGGAAGAGCCGCGCTTCCGCCGGCGCGCGATAGCGCATCGCCGCAAACTCGAAGAATTCGCGACCGAGCAGATAACCGTTGACCAGGAAGAAGGCGACGAGATTGACGCCCGGAACGAGCAGCAGCACCAGCGCCAGGAGGTTGCCGAGGATCACGACGCCCAGGAACTTCAGTGAGCCGGCAACCGCCTCGCCGAGCGGCAGCGGCCGTCCCGGGGGCTCGTTCGGATAGTCACGCTTCTCGATGACGTCGGCGACGTCGTCGAGGAAGAAGCCGGCGATCAGTGCGGTGACGGGCGCAAGAAGCAGGGCGAGCGCCAGGGCCAGGCCAAGGCTTGCGAAGATGCCGAGCACGAAGGTCAGCCAGCCGGCCCAGACGGGCGTGCCCGGCATCAGCGTGTCGATCCAGGGCAAGGCGAGCCAGATGAACACTTCGCGCACCGCAAACCACAGGGCGACAAGCGCAAGGATCGTCAGGCCCAGCACCTTCCAGAAGACCGATCGGGTCTCGGGTGCAAACAGATTGGCAAGCGACAGTCGCGCCGCGTCCAGGATCATCATCGCTCTCCAGCATGGGCCAAGGTTCGATGGTGCATGTAGGCAGAGGCGCTACCGGCGACAAGATAGTCCCGGCAGGCACCCGTCTTTATGCAAGATTCATGCGCCTCGTCTAAGGGAAGCATGGAAAACGCCGGGAGCGGCGATATTGTAGACATACGGGATGCCGGCAGCAGCGCTCCGCGGAGGATGACATGACAGAACAAAAGACACTCGCCAGCCTTTCGGTGCTGGTGCAGAGCGGCAAGCTGGATCCGGTGGAGCTCGCCAAGGAAACCTATGCGGCGATCGACGCACACGGCGATTACGCCATCTTTGTCGAGCTGACGCCGGAGCGCGCGACGCGGGATGCGGAGGCTGCCTCGAAGCGTCTGAGGGCCGGGCGGTCGCTCGGTCTGCTCGACGGCCTGCCGGTCGCCTGGAAGGACCTGTTCGACACCGCCGGCAACGTTACGACCGCCGGCTCGGCCGTGCTTCGGACGAACGCGCCGGCAACGAGCGACGCGCCTGTGGTCGCCGCCGTTTCCGCCGCCGGCATGGTCAGTGTCGGTCGCACCAACCTTAGTGAATTCGCCTTCTCCGGCCTTGGCCTCAACCCGCACTACGGCACGCCGCGCAACCCGGCGGCCACCGACGTCGAGCGCATTCCCGGCGGCTCGTCGTCGGGCTCGGCGGTCGCGGTTGCGGCCGGACTGGTGCCGGCGGCCATCGGTACCGACACCGGCGGATCTGTCCGCATTCCCGCAGCCTTCACCGGCATCGTCGGCTACAAGGCGACGCGCGGCCGCTATGCGATGAAGGGCATTTTTCCGCTGGCTGAAAGCCTCGATTCGCTCGGGCCACTCTGCCACACGGTACAGGATGCCGTCTGGGTGGACGCCGCCATGCACGGGCTGACGGCGCCGACCGTGCGCCGCGCCGACCTCTCGAGCATCGCGCTGGTGATCCCGGAAACAGTGGTGTTCGACGATGCGGAGCCGGAAGTCGTCGAGGCCTTCGAGGACGCGATCAAGCGGCTCGAGAAGGCGGGCGTTGCCGTCAGCCGCCGCGCTTTTCCATCCTTCTCGGCCGTGTTCGGGCTGATGGCCCGCCACGGCGCCCTGGTGACGGCGGAGGCCTATGCGCTGCACCGCGAGCGTCTGGCCGGGCCCGAGGCCAACGCGATGGATCCACGCGTCGTCGCCCGCACGCGGCTCGGCGAGAAGATCTCCATGCCCGACTACATCGCGCTCCTCGACGCGCGCGACCAGCTGATCCACGAGACGGTCGAAAGTCTGAAGCCGAACGAACTCATCGCCCACCCGACGCTGCCCCATGTCGCCCCGCCGATCGCGCCGCTTCTCGAAGACGACGAGCTGTTCTTCAAGATCAACGGCAAGACGCTGCGCAACACCTCGATCGGCAACTTCCTGGATTTCTGCGGCATCTCCATTCCTTGCGGGCTCGGGGCGGCGGAAATGCCGGTCGGCTTCCAGCTTGCGGCCCCGCATCACCAGGACGACCGGCTGCTTTCGGTGGCGCTTTCGGCCGAGGCGATCATCCGGGGTGAGGCATGATCGTCTGTTTCGATATCGGCGGCTCTGCAATCAAAGGCGCGATCGTGCATTCGCGCGACCGGATCTTTCCGTTGCCGCGCCGAACCACGCCGCTTACCAATTTCCGCCAGTTCGTGCAGGCGCTCGAATCGGTTCTGGACGAAGCGGGCGGACACCCGGACTGCGTGGCGATCTCGATCACCGGCGTGATCGATCCCGAGACGCGGCGCATCAAATGCGCCAACATTCCCTGCATCGACGGGCTCGAACTGGTTGCTGAACTCGAGGCGGCGCTGCATCTGCCGGTGAAGATCGCCAATGACGCCGACTGTTTTGCGCTGGCCGAGGCCGGAGCGGGTGCAGGGCGCGGTCATCGCATCGTCTTTGGTGCCATCCTCGGCACCGGGGTCGGCGGCGGCCTTGTCATCGACGGCCGGCTGATCAATGCCGATGGCGGATTCGCCGGCGAATGGGGCCATGGCCCGGCGATCGCGTCGGAGGCCGGGGATCCACCAATGGCGATTCCCGCCTATGCCTGCGGCTGCGGCCAGAAGCGCTGCGTCGATACCGTCGGCGGCGCCCGCGGGCTGGAACGGCTGCACCAGACGGCCCATGGCAAGACGCTTTCGAGCCACGAGATCATCGAGGCCTGGAAGGTTGGCGACGCCGAGGCGAAACGCACGGTCGACCTGCTCGTCGATCTCGTCAGCTCACCGCTGGCGCTCGTCATCAACATCACGGGTGCGACGATCGTGCCCGTCGGCGGCGGCCTTTCCAATGCCGAGGAACTGCTCGCCGAGATCGACAAGGCGGTGCGTAGCCGGATTCTGCGGCGGTTCGACCGGCCGTTGGTTGTGCGCGGCGAATGCCGGATCGAGCCCGGCCTCATCGGCGCGGCGCTGCTCGGGCTTTCAGGAGACAAGGCATGAGCGACATCAAACTCGAAGTCTGCGTCGACGATGCCGACGGGCTTTACGCGGCCATCGAAGGCGGCGCCGACCGGATCGAGCTTTGCGCCGCCCTTTCCGTCGGTGGCCTCACGCCCAATCCCGGCCTTATGGCGCTGGCTGGCCCGCCACGAGTGCCCGTCTACGCGATGATCCGGCCGCGGCCCGGCGACTTCATTTTCTCAACCGCTGACCTCGACGCGATGCGCCGCGATATCGACGCGGTGCGGGATGCCGGTCTGGCCGGCGTCGTGCTCGGCGCCTCGCTTGCCGATGGCCGGCTCGACACGTCGATGCTCACCAAGCTCAGCGGCCATGCGGCCGGACTCGGCATGACGCTGCACCGGGCCTTCGACCTCGTCCCGGATTTCGCCGAGGCGATGGAAATCGCAGTCGACCTTGGCTTCGAGCGCATTCTCACCTCAGGCGGGGCCAGGAGCGCGCCGCAGGCGATCGACCGCCTTAGCGAAATCATCGGCCTTGCCAAGGCCAGGCTGTCGATCATGCCGGGATCCGGCGTCACGCTGAAGACGGTCGACGCTCTGCTCGATCACCTCACGGTCAGCGAGGTGCACTCCTCCTGCTCGATTAGTGAGCCGGCTCAGGATCCACGCTTGGTCGATATGGGGTTCGTTTCTTCCGATCGGCGCCGCACCGATCCGGAGACGGTGCGGGCGATGAAGGTGAAGCTTGCGGCCCGCAGCCCGCGCTGATCGGCGCCTTTCCTTCCCTCATAGGAAAGACCCGGAGAGCGGAGCGCTTTCCGGGTCTTCTTGTCAAATCTTCTCGTAAGCGGCAATCAGGCTGCGTAGACCTGGTCGCCGCCAATCCAGGTGGAGCCCATGCCGAGTTCAGGCGTGAGCAACACGAAATCGGCGTCCGCTCCGGGCTTCAGCCGTCCCTTGTGAGTGGCAAGCCCCATGGCATCGGCGGGATAGGCGGACGCCATGCGAAGGGCTTCCTCGACCGGGAGGCCAAGCTTCTCGTGCACGAAGCGCACCGAAGACAGCATGTCGATGTCGGCGCCGGCAAGCGTGCCGTCGGCAAGCGTCAAGCGGCCACCTTCGCGCAGGATTTCGCGGCCATTGAGCTGGAAGCTCTTCATGTCGGTGCCGATCGGCGACATCGCGTCCGTGACGAGAAAGATCTGGCCCGGCCCCACCTTGGCGCGCAGCGCCACGCCCATCGACGCCGGCTCGACGTGATAGCCGTCGGCAATCAGGCCCGCATGCAGCGTGCCGGTGGCAAGCGCAGCACCGACCACGCCCGGCTCGCGATGGCCGAGACCGCTCATGGCATTGAAGAGGTGAGTGACGGTACGTGCACCCGCCTTGGCGTAGGCGACCGCAGTTTCATAGCCGACATCCGTGTGGCCGAGGCTGACGACGGCACCGGCATCGGCGAGCGCCTTTACCTGCTCCCTGCTGGCGTTTTCCGGCGCCACAGTCACCATCAGGACACCGAGCGCCTTGGCGCAATCGAGCATTTCGGCGAGATCGGCATCGTCCATCGACCGGATCAGTTTCGGATCATGAGCACCCTTGCGCGCGACCGAAAGATGCGGGCCTTCGAGATGCAGCCCGAGGAAACCGGGCACACCGGCCGCCTTTGCCTCAAGGCCGGCCTTGATGGTGGCGCTTCGGATTTCGCGCGTATCGGTGATCAGCGTCGGCAGAAGCGCCGTGGTGCCGAACTTGGCATGGGCCGAGCAGATCTGCCGGATGCCTTCGACGGTCGGCTCCTCGTTCAGAAGCGCACCACCGCCGCCGTTGACCTGCAGGTCGATGAAACCCGGCACCAGCAGCATGCCGTGGGCATCGATCCGTTCGGCGTCGGCGGGAATGTCGGCCGACGCCACGATCGCCTTGACGCGACCAGCTTCGATGACGAGGGCGCAGCCGTCGTGCCATTCGACGCCGTCGAACAGGCGGGTGCCGGTGATTGCCTTCCTCTCGCTCATCTCGTCTCCGTTACCTTCTTGAGGCTTGCCGGCGCATCGGGATTGAGACCGCGCGAACGCGACCAGGCCTCGACGAAACCGTAGAACGGCAGGATCAGCGTCAGCGCGTCGGTGATCGGGTGACCGGTCTCGACGAACGGCAGGCGCTTGGCCTTGACGGCGAGGTTCGAGGTAGCATGAACCACCGCGCCCTTTTCCGCCATACCGTCGGCAATGCCGGCAACCGACGTCTCGGCCGCATCACGGGCGGCAAGCGTCAGCACCGGGAACTTGGCGCCGACGAGCGCCACCGGCCCGTGCAGCACTTCGGCCGCCGAATAGGCTTCCGCATGCATGCCGGAGGTTTCCTTGAACTTCAGCGCCGCTTCGCTGGCGATGGCGAGCGCCGGGCCGCGGCCGAGCACATAGAGCGATTCGGCTTCGCCGAGATCGTCGGCAAAGGCCTGCCAGTCGAGCTTCACGGCCTTGGCAAACTGGTTCGGCAGGTCGGCGACCGCGCGCTGAAGTGCAGCGTCGCCGGTCCATTCGCCGAGCACGGCAAGGCCAGCGACGATCGAATTGACGTATGACTTCGTGGCGGCAACGGCGATTTCCGGACCGGCCAAGATGTCGAGCGGGTTGGTGCAGGCCTCTGAAATCGGCGACGGCAGCGTGTTGGTGAGCGCGATCGAGACCGCGCCGGCATCGGTTGCAGCCTTTGCCATGGCGACGATATCCGGGCTCTTGCCCGACTGCGAAATCGCGATCGCCGCGGCACCGCCGAGCTTCAGCTTGGCACCGTAGATCGAGGCGAGCGACGGGCCGAGCGAAGCGACGGGCACGCCGGCTTGCAGCTCGATCGCATATTTGAGGAACAGCGCCGCATGGTCGGAGGAGCCGCGGGCGATAGTAACGAGGAAGGCCGGATCCTTGGCGCGCAGTGCGGCGCCGGCGGCCTTCAGCTGGTCGGCGGAGCGTTCCAGCAGACGCTGGGCGGCTTCGGGGATCTCGTCGATTTCTCGGCGCATATTGGTCTGCATGGTCAATTCCCTTTCTTGGCGGAGCCGTCGCTTTTAGGATTCCGACAGCGTCAGTTCCGCGACAAAGTCATAGGCATCGCCCCGGTAGAGCGAGCGGGTGAATTCGACGACGCGTCCCGATGCGAGATAGGAGACACGTTCGATGGAAAGGCCGGCCGAACCGACGGCGACGCCGAGCATCGAGGCATCCGGATCCTTGATGTTGCAGGCGGAGATGCGCTGCACGGCGCGAACCGGTCGCGAGCGGGTCTTGTCGAGCGCAGTATAGAGAGACGAGGTGACGGCCTGCGGGTCCGGCAGGAACTCCGCCGAAATGCTGGCGCGCTCGATGGCAAGCGGCATGTCGTCGGCGATGCGCAGGCGCCCGAGCCGGGCAACCAGCGCGTCGGCCGGAAGGCCGAGCGCCATCATCTCATCCGGAGAGGGGTGAAACAGGCCGCGCTCCAGCCAGCGGGCATGGGTGTTCAGGCCGCGGCGCGCCATGTCTTCCGTGAACGAGGTCAGCCGCGAGAGCGACTGCTGCACCTTGGAGACCGGCTTGACGACGAAGGTGCCGGAGCCGTGGCGGCGAACCAGCAGGCCGTCGCGCACGAGATCGTCCACCGCCTTGCGCACGGTGACGCGGCTGATGTTGGCGTAGTCGGCAAGATCACGCTCGGGCGGCAGAGCGTCGCCGTGGTTCAACTTGCCCGACTGGATCGCGTCTTCGAGCGATTGCCGAAGCTTGAGATAGAGCGGCCCCGACCCTCCGGACTGCAGACCCTCGAGCGGCAGAATGGAAGCGAGCTGGTGCGTCATGCGCCTGCCCTCGCCTGGGTGCCGAAACGCTGGGCGGCAACGGCGACCGATCCGGTCAGCGCGTCGGCTTCCGCCTCGACGAGCAGGGCCTGATGCCGATCGGCAAGCCAGGGGCGATAGAGCGGCGCCAATCCGCCAAGAAGGCACAATCTTTCGCAGCCTCTTGCAACGACGACATCAAGCGCCTCGTCCACTGTGAGGGCAGCGGCTTTCAGGATGCGCACGGCAACCGGGTCGCCGGCGGCGGCGCCTTCGAAAACACGCGGCGCATAGCGGCCGAATTCCCCGGGCTTGGCGAGGCGGGCGAAATCGACGACGTCGCGCGCCTCGTTGTTGAATTCGGCAAGGACGCTGTCGGTGACCGCCGAGGCTTCATGAATATTGTCGAAGGCAAGCAGGCTTTCCTGCAGAAGCGCATGACCGATGCGTGCACCGCTGCCATGGTCGCCGATGGTGAAGCCCCAGCCGCCGACATAGCTGACGGTTTCGCCCTGGCGAAGGATATAGATGCTGCCGGTACCGAGAATAGCGACCGCACCGTCATGATTGCCGAGCGCGCCCTGAAGGGCAATCAAGCCATCGGATTCGATATCGGCTGCGGCGAACGGCAGGCGGCGCTTAACATAATGCACGGCGTCGCCGACATTGTGCCCGGCGACACCGACGATCGCCTTGGCAGCGGTTATGCCCTGGGGATCAAGGCCCGCTTCCATAAAGGCGGCGCGTGCGGCCTCACCGATATTGGCAAGCGCGGTTTCCGGGTCTGTCAGGATATTGGCCGCACCCGCCTTGCCGCGCCCGAGAATGCGCCCGTCCGCCGATGCCACGGCAGCCCGGCAGCTCGTTCCGCCGCCATCGATTCCGATCAGGTAATTTGTCATGAGTACCTCCGCCCATTGAGGATACCAAAAAAATACCAATAACCAAGCCTGAATCCGTCTGCAGTTTCGTTTTCGTTGCAATACGTTGAAATTCAAGGGCTAATTTAGCTGTTTAGTTTTTTAAGACGTCAAAACTTAAATTCTGCTGGACAATTGGTATTTTTTTGGCATTAATTTGACCAAGAGGAGATACAACCCATGCCGTCAGCCAAGACCGAAGAGCGCCACGACAACGCCAAGGGCCTGGATCTTATGCATCCGGCGCTGGCGCTCCGGCTGCTCGCGTCCGGCCAGCAGGCGGCCACCAAGGCCGTCGACGCGGCGATCGAGTCGATTGCGGCTGCCGCATCGCTCGCGGCCGAATCCCTCGCATCCGGCCGGCGTCTCGCCTATGCGGGCGCTGGCAGTTCCGGCCTGATGGCCATGGCCGATGCGCTCGAACTGCCCGGCACCTACGGCATTCCCCAGGACCAGATCGTCGTTCTGCTTGCCGGCGGCACCGCCAGCCTGAGCGACCTTGCGGGCGGCTATGAAGACGACATGGACCTTGCCCGCAACGACGTCCGCAAGGCCGGCATCGGCGCGGGCGACTGCCTTGTTTCCGTTTCCGCCAGCGGCTCCACCCCTTACGCGCTCGCCGCGGCCGACGAGGCCCGCAAGCTGGGCGCCAAGGTGATCGCTGTCGCCAACAATCCTGGTGCGGCGCTGTTCAAGGACGCCGACGTTTCGATCCTTCTGCAGACGCCCCCGGAAGTGGTTTCCGGTTCGACGCGCATGGGCGCCGGTACCGCGCAGAAGATCGCCTTCAACATGTTCTCGACGCTGGTCGGCATTCAACTCGGGCACGTCCTCGACGGCCACATGGTCAACCTGCGCGCCGACAATATCAAGCTGCACGGCCGCGCAATCCGCATCGTTACCGACATTACCGGCATCGGCGCTGGCGAGGCCGGCCGGCTGATCAACATGGCCTCCGGCTCGGTCAAGGTCGCAATCCTTCTCGCCTCTGGCGCGAAGGACGTTGCGGTCGCGGAGGCGGCACTGAAAGAGGCCAGACAGAACCTGCGCCGGGCGATCGATATCGTCACGGCCTGACATAAGCCTGGGATTCAAACCGCGCCAAAACGGCGCAACATAAGAGGGAGAAGCTGAATGACCCGTACGACTATCAAGGGCCTGCTGCTTGCGTCGAGCATTCTCGGCACGGCCGGGCTGGCGCACGCCGAGGACGTGACGCTGACCATCGAAAGCTGGCGCAACGACGACCTGGCGATCTGGCAGGAAAAGCTGATCCCGGCCTTCGAAGCCAAGAACCCGGGCATCAAGGTCAAGTTCGCCCCGATGGCACCGACCGAATACAATGCCGCGCTCAACGCCAAGCTCGACGCCGGCTCCGCAGGCGACCTCGTCACCTGCCGTCCGTTCGACGTCTCGCTCGAACTTTACAACAAGAAGCACCTCGCCGACCTGACGAGCCTGCCGGGCATGGAAAACTTCTCGCCGGTCGCCAAGTCCGCCTGGACCACCGACGACGGCAAGGCCACCTTCTGCGTGCCTATGGCATCGGTCATCCACGGCTTCATCTACAACAAGGACGCCTTCGACCAACTCGGCATCCAGATCCCGACGACGGAAGCGGAATTCTTCGCTGCCCTCGACAAGATCAAGGCCGACGGTAACTACATCCCGATGGCGATGGGCACCAAGGATCTCTGGGAAGCCGCAACCATGGGCTACCAGAACATCGGCCCGAACTACTGGAAGGGTGAGGAAGGCCGCGCCGCGCTGATCAAGGGCGAGCAGAAGCTGACCGACGAGCCGTGGGTCGAGCCCTACCGCGTTCTTGCCAAGTGGAAGGATTATCTCGGCGACGGCTTCGAAGCCCAGACCTACCCGGACAGCCAGAACCTCTTCACGCTCGGCCGCGCCGCGATCTATCCGGCAGGCTCGTGGGAGATCGGCCTGTTCAACACCCAGGCTCAGTTCAAGATGGGCGCCTTCCCGCCGCCGGTCAAAAATGCTGGCGACACCTGCTACATTTCGGACCACAACGACATCGGTATCGGCCTCAATGCCAAGAGCGCACATGCCGAGCAGGCCAAGACCTTCCTGACCTGGGTTGCTTCGCCTGAGTTCGCCGACATCTACGCCAACGCACTGCCGGGCTTCTTCAGCCTCAACTCGACCCCGGTGAAGATGACCGATCCGCTCGCCCAGGAATTCGTCTCCTGGCGCGAAAAGTGCAAGCCGACGATCCGCTCGACCTACCAGATCCTGGCACGCGGCACCCCGAGCCTGGAAAATGAGACCTGGGTCGAATCGGCCAACGTGATCAACGGCACGGATACGCCTGAGGTTGCCGCCGAGAAGCTGCAGAAGGGCCTCGACGCCTGGTACAAGCCGGCGAAGTAAGACGTAAGCGCAACAGGTTCCCTCCCCTTCTTGGGGAGGGTCGGCCCTACAGCGCCGCACGTTCTGGACGTGCATAGAGCACCTTTAGCCGGATGGATTTAAGGATGCCGTAGGGACCGGGCGGGGCGACATGCCGAATGACGGCACTCCCCCAGCCGAAGCGTCACCGGCCTCCCACAGTGGGAGGCCACCGACGCAGTCGTTTGCAAAAGAACGCGATAGACTTAACCTTCGTCATGAGCCCTCGATAAAGGGGCAGACGGCATGCGGCGCGACCGGCCGCGTGGCGCCGGTGCGCATCATGATTGTCTGGGGACCGGTCTTCTAGAAACGGATGGATCCATGAGTGACGCTCTTTCAGTGCAAGAGGGACAGCCGACCGCAAGGCGGCCGAAACGCTGGCACATCCTCGTCTTCCTGCTGCCGGCCTTCCTGGTCTATTCGGCGGTGATGATCCTGCCGTTGATCGAGACGCTCAGGCTTTCGCTGTTCAACACGGTCGACGGCCAGTCGACCTTTGTCGGCCTTGCGAATTTCCAGACGCTGTTTGGCGAAGAGCGCTGGGCGCACGACTTCTGGAATGCGCTGAAGAACAACGTCATCTTCTTCATCATCCACATGTGCGTGCAGAACCCGATCGGCGTTGCGCTCGCCGCCATGTTGTCGATCCCGAAGCTGCGCTTCGTCACTTTTTACCGCACGGCGATCTTCCTGCCGACGCTGCTCTCCTTCGTGATCGTCGGCTTCATCTGGAAGCTGATCCTGTCGCCGATCTGGGGCGTGGCACCCGGCATGCTCGACCTCGTCGGCCTGAAGTCGCTGTTTGCCCCCTGGCTCGGCAAGCCGGGCTCGGCGCTCATCACCGTGTCGCTGATCTCGGTCTGGCAATATGTCGGCATCCCGATGATGCTGATCTATGCCGCCCTGCTCAACATTCCGGATGAGGTAATCGAGGCTGCCGAATGCGACGGCGTCACCGGCTGGAGCCAGTTCTGGAAGATCAAGCTGCCGCTGATCCTGCCCGCCATCGGCATCATCTCGATCCTGACCTTCGTCGGCAACTTCAACGCCTTCGACCTGGTCTACACGGTGCAGGGCGCGCTTGCCGGTCCCGACGGCTCGACCGACATTCTCGGTACGCTGCTCTACCGCACCTTCTTCGGTTTCCAGCTGCAGCTCGGCGACCGCTCGATGGGCGCGACGATCGCCACGGTGATGTTCCTCATCATCCTCGCCGGCGTCTCGCTCTACCTCTTCGTCATTCAGCGCCGCATGCGCCGCTACCAGTTCTGAGGAGACCGGAGATGTCGAAAGCACGCGATTCATTTCTCCGCACCGGCTTCGTGCATGCAGCGCTCATCGCCTACACGCTCATCTCGCTGTTTCCGGTGTTCCTGACGATCATCAACTCGTTCAAGGATCGCAACGCGATCTTTCGGGCGCCGCTGACGATCCCGACGCCGCAGACCTTCAGCCTGATCGGCTATCAGACCGTCCTTGGCCAGGGGGACTTCGCCACCTATTTCCAGAACAGCTTCATCGTCACGATCGTCTCGATCGCGCTGGTGCTGCTCTTCGGGGCGATGGCCGCCTTCGCGCTGTCGGAATACCGCTTCCGTGGCAACACGCTCATGGGCCTTTATCTCGCGATCGGCATCATGATCCCGATCCGTCTCGGCACCGTCGCCATTCTGCAGGGCATGGTCGCTGCCAACCTCGTCAACACGCTGACGGCACTGATCCTCGTCTATACGGCCCAAGGCCTGCCGCTCGCGATCTTCATTCTCTCGGAGTTCATGCGCACGGTCTCGGATGACTTGAAGAACGCCGGGCGCATCGACGGGCTGTCGGAATATTCGATCTTCTTCCGCCTGGTTCTGCCGCTCGTCCGTCCGGCCATGGCAACCGTCGCGGTCTTCACGATGATCCCGATCTGGAACGATCTCTGGTTCCCGCTGATCCTCGCGCCGGCCGAAGCCACCAAGACCGTGACGCTCGGCTCGCAGATCTTCATCGGCCAGTTCGTCACCAACTGGAACGCGGTTCTGGCGGCACTGTCGCTCGCCATCCTTCCGGTTCTCGTCCTCTACGTCATCTTCTCGCGGCAACTGATCCGCGGCATCACGGCAGGAGCAGTCAAGTGAGTGCAAGCAGCAAACCGGTCCGGGTCCTCGTCGCGGGGCTCGGCAACATGGGGCGCAGCCATGCGCTCGCCTATCACAACAATCCCGGCTTCGAGATCGTCGGCCTCGTCAACCGCTCGAAGGTGCCGCTGCCGGAGGAACTGAGCGGCTACACGATCCATCCGGACTTCAAGACGGCCCTGGCCGAATTGAAGCCCGAGCTCTGCTCGATCTGCACCTATTCGGACAGCCATGCGGACTTTGCGGTCATGGCGTTCGAGGCCGGCGCCGACGTCTTCGTCGAAAAGCCGCTCGCAACCACCGTCGCCGACGCCGAGCGCGTCGTCGCGGCTGCGAAGAAGCACGGCCGCAAGCTGGTGATCGGCTACATCCTGCGCCATCACCCCTCGTGGATCCGGCTGATCGCCGAAGCGCGCAAGCTCGGCGGTCCCTATGTCTTCCGCATGAACCTGAACCAGCAGTCCAGCGGACCGACCTGGGAGACGCACAAGTCGCTGATGAAGACGACGTCGCCGATCGTCGATTGCGGCGTGCACTATGTCGACGTCATGTGCCAGATCACCGATGCCAAGCCGGTGGAAGTGCGCGGCATGGGGCTCCGTCTCTCCGACGAGATCGCGCCCGACATGTACAATTACGGTCACCTGCAGGTGATCTTCGAGGATGGTTCGGCCGGCTGGTATGAAGCCGGCTGGGGGCCGATGATCTCGGAAACCGCCTTCTTCGTGAAGGACGTGATGTCGCCGAAGGGATCGGTGTCGATCGTCATGGACCAGAATGCCAAGTCCGACGACATCGACATGCACACAAAGACCGCGGTGATCCGGCTGCACAACGCCGAAACTGGTCCCGATGGCCGCTTCCTGAAAGCCGACGAGGACCTGAAGATGGACGGCGAGCCCGGCCACCAGGAACTCTGCGACCGCGAGCAGGCCTATGTGCTGAAGGCCATTCGCCAAAACATCGACCTCGACCGTCACATGAACGACGCCGTGCAGTCGCTACGCATCTGCCTTGCCGCAGACGAAAGCGTGCGCACCGGCAGACCAGTCAAACTTTAAAGGGGGCAACCAGGTGGGATCGCTTCAACTCAAATCCATCCGCAAGGCCTACGGTAGCCATGAGGTGCTGAAGGGCATCGACCTCGAGGTGAAGGACGGCGAGTTCGTCATTTTCGTCGGCCCGTCGGGCTGCGGCAAGTCGACCTTGCTGCGCACCATCGCTGGCCTCGAGGACGCGACCTCCGGCAGCGTGCAGATCGACGGCACGGAAGTCGGCCACGTGGCGCCCGCCAAGCGCGGCATCGCCATGGTGTTCCAGTCCTACGCGCTCTATCCGCACCTGTCGGTGAAGGACAATATGGGCCTTGGCCTGAAACAGGCCGGCGCTCCGAAGGCGGAGATCGAGGACAAGGTCGGCAAGGCTGCGAACATGCTGTCGCTCGATCCCTACCTGGCCCGTCGCCCGGCCGAGCTTTCGGGCGGCCAGCGTCAGCGCGTGGCGATCGGCCGCGCGATCGTGCGCGAACCGAAGCTCTTCCTGTTCGACGAGCCGCTTTCGAACCTCGACGCGGCGCTGCGCGTCAACACCCGGCTTGAGATTGCCCGGCTGCATCGAAGCCTGAAGGCAACGATGATCTACGTGACCCACGACCAGGTGGAGGCGATGACGCTCGCCGACAAGATCGTCGTCCTCAACGCCGGCCAGATCGAGCAGATCGGCTCGCCGATGGATCTCTACAACCGCCCGGCCAACGTCTTCGTCGCTGGCTTCATCGGCTCGCCACAGATGAACTTCATCGAGGGCGCCCGGCTCGGCGATGTCAAAGCCAAGACGATCGGCATCCGCCCGGAGCACATGGCGCTTTCACGCGAGAGCGGCGACTGGAAGGGCAAGGTGGTGCATGTCGAGCACCTCGGCGCCGACACCATCGTCTATATCGATTCCGAGCAGGTCGGCACCATCACCGTCCGCCTCTTCGGCGAACATCGCTACGCGCCTGACGACATCGTCTATGCGACGCCGACGGTCGGTGCCATGCACCGTTTCGGCGACGACGACCGCGTCCTCGCCTGATGCGTTTTGAGGCTAAGGCCTCATCACAGCTGCGTGAAAACCAGCCGCCACGGGACTAACCCCTTGTGGCGGCTTATTTATTTTTTGAATAGCTGTGCTGAATGACTCTGTTGCGCTGCAAAGCGATTTAACATACATTTGTGTTTGTATATTAGCTTTCCGGTATTTTCCCCAAGCAATACCGGTTCCGCTCCCCTTCACTTCCGGACCGCACGGGCACCTTGCGAGATGCACCTGTCGCCTGCGGTCACCGAATATGGACATCGCTATGCGCATGAACCGACCGACACTGGCCGCCGCCTTGGCAACTGTGATTCTTCTTTCCGGCTGCCAGAAAGAGGAAGCACAACAGGGCGCCGCCGCATTCCCACCGTCCGCCGTCGCGGTCTTCACGACCAAGACCGAAACCCTGCCGATCACCAACGAGCTTCCGGGCCGCATCGCCGCGACCCGTGTCGCCGAGGTCCGTCCGCGCGTTTCCGGCATTGTCGTCGAACGCGTCTTCCAGCAGGGCTCCAAGGTCAATGCCGGTGACGTGCTCTACCGCATCGATCCCGCGCCCTTCCGCGTCCAGGTCGAAAAGGCAGAGGCAACGCTTCGGCGCGCCCAATCCATTCGCCAGCAGGCCCAGCAGAAGGCCGATCGCCAGGAGCAGCTGAAGAAGGCGAACGTCGTCGCCGCGCAGCAGCTGGAAGATGCGGCTGCGCTGCTTGCGACCGCCGACGCCGATGTCGCGATCGCCGAAGCCGGCCTCGCGGCGGCCAAGCTCGACCTGCAATATGCCGACGTGACGGCACCGATCAGCGGCCGCATCGGCCGTGCGCTGATCACCGAAGGCGCGCTCGTCAGCACCAACAGCTCGGAAAATCTCGCGACGATCCAGCAGCTCGACCCGCTCTACGCCGACTTCACCCAGTCGGCGACCGACCTCATCCGCCTGCGCAAGGCGCTTGAGGACGGCCAGATGATGAACGGCGACGGCGAGGAAGCCGAAGTCCAGCTCGTGCTCGACGACGGCACCACGTATGAGCACAAGGGCAAGCTCCTGTTCTCGGAGGCCGCCGTCGACGCGACGACCGGCCAGGTGACCCTGCGCGGCGAATTCCCGAACCCCGACAACGACCTGCTTCCCGGCATGTATGTTCGCGTACTTGTGCAGCAGGGCGTCGAGAAGGACGCGATCACCGTTCCGCAGCAGGCCGTCCAGCGCAACAACGCCGGCCAGTCGCAGGTTTATGTCGTCGGCGCCGACAACAAGGTCGAGTTCCGCAACGTGACCCTCGGCCGCACGATCGGCACCCGCTGGCAGGTGACCTCCGGCATCAAGGCCGGCGAAAAGGTCATCGTCGAAGGCTTCCAGAAGATCGGCCCCGGTGCCCCCGTCGAGCCGACGGACTGGAACCCGGACGCCAAGCCGACTGCCGAAGCAGCGCAGACAACGGCCGCTGCCGACGAAAAGCCTGCCGAAGCTACAAAGTGAGTTTGATTGATGCCTAGTTTTTTCATCGACAGGCCTATTTTTGCCTGGGTGGTGGCGATCTTCATCATGGTCGCCGGCGTCATTGCGATTCCGCTTCTGCCGGTATCGCAGTATCCTGACGTCGCGCCGCCGCAGATCTCCATCAACACGAGCTACCCCGGCGCCTCGTCGCAAGACACCTATCAGAGCGTCACGCGACTGATCGAAGACGAGCTGAACGGCGTCGAAGGCCTGCTCTATTTCGAGTCGACCTCCAGCGCCTCCGGCTCGGTCGAAATCAGCGCCACCTTTGCACCGGGCACCGACCCGGGACAGGCGGCCGTCGACATCCAGAACCGGGTTCGCCGCGTCGAACCGCGCCTGCCCGATTCGGTCAAGCGCCAGGGCGTGCAGGTCGATGAAGCCGGCTCTGGCTTCCTGATGATCGTGGCTCTCACCTCGACCGACGGCTCGATGGACGCCATCGGCCTCGGCGACTATCTAAGCCGCAACGTGCTTAGCGAAATCCAGCGCGTGCCCGGCGTCGGCCGTGCGCAGCTGTTTGCCACGGAACGCTCGATGCGCGTCTGGCTCGATCCGGACAAGATGCTGGGTCTGAACCTGACGGCTGCGGACGTGACCAATGCGATCACGGCGCAGAACGCCCAGATCGCTTCGGGCTCGATCGGCGCACAGCCGAACCCGATCACCCAGCAGATCAGCGCGCCCGTCGTCGTCAAGGGCCAGCTCGAAAGCGCCGAAGAGTTCGGTGCGATCGTGCTTCGCGCCAATCCGGACGGCTCCTCCGTCCGCCTGCGCGACGTTGCCCGCATCGAGATCGGCGGCGAAAGCTACGCCTTCTCGACGCGCCTGAACGGCAAGCCGTCGGCGGCTATCGCCGTCCAGCTTTCGCCGAGCGGCAACGCCATGTCGACCTCGGCCGCCATCAAGGAACGCATGGACGAACTGGCGAAGTTCTTCCCGCAGGGCCTCGAATATTCGGTTCCCTACGACACCTCGCCCTTCGTCGCCGTTTCCATCGAGAAGGTGCTTTCGACGCTGGTCGAAGCGGTCGCGCTCGTGTTCATCGTGATGTTCCTGTTCTTGCAGAACATCCGCTACACCATCATCCCGACGCTCGTCGTGCCGGTGGCGCTCCTCGGCACCTGCGCGGTCATGCTGGCGATGGGCTTCTCGATCAACGTTCTGACCATGTTCGGCATGGTGCTGGCGATCGGCATTCTCGTCGACGATGCGATCATCGTCGTCGAAAACGTCGAACGCATCATGTCCGAGGAAGGGGCAACGCCGAAAGAAGCCACCCGCAAGGCGATGAAGCAGATCACCGGCGCCGTCATCGGCATCACGCTGGTTCTCGCCTCGGTGTTCATTCCGATGGCCTTCTTCCCGGGCGCGGTCGGTGTGATCTATCGCCAGTTCTCGCTGACGATGGTCGTCTCGATCCTGTTCTCCGCACTTCTCGCTTTGTCGCTGACACCGGCGCTCTGCGCGAGCTTCCTGAAGCAGGTTCCGAAGGGTCATCATCACGCCAAGCGTGGCTTCTTCGGCTGGTTCAACCGCTCGTTCGACAAGACGTCGCACGGCTATAGCGGCATCGTGAAGCGCCTGGTCCACCGGACCGGCCGCTACATGATCGTCTATGTCGCGGTGCTCGCCGGTCTCGGCTGGCTGTTCATGAAGCTGCCGTCGTCGTTCCTTCCGGACGAAGACCAGGGCTTCGTGATCGTCATGATGCAGCTGCCGTCGGAAGCAACGGGCAACCGCACGACCGAGGTGGTGGAGCAGGCCGAGAAGATCTTCGGCCAGGAAACGGCAGTCGAACGCATCATCGCGATCAACGGCTTCTCCTTCTTCGGTACCGGCCAGAACGCAGCGCTCGCCTTCGTGACGCTGAAGGACTGGAAGGAACGTGACGCCGACAACGCCGCACAGTCGATCGCCATGCGGGCGACGATGGCGATGAGCCAGATCAAGGATGCGATCAGCTTCGCGCTGTCGCCGCCGGCGATCCAGGGCCTCGGCACCACCGGCGGCTTCTCGTTCCGCCTGCAGGACCGTGGCGGTCTCGGCCAGGCGGCGCTGTCGCAGGCCCGCGACCAGCTGCTCGGCATGGCCGCCGAGAGCAAGGTGCTCTCCGGCGTCCGCTTCGAGGGCATGCCCGATGCGGCTCAGGTCAGCGTCACGATCGATCGCGAGAAGGCCAACACCTTCGGTGTGACCTTCGCCGATATCAACTCGACGATCTCGACCAACCTCGGCTCGTCCTACGTCAACGACTTCCCCAATGCCGGACGCATGCAGCGCGTAACGGTGCAGGCGGACGAAGGTCAGCGCATGCAGACCGCCGACCTCCTGAACCTCAACGTCCGCAACGCCAATGGCGGCATGGTGCCCCTGTCGGCCTTCGCGACGGTGGAGTGGGTCAAGGCGTCGACCCAGACGATCGGCTACAACGGCTACCCGTCGGTCCGTATCAGCGGCGAAGCCGCCCACGGCTACTCCTCGGGTGACGCGATCGCCGAGATGCAACGGCTGGCGGGCCAGTTGCCTGCAGGCTTCGGTTACGAATGGACCGGCCAGTCGCTGCAGGAAATCCAGTCCGGCACCCAGGCGCCTCTCCTGATCGCGCTGTCGTGCCTTCTGGTGTTCCTGTGCCTTGCAGCCCTCTATGAGAGCTGGTCGATCCCGGTGGCGGTGATCATGGTCGTTCCGCTCGGCGTCATCGGTTCGGTGCTCGCCGTGATGATGCGCGACATGCCGAATGACGTCTACTTCAAGGTTGGCCTGATCGCGATCATCGGTCTCTCGGCCAAGAACGCGATCCTGATCATCGAGTTCGCCAAGGAACTGCGTGAGCAGGGCAAGTCGCTGATCGACGCGACGCTGGAGGCGGCACATCTTCGCTTCCGGCCGATCCTGATGACGTCGCTGGCCTTCACGCTCGGTGTTCTGCCGCTGGCAATCGCCACGGGTGCCAGCTCCGGCAGCCAGCGCGCCATCGGCACGGGCGTCATGGGCGGGATGATCTCGGCAACGGTGCTCGCCATCTTCTTCGTTCCTGTCTTCTTCGTGTTCGTCACGAAGCTCTTCAGCCGAAAGAAGGTGGAGAACACACCGACAGCCGCAGAAAACCCGACACCCGCCGAATAAAACAAGACTGGACGGCCCGCCTCTGGCGGGCCGTCGCATGAGGAGGAATGAATGCGCCGAACAAAGGCCGATGCAGAAGCAACAAGACAGAAGATCCTGAGCGCCGCCGAGCGCGTCTTCTACGAAAAGGGCGTCTCGAACACGACGCTCGAAGAAATAGCCAAGGCCGCCGGCGTGACCCGTGGCGCCATCTACTGGCACTTTGCCAACAAGACCGACCTGTTCCTCGCGCTGCACGACGCTGTGCCCTTGCCGCAGGAAGACATGGTCGCCCGCGAGATCGAAGCGGAAGCTGCCGATACACTCTCCATCCTCGAAGGTGCCATGGGCGACTGGCTGGATGTTCTGGCCGCCGACGAGCAGCGCCAGCGCATTCTGACGATCATGCTGCGCACCAATTACGACGGCGACCTGGGCGAGGTCCTCGCCCGCCAGAAGGAACTCGACGAGCACCACAATGTCGTGCTCGAACTCGCTTTTTCCCGCGCGCTCGCCAAGGGGCAGATGCACGAGACCTGGACCCCCGCCTCCGCGACGCGGACCCTGCATTGGATGATGCTCGGGCTCTGTACGGAATGGCTGCTGTTCGGCCGCACCTTCGATCTGACGGCCGAGGGACGCGAGGGCCTGAGCCGGCTCTTTGCCAGCTTCCGCGCGCCGGCCGTTACCGCGACCGCCGTCGTAGCCCGCCTGTAACAGCTGTAGCCGGCACCCCTGTGAGTACCGGCTACATGAAGCGCCTTCCAGAACCCTCTAGCTGAACACGACCGTCTTGTGACCGTTGAGCATGACGCGCCGCTCCAGGTGCAGCTTGACGGCGCGCGCCAGCACCCGGCTTTCGATGTCGCGGCCGGTGGCGACGAAATCTTCCGCCGTCAAGGCATGGCTGACGCGTTCGGTTTCCTGTTCGATGATCGGGCCTTCGTCGAGGTCCGGCGTGACGTAGTGCGCCGTCGCCCCGATCAGCTTCACGCCACGCTCATGCGCCTGATGATAGGGCTTGGCGCCCTTGAAGCTCGGCAGGAACGAATGGTGGATGTTGATCGCCTTGCCGTAGAGGCGCTTCGACAGATTGTCGGAAAACACCTGCATGTAGCGGGCAAGGATGACGAGATCGGCGCCGGTCTCCTGGACCAGTCGCAGAAGCCTTTCCTCCTGCTCGGCCTTGTTGTCCTTCGATACCGACCAACAGTGATAGGCGAGCCCTTCGGCTTCGGCCGTACGCCGGCTGTCTTCGTGGTTGGAGACGATGGCGACGACCTCCGCGTTCAACCAGCCGACACGGATCTGGTAAAGCAGGTGCAGGAGCGCATGGTCGAACTTGGAGACGAGGACCAGGATCTTCGGCTTGACCGCAGCATCCGTAAGCGTGGTCCGCATCTGGAAACGCTCGACCGCCGGGCGAAGCGCCCGCTCGACATCACCAGCCTGAACGCTCGCTGCAACCTGGAAGGCGATGCGCATGAAGAAGCTGTTGGTCTTGGTATCCCAGAACTGGTTGCTCTCGGCGATGTTTGCGCCAAGGGCGGCAAGCTCCGTGGTGACGGCGGCGACAATGCCGGGTTTGTCGTCGCAGGACAGGACAAGAATGAAGGTCTTCGGCGCCATGATCTCCTCCGATTGCAGCCGTTTCGGATGAGGCTCGAGCCCCTTCCCAAAGGCTGCCTATGAGGAGTTGAACGCGCCGGCAATCGTTCCGGCTGCGACGGCTGACGCTTTCTATCATCCTGATGGAAAGGCGCCCGGGAGCATGGAATGCCCCCGGGCGCTGCAAGATTCGTCGCATCCGGCTTTTGAGGTTTTCTGAGAGGTTTCCATCAAAAACCCGGTGTGCACCGACTAGATCAGTGCGCCTCGTCCCAGTTGGTCGCCGCGCGCGCATCGACCTTCAACGGCACCTTCATGTCGAGCGCCGGCATGGCGGCGTTCTCCATCACCGAGACGACGACCGGAATGGTGTTTTCGACCTCGGCGTCCTCGACCTCGAAGATCAGTTCGTCGTGCACCTGCAGCAGCATGCGGGCCGAAAGCTTCGCCTCGGCCAGCGCCGGCTCCATCTTCACCATGGCGCGGCGGATGATGTCGGCGGCCGAGCCCTGGATCGGCGCATTGATCGCGGCGCGCTCGTTGAAGGCACGGTGCGACGGGATCGACGAGCGGATGTCCGGATAGTGGGCGCGGCGACCGAAGATCGTCTCGACGTAGCCGTGCTCGCGGGCAAACACCTTGGTGCCCTCCATGTAGTCGCGGATGCCGGGGAAACGCTCGAAATAGCGCTTGATGTAGTCGCTGGCTTCGGAGCGCTCGATCGACAGCTGGTTGGCAAGGCCGAAGGCGGAGATGCCGTAGATGATACCGAAGTTAATCGCCTTGGCGCGCCGGCGGATTTCGCTCGGCATGCCCTCGACCGGAACGCCGAACATTTCCGATGCGGTCATCGCATGAATGTCGACGCCATCGGCAAAGGCCTGGCGAAGCTGCGGAATGTCCGCAACATGGGCAAGCACGCGCAGTTCGATCTGGCTGTAGTCGGCCGAGACGAGCTTGTGGCCGGGCGTTGCGATGAAGGCGGTGCGGATCTTGCGGCCTTCGGCGGTGCGCACCGGAATGTTCTGCAGGTTCGGATCGGACGACGACAGGCGGCCGGTGGTCGTGGCTGCGAGCGCGTAGGACGTATGCACGCGCTTCGTCTCCGGATGGACGAAGCCCGGAAGCGCATCGGTATAGGTGGACTTGAGCTTGGTCAGCTGTCGCCAGTCGACGATCTTGCGCGGCAGTTCGTGGCCTTCGGCTGCCAGGTCTTCCAGAACCTGTGCCGAGGTCGACCATTGCCCGGTCTTGGTCTTCGAGCCGCCGGCAAAGCCCATCTTGCCGAAGAGGATATCGCCGAGCTGCTTCGGCGAACCGATGGTGAAGGTTTCGCCAGCGAGCTTGTAGATCTCGTCCTCGAGCCCGGCTGCGCCCTGGGCGAGCTCGCCCGAAAGCCGCGAGAGGATCTGGCGGTCGACGGTGATGCCGCGGTCTTCCATGCGTGCCAGAACGGCAACCAGGGGCCGCTCCAGCCGCTCATAGACGCGCATCAGCCCCTTGGCGGCCAATCGGGCCTTCAGGATATGCCAGAGCCTGAGCGTGACGTCCGCATCCTCAGCCGCGTAGGCGGTTGCCCGGTCGATATCGACGAAGTCGAAGGTCACCGAGGATTTGCCGGTTCCGGTGATGTCCTTGTAGGCGATCGGCTTGTGGTTCAGCCAGCGCTCAGACAGCGAGTCCATGCCATGGGTGCCGTTGCCGGCATCGACGACGTAGGACATCAGCATCGTGTCGTCGAAGCTTTCGACGGTGATGCCGTGCCGCTTCATCACGAGGTAATCGTATTTCAGGTTCTGGGCGACCTTGAGGACCGAAGGGTCCTCAAGCAGGCGCTTCAGCCGGCTCAAGGCTTCTGCGACCGGGATCTGGTTTTCGGCGAGCCCGCCGCCGAGCAAGTCGCCGACGCCGGTCTTGTGGATCAGCGGCACATAGGCCGCCCGGATCGAGGCGCCGGTCGGGTCGGCCTTATGGTCGGCGATCGCCAGCGAGAAGCCGACGAGGTCGGCCTGCATTGCATCGAGCGAGGTCGTTTCCGTGTCGAAGCCGACGACACCGGCTTCGCGCGCGTCCGATATCCACCGGTCGAGAGTGGCGATGTCGCGGATCGTCACATAGGCGCTCTGATCCATCGGCGCCTTGGCGAAGATTTCAGCGCGTGCCGCAGCGAGCGCCTCGGGCGTCGCGTCCGCGCCATTCGCTTCGCCGGCACGCGACAGGACGGCGGCGGCTTGCGCGGCCTCGCCACGGGCGGCAGCCGCGGTGGAGGAGCCCTCGCTGACCTTTTCCGCCCCATCTCCCTTGTCGAGATCAGGGCCGCGCGCCTCGGCGCCCCATTCTACCGGCACCAAGGCTGCTTCAACGGCATCGGCGTCCGTACCGGTCGCGGCGGCGACGCGACGCGTCAGCGTTGTGAATTCCATCGCCTTCAGGAAGGCGATCAGCTTCGGACCGTTCTGCGGCTCGAGGCTCAGCTCTTCGAGCGGAACGTCGAGCGGCGTGTCGGTCTTGAGTTCGACGAGCTGGCGCGACAGACGAGCGAGATCGGCATTGGCGATGATGTTCTCGCGGCGCTTGGCCTGCTTGATCTCGCCGGCGCGGGCCAGCAGCGTTTCGAGATCGCCGTACTCCTCGAGCAGCTGTGCCGCCGTCTTCGGGCCAATGCCGGGAATGCCGGGGACGTTGTCGGTGGAGTCACCGGTCATCGCCTGCAGGTCGATCATCTTTTCCGGCGGCACGCCCCATTTCTCGATCACTTCCGGGATCGAGATCTGCTTGTCCTTCATACTGTCGTACATCGACACGTTCGAGGTCACGAGCTGCATCAGGTCCTTGTCGGACGAGACGATGGTGACGCCGGCGCCGGCGGCTTCTGCAAGCCGGGCGTAGGTGGCGATCAGGTCGTCGGCCTCATAGCCTTCCTTCTCGATGCAGGGCAGGTTGAAGGCGCGGGTCGCGTGACGGATCAGCCCGAACTGCGGGATCAGATCTTCCGGCGGCGCCGTGCGGTTCGCCTTGTACTGATCGTAGAGCGCGTTGCGGAAGGTCTTCGACGAATAGTCGAAGATGACCGCGAAATGGGTCGGCGTGACGCCGACCGACGTGTCGCGCGCATCAGTGAGCAGCTTCCACAACATGTTGCAGAAACCCGATACCGCGTTGACCGGAAGGCCATCGGATTTGCGGTTGAGCGGCGGGATGGCGTGGAACGCCCGGAAGATGAATCCGGAGCCGTCGACGAGGAAGAGATGATCACCGTTTTTCATGGGCAAATGGATAGCGCGGGGCAAGCCAAAGGTCCATTGCGGTTTTCCCGCCAGACACTACATTCTCCACCGGTCGCGGTGGCCGCGATCGCCACCGCGGATTGCGAAAACGGGGGCTGACTTCGCCTTGGGATCGAGCGCCAAAAGGCTTCGCAAGCGCCCGTTCGGCTTCACGCAAACGTTACATATTTGTAATGTCCGATTCAGCCCCGGTATCCTTGAAAAGCCACATTTGAATCCTCAAATCTTACTCAACGGCACCGAGTGATGCCGTCTTCTGGTGATTGGCCTGTCCCCCGCCCGCACCAGATGAGGACAAAGGCCTTATCCCCCTCTCCGGGCCTTTGTCCCGTTTTCAAAAGACCGTCACGGCGCCGCCTCCGCACCGTGACGGTTTTTTGTTTCTGCCGTCTGATCACCTCCGCTCAAATCCCGGTGAGACCCGACGGTCTCAAGGTCCATCGCCTGCATTGTAACTTGTCTTCATGGCGGTTCGGGCGTACCGATAGGCATGGCCTTCAATCGTATGGAATCTGCGACCTACCTGGCCAGCCTGCTGGCCAAGAGCTTTTCGCGCGCGCTTCACGAGCGCGGCCAGAAGCTTGGTTTCGCGCCCGGTCAGTTTCCCATCCTGCTCGAGCTTTGGGCCGAGGAAGGCCTGACGCAGAAACAACTGCTCGATCGCCTCGACATCGAACAGGCGACGATGGCAAACACGCTCTCGCGCATGGAGCGCGACGGGCTCATCCTCCGCCGCAAGCATCCGCAGGACAAGCGCTCGCAGCAGATCTACCTCACCGAAAAGGCAAAGGAGATGGAGGCGGCCGCCAAGGAGGCAGCGCTTGCCGCCGACCAGTCGCTGCTTGCCGGCCTCAGGAATTTCGAACGCGAACTGATGCTCGAATATATGCGCATGGCGCTCGCCAACGTGGCACGCAGCGACAGTCGCGCCTGACGCACCACCCCCTTATGATCATTCCATCAAAAAATTTGGCTTAAAGCGGGCGTTCGCCCGTTCTAAAGCAGGGGCAGACGCGTCGATCCGGGCGCCCCGGCGCTCACCTTGCCGACGCGCCAGGCTCTCCGTTCACCGTCACCTGAGACCTCTGCCCAAAATCGCTCAAATCGATTTCGCTTTGGCGGCACATGCAGTAGGTTCCGGCGAAACTTGAAGCAAGGATATGCATGATGGCTGACATCACCCCCGTTCTCGAACGCGCAGACGCCAACCTGCCAAGGAGCCTCGACCGGCTGTTCGACCTCGTTCGGATCAAGTCGATCTCGACCGACCCGGCCTTCAAGGCGGAATGCCGCAAGGCGGCCGAATGGCTGGTGGCCGAACTCAACAGCCTCGGCTTCACCGCATCGGTGCGCGACACCCCCGGCCATCCGATGGTCGTCGCCCACCATGACGGTGCCAAGCCCGATGCGCCGCATGTGCTGTTCTATGGCCACTATGACGTTCAGCCGGTCGATCCGCTGAACCTCTGGGACACGGATCCGTTCGAGCCCGGCATCAAGGAAATCGAACCCGGCCGCAAGGTGATCACCGGCCGTGGCACGGCTGACGACAAGGGCCAGCTCCTGACCTTCGTCGAGGCGGTGCGCGCCTACAAGGACGTGCATGGCGCCCTGCCCTGCCGCGTCACGATCCTGTTCGAAGGCGAAGAGGAATCCGGCTCGCCGTCGCTGAAGCCCTTCCTCGAAGCCAATGCCGCCGAACTCAAGGCCGACTATGCGCTGGTCTGCGACACCAGCATGTGGGACCGCGATACGCCGGCGATCTCCGCTGGCCTGCGCGGCCTCGTCGGCGAAGAAGTCATCGTCCGGGCTGCCGACCGCGACCTGCATTCCGGTTATTTCGGTGGTGCTGCCGCCAACCCGATCCGCATCCTCACCACCATTCTCGCCGGCCTTCATGACGAAAACAGCCGCGTGACGCTGCCAGGCTTCTACGACGGCGTCGAAGAGACCCCGGCCCAGATCAAGGCGGCCTGGGAAACGCTCGGCCAGACGGCAGAGAAGTTCCTCGGCGAAATCGGCCTTTCGATCCCGTCGGGTGAAAAGAACCGCTCGGTGCTGGAACTGACCTGGGCGCGGCCGACCGCGGAAGTCAACGGCATCACCGGCGGCTATACCGGCGAAGGCTTCAAGACGGTGATTGCGGCCGAGGCCTCAGCCAAGGTCTCCTTCCGCCTGGTCGGCAACCAGAACCCGGAAAAGATCCGCGAAGCCTTCCGCGCCTATGTGCGCTCCAAGGTTCCGGCCGACTGCTCGGTCGAGTTCCATGCCCATGGCGGTTCGCCAGCGATCCATCTTCCATACGAATCGCCGCTGCTCAACACGGCGAAGGTGGCCCTGTCCGACGAGTGGCCGAAGCCGGCCGTCATCATCGGCATGGGCGGCTCGATCCCGATCGTCGGCGACTTCCAGAAGATGCTCGGCATGGAATCGCTGCTCGTCGGCTTCGGTCTTTCCGACGACCGCATCCATTCGCCGAACGAGAAGTACGAGCTGCAGTCCTATCACAAGGGCATCCGCTCCTGGATCCGTATCCTCGACGCGCTCGCCGCCTGATGATCGGTGCGGGACGGGGCGCGATTTTCTGCGCGCATCCCGCCCGAGCCACTTGACCCCGGAAGCCGTGGCGGAGCTCTCCGCCACGGCTTCTTCGTTTTGGTTGCGTGGCTGGAGATGATGCAGCCCTCGCGCGCAAGCGCTCCATCGACGCGCATGCATCGCTGCCTGATCGATGGGATGTCCACGCTTTACCGTTTCCCCTTCACTGTTTCCCGGCGGTTTCTCCGTTGTCGGCGGGCCGTCAATCCTTGACCTCCGGGGTCTCAGGTGCTTCCTTTTTGTGAAACAAATCACAAAGGGAAATCGGATCGTTGGCAAGGGTAAGGACCGAAGCGTCGCGCTGCGGGCGTGACGTTATGACAAAGCGGCTCAGAAAACTGAACGTCTCCGCTCGGAGAAACCCTCCGGCCGCTGCAACGGAAGTGTCCTTGAAACAACCCCGCCACGCCCTCGCATCCATCGCGGCACCGGCATGAAGCGGCTGCAGACCTATTTCTGGCCCGTTGTCGGCCTTCTGGCGATCCTGTTTTCGGTGAACGCGCTCTATCATGAGTTGCGCGGCCTGTCGTTCGACGAGTTTCTCGCAAGCTTCAATGCTATTTCGCTGAGGAGTTGGCTTCTGGCGATCGGCTCGACGCTCCTCGCCTATGCAGCTCTGGCGGCCTACGACCGACTTGCGCTCGACCACCTCGGCCACCGCATTTCGCTCTGGTTCATCACGCTCTGCTCGTTCACGACCTACGCGCTGTCGCACAATCTCGGCGCCTCGGTGTTCTCCGGCGCGGTCGTGCGCTACCGCGCCTACCGCTCCAAGGGGCTTTCCCCGGGCGAAGTCGGCGTTCTCGTCGCCTTCTGCTCCTTCACCTTCACGCTCGGGACCTTGGTTCTATCGGCCGTCGTGCTTCTGGTACGGCCCGACATCATCGAGCGTTTTGCCGAGTTCCTGCCGGTCGAAATGTCGCTCACGACCGGCGTGCTCATCCTCATCGTCATCGGGCTCTATGTCATCGGCAGTCTCGTCGGGCTGCCGTCGTTCCGCACGCGCTGGTTCCAGCTGCACTACCCGAAGCCGAAGATCGTTTTCCGGCAGCTGGTGATCGCTCCGGTGGAGCTGATCGGCGCCGCCGGGATCATCTATTTCGCCCTGCCGGAAGCGGGAAATCCGGGCTATATCGTCATTCTCGGGATCTTCCTTGCGTCCTTTTCGGCAGCCCTTCTGTCGCATGCGCCCGGCGGGCTTGGCGTACTCGAGCTGATTTTCATCGCCGCCTTGCCGGAAATGGACCCGGCTGCCGTGCTTGCGGCGCTTGCGATCTTCCGGCTGCTTTACCTCGTCATCCCGTTCGTGCTTGCGCTGATCGTGATCCTGGTGTTCGAGCGGGCGCGTTTCGTGGCGGAGCGCCAACCGCCGAAGGGAAGCGACCTCCCCTAGGCGAAGAGACCGCGTCCATCACGGATATCAGGGCGCGTTGCAAACAGTGGGCAGCGCCTGTTCGAGCGGCCCCTTCACCTCGTGCAGGCGCGCCGCTTCGATCTGGTAGGGTGTAAACGGCGGCACCTGCAGCGACGGATTGATGATGCGGGCGACATAGCAGCCGGCGAAGAACCGCACCCGCCCCCGCTTCTCGATCGATTTCACCGCGACGGGAACGGCGGAATAGATGCTGCCCGCCCCGGCCTCCGTCTTCACCTTGCCGACCTTGATCTCGACAGACACCGTGCGCTCATAGCCGCGGGTGAAGGCCTTGAAGCCGCCGACGGGTTTCGATTCGCCGAAATAACCATAGGCGCGGGCATATTCCTTGCGGTTGACGGCGTTGTAGAGCGAGCGGACGAGCGCGGCCCCATCGGACCGGTCATCGACATAGGCGACGCTGTCCTGCGCCAGAGCTTCGCCATTCAAGGCTGCAAATGCGCCGAGGGCAAAGACGGTGGATCGAAGCTTCATGGCAGTCCTCCTTTGTCGTGCGGGCAGCCGAACACAACAATGAGGCGAAGCCATAGCAGGATTCGCGAGTGGATCGATAACGACATAGGCCAGCCACCGTTCGGCGCGGCAGCGGCGATCCGTTTGACCTCAGTAAATTTGGGAGGCGGTGGGCGGCGTCACGCCGATGAGCAGAAAGCCGCAGGCATAAGCGCAAAATGAAAAGAGCCCCGTGTGGGAGGAGGTACACGGGGCTCTCGAACTTGATCGGCAGCTGCGAGGAGGAGTGCCGCCGATCCGCATCGGGCGCCGCGGGAGGAGGTGCGGCGCTTCGATAAGTCGTACAATAATTATGCGCCGCAACAATTTTAAGACATGCACTGCACAAAATCGTGAAGGAAAGGCAGGGCCAAAAGCATCGTCCCTGACGTCGGATCGCGGATGGTGCATCCGGAGGACCACCGCGACCGATAACCTCATAGAAACCACAACTACTGATGGCAGGTTCCTTTTGTTCAGCTTTTTCGACATACATCTACGTGTAAGCCAAGAATAAATTTTCACTCAGTAATTGCAGGCGCTCAAATGAAATTGCTGCTCCAGATTCCGACCGCCCTCATCGTTGTCCTGATCCTTGCGACCTGGCTTGCCAGCCTCCGTCTCGTGGTGCTGCCGCCCGGCTCCCTCAAGCTCAAAGCGATGACGGCCCTCGTTTATCAGGGACATGGTTTCCGTCTGATCGACAGCCCGCTCGGCATGTGCGGCCGTCGGGCCTACCCGGCCGCCGACTGCGAGGAGGTGGCCATGAACCATCTGGGCAAGCGGGTGCTGCTGCGGATGCCTTTCAGCCAATGGCTCTACGATTTCACCGATCCCTATCCGGTGAGCCCCACGGCATCGGTCGAACAGACTCCGCTTCGAAACGCCATCCAGTGAGAACCGGCGAGCACGGGCTCGGACCTGGAGGCGCATGCGCGCCTCACCGTCAAGGTTTTGAACCATCAGGCTTTTTCACAACGACTTTCTTAACCACCCCTTAAATTGCCGCATTTAAAGTTCACCCGGTCGCCGTGGCGGATGGGCGTGGGACGTCGTTACCGCCGTCGAAATCGATTGGCCGCAAAGATAGCGCCAAGGGCCACCGCTGGGCGGTGAGGGATAGATCAAACGGCATGGCAGCAAGCGGCAGGTCAGGACAGCGGATCGAGCCCTCGTTCGGCGGAAACGAGGACGATGACGGCGACGATTTTCGCGTTGAGGCCAGCGACCGCGTGACCACGAGCCGCAAGGCGCCACGCGGCAAATCTTCCGGCCAGACCAACAGAAGCAACGGCAAGAAGAAGCCAGCCGGCAAGCGCGGCGGCGGCCGTCGCGGCTCCGGTGGCGGTGGCTTGGTCGGCCTTGTCCGCACACTGTTCTACTGGTGCATCGTGCTCGGCATCTGGGGCGCGATGGGCGTCGGCGGCCTGGTGCTCTACTACGGCGCGCGCATGCCGAGCGCCGAAAGCTGGTCGATCCCCGATCGCCCGCCGAACGTGAAGATCCTTGCCGTCAGCGGCGACATCATCGCCAACCGCGGCACCACGGGCGGCGAAGCGCTTTCGCTCGAAAACATGTCGCCCTATATCCCGCAGGCAGTCATCGCCATCGAGGACCGGCGCTTCTATTCCCATTTCGGCATCGACCCCTTAGGTCTGGCCCGCGCCATGCTGACGAACGTCACTACGGGCCGCATGGTCCAGGGCGGCTCGACACTGACGCAGCAGCTCGCCAAGAACCTGTTCCTGTCGCCGGAGCGCACGCTGGAGCGCAAGGTGCAGGAAGTCTTGCTCGCCTTCTGGCTCGAGCAGAAATATTCCAAGGACCAGATCCTGGCGATGTATCTCAACCGGGTGTTCTTCGGCTCCAACGCCTATGGCGTCGAAGCGGCCTCGCGGCGCTACTTCAACAAGTCGGCACGCGACGTGAACCTCGGCGAGGCCGCCCTGCTCGCGGGCTTGCTCAAGGCCCCTTCGCGGCTCTCGCCGGCGCGTGATCCGAAGGCGGCGGAAGAGCGCGCTCAGATCGTGCTGGGCGCGATGCGCGAGGAAGGCTTCGTCACCGACAGCGAGATCAAGACGGCGATGTCGCAGACGCCGACCAAGGCCAAGAGCTACTGGTCGGGCGCCGAGCATTATGTCGCCGACATGGTAATGGACCAGCTTCCGGGCATGATCGGCGAGATCAAGGAAGACCTGGTCATCGACACGACGATCGACCTCAATCTCGAGAAGAAGGCCGAGGAAGTGATTGCCGCGACGCTGGACGCCGACGGCAAGAAGCTCGACGCCTCGCAGGCCGCCCTCGTCTCGGTCGACGGCACCGGCGCCATCCGGGCGCTCGTCGGCGGCAAGGACTATGCCGAGAGCCAGTTCGACCGCGCCTCCAAGGCCAAGCGCCAGCCGGGCTCGGCCTTCAAGCCCTTCGTTTATGCCGCGGCCATGGAGATCGGCCGCACGCCGATGTCGATCCGCAATGACGGTCCGGTTCGGATCGGCAACTGGACGCCGGAGAATTACGACCAGAAATATCGCGGCGAGGTGACGCTTGCCGATGCGCTCGCCAACTCGCTGAACACGATCGCAGCCCAGCTGGTCATGGAGGTCGGTCCTTCCAACGTCGTCAAGGTCGCGCACCGCCTCGGTATCGATTCCGAGATGCAGGCAAACGCCTCGATCGCGCTCGGGACGTCGGAAGTGAGCCTCGTCGAACTGACGTCGGCCTATGCCCCCTTCATGAATGGCGGCTTCAAGGCGACGCCGCACGTGATCCGCCGCATTTCCAAGGCGGACGGAACGGTGCTCTACGAAAACACCTACGACAACCCGCCGCGTGTGCTCGATCCGGCGATCGTCAGCGAGATGAACCAGATGCTGCTGCGGGTGCTGACCAAGGGCACCGGCAAGAAGGCGCAACTGAAAGGCTGGGAAGCGGCCGGCAAGACCGGCACGACGCAGTCCTTCCGCGACGCGCTGTTCGTCGGCTACACCTCGAATCTCACGACCGGCGTCTGGTTCGGCAACGACGACGGCAAGTCGATGAAGAAGGTCACCGGCGGCGGCCTGCCGGCCAAGGCCTGGCACGATTTCATGATGGCGGCCCACGAAGGGCTTTCGCCCTCGCCGCTGTTCGGGACGACCGGCGTGCAGCCGGTCTTCGACGACGGCACCGCGCCGCCCCCCGGCGACCTGATGTCCGGGGACCCGGAAGCCTTCCCGGAAGCACCCGTCGGCGTCGATGGCGGAGTCGCGGTCGGGCAGCGTCCGGTCGACCAGGGCGGCGCCCCGTGGGGCGGCCAGACGGCGGACCAGGGCAACGGCGGCATGGTACCGCCGGCCGATGTCGGCCAGACGACCGGGGCCACGCGCCGCACCACGCTTTTCGATATTCTGACCGGCGGCTGAGCCGCCCGTGAACCTCGATTTGACAGGGGATCCGGCCTGTAGGCAGGCTGCGGCCGATGGCCCATTTCGGGCTAGACAAATCCCGGGCTTGCTTTTGCCCCCAAACGCCCCGCAGAATGCCTTGCAGTCCGAAACGCCGGTCCTTATATACGCCGCATCGGCGCAGTCTAAGCTGCGAAGAAATCCAAAGACCATCCCGTTAGGGGCTGTCTCACGAATGCCTGACCGGGTTCCGACAGTCCGCTGCAAGGAGAGAACGACATGGCTAAAGTTATTGGTATTGACCTGGGAACGACCAACTCCTGCGTCGCCGTCATGGACGGTAAAGACGCGAAGGTGATCGAAAATGCCGAGGGTGCGCGCACGACCCCCTCGATGGTGGCATTCAGCGAAGACGGCGAGCGTCTCGTTGGCCAGCCGGCCAAGCGCCAGGCTGTCACCAATCCGGAAAACACGCTTTTTGCGATCAAGCGCCTGATCGGCCGGACCTTCCAGGACCCGACCACGCAAAAAGACAAGGACATGGTTCCTTACAAGATTACCAAGGCCGACAATGGCGACGCCTGGGTCGAAGCGCACGGCACGGATTACTCCCCGTCGCAGATCTCCGCCATGATCCTTCAGAAGATGAAGGAAACGGCCGAATCCTACCTCGGTGAAAAGGTCGAGAAGGCCGTCATCACCGTACCGGCCTACTTCAACGACGCCCAGCGCCAGGCAACCAAGGATGCCGGCAAGATCGCCGGTCTCGAAGTTCTGCGCATCATCAACGAGCCGACCGCGGCAGCGCTCGCCTACGGCCTCGACAAGAAGGACGGCAAGACGATCGCCGTTTACGACTTGGGTGGTGGTACCTTCGATATCTCGGTTCTCGAAATCGGCGACGGCGTCTTCGAAGTGAAGTCGACCAACGGCGACACCTTCCTCGGTGGCGAAGACTTCGACATGCGTCTCGTCCAGTACCTCGCCGGCGAGTTCAAGAAGGAACAGGGCATCGACCTGAAGAACGACAAGCTCGCTCTTCAGCGCCTGAAGGAAGCCGCTGAAAAGGCCAAGATCGAGCTGTCCTCGTCGCAGCAGACCGAAATCAACCTGCCGTTCATCACGGCTGACGCTTCCGGTCCGAAGCACCTGACGATGAAGCTGACCCGCGCCAAGTTCGAAGCGCTTGTCGACGACCTGATCCAGCGCACCGTCGCGCCGTGCAAGGCAGCCCTCAAGGATGCCGGCGTCTCGGCTGCCGAGATCGACGAAGTCGTTCTCGTCGGTGGCATGAGCCGCATGCCGAAGGTGCAGGAAACCGTCAAGCAGCTGTTCGGCAAGGAGCCGCACAAGGGCGTGAACCCGGATGAAGTGGTCGCCATGGGCGCCGCCATCCAGGCCGGCGTTCTGCAGGGCGACGTCAAGGACGTTCTCCTGCTCGACGTCACCCCGCTGTCGCTCGGCATCGAAACGCTCGGTGGCGTCTTCACCCGCCTGATCGAACGCAACACGACGATCCCGACCAAGAAGTCGCAGACCTTCTCGACCGCCGACGACAACCAGTCGGCCGTGACGATCCGCGTCTCCCAGGGCGAGCGTGAAATGGCTGCAGACAACAAGCTGCTCGGCCAGTTCGACCTCGTCGGCATTCCGCCGGCACCGCGCGGCATGCCGCAGATCGAAGTGACCTTCGACATCGATGCCAACGGCATCGTGCAGGTTTCGGCCAAGGACAAAGGCACCGGCAAGGAACACCAGATCCGCATCCAGGCATCTGGCGGCCTCTCCGACGCCGACATCGAAAAGATGGTCAAGGACGCCGAAGCCAACGCTGAGGTCGACAAGAAGCGTCGCGAAGGCGTGGAAGCCAAGAACCAGGCCGAAAGCCTGATCCACTCCAGCGAGAAGTCGCTGAAGGATTACGGCGACAAGGTTTCGGAAACGGACCGCAAGGCGATCTCCGACGCGATTGCCGCGCTGAAGACCGCCGTCGAAGCCTCCGAGCCGGACGCCGAAGACATCAAGGCCAAGACCAACACGCTCATGGAAGTTTCCATGAAACTCGGCCAGGCGATCTACGAAGCGCAGCAGACGGAAGCCGCTCATGCGGATGCCGCCGCCGACGCTGCCCGTGACGGCGATGTCGTCGATGCCGACTACGAAGAAGTCAACGACGAAGACGATCGCAAGCGTTCGGCCTAAGTCGCCCTTCAAACAGACGGAAAAGCCCGGGTTCGCCCGGGCTTTTTTGTTGCCGGTCTCGCCCGTCAGGGCCTGCAATATCGGCGATCGGCACTGTGACTTGCCGCAAACGTACCTTTTCCGACAAAAAACCGTATCTACCGCCGTTCGGGCTATGGTATCGCGCTTCAAGGTTTACTAAATCGGTGGCAAGGTAAACGGGCAGCCGCCGAGCCATCGCGCTGGCTTGCCAACAGGATAATCTTCTACGAATGAAACGTGATCTCTACGAAACGCTTGGTGTTGCCAAGAACGCCGACGAAAAGGAGCTGAAGAGCGCCTTCCGCAAGCTCGCGATGAAGTATCATCCGGACAAGAACCCCGGCGACGCGGCAGCGGAGAAGACCTTCAAGGAAATCAACGAAGCCTACGAGATGCTCAAGGACCCGCAGAAGCGGGCGGCCTATGACCGCTACGGTCATGCGGCTTTCGAGCAGGGCGGCATGGGCAACGGATTCGGCGGCGGTGGCGCCGGCGGTTTCTCCGACATCTTCGAAGACATCTTCGGCGAGATGATGGGCGGCGGGCGCCAGCGGCGCTCATCGGGCGGCCGCGAGCGCGGCGCCGATCTTCGCTACAACATGGAGATCTCGCTCGAGGAAGCCTTCGGCGGCAAAACGGCGCAGATCCGCGTTCCGACCTCGATTACCTGCGACGTCTGCACCGGCTCCGGCGCCAAGCCGGGCACCAGCCCCAAGACCTGCGGCACCTGCCACGGCTCCGGCCGCGTGCGCGCCGCTCAAGGCTTCTTCTCGATCGAACGCACCTGCCCCACCTGCGGCGGGCGCGGTCAGACGATCACCGACCCCTGCGGCAAGTGCCACGGCCAGGGCCGGGTCACCGAAGAGCGCACCCTCTCGGTCAACATTCCGGCCGGCATCGAGGACGGCACGCGCATCCGCCTTTCGGGCGAGGGCGAAGCCGGGCTTCGCGGCGGACCGTCGGGCGACCTCTACATCTTCCTTTCGGTCAGGCCGCATGAGTTCTACCAGCGCGACGGCGCCGATCTCTATTGCAGCGTGCCGATCTCGATGACGACGGCTGCTCTTGGCGGCAAGTTCGACGTGACGACACTCGACGGCACCAAGTCGCGCGTCACGGTTCCCGAGGGCACCCAGGCCGGCAAGCAGTTCCGCTTGAAGGGCAAGGGCATGCCGGTGCTGCGCTCGGCGCAATCGGGCGACCTCTACATCCAGATCCAGATCGAAACGCCGCAGAAGCTGACCAAGCGCCAGCGCGAACTGCTGCAGGAATTCGAGGAGATCTCCTCCAAGGACAACAATCCGGAATCGACCGGCTTCTTTGCCCGGATGAAGGATTTCTTCGATACGCTGAGCGACTAAGGCTTCAAGCCCGACGACTTCTGCAGTGCCGCGCGCCGGAAACGGTTGCGCGGCGCTTCTATTTCAGAGCAGGGCCATGAGCTGCCACAGCCCGGCCAAAACGAGCGCTACCCCAGCGATGCGAGACAGGATCCTGCCGCCGGGCACGACCTTCTCCGCCAGAACGAAGATGGCGATCGCGGCGATCCACAGCACGTTCATCACCCCGCCGACGAACAGCAGCGCCATCAGCGCCCAGCAGCAGCCGACGCAATAGAGCCCGTGCCGCACACCGAGGCCGAAGGCACCGCCCGCTTCCCGACGAAAGCCGCCGTGGGACTGGATGAAAAGCAGCGGCGCCTGGCATTGGCTGAGACAGCGATCCTTGAGCGGCGTGAACTGGAACAGGCCGACAGCAATCAGCACGATGCCGCTGAGGACCGCACTGGCGCTTGCAAGCGCCGGCGTGAGCAACAGGGCGCGATCGAGCAGCCATTGCCCGAGAACGGCGACGAGCGCGAACAGGATCCAGGCCGACAGATAGCCGGCGGCAAAGAAACCGGTGGCGGCAAAGGGCTTGCCCTGTTGGGCGGCCTTGCGGCCGACACGGGCATAGAGCAGGATCATCGGCGTCGCCGACGGCACCATCATGCCGACCATCATTACGGCCCACATGACGAGGGCATAGGCGAAGGTCGTGGCGGACCAGGGAGCGGCAACCGCGCCCGCCATCGATGCCATGGCGCCCTGCTGTGCCCCCATGGTCATGGGCTTGTCCGCCGGCATGTCCATGGGCATATCCATGTCCATGCCGGAGCCCATATCCATGCTGGCTGAAGGAGCCGGGGGACGAGCCATGTCCATGGCCGACGCCAGCCACAGGATGTAGAGCCAGCTGATCGCCGTCAGGGTGACCAGCGCCGCCACGACGATGACGCGGTCACGTCTAAGCAGGGTTTCGAGCGCCGTGTCTCCCATCGGCGTCAGTGGATCACGCCGCTTTCGGTCAAATGCATCCGGGCGAAATGGGCATGCGAATCCGCAAGCGCCAAAGTCAGCGGCCCTTTCGTATCGGCCCATCCGCGCCCGACTTCGCAAATGTCGTATTCGAAGCCATGGGGGAGATTGATGCGCGCCTGATGGGCGGCGCCGGTCACGGGATTGAGGATCGGCTCGCCGCGTGCGGCGATCCAGCCCGGCACGTTCAGCCGCGCCGTTCGGGCGCCAACATCAACCTCGAAATCGATCTCGGCAAAGACCGGATCGTGCATGGTTTCGAAGGTGGTTGCGAAGACCTGGAAGAAGGTCGCGCCGGGTTCCGTATCCTCGCCACTCATAATGCGCAGCAGCGCGCCGCGCTGTTCGTCCGATGCGCGGCTGTCGACGATCGGCACCACCTGCCCCCTGCCCTCATGGATCGCGCCCGGCCACGCGGCGATCAGGCCGCCGCGAAGCCCATCGAGCCGCGTGTCGCCGTGATAGCCTTCCTCGATCTCGAAGGCGCCGACAGCGCTGCAATGGCCTTGGGTCGGCAGAGCGTTGAACTGGCAGGGGCAGCCATAGGCGCAATTGCAATGAATGAACTCACGCCCCTTCATCATCCATCTGACACTCGTCATCGTCTCCTCCTGAGATCTGATCGGTGTTCGTCTCGCGGTTCCCCGCAAACGGATGCCTTTTATTAGAACGGAAAAATATACTCTTCTCCGCCGCCGATGCCAACGGCAGGCGATAGGCAGAGGCGGGAACACGACAGCGCCGCGGGTCGGTCGGACCCGCGGCGCTTGGGTGATCAGGTTTCGAGCTCCTTATCGGTGCCGTCCTAAAGCGTCGCCATGCCGCCATCGACGATCAGTTCGGCACCGACGGTAAAGGTGGCTTCGTCCGAAGCGAGGAAGACCACGGCCTTGGCGATCTCGCTCGCATCGCCGAAACGGCCAAGCGGGATCTGCGCGGCGATCGCATCGACCACTTGCTTGTTTTGTTCGGGCGTCGGGGCGTGGCCGTCATGGAGCGGCGTGCGGATTGGGCCGGGGCTGACGGCATTGACCCGGATGCCGCGGCCGATGAGTTCGCCGGAGAGCGTGCGGGCCAGCGACAGCAGGCCCGCCTTGGTCAACGCATAGACGCTGGAGGTCGGCATGCCGATATGGGCGTTGATCGAGGTGTTGAGCACGACCGAGGCGCGCTTGGAGAACACGGGCAGCAGTGCCTGGATCAGGAAGTACGGGCCCTTGACGTTGATGGCGATCGACCGGTCGAAGCTCGCCTCGTCCCACTCTTCGATCGGCTGCAGCTTGGCGATGCCGGCATTGATGAACAGGATGTCGAGCGTGCCGAAGGCGGCACGGATCTTTTCGGCAACGGCCGCCTGGCCGGCGACATTGCCGGCATCGGCCTCGATGATGAGCGCAGCCTCGCCAAGGACGGATCGGGCTTCGGCGATGTTCTTCGGATTGGTGCCGGTGACGGCAACGCGTGCGCCTTCGGCAATGAACTGGCGGGCGGTTTCGAGACCGATGCCGCTGGTGCCGCCGGTGATGAGTGCCGTCTTGTTCTCCAAACGTGACATGATGAAATCCTCTTGCTGGGTTGAGAAGGAGGCCGGTTCAATTGGCCGTCCTTCGATGCCCACAGATATGGCGGAAAACGGTCGTTCGGATTAGTCTCCCAATCGTGGAACTCGAATTCGGAAAAGCCGAACGATGATGAAGATCGAAGGAATAGCTGCCTTTGTCGCCGTGGCCGAAGCCGGCTCGATCAGCGAGGCGGCACGTCGCCTGCGGCTGTCGAAATCCGTCGTCAGCGAAAGAGTGGCAGAACTGGAGCGCGGGCTCAACGCCACGCTTCTCCACCGCACCACACGCAAGCTGACGCTCACCGAGGATGGCATCGCGTTTCGCGAGCGCGCCATCCGGATTGTCAGCGAAGTGCAGGCGGCCGCCAGCGATCTTGCCGAACGCCGCGGGCTGCTGACGGGACCGCTTCGGATCGCGGCCCCCGTCAGCTTCGGCCGAAGGCATCTCGGCCCGGCGCTCTATCCGTTCCTGGCCCAACACCCGGAGATCGAGCTGACGCTTGACCTCGACGACCGACGGGTCGATGCCGCCTCCGAAGGCTACGACGCGATCGTGCGCCATGGCGCGATCGCCGACTCGCGGCTGGTCGTGTGGAAACTTGCGAGAAGCCGGCGCCTGCTGGTCGCCGCGCCCGACTATCTCGACCGGCACGGCACGCCCGCGTCGCTCGCCGAACTCGAGGGCCATCGCGGCATCTTCTACACCAACCGGGGTGCTGCCGACTGGCGCTTCGAAGGACCTGGCGGTGCGACAGTCGTACGGGCGCGCCTGGCGCTTGGCATGAACAATGGCGACATGTTGCACGATGCCGCCGTCGCCGGGCTCGGCATCGCGCTGTTGCCCGCCTTCATCGCCGGTCCGGCCGTGCGCGAGGGGCAACTGAACGAGATCGACGTCGGGCTCAGCCCGGAGCCGGAGTTCATCTACATGGCGCATCCAGAGGGCCGGCGCGCCTCCACCAAGCTCAGAGCCATCGCCCAGCACCTGAAGGAAGCCTTCGGCGATCCGCCCTATTGGGATCCGTGACGGCTCCGCAATCCCGGCACAATCGTTGCGGGCGACGGTATCGCGCCGATCGCCGATCAAGTCTTGACCAAGGCTTGACCGAAACCGGCTGGCATCATCAGCGCATCCCCTGACAACCGAAAATTGGATTCCTATCTTTCATGCGGAACCGCTTTCTGAACTGGATCGTCCTCATGGCGCTTGGCACCAACGCTCACGCAAGTCCGCTTCCCGCTCCCACCGACGCAGAAATTCAGGAGATCCTGGCCGACCGGATCGACAAGCAGCAGCAGTCGATCGGCATCGTCGTCGGTATCATCGATGCCAATGGCCGGCGCATCATCGCCCACGGCCATCCGGCCAAAGGTGACCCGCGCCCCGTCGACGGGCAGACCGTGTTCGAGATCGGCTCGGTCACCAAGGTCTTTACCGCGCTGCTGCTGGCCGATGCGATGGAGAAAGGCACACTCAGCCTCAGCACACCCGTCGCCACGCTTCTTCCCGAGAGCGTGATCATGCCCGAGAACAAGCAGACGCCGATCACGCTCGGCGACCTCGCAACGCACATGTCCGGCCTGCCGCGATTGCCCAGCAATCTGGTGCCGGCCGACATGAGCAATCCCTATGCCGGCTACGACGCGGCGAAGCTCTATGCTTTCCTCTCCAGTCACAAGCCGCAGCGCCGCCCCGGCGTCGAGCATGAATACTCCAATCTCGGCGCCGGGCTTCTCGGCCACGCGATCGCCTTGAAGGCCGGGGTCTCCTATGAAGACCTCGTCATCAGCCGTATCGCCGTTCCCCTCGGCATGAAGGACACGGCGATCACGCAGCAGCCCGATTGGGCGGAACGCCGGGCAACGGGCCACGATGCGGCCATGGAGCCGGTGAGCGATTGGGATCTCGACGCGCTGCAGGGTGCAGGCGCCCTGCGCTCGACCGTGGACGATCTCCTGCTTTTCCTTGAGGCGGCCATGGGAAAGACGGCATCGCCGCTCGCTCCCGCCTTCAGCGCGCTGCTGTCGACCCGACAACCGCTCGGCAACGGCGATCGCGACCAGCAGGCGCTCGGCTGGGTCGTCTCTGGCAAGGGCGACGAGCAGTTCATCTGGCACAATGGGGGAACCGGCGGCTATAGATCCTTCGTCGGCTACCGTCCGTCGACGGGTGTCGGCGTCGTCGCTCTCTCCAACGCGTCGACCGAGGTCGGCGTCGACGACATCGGCCGCCATCTGCTCAATCGCAACGCGCCGCTTGCGCCGCCGATCGTCGAGCGTACGGCCATAGTGATCGACCCGGCGCGCTATGATGTCTATGTCGGCACCTACAGGCTGGCGCCCGACTTCGAACTCACGATCTTTCAGGATGGCGATAGCCTGTTTGCCCAGGCGACCGGGCAGGACCGGCTCGAAATCCTTCCGGAGGCCGAGCACCGCTTCTTTACGAAGCTCATCGATGCCCAGATCAGCTTCACGCTCAAAGGCGACCGAGCCGAAAGCCTGACCTTGCACCAGGGTGGGCAGAGCAGCCCTGCGCCTCGGGTCTCGAAATGACGGGCGCCTCCCGCCTCGTAAGCAGGCGGGAGACGATTTCCAGATCGATCAGAACAGCAGATCGATGGTGAAGTAGGCGAGCGCCGAAATCGCCGCTGCGGCGGGCATGGTGATGAACCAGGCAATGACGATATTGCCGGCAAGCCCCCAGCGCACGGCCGAAACGCGACGCGCAGCACCAACGCCGATGATCGCTCCGGTGATGGTGTGCGTCGTCGAGACCGGGATGCCGAGCCAGGTGGCGGCAAAAAGCGTGATCGCTCCGCCGGTCTCGGCGCAGAAGCCCTGCATCGGATTGAGCCTGGTAATCTTCGAGCCCATGGTGTGGACGATGCGCCAACCGCCGAACAGCGTGCCGAGCGCGATCGCCGCCTGGCAGGTGATCACCACCCAGAACGGCACATAGAACTCCGAGCCGAGATAGCCTTGCGAGTAGAGCAGCACCGCGATGATGCCCATGGTCTTCTGCGCGTCGTTGCCGCCATGGCCGAGCGAATAGAGCGAGGCCGAGACGAACTGCATGACGCGGAAGGTGCGGTCGACGGCAAAGGGCGTCTGGCGCACGAAGATCCAGGAAACGATCAGCACCAGCATGAGCGCCAGGAAAAAGCCGATCGCCGGCGACATGAAGATCGCGCCGACGGTCTTCAGGAGGCCGGTCCAGACGATCGAACTGAAACCGGTGCTCGCAAGACCGGCACCGACGAGGCCGCCGATCAGCGCGTGCGACGAACTCGACGGGATGCCGAAGAGCCAGGTGACGATGTTCCAGACGATTGCGCCGATCAGCGCCGAGAAGATCACCAGCGGCGTGACGATGCCGGGATCGATGATGCCCTTGCCCAGCGTCTCGGCCACGTGCAGGCCGAAGAACAGGAAGGCGATGAAGTTGAAAAAGGCCGCCCACATGACCGCGTACTGCGGTCTCAGCACCCGTGTCGAGACGATCGTCGCGATCGAGTTGGCGGCGTCGTGCAGACCGTTCAGGAAGTCGAAGAACAGCGCGATGCCGATCAGCCCGACGAGCAACGGAAAGGCGAGCGTCGCATCCATCAGACGTTCTCGATCACGATGCCGCTGATTTCATTGGCGACGTCCTCGAAGCGGTCGACGACCTTTTCGAGCTCGCCATAGATCTCGCTGCCGATGATGTAGGCCATCGGGTTGCTGGCGCCGTGGCGGCGGAACAGGTCCTTGAGGCCCTGTTCGTGCAGTTCGTCGGAGCGGCCCTCGATGCGGGTGACCTCTTCGGCGATCGCGATCAGGCGGTCGTGATTGGCGCCGATCCTATCGAGCAGCGGAATGGCCTCGGCGATCAGGTGCGCGGCCTTGACGACCGTGGTGCCCATTTCGCGCATGCCGGGATCGAAGCTCTTCTGTTCGTAAAGGCGGATCGTCTTGACGGTCTTGTGCATCATGTCGATGGCATCATCCATCGACTGGATTAGATCCTTGATGTCGCCGCGGTCGAAGGGCGTGATAAAGGACCGGCGCACGGCCAGCAGCACCTCGGCGGTGATGTGGTCCGCCTCATCCTCGAACGCGACGATCCGGTCGCAGTGTCTTTCCAGATCGTCGCCGCCAGCGAGAACCTTGTCGAGCGCATCGGCAGCACCGACGACGGTGCGCGAATGTTTTGCGAAGAGGTCGAAGAAGCGATCCTCGCGGGGAAGAAGTTTGCGGAACCAGGCCAGCATCACACGTATATCCATCTGTGGATTGTCATGCGGCTGTCATATTTCACTAGGTCCTTTATGAAAAGCACCGAATCAAAGGGGTTTGTCGCCTTTCCCCTGTCGATATCGGCCTATCTTGCACGATATGGCGACGCGCCCCATTTCGCCTTGCCTTGGCAGGCGCTTTCGTCCTAGCTGCGCCCAACGTCGAATCCGGACTGCCGATGCCAAACAAGGTCTTTCTCAACCGCCTGAAGCTTACGGAGTTCCGCAACTATGCGGCCCTCTCGCTTGAGCTCGATCAGCGCCATGTGGTGCTGACGGGGGAGAACGGCGCCGGCAAGACCAACCTCATGGAAGCCGTCTCTTTCCTTTCGCCCGGCCGCGGCCTCAGGCGCGCAGCCTATGCGGACGTGACCCGGGTCGGTGCCGGCGACGGGTTCTCGGTCTTTGCGGAAGTCGAGGGCATGGAGGGAACCGTCGAGATCGGCACCGGGACTGCCGGCGTCACGGAAGGGCAATCCCGGCGGCTGCGGCTGAATGGAACACCGGCAGCGACCGTCGACGAACTGACCGATCACCTGCGCGTCCTCTGGCTGACGCCATCGATGGATGGGCTCTTTACCGGGCCTTCGGCCGACCGGCGGCGTTTCCTCGATCGTCTTGTACTGTCGCTCGATCCGGAGCACGGCCGTCGCTCCAGCGAATTCGACCGGGCGATGCGCAGCCGCAACCGGCTGCTCGGTGAATTCCGCCCGGACCCTTCCTGGCTGACGGCGATCGAAAAGGAAATGGCCGGTCTCGGCGTCTCCATGGCGCTGGCGCGGCAGGAAATGCTCGGTCTGTTGACGGCGCTGGTCGAGCGCACTGTCGATGAAAGCGTCTTTCCCTCGGCGCGCCTGGCGTTGTCGGGCTTTCTCGACGACGAGGGCCATCGTCCGGCCTATGATCTGGAAGAACAATATCTGACGATGCTGCGTGATGGGCGTCCGCGCGACGCCGCGGCGGGGCGCACGCTCGACGGGCCGCACCGGAGCGACCTGCTCGTGCGTCACCGCGAGAAGGACATGGAGGCAGCACGCTGCTCGACCGGAGAGCAGAAGGCGCTGCTCGTCGGCCTGGTGCTGGCGCATGCGCGCCTCGTCGGCGACATGACCGGCCACGCGCCGATCCTGCTGCTCGACGAGATCGCCGCCCATCTCGACGTCAACCGGCGCGCCGCTCTGTTCGATCTCGTCGACGGCCTTGGCGGCCAGGCCTTCATGACCGGGACGGACCAAGCGATGTTCGAGGCGCTGGGCGAACGCGGCCGCTTTCTGACGGTTTCGCACGGCAGTGTTACGGGATAAGCAGAGGTCACCGAGGAGGATTTTGCCATGACCGGTGAGAACAAGCTCGACCAATCGGAGATCACCCGCTACGCCCGCCATATCGTGCTGCCGGAGATCGGGGGTGCCGGGCAACAAAGGCTGAAGGCGGCCCGTGTGCTGGTGATCGGGGCCGGCGGGCTCGGCGCTCCAGTGCTCGTCTATCTTGCCGCCGCCGGCATCGGCCGGATCGGCATCGTCGACGACGATGCGGTCGCGCTTTCCAACCTGCAGCGGCAGATCATCCACCGCACGGAAGACATCGACCGCGCCAAGGTCGAGCGGGCCGCCGAGGCGATCACCGCCCTCAACCCGCATGTCGGCGTCGACGAACACAGGCTCAGGCTCAACCCCGACAATGCCGAGGCGCTTTTCCGGCAATATGACCTGGTGATCGACGGCTCGGACAATTTCGATACGCGCTATCTCGCCGCCGATACGGCGGCAGCGGTCGGCATTCCGCTGGTGACCGGCGCCGTCGGCCGCTTCGACGGATCTCTGACGGTGCTGATGCCCTACAGCGCCGGCGCCGATGGACGGCCGAACCCCTCCTATCGCGATCTCTTTCCCGAGCCGCCGCCGGCCGGTGTCGTGCCCTCCTGCGCGGAGGCCGGCATCGTCGGCGCGCTGACTGGCGTCATCGGCACCTTGCAGGCGATGGAGGCAATCAAGGTGATCGCCGGCTTCGGCGAACCGCTGGTCGGACGGCTGCTGATGTATGACGCGCTGACGGCACAGTTCAACACCATCCGCTATCGCCGCAGAGCATAGGCCGACCATGGTGCAGATCTTTCGCATCGACGAAGCATTCGACCGCTACGAGGAACTGCTGGCGCTGATCCTTGGCGCCTTCTCCTACATGGACGGGCGGATCGACCCGCCGTCGTCGGCGCATGCGTTGAACATCGAGTTGCTCCGGCAGAAGATCGTTGACGAGATCGCCTTCGGCGTCCGCGACGGCGAAAGGCTCGTCGGCTGCATCTTCTGCAAACCGGAGGACGATTGTCTCTATATCGGCAAGCTTGCCGTCGCGCCTGAGACGCAAGGAAAGGGTATCGGTCGGCTGCTGCTCGCCGAAGCGGAGGCGACGGCGCGTGCGCTGAAGCTGCCGGCGCTGAGGCTTCTCACCCGCATCGAACTCATCGACAATCACCGCGCCTTTGCCGCCTGGGGCTTCGTCCAGAGCGACACGATGTGCCATCCCGGTTTTACCCGGCCGACGGCGATCGAGATGCGCAAGACACTTTAGCTTCCGGGCTTGAGCGAACCGGATGGACGACCGCACGACAAGGCCGTGCGGCGTTTCGCCATCAATCGCGGCCGGGAAGCACGCGGTCCGGTGGTCGGTGGCCATCGAAGAAGGTGCGGATGTTAATCACCACCTTCTCGCCCATGTCGATGCGACCCTCAAGCGTCGCCGAGCTCATATGCGGCAGGAGCACGACCTTGCCCTCACCGGCAAGCTTGATCAGCTTCGGATTGACGGCCGGCTCGTTCTCGAAGACGTCGAGGCCGGCGCCAGCGATCTTGCCTTCACGCAGCGACTTGATCAGCGCCGTCTCGTCGATGATGCCGCCGCGGGCGGTGTTGACGATGTAGCTGTCCGGTCGCATCAGCGCCAATCGCCGTGCCGAGAGCAGGTGGTAGGTCGCCGGCGTCGACGGGCAGTTGACCGAGACGATATCGACGCGGGCAAGCATCTGGTCGAGGCTGTCCCAATAGGTCGCCTCCAGCATCTCTTCGGTTTCCGCCTTCACCCGGTGGCGGTTGTGGTAGTGGATCGAAAGGCCGAAGGCCTTGGCGCGGCGGGCGACAGCGGTGCCGATCCGGCCCATGCCGACGATGCCGATGCGCTTGCCGGCAATGCGCCGGCCGAGCATCCAGGTCGGCGACCAGCCAGCCCATTCGCCCTTGCGATCGGTCAGGATCTGCGCACCTTCGGCAAGCCGGCGCGGCACGGCGAGGATCAGCGCCATCGCCATGTCCGCGGTGTCTTCGGTCAACACGTTCGGCGTGTTGGTCACGGTGATACCCTTGCGGGCCGCAGCATCGACATCGATGTTGTCGACGCCGTTGGAAAAGCTCGCGATCAGCTTCAGCTGCGGGCCGGCCTGCTCGATCAGCGCCGCATCGATGCGATCGGTCACCGTCGGCACCAGCACGTCGGCGCGTTTCACCGCGGCAACGAGTTCCGGCTGGCTGCGCGGCGTGTCGTCGATGTTCAGCTCCGCATCGAAGAGCTCGCGCATGCGCGTCTCCACGATGTCAGGCAATTTGCGGGTGATGTAGACCGTGGGCTTCTTCTTGCTTGTCATTGCTGCGACGGGCCTTGTTGACGGGTCCTTAACCAAGTTGGGCGATACTTTCTCCCTGTAGCCGCAATTTCTACCAGACCCCACCGGGAAGACAAACAAAACTCGCGTCGTCGTCCCCGCGATTTCCGCCCGACCCATGGGCCTCAAGTGAACTGCGCCTGCAAAAGCTAGTGCCACGGAAAATGGGCTTCGTCATGCGTCACGTCATTTCCAGATTCTCGCTCTCGTTGATCGCCGCCTGCCTTGGCGCCGCGATCATGACGTCAGCGGCTTACGCTCAGGCCGCCAAGGGCGCCAGCGGGCTGCCGCTGCCGCGCTTCGTCAGCCTGAAGTCCAAGAGCGTCAATCTGCGGATCGGCCCGAGCGTCGATTACGCGGTCGCCTTCCGCTACATGAAGCCGGGCGTGCCGGTCGAGATCATTCAGGAGTACGATAACTGGCGCCGCATCCGCGACGCCGACGGCACCGAGGGCTGGGTGAACCAGGCGCTGCTTTCCGGCGACCGCACAGCCGTTGCAGCCCCCTGGATGCGCGGCAAGGGCGAAGGCGTCTTCGTCAACATGCGCCGCGACGCGCAGGGCAATTCCCCGATCGTCGCCCGCATGGAGCCCGGTGTCATCGTGAAAGTCGGCGAGTGCAATGGCGACTGGTGCCATGCCGAAGCGCAAGGCGTCGAAGGCTGGATCGCCCAAGGCGAAATCTGGGGCGCCTATCCGGGCGAGGCCTTCAAGTAAGGCCGCGCCCGTCTTTAACCAAAAATCAATTCGGTCGGATCAGGCGAGACCAGCCTGTTTGGCGGCCGTTTCCAGCGAGACCATCGGCCGCGGCCCGATCTGGCCGATGACGATGCCGGCCGCGAGATTGCCGAGCTTGCTGCAGTCTTCGAGCGAGCGCCCGCTCGTGTAGCCGTGAAGGAAGCCGGCGGCATAGAGGTCGCCGGCGCCGGTCGTATCGACAACCTGGGCGATCGGCGTTGCGGTGACCCGAACGCGTTCGTCGCCGCGCACGACAACCGAACCCTCTTCGCTGAGCGTTACCGCCGCAAGCTTGCAATCCTTCGAGAGCTTCTCCAGCGCCAGATCGAAATCCTCGGTCTCGTAGAGCGCCAGCGCCTCCTGCTTGTTGGCAAAGACGATGTCGACCGTGCCGGAGCGCATGAGTTCCAGGAACTCGTCGCGATAGCGGTGAACGCAGAAGCTGTCCGACAGCGTGATCGCGGTCTCGCGGCCATTCGCGTGGGCGATCCGTGCGGTTTCGCGGATAGCATCCTTGGCGCGCGGCGGATCCCAGAGATAACCTTCGAAATAGGTGACCTTGGCCTCAGCGACGACGTCGGCTTCGACGTCCTCGGGGCCAAGCTCGACGCAGGCGCCGAGATAGGTATTCATCGACCGTTCGCCATCCTCGGTGACGAAGATCATCGAGCGCGCCGTCGGCGGCACGGTTTCGAGCGGCTTCGTCTGGAAATAGACGCCCTGGGCACGGATGTCGTGGGCGAAGATCTCGCCGAGCTGGTCGCTTGCGGTCTTGCCGAAATAGGCAGCGCGGCCGCCGAGGCTGGCAACGCCCGCAGCCGTATTGCCGGCGCTGCCGCCGGAGGCTTCGACCGCCGGGCCCATGCGCGAGTACAGCAACTCGGCTCGCTCGGCATCGATGAGGTTCATGGCGCCCTTTATGATGCCGTTTTCATTGAGAAAAGCATCGTCGCAGCGCGCGATGATATCAACGATGGCGTTGCCGATCGTCAGCACGTCGTATTTTGTCATGAACCTCGTCCGGTCTCCGTGATGGCCGGTGTTCGTTAATACCGGTTTTCCGGCCATTTGGAAGACAAAAGACGCGTGCAGGCGGCTTCACGCCGTAGGAAGCGCGCTTTCCTCATAGGCGGCGGCGAATTCGGCGCTCGGCGGAATGGGCTTGATGATATCGATCAGCACGCCATTCGGGTCGGCAGTGATGAAATGGCGCTGGCCGAAATCCTCGTCGCGCAAGGTTTTGAGGATCGGCAGGCCGGCAGCAAGCGCCTGCGCATAGATCGCATCCGGATTATCGACCTCGAAGTTCAAAAGCAGACCGCGCGTCGGCGCACGCGCCTCCTCGGGGATCGTCTCGTGGCGGTAATCGAGCACGGCCAACGTCACATGCTCGTCCTCGACCGATTGAAGATGCACATACCAGTCGCTGGTGAAGAGCGCCTGGAAACGGAAGTGATCGACATAGAAGGCGGCGGTGGCGGCAACGTCGGCCGTCATGATGACCGGGTAATAGCTCGTCGATTTCATGGCTTTTCCTCGCTCCGGCAATATCATACAATCTGTATGTTTCTTCAATTAACATACAGGCTGCATGTATGCAACAGGAAGTCTCCCGACGCTCCAATCGCGAGCGCTCCGACACGACGCGCGCCGCGATCCTCGATGCCGCCCGCGGCCTCTTCGTCACCAGGGGCTACGCCGACACCTCGACGCCGGACATCGTCGCGGCCGCCGGCCTGACCCGCGGCGCGCTCTATCACCACTTCGAAGACAAGAAGGCGTTGTTTCGCGCGGTGGCGGAACGGGAAGCAATTGCTGTGGCGACGTCGATCGAGCAGGCGACGTCAGGCGACCTTTCGGCCCGCCAGGCACTGAAGGTCGGCGCCCGCGCCTATTTCGACGCCATGCGCGAGCCGGGGCGTATCCGCCTGCTCTTGCTTGATGGACCTGCCGTCCTCGGTAAGCTGGAGATGATGGCGATCGACGCGGCCAACGCGCAGAGAACGCTCGAGGAAGGGATTGCCGAGGCAATGGCTCCGGCCACCGTTTCTGCCGAAAGGTTGTCGGCCATGGCTTCGCTGCTTTCAGCTGCCTTCGATCGCGCGGCGCTCGACATAGCCGATGGCGCGTCGAGCGAGGTCTATGCGGAAACGATCGGCACGCTGATCGACCGGATGGTGTCGCCGTAAGGATCAGCGTTTACGGCAGGCGTCAGCTTGCGGCGGAGATCATCTGCGGCGGCAATTCGACGAGCGACGCCGGGATGTCGCAGGTCTTTTCCGGCGACTTGCAGATATCGGCGATGACGCAGCGCTCGCACTCAGGCTTGCGCGCCTTGCAGCAGTAGCGCCCGTGCAAGATCAGCCAGTGATGGGCGTGGTAGAGATACTCGTCGGGGATGATCTTTATCAGCTTGTCTTCCACCTCGTCCGGGGTCTTGCCCGGCGCCAGACAGATCCTGTTGGCGATGCGCAGGATGTGGGTGTCGACGGCGATCGTCGACTGGCCGAAGGCCATGGAGAGCACGACATTGGCGGTCTTGCGCCCGACGCCCGGCAGAGTCACCAGCTCTTCGCGTGTGCGCGGCACCTCGCCGCCGAAGTCGCGGATCAGCTTTTCGCTCAGCGCGATGACGTTCTTCGCCTTGTTGCGATAGAGGCCGATGGTCTTGATGTAGTCCCGGACTTTTTCTTCGCCGAGCGCCAGCATCTTTTCCGGCGTATCGGCGATGGCAAAGAGCGCACGCGTCGCCTTGTTGACGCCGGCATCGGTCGCCTGCGCCGAGAGCGCCACGGCGACGACCAGCGTGAAGGGATTGACGTGCTCGAGCTCGCCCTTCGGCTCCGGCCGCTGGATCGAGAAGCGACGGAAGATCTCCTTGAGCTCGTCCTGGCTATAGAGGCTCTTCACCCGCGGCGTGGCGCGGCGGCTCGCCTTCGGTTTTGCAACACCCACGGGCAATTTTGGCTTCACGTTTTTCATGATGCATCTATAGTCAAAGGTCATGATCCATGGCAACGCCACCACCCCATCTGAGGACGCTCCGGTCTTCACCGCCGAGCTCACGCCCTATCGCTCGCTCGGGCGCCGCGGCTTCAAAATGTTCTTCCTGATCGCCGGGCTCCTGAGCCTCGTTCACGGCCTCGTCTTCCTCATCATCGGCGCCTGGCCGGTGGTGTTCTTTTTCGGGCTCGACTACCTGCTGCTGTTCGGCGCGTTCTGGCTGAACAATCGCTCGGGGCTCAGCCGCGAAGAGGTCCGCGTTAGCAGGACGGACGTTTCGGTGCGCAAGTTCACGCCCTCGGGCCAGATCAGCGAACATCGTTTCAATCCGTTCTGGGCGCGCTTGAATGTCGCCCGGCATCAGGAGATCGGCATCGTCTCGATGACGATCAGCGGCGGTGGCCGCCGAACCGATATCGGCTCGTTCCTCAACCGCGACGACCGCGAGACTTTTGCGCTGGCGCTCTCGGGCGCGCTTGCGACCGTTCGCCGCCGCTGACGCCTGGCGCTTGTGGCGGCACCCCGCCGATCGCATGTTTTCAAGTTTCGGGTGGTTGACGGGGCCAGCAAATGGTTACCTGTGACAAGACAGGAGAAGAGCCATGAACATTGCGACATCCGTACCCACCGATATCACGCCGAAAGGCACCGACTATGATACGGTCAGCCGCGTGATCGAAATGCTCACCGAGGACTATCGCGACCAGCCGTCGCTCGAATCCGTGGCACAGCGCCTGAAGCAGTCGCCGACGCAGCTCCAGAAGGTCTTCACCCGCTGGGCCGGGCTTTCGCCGAAGGCCTTCCTGCAGGCCGTCACGCTCGACCACGCCAAGCGCCTGCTGCGCCAGGAAGACATGCCGCTGCTGGAAACCAGCATCGAAGTGGGCCTGTCAGGACCGAGCCGGCTGCACGACCTGTTCGTCACCCACGAGGCGATGTCGCCGGGTGAATGGAAGGCGCGCGGCGAAGGGCTGACAATCCGCTTCGGCTATCACCCCTCGCCCTTCGGCACGGCGCTGGTGATGATCACCGAGCGCGGCCTCGCCGGCCTTGCCTTCAACGATGCCGGCGGCGAGCAGGCCAGCTTCGAGGACATGGCGCAACGCTGGCCGAACGCCCGCTACATCGAGGACAGCGCGGCGACGTCCCAATACGCCGCGCGCATCTTCGATCCTTCGCGCTGGCGGCAGGACGAGCCGCTGCGCATCTTCCTCATCGGCTCCGACTTCCAGATCCGGGTCTGGCAGGCGCTGCTCAAGATCCCGCTCGGCTGCGCCACCACCTATTCGAACATCGCCGGCAACATCGGCCAGCCGACGGCATCGCGCGCCGTGGGTGCTGCGGTCGGGCGCAACCCGATCTCGTTCGTGGTTCCGTGCCACCGCGCGCTTGGCAAAAGCGGCGATCTCACCGGCTATCACTGGGGGCTGACGCGCAAACGCGCCATCCTCGGCTGGGAAGCCGGCAAGGCGGCCGACGGCACGATCTGATTACAGGCTTCCCAGCATCATCACAGACGCAAAAAGGGGCGCCAAGCGCCCCTTTTTCATTCTCCGTCTGTCAGCGCTCAGTGGGCGCCGGACATGTCGCCGAGCACTTCCTTGGAAGCGACGGTCGAATTGGCGTTGAGCTTGTAGACCATCGGCACGCCGGTCGCGAGGTTGAGCTTCAGGATCTGTTCCTTGCTCAGGCGATCGAGCACCATGACCAGCGAGCGCAGCGAGTTGCCGTGTGCAGCGACCAGGACCTTCTGGCCCGACAGCACGCGCGGCAGGATCTCGGTCAGGTAATAGGGCCAGACGCGTGCGCCGGTGTCGCGCAGGCTCTCGCCGCCCGGAGGCGGAATGTCGTAGGAGCGGCGCCAGATATGCACCTGCTCTTCGCCCCACTTCTCGCGGGCGTCATCCTTGTTAAGGCCCGACAGGTCGCCGTAGTCGCGTTCGTTCAGCGCCTGGTCGCGGATCGTTTCGAGCGAGGACTGGCCGACGGCGTCGAGCACGAACTGGCAGGTGCGCTGGGCGCGAACGAGGTCCGAAGTGAACGCGATGTCGAACTTGATGCCGTAGTCGGCAAGCGCCTTGCCGCCGGCCTTGGCTTCCTCGACGCCGAGTTCCGTCAGGTCCGGATCACGCCAGCCGGTGAACAGGTTCTTCAGGTTCCAGTCGCTCTGGCCATGCCGGACGAGGACGAGAGTACCGCTCATGTCGAATTCCCCTTGAGACTTGAGAGTGGAAAGGTCAGTTGAGCCCGAGAACGTCGAGCATCGAATAGAAGCCGGGTTTCTGGCCGCGGGCCCAGAGTGCAGCGGTGACGGCGCCGCGCGCGAAGATCGAACGGTCCGTGGCGCTGTGCGAGAGCGTCACCTGCTCGCCTTCGCCGGCAAGAATGACCGAGTGTTCGCCGATGACCGAGCCGCCGCGCAGCGTCGCAAAACCGATCGTGCCAGCCGGACGCGGACCCGTATGACCGTCACGCACGCGCACGGAGTGGTCGGCAAGGGCGATATCGCGCCCCTTCGCCGCCGCAGCGCCGAGAAGCAGGGCCGTGCCCGAGGGCGCATCTACCTTGTGCTTGTGGTGCATTTCGAGGATTTCGATGTCCCAGTCGGCCGAACCCAGCGCCCGCGCCGCCTTCTCCGTCAACACACCGAGCAGGTTGACGCCGAGGCTCATATTGCCCGACTTGACGATACGAGCGTGGCGGGCGGCAGCGCGGATTTTCGCCTCGTCGTCGGACGAGCAGCCGGTGGTGCCGATCACATGGACGATGCGGGCCTGGGCGGCGAGCCCGGCAAACTCGACGGTGCCAGCCGGCGCCGTGAAATCAAGGACGCCTTCTGCTTCGACGAAGGCTTCGAGCGGCTGGTCGGTCACCGGCACGCCGATCGGGCCGAGGCCGGAGAGCTCGCCCGCATCGCGGCCAATGAAGGGGGAACCCGGGCGCTCGATGGCCGCATGCAGGCGAACGCCATCCATCGCGTGAACCGTCCTGATCAGCGTCTGACCCATACGGCCGGCCGCACCCACCACCACGAGCTTCATATCGTTTGCGCCCATCGGTGATTTCCTTCTTGTCCGCTAGTGAATTTCGGCGTCGGCCGGCGCTTCGGGCGCCTCGCCTTCAGGCGACTGCTCTTCCGAAGACTGGCCCTGGAGATTGTGGAGGCGAGCGTAGAGACCGTCCGGCCGCCGTGCAAGATCGACATGGGTGCCTTCCTCGACGACGGAGCCATCCTTCATGACGATGATCTTGTCGGCGTTGACGACGGTCGAAAGTCGATGTGCGATCACGATCACCGTGCGGCCATCCATCGCGTGGTCGAGCGCCTTCTGCACGGCGGCTTCCGATTCGGTATCCAGCGCGGAGGTAGCCTCGTCGAGCAGAAGGATCGGGGCGTTGCGCACAAGCGCACGTGCGATCGACAGACGTTGGCGCTGGCCGCCCGACAGCGTCATGCCGTTCTCGCCGACCGGCGTATCGTAGCCCTGCGGCTGCGCAAGGATGAACTCATGGGCGTAGGCAAGCCGTGCGGCGTCCTCCACCTCGGCATCCGTCGCGTCGATGCGGCCGTAGCGGATGTTGTCGCGGATCGAGCCTTCGAAGAGATAGGGCTGCTGCGACACATAGGCGATGCCCTGGCGCAGCGACTGCTTGGTGACGTCGGCGATGTCCTGCCCGTCGATAAGGATCTGGCCGGATGCCGGATCGTAGAACCGTGGAATGAGGCTGATGACCGTCGACTTGCCGGCACCCGAGGGGCCGACCAGCGCGGTCGTCTTGCCGCCCTCGGCCACGAAGCTGACGCCCTTCAGCACCTCGTCGCCATTGGGATAGCGGAAGCGCACGTCACGCAGTTCGACAGCGGCATTCGTAAACGCCAGTTCCTTGGCATCGGCCTTGTCGCGCTGGTGCGGCACGGTGTCGAGGATCTCGTAGACCATGCGGGCGTTGACGGCGGCGCGTTCGAGCGAGACCTGAAGACGCGCCAGGCGGCGGGCCGGATCATAGGCCATGAGCAGGGCGACGACGAAGGCGAAGAAGGCACCGGGCGGCACGTCGGCGTAGATGGCGCGGAAAGCCGAATAGGCAAGCACGGCCGAAATCGCCAGACCCGCGAAGGTTTCGGTCATCGGCGCGGTACGCTCGCTCAGCCGCGCAATGCGGTTGGCGCGGTTTTCGGCCCGGTCGATGATCGTCTCGACTTTGCCACGCAGCTCGCCTTCCATGGTGAAGGCCTTGACGATGGTGATGCCCTGAATGGTCTCCTGCATCGCGCCGAGAACACGGCTGTTGACCTCGATCGCCTCGCGCGTGGCCGAGCGCAAGCGCTTGGACACATAGCGCAGGCCCAGGAGCAGAGGAGGCGCTGCGACAAAGACGATGATCGACAGCAACCAGTCCTTGGCAAACATGACGCCGACCAGGCCGATCAGCGTCAGCAGGTCGCGCGCGATTGAGGTAACGGTCAGATTGAGCACGTCGCGAATGCCGCTGACATTCTGGCTGATCTGGGCTGCAAGCTGCGCCGAGCGGGTCTCGTTGAAATAGCCGACGCTGAGCGCCATCAGATGGGCATAAAGGCGGCGCTGGTAGCGCGCGACGATGTTGTTGCCGATCTTCGAAAGCGCGACGGCCTGGCCATAGGTGGCAAAGCCGCGCAGCACGAAGGCGGCAAGGATTGCGCCGCAGACGAGCAGAACGATGTCCGCCCGCTTGTTGGCGAAGGCCTCGTTGATCACGGTTTCCATGATCGAGGCGGTAAAGCCGGTCGTCGCGGCGACCACGGCCAGGCAACTGATGGCGAAAACATAGCCGCGAATGTGGTCACGACCGTTTTCGGCAATCACCCGCTTGAGGATTCCGCTGATCGTATCGGAGTCGACCGCGTGCTGTTTTTTCTTGCTGGCGCTCAAAAAGCCCGTCTTCCCTGGAACCAATCTGGAGAGCCGGCATCCGGCCCGATCTTTCCCGGCGCTCTATAGTGGTTTGATATCGCTTTGGCGAGTCATTGCGCGCGCAGCGGGCTCAGCTTCTCCAGCGGCGTCCTTCCGTTGCCACACCGAAATCCCTCGGTGTGCGGGCAAAGGCCGCCAATCCCGAGAGTGCCGCCATCGGGTGAATGACGGCAAAGGTGGGGATCGTCCGCATCAGCGCCGAGTGCGGCGCCTTGTCCTCGAAGGCAGCACGGAAGGGCGACTTCAAGAGCGCCGGCAGGATCTTCTGCGAGATGCCGCCCGCCAGGAAAACGCCGCCACGGGCCATGAAGATCAGAGCCATGTCGCCGGCGACCCGCCCGAGATAGGTCGAAAACAGCGAGATGGTCTCGATCGCCGCCCTGTCGCTCTCAGCCAGCGCGTGCGTCGTTACTTCCGCGGGGTCCGTCAGAACCGGGTCAACGCCATCGGCGGCGCAGACGGCGCGGTAAAGGTTCATGATGCCGCGGCCGCAGAGGATCTGCTCGCCGGCCATGCGGCCTTCGATCGGCTCGAGAAAGGGCCAGATCTGGAAGTCGCGCTCAGTGCGCGGACCGATATCGACATGTCCGCCTTCGCCCGGCACCGGGAACCAGGTGTGCTGGGCAAAGACCAGACCGCCGACGCCAAGGCCAGTTCCCGGACCCAGCACGACGCGGGAGGTCATCGGCCGAATGCTGCCGCCGCCGATCTGCACCAGATCCTCATCCGCCGGAGCGGCGACGGCAAGCGCCTGCGCCTCGAAGTCGTTGATGATGAGCACGTCTTCGAGGCCGAGGCTCGAAAGCATGTCCTTCGGCCGGATCACCCAGCCGGCGTTGGTCAACGGAATTTCGTCGCCCCGAATCGGACCAGCGACCGCCAGGATCGCCGAGCGCGGCTGCACGGAGGTCTTGTCGAGAATGCTCTTCTGCAGCGCCTCCTCGATCGTCTCGAAATCACCGGTCTTGATCGGCGGCAGCTGCTTCGGGTCGGCAAAAGCGTCGATGAGCAGGGCGAAGCGCGCATTGGTGCCGCCGATGTCGCCGATCAGGATCGGAAAGGGAAAGCTGTGTTCACTGGTACCGGACATCGCAAAGATCCATCCTGATCGTCATCTTGGGTTGCTGAACTGTCTATCAGACAGAACGGGATGAGGAAAAGTGCGGGAGGATTTCAGTAGAATCCGCCCGCCGGGAGCCCGCATCATCTGGGGTTCAGGTCGATCAACTGCTCGGCCGTTGCACGATTGAGCGCCATCGGAATGTCGTAGACGATGGCGAGGCGCATCAGCGCCTTGACGTCGACATCGTGCGGCATAGCGGTCAGCGGATCGACGAAGAAGATCAACAGTTGCACTTCGCCGGTGGCGATCATCGCGCCGATCTGCTGGTCACCGCCGAGGGGGCCGCTTTTCAGCCGGGTGATATCGAGGCTTGGGCAGACGTCGAGGACGCGACCGCCGGTCGTGCCGGTGGCGACGATCCGCCAGTCAGCCAGAACCGTCTCGTGCGCCTTGGCAAAGTCCGCAAGATCGTCCTTCTTCTGATCATGCGCGATCAGCGCAACACATTTTCGATCCGCCATGCCGGGCCTCGCATCAATATTTAAATCGATTTGATTGCCCTATACATGAGCGCCACGGGAATGGGAAGGCTGATGCCTCCCCGCCCCACTCGTGTGTCCTTAATCCTACTGCAGCGTCGGACGCGCCATTGGTACGGGGATATCGGCCGGCGGGACATCACCGGACGCACCGATCACCTGCTCGATACTATCGTTCGCTGCGGCCGGCGCGGCAGCCCGGTAGGCCGTGCCAAAAGTGGCGGCCGCTTCTGAGGCCGGCGCCGGGCCGTTCAGGACCAGAGCGCAGGCCTTCGGCAAGTCGGCAAGCGTCGTCACCTTCGGCTTGACGGGCTTTGCGTCCGGCTTCTTGGTCGGCTTCGCCCATGGCTCGTCGGTGAACCACCAGGCCAGCGACTTGTCGCAGCCGTCGCCCGCCGGCACTTCCGCCTGGTCCTTGCAGGTCGAAGCGCCGGCGGGGCACTTGATGCGGATGTGGAAGTGATAATCGTGGCCGTAGATCGGCCGGACCTTGCCAAGATTGGTGCGGTCGCCCGTCCAGGTATCGCAAAGCTTCTTCTTGATCGCCGGATTGACGAAGACGCGCTCCACCTGCGGGTAGCTCGCCGCCAACATGATCAGCTGCGCGTGCTTCGGCGTCCAGATCGAACGGTCGACCGTCAGGAATTTGTTCTTCTGCAACATCGAGGTGGCGGAGATGTCCTCGCGCTCGCGATAGGTAAGCGTGCGTTGCGGCATCGGCGTCAGCCAGATATCGGCATCGAGCCCGATCTGGTGCGAGGCGTGGCCCGACAGCATCGGCCCGCCGCGTGGCTGCGAGATATCGCCGAGCAACAGGCCCGGCCAGCCGACCTTGTCGGCGGCGTCGTGGGAAAACTGCTCGATCAGCGCGATCATCTGCGGATGGCCCCAGCGGCGGTTGCGCGACAGCCGCATTGCCTGCCAGGTCGGCCCGTCGGTCGGGATGGCGACACCGCCGGCTAGGCATCCCTTCGCATAGAAGCCGTAGGAATTTGCCGCCATCTCGGCAGGCAGGGCCTTGGCGCCGAAAAGCGCCTTGGCCGGCGTTTCGTCCGCCGCGGCGTTGTCGGCGATCAGGAGGCTTGTTCCGAGCAGCAGCGCAAGAAACGCCGAGCCGCAACGTCGAAATGGAGCAATCATTGAATTTCGTCCCGTTTGTCTCGCGGCGAGCGGCGCCGATGTGCGGCATGCCTCTCCGGCGAACCCCGATCCTAAGGCCCCGTCTTTGCCTCAGCCTTACGCGTTACACGCTTGTGAATCACCGGGATGTGACTCAAAAATTTGGCCTGATTTGCGGCAGTGCCTGTCATTTGCCCTGATTTCGCCTATGCTCTCGCAAAAGAAGATTGAAATATAAGGGGTACCGGCTGGATGCCAAACTTCTGCAGGACCGTGAAACCTGGCCTCGCTGCCTCGCTACTGACAGCGGCGTTTCTTCTCCTCCCTCCTGCAGGCAATGCCCAAGAACAGCCCGTCTGGCGCTACGGAACATCGTCAATCGGTGAACTGAAATACAAGCCCGATTTTGCGCGCTTCGACTACGTCAATCCTGACGCTCCCAAGGGTGGAGAGCTGCGCCTGTCGGAGAGCGGTACATTCGATACCTTCAATCCAATTCTCTCCAAGGGCGAGGCGGCGAGCGGCGTAACCTCGCTCGTCTTCGATACGTTGATGAAATCGGCCGAGGACGAGATCACAACCGCCTATGGGCTGCTGGCCGAGGGCGTTTCCTATCCCGACGATATTTCCTCCGCGACGTTTCGCCTGCGCGCCGAGGCCAAGTGGGCTGACGGAAAGCCTGTGACGCCGGAGGACGTGGTTTTTTCGTTCGAAAAAGTGAAGGAACACAATCCGCTTCTGTCCAACTACTACCGCCACGTGGTTTCGGCGGAAAAGACTGGCGACCGCGACGTCACCTTCCGCTTCGACGAGAAGAACAACCACGAAATGCCGAACATCCTCGGCCAGTTCCCCATCGTGCCGAAACACTGGTGGGAAGGCGAGGACGAGAAGGGCAACAAGCGCGACATCAGCCGCACGACGCTGGAGCCGGTGATGGGCTCAGGCCCCTACAAGATTGCGTCGTTCCAGGCCGGCGGCTCGATCCGCTTCGAACGCAGGGACGACTATTGGGGCAAGAGCCTCAACGTCAATGTCGGGCAATATAATTTCGGCGTGATCAGCTATGCCTTCTTCAGCGACAGGAACGTGCAGTTCGAAGCCTTCCGCGCCGGCAACGTCGATTTCTACCAGGACAACAGCGCCAGTCACTGGGCGACCGCCTATGACTTTCCGGCGATGAAGGATGGCCGTGTGGTCCGCGAGGAGATCGAGAATCCGCTGCGCGCAGCCGGCATCATGCAAGCCTTCGTGCCGAACATGCGCCGCGACAAATTCAAGGATCAGCGCGTGCGCGAGGCGCTGAACTACGCCTTCGACTTCGAGGACCTGAACCGCAACCTCGCCTACAACGCCTTCCAGCGTGTCGACAGCTATTTCTGGGGCACCGAGCTTGCCTCCAAGGCTTTGCCGGAAGGACGCGAGAAGGCCATTCTGGAGGAACTGAAGGACAAGGTTCCTCCAGAAGTCTTCACCGTGCCCTACGCGAACCCGGTCAACGGCGACCCGCAGAAGGTGCGCGACAACCTGCGCAAGGCGCTGGCGCTGTTCAAGGAGGCGGGCTACGAACTCAAGGGCAACCGCCTGGTCAACGTAAAGAGCGGCGAGCCCTTCAGCTTCGAATTACTCTTGGCCAACCCGTCGTTCGAGCGCACCGTCACGCCGTTCATCAACAGCGTGAAGAAGATCGGCATCGATGCGCGCATCCGGACCGTCGACGATTCGCAATACACCAACCGCGTCCGAAGCTTCGACTATGACATGATCTACGGCATATGGGCGCAAACACTGGTACCCGGCAACGAGCAGATCGACTACTGGGGTTCGGCTTCGGTCAATCAGCAGGGATCGCGAAACTATGCCGGCATATCCGATCCGGCGATCGACGAACTCATCCGCAGGATCATCTTCGCGCCCAACCGCGACGAACTGGTGGCAACAACACGGGCCCTCGATCGCGTTCTTCTCGCCCATCACTTCGTGGTTCCGCTGTTCTACTCGCGCTCGGTTCGCGTGGCTTACTGGAACCAGCTCGCCCGTCCGCAGGAACTGCCCTACTACGGAATAGGCTTTCCGGACGCGTGGTGGTCGAAAAACGCCTCCCCCAAATGAAGTCCTTGCACTCGAATGGCGTCTCGATTCCAAATGCAAAAAAACGAATCACTGAAACAAGCCCCGATCCGGGCCTGACAGCCGCAAGGAGACACAGGGATTGAGACACCATAGACGGCTTGCCGACGCTTCGCCGGTCCGGGCCACCGCCCACACGTCGATCGAAAGGCCCGCCTGATGGGTGCCTACATCCTGCGCCGCCTGCTTTTGATGATCCCGACGATCTTCGGGATCATGGCGATCTCCTTCATCGTGGTGCAATTCGCGCCCGGCGGCCCGGTCGAGCAGGTGATCTCGGACCTGACCAATGCCGGCGGCTCCGATCGCCTGTCGGGCAGCAGCGGCGACCTGATGCAGGCCGGCGGCGACGAAGGCGGGCGCTATCGCGGCGCTCAAGGGCTCGACCCGGAGTTCATCGCCAAGCTCGAAAAGCAATTCGGCTTCGACAAGCCACCGCTCGAACGCTTCGCTACCATGATGTGGAACTATCTCCGCTTCGATTTCGGCGAGAGCTTCTTCCGCAACACCTCGGTGATCGATCTGATCAAGGAGAAGATGCCGGTCTCGATCTCGCTCGGGCTGTGGATCCTTCTATTCTCCTACGCGATCTCCATCCCGCTCGGCATCAAGAAGGCCGTATCCGACGGTTCTGCCTTCGACGTTTGGACCTCGGGCATCATCGTCATCGGCTACGCCGTGCCGAGCTTCCTCTTCGGCATCCTGCTGATCGTCGTCTTTGCCGGCGGCTCGTTCTTCGACTGGTTCCCGCTGCGTGGCATCGTCTCCGACAATTTCTGGGATTTGCCCTGGTGGCAGAAGATCCTCGACTACATCTGGCACATGACGCTGCCGCTGATCACGCTGCTGCTCTCGGCCTTTGCGACGACGACGCTGCTCACCAAGAATTCCTTCATCGACGAAATCAAGAAGCAGTATGTAACGACGGCACGGGCCAAGGGCCTGACCGACGGCCAGGTGCTCTATGGCCACGTCTTCCGCAACGCCATGCTGATCATCATCGCCGGCTTCCCCGGCGCCTTCATCTCGGCCTTCTTCACCGGCTCGCTTTTGATCGAATACATCTTCTCGCTCGATGGCCTCGGCCGGCTCGGCTATGATTCGGTCGTCAAGCGCGACTATCCGATCGTCTTTGCCACGCTCTTCATCTTCTCGCTGATGGGCCTGCTCGTCAGCCTGCTGTCGGACCTCATCTACACCTGGGTCGATCCGCGCATCGATTTCGAGCGGAGGGACGTCTGATGGCAAGCCTCGCAACGTCCCCGACCGCTGTGGCGCCGCGTGGCTGGTTGTCACCGGTCAACCAGCGCCGCTGGCAGAATTTCAAGGCGAACCGACGGGGCTACTGGTCGCTTTGGCTGTTCCTGGCGCTGTTCGGGCTCAGCCTGGTCGGTGAACTGATCGCCAACGACAAGCCGATCATCGCCTCCTACAAGGGCGAGCTTTTGTTCCCTGTCGTCATCGACTATCCGGAGGAAAAGTTCGGCGGCTTCCTGGCCGAGACCGACTATCGCTCCGACTTCATCCGCGACGAGATCGAGGCCAATGGCTGGATGATCTGGCCGCCGGTGCGCTATTCCTACCAGACGGTCAATTCCAACATCCCGCATTCGGCGCCGACCAAGCCGTTCTGGCTGATGGACAAGGAAGAGCGCTGCTCCGCCTACCCTGACAAGACCAACGACCGGAACTGCATCGTCGGAAACCTCAATTGGCTCGGCACCGATGACCAGGCCCGCGACGTCTTTGCGCGCATGATCTATGGCTTCCGCATCTCGGTGCTCTTCGGCCTGACGCTCACCATCGCCTCGGCGGTGATCGGTGTCACCGCCGGCGCCATCCAGGGTTATTTCGGCGGCTGGACCGACCTCCTGATGCAGCGTTTCATCGAGATCTGGTCGTCGATGCCGGTGCTCTACATTCTCCTGATCATCGCCGCGATCCTGCCGCCAGGCTTCTTCATCCTGCTTGGTATCATGCTCTTGTTCTCCTGGGTCGGTTTCGTCGGTGTCGTGCGCGCCGAGTTCCTGCGGGCTCGCAATTTCGAATACGTCAACGCGGCACGCGCGCTCGGCGTCGGCAATGGCACGATCATGTATCGCCACCTCCTGCCGAACGCGATGGTGGCGACGCTGACCTTCCTGCCCTTCATCCTCTCTGGCTCGATCACGACGCTGACTTCGCTCGACTTCCTCGGCTTCGGCATGCCGCCGGGATCGCCCTCGCTCGGCGAGATGATCGCCCAGGGCAAGTCCAACCTGCAGGCGCCCTGGCTGGGGCTGACGGCCTTCTGCGTCATGTCGCTGATGCTGTCGCTGCTGATCTTCGTGGGCGAAGCGACGCGCGATGCCTTCGATCCGAGAAAGACGTTCCGGTGAGCGCGACGATGACAGATCCAATCCTCTCCGTCCGTGACCTTTCCGTCGCCTTTCACCAGGGCGGCAACACCTCCGTTGCCGTCGACCATATCTCCTTCGACATCAGGCGCGGCGAGACCGTGGCGCTTGTCGGCGAATCCGGTTCGGGCAAATCGGTCTCGGCCAACTCGATCCTGAAGCTCTTGCCCTACCCGTCCGCCAGCCACCCGAGCGGCGAAATCGTCTTCAACGGCAAGGACCTGCTGAAAGCCAGCGATGCGGAGCTGCGCCACGCCCGCGGCAACGACATCACCATGATCTTCCAGGAGCCGATGACCTCGCTCAACCCGCTGCATTCGATCGAGCGGCAGATCGGCGAGATCCTCGAACTGCACCAGGGGCTGGAGGGTGCAGCGCGGCGCACGCGCATTCTCGAGCTGCTCAACCAGGTCGGCATCCGCGAGCCGGAGAAGCGGCTGAGCGCCTATCCGCACGAGCTCTCGGGTGGCCAGCGCCAGCGTGTGATGATCGCGATGGCGCTCGCCAACCGACCGGAACTCTTGATCGCCGACGAGCCGACGACCGCACTCGACGTCACCGTGCAGGCACAGATCCTCGAGCTGTTGAAGACGCTCAAGGATGAGCACGGCATGTCGATGCTGTTCATCACCCATGACCTCGGCATCGTGCGCAAGATCGCCGATCGGGTCTGCGTCATGACCAAGGGCAAGATCGTTGAAACGGGACCGACCGCCGAGATCTTTGCCAATCCGCAGCATGCCTACACCCGCCATCTGCTCGCCTCCGAGCCGAAGGGCAATCCGCCGCCGTCTGACGCGTCGAAGCCGATCGTGATGGAAGCCTCTGAGATGAAGGTGTGGTTCCCAATCAAGGCGGGATTCCTGCGCAAGGTGGTCGATCATGTGAAGGCCGTCGACGGCATCGATCTGAAGCTGCGTGCAGGCCAGACACTCGGCGTCGTCGGCGAATCCGGCTCCGGCAAGACGACGCTCGGGCTTGCGTTGACGCGGCTGATCTCGTCGAAGGGTCGCATCGCCTTCATCGGCAAGGACATCGACCGCTACAGCTTCAACGAGATGCGGCCGCTTCGAAACCGGATGCAGATCGTCTTCCAGGATCCCTACGGCTCACTCAGCCCGCGCATGTCGGTGGCCGATATCATCGCCGAGGGCCTGAAAATCCACGAGCGCTCCCTATCCGACAACGAGCGCGACGCCCGCGTCGCGGCGGCGCTCGAAGAAGTGGGCCTCGATCCCGCGACCCGCTGGCGCTATCCGCACGAGTTCTCCGGTGGCCAGCGGCAGCGCATCGCCATTGCCCGCGCCATGGTGCTTAAGCCGCAATTCGTGATGCTCGACGAGCCGACCTCGGCGCTCGACATGAGCGTGCAGGCGCAGGTGGTCGACCTCCTGCGGGACCTGCAGAGCAAACACGACCTCGCCTATCTGTTCATCAGCCACGACCTCAAGGTCGTGCGCGCCCTTGCCAACGAGATGATCGTGATGCGCATGGGCAAGGTGGTTGAGCAGGGCCCGGCCGAACGCATCTTCAATGCCCCGAGCCAGGACTACACGAAGGCGCTGATGGCTGCCGCCTTCAACCTCGAAGCCGTCAACTTGACCGCGATCCGTCAATAGGTGCCCGAATGTCCGCAAAAAGCCCCGTCATCGTCGATCTGAAGTTCATTCCGGAGGAGGTCGAGGCGGCGCTTCGCGGGGCCTTCCCGGATCGCGAGGTGATCAACCGCGCCGATGCCGTGCACCACAACCGCGACCTCTCCGGCATCGACTATGCAGTCGTCTGGAAATCGGCACCGGACCTGTTCGACCGGGCGCCGGATCTCAAGGTGGTGTTCTCCGGCGGCGCCGGCGTCGACCACGTCCTGACCTTGCCGGGCCTTCCCGAAGTGCCGCTCGTGCGCTTCGTCGACCAGACGCTGACGACGCGCATGAGCGAATGGGTGGTCATGCAGTGCCTCATGCACCTGCGCCAGCACCGCACCTACGAGGCGCAGGCGGCGAAACGCGAATGGCGCGACCTGACCCAGCCGGAAGCCGCCGACATCACCGTCGGCATCATGGGCATGGGCGTGCTTGGCCAGGACGCCGCCCGCAAGCTCTCGGCCATGGGCTTCAAGGTCATCGGCTGGTCGCGCAGCAAGCGCGACGTCGCCGGCATCGAGACCTTTGGCGGCAACGAACTCGACAGCTTCCTGGCACGCAGCGACTTCCTTGTCGGCCTGCTGCCGCTGACGCCGGACACCCGCGGCATTTTCAACCTGCGCCTGTTTGCAAGGCTCAGCCGTAACGGCCCGTTCGGCGCGCCTGTCTTCATCAATGCCGGCCGCGGCGGTAGCCAGGTCGAAGCGGACATCCTGAAGGCGCTCGACAGCGGCGTGCTCGCTGGTGCCTCGCTCGACGTTTTCGAGCAGGAGCCGCTTGCCCAGGACAGCCGCTTCTGGACCCTGCCCAACGTCTACGTCACACCGCACGTGGCGGCATCCTCCGACGTCAAGGCCCTCTTCCGCCATGTGGAGCAGCAGATCGCCCGCTTCGAAGGCGGACAGGCGCTCGAACACGTCGTCGACAAAGTAGCCGGCTACTGATCCAGCGAAAGCGAGGTGCGACGCTTGCCACGCCGAGCCTCCTGGCAGAGACGCAGCGTCGCATTCTGCGACGTGAACGGGTGTTTTGCCTTCATCGGCTACGATTGCGGAGGCTCGCGCCCCCCTACGCTCCGTTTGCGGGCGCTCAGGGACGGCGGTAGCCCGTCGGCTGCTCATAGAGCCAGCCAATCCGCTCGATCGAGGCCTCCAAGCCCTCTCGCGCAACCGTCATCGTGTGACCGTTGGCGTGGATCAGGGTTTCGTCGTCCTCCATCAGCGCGACGTGCCCTTTCCAGAAGACGAGGTCGCCGCGTGTGAGCTCTTCGCGCCCAATCGGCGTTCCCAACCCCGTCGCCTGCATGTCGGAATCGCGCGGCGCCTGCCTGCCGACCATCATCATCGACAATTGCACAAGGCCGGAGCAATCGATGCCGAAGCCGGAACGCCCGCCCCAGAGATAGGGTGTTTCGACGAAGCGGGCAGCGACCGAGACATAGTCTCCCGGCACGACACTGCCGACCTCGATGCAGTGATTGGCGATGACCGCCTGGCCGCCGTCGAGCAGAAAGTAGCGCGTGCCCCTCGTTTCGCGTTCATCGACAACCGTCAACCGGCTGCCCATCGACAGCGGATAGACCGTCGGGAAACGCAGATCATGGCCGGTATAGACGAAGGTGCGCGGCGCCGTCACGATATGGGTCGGGCTCTTGACCACCGGCGCAAGGCAATACTCCGGAAGATAGCCGACATAGCCGTCGAGATCGGCCTTCACCCAACACCAGCTTTCGTTGGTGTCGAGTACCCGAACGGATTCGCCGAGCAGCAGCTCGGTGTCGGTGCCGCAGGCGAGATCGGGCTTGGCCCGCAGGGGCGCAACCGGAACAGAGATGCGCGCAACGCTTCCCTCGACGTAGCGTTCGGCTTGCACGACACCGCGTAGCCGGCTCTCTGCGAGGTCGGGGCGATAGGCGTTCAGGCGGCGATCGGGCGGTGTCGACATGTCTACTCACTTCAGCTGCTTGCGGCCCTGATCAATGATCAGGTCACCGAATTTTTCAAGATAGAGAGCACCCTCGACTGTCCTTTTGATGACGACGTTGCGGCGATCACGCTCGTCGCGGGTGCGATCGACAAGTCCAAGCGCTCCCATGGTGTCGAGCGCGCGGGTGATGACCGGCTTGGTGACCCCAAGCGTCGCCGCCAATCCACGCACGGTGTGCGGCGGCGGCACGAGGTAGATGTGCAGCAGGATCGCCAGCTGCCGCAAGGTCAGGTCGCGGCTGTCGACGCGAACCTGGGCGAGCGACACCGAATGCCAAAGCCCGAGGGCCTGGGAGGGCGTTAGCTCGATCGGCAATGGCGGCTCCTACGCGTGATACTGATCCGCCACGATAGCGGCGGATCGTTACGCAAGCGTTTCTTTGCCGGTTACGCCTGGTTGCGGTTACCTCGTCATCTTCTGGACGTGCTGGTAAAGCGCACGGATTGCCTGCGCCTCCCCGCCAACCGTCGAATGCGGGCGCTCGGACGGAGCCCAGCCGAAGATATCGAAATGGACCCAGCTCTTGGCGTTGGTGACGAAGCGCCGGAGGAAGAGTGCCGCAGTGATCGATCCGGCCATGCCGCCCGCAGGCGCGTTGGTGAGGTCGGCGATGCGGGCCGAGACATCCTTGTCATACCCGTTATAGAGCGGCATGCGCCACATCGGATCGTCGACCTCGAGGCTTGCTTCCGTCAGATCGTGGGCCAGATCGGCATCGTCGGTGAAGAAAGGCGGCAGATCCGGGCCGAGCGCGACGCGCGCGGCACCGGTCAGCGTCGCCATGTCGACGAGCAGATCCGTCTTCTCTTCGTCAGCATAGGCGAGCGCGTCGGCAAGGATCAGCCGGCCTTCGGCATCGGTATTGTCGATCTGCACGGTCAGGCCCTTGCGGCTGCGATAGATGTCGCCCGGCCGGAAGGCATTGGCGGAAATAGAGTTTTCGACCACCGGCACGATGACGCGCAGATCCACCTTGAGCTTGGCGTCCATGATCATTAGCGCCAGGCCAAGGACGTTGGCGGCACCGCCCATGTCCTTCTTCATCAGCAGCATGGAGGCCGACGGCTTGATGTCGAGACCGCCCGTATCGAAGCACACGCCCTTGCCGACGAGCGTTACCTTCTTGTGGCCCTTCTTGCCCCAGCGCAGCTCCAGCAGGCGCGGAGCCTCGGCGCTGGCGCGGCCGACGGTGTGAACCAGCGGGAAGTTCTGCGTCAGCAGCGCTTCGCCGGTTATGACCGAAACATCGGCCTTGTAGTGGGCGGCAAGCGCGCGGAACGCGCCTTCGAGCGCTTCCGGTCCCATGTCGTTGGTCGGCGTGTTGATGAGGTCACGGGCGAGGAACACGCCAGCGAGCTGGCGCTTGATGTCGGTCGCGTCCGCATCGGCGGGGATGAGCAGCGTCGGCGGTTCGCCCTTGGCGGACTTGTAGCGCTCGAAGCGATAGGAGCCGAGGCCGTAGCCGAGCGCCAGCCGGTTGGCCGTCAGCGGTGCCGTTTCGATATGCCATTTGCCGGCCGGCAGCGCCCGCGCCAGCTTGCCTGCGAGGAACGGCGCTTCCGACGGGTTGCTGCCGAGGCCGAAGAGCGCGCCGCCAAGATGGCCGTCGGCGGACGGGATCAACAACACCGCGCCGGACTCGGCCGTAAAGCATGCCTTGCGCGCCCAGTCCAAAGCGATCGGGTCGATCGTCCCCGTCTCGATATGCGCCGGCGTGACGGCGAAGATCGGCAGGGTCTTGCCGGCGCTGGTGTTGAACGGCGACGGCCGCTCGATGAACTGATAGGGAGCCATGAAAGTCCTCGGCTGACAGAGATGGAATCGCGCCATTAACGCTCTGTTAGGGTTAACAGATTATTGCTGGAGTGAAAGTTGCGCCGGTGTTGTCTGAAGTTCAGGTGCGCGAATGCATGCTGGGGACACACATGGCCAAATATACGACCTCATCCTCGAAACGCGCCCGTTTCTTGCAGGGCGCGGCGATCGCGCTGGTGGCGCTTTCGCTTGCCGGCTGCGCCAACCAGCCGAAGAAGGAACTGACGACAGGGTCGATCTCCAGAACGTCAAAACCGGTGCAGTCGATGACCGCGCCTGAGCTTTCGGCCGCTGCCGAAAGCATCGGCCAGGCGTATGAAAAGAACCCCAAGGATCGCGAAGCGGGCCTCAACTATGCCAATCTCCTGCGCATGACTGGCCGCAATGAGCAGGCGCTTGCGGTGATGCAGCAGGTCGCGATCAACCATCCGTCGGACCGCGAAGTGCTCGGCGCCTACGGCAAGGCACAGGCCGCCGCCGGTCAGCTCGAGCAGGCGCTTGCGACAATCGGCCGAGCGCAGACACCCGACCGTCCAGACTGGAAGCTGAAATCGGCCGAGGGCGCAATCCTCGACCAGCTGGGCCGCGCCCAGGAGGCGCGACTGCGCTACCGCGAGGCTCTCGACCTCAAGCCGAACGAGCCGTCAGTACTCTCGAATCTCGGCATGTCCTATCTTTTGACCAAGGACCTTCGCACCGCCGAAACCTATCTCAAGTTGGCGGCAAGCCAGCCCGGCGCCGACAGCAGCGTGCGCCAGAACCTCGCGCTCGCCGTCGGCCTTCAGGGCCGCTTCCAGGAAGCCGAGACGATCGCCCGCCAGGAGCTTTCCAGCGAGCAGGCGGAAGCGAACGTCGCCTATCTGCGCTCAATGCTTTCGCAGCAGGGCGCATGGAAAGAGCTCGCCAAGGCCGACGACAAGAAGGTCGCCAACTAAAGGCGCGCCGCGTTCTTCAGAGACGCTCCTGGCGCCTCTAGCGCTTCCCATCTACCGCCCATGATTGTAGAGCGCCGACAGCGGCGCCGCTGCCTAGAATTTGTCGGCGACCTGGATGCCCGCGGGTCCAAGGATGACGGCGACCAGCACCGGCAGGAAGAACAGGATCATCGGTACAGTCAGCTTCGGCGGCAGTGCAGCCGCCTTCTTCTCGGCTGCCGTCATGCGCTGGTCGCGACTTTCCTGCGCTAGCACACGCAGGGCCTGAGCGATCGGCGTACCGTAGCGGTCCGCCTGGATCAGTGCCTGGACCACGGATTTCACCTCGTCGAGGCCGGTGCGCTGTCCGAGATTTTCAAGTGCAACCCGGCGCTCGGGCAGAAACGACAGTTCCGCCGTCGTCAGCACCAGCTCTTCCGCCAGTTGCTGCGATTGCGATGCCACCTCGTCGGCGACGCGACGCATGCCGAGCTCCATCGACACGCCCGATTCGACGCAGATCAGCAGGAGATCCAGCGCATCCGGCCAGGCCCGGCGTATCGACGCCTGGCGCTTGGTGATGGCGTTGGCCACGACGATGTTCGGCGCATAAAAGCCAAGATAGGCAAAGCCGATCGCAAAGAAGAGCCGCACCATCAGCGGCTTGTCGGCAAAATTGCCGAGTACGAAGATATAGACGAGCGCGACGAGCAGAAACAGGAAGGGCAGGCAGAAGCGCGCGAACAGGAAGGTGTTGAGCGCGTTCTGCGAACGGAAGCCGGCCATTTTCAACCGGTTGACGGTATTATCGTCGACGAGCGCCGAGCGCAGGTTGAGCCGTTCGACGACCTGGCGGATGGAGGCGTTGTTCTGCCCGCGCAGGCTTGCCCGGCCGTTTTGAACCTCGGCGGCAAGCCGCGCGCGTTCGCGCGCCCGGATCTGCTCGCGCTCGGTCGCAACGGACTTCATCCGCTTGCCGAGATCGCCGCGATCGAACAGCGGCACGATCAGCGAATAGAAGGTTGCGAGCACGGCGAGCGAAACCAGAATGGCGACGACGACGTTGGGATCGGTCAGGGTCTTGATCAGGTCAGTGCTCATCGACGCCCCTCAGATGTCGAAGTTGATCATGTTGCGCATCACCCAAATGCCAATGCTCATCCAGAACAGGCCGGCACCGATGATCAGATGACCGCGGGGGTCGGTGAAAAGCACCATCATGTAGGCGGGCGATGTCAGGTAGACCAAAAGCGCGACGATGAACGGCAGGGCGCCGATGATGCAGGCCGAGGCCTTGGCTTCCATCGACATGGCACTGACCTTCGCTCTCATCTTCCTGCGCTCGCGCAGGACCTTCGACAGGTTGCCTAGGGCTTCCGAGAGATTGCCGCCCGCCTGCGCCTGGATGGCGATCACGATGGCGAAGAAATTCACCTCCGGCAGGGGAATGCTGTTGACCATACGGGCGCAGGCTTCGGTCACGCTCAGGCCCACCTGCTGGGATTCCACCACGCGGCGAAACTCGGTCTTGACCGGCTCCTGGCCGTCGGCGGCGATGAGACGTAGCGCGTCGTTCAAGGGAAGGCCCGACTTGATCGAGCGGACCATGACCTCAAGCGCGTTCGGGAATTCCTCGAGGAACTTCTTGCAGCGCCGCTTGACCAGGTAGCCGATGAACCAGCGCGGCAGGCCGAGCCCGGCGACCAGGCCGAAGCCGACGGCAATGGGGAGCCCGGCGCCCAGTATCAGCACGACCAGAAAGGCGAAAAAGCCGAAGAGCGCGCTGAACAGATAAAAGCGCCCGATGGAGATCGACAGGTCCGCCTGGGTGAGACGCACCTTCATCGAGGGCGCTGTCTTTGCCGAGCGTTCCTGCTGCTTCTTTTCCAATTCTTTCAGCGAATCCTGGACGGATTTTCGCCGTTTCGACAGTTCGCTCACGCGGTCGCGCGCGGCCTTCATCTTGGCGCGGTCGGTTTCCGCCGCGCTGATCTTGCGCACGCGGCCTTCCGCCTTCTTTTCGCTTTCGATGCGCGAGAACAGCAGGCCGTAGGCAAGCGCCGCCGCCGATATGGCGACGAGGGCCGCTAGCGCCATAACGGTGATGTCTATCCCGAACATCGCAGCTCCTAGCCCTTGTCCATCGCGTCGAGGGTCGCGGCCAGTCGCTTGTCCTCGTTGAAGTAGCGCGCGCGATCCCAGAAGTGCGGCCGGCCGATGCCGGTCGACATGTGGCGGCCGATGATCCGCCCGCCGGCGTCTTCGCCATCGATCTCGTAGCGCATCAGGTCCTGGGTGATGATCACGTCGCCTTCCATGCCCACCACCTCGGTGATGTGGGTGATGCGGCGGGAACCATCGCGAAGGCGGGACGCCTGGATGATCACGTCCACCGATCCGGCGATGATCTCGCGCACGGTCTTTGCCGGCAGCGTATAACCGCCAAGCGCGATCATAGATTCCATGCGGCTCAGGCATTCGCGCGGCGTGTTGGCGTGGATGGTTCCCATCGAGCCGTCATGGCCGGTGTTCATCGCCTGCAACAGGTCGAAGACTTCCGGGCCGCGCACTTCGCCGACGATGATGCGTTCGGGGCGCATGCGCAGGCAGTTCTTGATGAGATCGCGCATGGTGATCTCGCCTTCGCCTTCGATGTTCGGTGGGCGGGTTTCGAGGCGCACGACATGCGGCTGCTGCAATTGGAGTTCGGCCGTGTCTTCGCAGGTGATCACGCGCTCATCCGTGTCGATATAGCGTGTCAGGCAATTGAGAAGCGTCGTCTTGCCCGAGCCCGTGCCGCCCGAAATGACGATGTTGCAGCGGACGCGACCGATAATCTGCAGGAGAACGGCGCCCTCTGGCGTTATCGAGCCGAAGCGGACCAGCTGCTCGAGCGTCAGCTTGTCTTTCTTGAACTTGCGGATGGTAAGCGCCGTGCCGTCGATGGCGAGCGGTGGGGCAATGACGTTGACGCGGGACCCGTCCGGCAGGCGGGCGTCGCAGATCGGGCTCGATTCGTCGACGCGGCGACCGACCTGGCCGACGATGCGCTGGCAGATCGAAAGAAGCTGCGCGTTGTCGCGGAAGCGGATTTCCGATTCCTGCACTTTACCGGCGACTTCGATGAAGGTCTGGCCTGCACCGTTGACCATGATGTCGGCGATGTCGTCGCGGGCAAGCAGCGGTTCGAGCGGACCGTACCCCAGAACGTCGTTGCAGATATCGTCGAGCAATTCCTCCTGCTCGGAGATCGACATCGCGAAGTTCTTGATCGTGATGATGTCGTTGACGATATCGCGGATTTCCTCGCGCGCGCTCTCCGTATCGAGCTTGGCGAGCTGCGACAGATCGATCGTGTCGATCAGCGCGGAGAAGACCTGCGATTTCGTGTCGTAGTAGTCTTCCGTCCGCGCCTGCCGCCGTCTTGCCGGCGGAGCGGGCGTCGGCGGCCTGGCACCAGCGGAGGGCGTTTCGGCAAGAACCGGAACGGCGCGCTCGACCACCGGCGCTTGCACCGCAGCCACGATCGGCGGAGGGGCGGAAACCGGGGTGCCGCCGCCTTTGCCGAAGCCTTCGTTTCCGCGCTTGCCAAACATCTGCGTAATCCTACGTCCTATTTCCTGCCGAGCGCTGCAAGCATCTTGCCGAGGCCGCCGCGCCGGGCCTTCTTCATCGTCACGCGGCCGGTCAGAAGATGTGCGAGCTGCGAGAAGGTTTCAGCAGCCGGCGCTTTCTTGTCGATTTCGGCGATCATCCGCCCGCTGTTCGAAGCGTTACCGAACAGGGCAGCATCGAAGGGAATGATGGCCGCGGCTTCGATTTCCAGCGAATCACAGAACTCGTTGGCGGCGATCTCCGGCCGTTTCGGCATGCCGACCTGGTTCAGCACCAGGTGGGGCGGCTTGTCGTTGGGGCGCAGCCTCTTCAGGGCGTCGAGCAGGTTCTTGGTGTTGCGCAGGCTCGCAAGGTCCGGGATCGCCGTGATCACCACCTCGTCGGCTTCGCCGAGCACGGACCGTGTCCAGTCCGTCCACAGATGCGGAATGTCGAGAACGGAGACGGGGGCGCTGCGCTGCAGGATCTCGAGGATGGGGTGGAAAGCCCCGGTCTCGAAATCATAGGCGCGGTCGAGCATCGAAGGTGCCGCAAGCAGCGACAGGTGCTCGGAGCACTTGGTCAGCAGGCGATCGAGAAATACCTCGTCCAGGCGCTCCGGCGCAAAGACCGCCTCGGCGATGCCCTGCGGCGGATCCTGGTCGAAATCGATGTTGGCGGTGCCATAGGGCAAGTCGAGATCAGCGAGAATCGTTTCGGTCGAGAATAGGCTGGAGATGCCCCAGGCGCAATTGTGCGCGATCACGGACGATCCACAACCGCCCTTCGCACCGATGAAGGCGATGCTTCGCCCCAAGGGCTCGGCATCCGGGTCGACGAAGATCGCCGAAACGGCAGTGAGAATGTCCGGCATCGAGACCGGCGCGACCATGTATTCGGAAATGCCGTTGCGGATGAGTTCGCGGTAGAGCCCGATATCGTTGTGCTTGCCGACGAGGATCACCTTGGTGCTGGGGTCACAGACTTCCGCCAGCGGCGCCAGTTCGGTCAGCAGCGACCGAGGTTCCGTCGCCGTCTCGAGAATGATCAGGTTGGGCGTCGATACGGTCGCGAACATGTTGGCGGCGGCATCGATGCTGCCGCTGTTGATGCGCAGGCTAACTTTCGCCATGCGCCGATCCTGGCCGCACCGCTCCATCAGCTGCAACATCGCGTTGCTTTCGCAAAACGCGTGGATCGAAATCCGCGGCAACGGACGAACCTGCTCCAGATCGCTCATACGCGCATCGAAGGACGGGTCGTCCCCCTCGGTGCCAGTCTCGATCCTGTAATCGATGGTACTCATCTTTTCATCCAGCCGATATCAGTTGAAGGTGATGACCGTGCCGTCCTTCTTCTCGGTTCCACGCCAATCCGTGATCACCTGGCCGCGTTGCTCGGCGTCGATCGGCGACATCTGACGCGGACCGAGGAGGTCCGTCGGGTTGGCAAGCTGGGCCGCCAGGTTCGATTGCGAGGCGCAACCGAAGTTGTAATAGTTCTTGTTTTCCAAGGTGTTGAGGTTCAGGTCTTCCGGCCAGGTGCCGCAAGGTCCCGTCTGTGCCGTGATCGCCACATAGCTCAGACGGATAGGGGCCGCGTCGCCATAGGGTCCGGCGTCGTAGCTCGTCTCCAGCAACCTCTTGGCCGGTACGCCTGCATTCACCAGCACGCCGCGGATTTCCCGGCGCATCGCCTGGGCGGCGTGGCTGTTGGCAGCGCCCCGCGGCATCATGATCTGCACGACGCCGCTTGCCGAGTTGCGATAGTCGGCCGCAAAACCGGCGACGACATCGCGCGTACCCTGAGTAAGACGGCGATCGCCCGAGGCGATCGGGATGTCGATGACGCGTTCCCCCTCGGCGAGCACAATCGGATGCCGGGTGCGGTAGTCATCGGGGATGGAGCCAGTCGCGAGATTGTCCCTCGTGCCGCAACCGGCAAGCAGGGCACCGGCCAGCACCAGGACGGCTGCCCGGCTCATGCGACGGATGAATGTTCCGGACGGACCTGAGGACATGGCGTTCGGCCTTTCGGAATTCACGTGGAAATCGGTTCGAAGCGTCATGACCCAGCCTATTTGTAGATGAAGCCAACGTTGCCGTGGTAACGGCCTGCCGGAGCGGCCGCTTCCGGCCGGCCGTAAATGCGGTTCACGCGGCCGAGGAAGTAGCTGTCGAGATCGTTGGCCGGATTGAAGTTGTCGTCGGGTCGGGAGATCGCACTTCTGGCGACCGGACGGACCAGATAAGGCGTGGCGATGATGACCAGTTCGGTCTCGTTGCGCACGAAGTCCTTGCTGCGGAACAGCGTGCCCAGCACCGGGATCTTCGAAGCGCCCGGCAGGCCGGACATCGCCTGGCGAATGTTGTCCTGAACCAGGCCGGCGATCACGATTGAACCACCGGACGGCAGTTCGACGCTGGTCGATGCCTCGCGCTTGCGGATGCCGAGGAAGGTGTTGCCAGGGATCGCGTTCCTGCCGTTGCCGGTGACGACGGATCCCTCGTAGGTAGGCTCGGAGACGTTCGTCTCGATCTTCAGGCTGATGCGCCCTGGGCCGAGGACGACCGGCTTGAAGTTCAGGCGGATACCGTATTCGACATCGTTGACTTCGCGTGTAACCTTTTCCTCGCCGGTCTTGTCATCAATCGTGACTTCCTGGGTTCCGGGCAGGCGAAACTCGCCGCCGACGTAGAACTTGGCTTCTTGGCCCGAAATCGCCGTCAGGCTTGGCTCAGCCAGCGTCCGCATGACGCCAGCCTGCTCCATCGCGTTAATGTAGCTGGAAATCACTGTGCCGCCGACCGTCTTGTTGATGATCGCGTTCACGCCGACGCCGACCGCATCGCCGAGGTTGGCCGGATTTCGGAAAGCAATCCCGCTTTCGCCGTCGCCAACACGGCCGTTGAAGCCGAGCTGTTTCAGCACCTGGCGGCTGACCTCGGCCACGGTGACCTTGAGATTGACCTGGTCGTCGCCATCGATAGTCAGGAGATTGACGATCTGCGACACCTGGCGGTCTTCGGCGAAAATATCGGCGTCACCATTGTTGCCCTGGGCCGTGATGTTGCGCGTGGTCGCCTCACCGCCCTGAAGAAAGGCCTTGGCAAGGTCGACGGCACGGGTGGAATCGAGCGGTGTGCGCACGGTGCCGGTCAGCACGATGTTGTCCGAGACGATCTCGACATTGATATCGGCGTCCGGAATGAAGCGGCGCAGGTTGGACTGAAGGCTGGAGACGTCGCGCTCGACCTCGATGTCGAGGGAGACGATCTCCTCGCCATTGGGACCGAAGACGAAGATGTTGGTCTGGCCGACGGACTTGCCGAAGAGGTAGATGCGCCGCGACGTACGGGTCACGGCGTCGGCGAGAGACGGGTCGGCAACGAGGATATCATGCGCGTCTGCAGGCAAATCGACGACTACGGCCTTGTTCAAACCGAGGCTGACCTTCTTCTTCACGCCGGGGCCGCTTTCGACGATGCGGACGACCGAGGACGCGCCGGCAAACGCTTCCGTCGGCGCCGGCAGATACATGCCGGTAACCGCCAGGCAGAATGATAGGCCGGCTGCGACAGACGCCCGAAATTTGTTTCCGCTCCGTTTCACCTTATGCCCCGTTCTCACCTGGTTCCTGCTCGTGTCTGTCATTGCTGCGTCTGGCCGACCGTTCCATCGCCCTTGACGATGGAGCCGGACTTGATGACCTGAATGTTCGGTTGGCCGTCGCCGCTCAGCAGATAGTCCGCGGCGTCCGTGTCAGACTCCTGCGCGTCGGCGACGCTTCGGAGCGCCAGCGAAATACGTTCCGCCATCTGCTGCGCGACCGTCATCACTTTCGACTGGTCGGGCGTAAGTTCCAGCGTGGCCGTGGTTCCAACCACCGCCTTGGTGCCGTCATCCTTTTCCTCGACCTGTTGGTCGATCGCGAGCACACGCACATTGCTGAGCACGGTTTCGGTCAGGTAGAGTTCGCCATCACCCTTGCGCACCATGATCACGTCGACGCGGTCGTTCGGCAGGATGAAGCCACCGGCACCGGTTGCGACCGTGATTTCGGTCGCAACGGCGCGCTTGCCGGCCGGCAGCAGCGACGACATGATGCGGCTGGACGAATCTGCCACCTTTTCGTGGCGCACGGGTTCGCCGTTGAAGATCGGCAGACGCACGACGGCACCGCTCAGATCATCGATCGCGGTCGGCTGATTTTCTTCGGTAATGATGCCATCGACCACGCCGTCCTTCGGCCAGGCCATCCATTGGATGCTGTCGCCGCCCAGTCGCGATCCGACGGGCAGGCTCTTGCTGGCGACAAGCACATTGACGGTGGGGGCACGCTCGACGACCGGTTCAGCCATCTGTGGCGCAGGCGCGCCCGTCAGCCTCATCGCCAAAAGACCGGCCATCGCAGCCGAGAGAACGGCCACTGCCAGTATGATGATGCGAACCGGTTTCATGATTGTTTCCGAGCCCCGAAAAAATGCCAGGCTCAGATTGATCAGGAATTGGTGTAATTATGGTTAACGGATTACTTATGAGCGCAGTTAACAAAAGCTGACCAGTCAGCTCAAATGCCTCTCAAGTGAGCCGCGCGAAGGCCGCCTCCATAAGCGGCGACGAGGGATAGGCGGCAAAGCCCCCAAGCGCGATCGCGATCCCGTAAGGAATTTTCTTGGCCGTGAGCAAAAGCTGCGGGAAAGGAATGCCGCTCGCAAGGATCGTATCCTCCTGCTGGCGCAACAAAAGCACCGCGAGCGTCAGCACGCCGCCGAAGATCGAGACATAAAGCAGGAAGGCCGTCAACGACGACGTCAGGCCGAACCAGATGGCGCAGGCCGTCAGGAGCTTCGCGTCCCCGCCGCCCATCACGTTCGTCGCAAACAGGGCAAAACATGCGGCAAAGACTGCGGCGGCCGCGAGCAGATGCAGGCCGATCTCGGCGAACCCCAAGCCGGACATTGGCGCCACCAGGAAAAAGGCACCAAGCAGGATCACCGAAACACGGTTCGGGATCGTCATCGTCAGCAGGTCGGAAAACGCCGCAAATCCCAGGCAAAAAGGGAAGACCACGAATATGGCAGCTTCAATCATGCTTCCTGCCTCCGAAGTGAGAGCAAACAATCTGCGATGCCTGCTGGCTTCCAGATAACAATAGAGCCGCCTTTTGGGGGCGGCTCCATTACAGGTTCTTGCGAAACCTGTTCGTCAGAGCTTGCCGGACGTGCTCGTCGTGATCTTGCCACCGATCCCGTTGAACGTGGAATCTAGCGAGTTCCCGAGCGTGCTTGCACCAGCAATCAGGGCGACGGAAATGAGAGCCGCGATCAGGCCATATTCAATGGCAGTCGCGCCGGTTTCATCCCGAAGCAGGCGATGGAAAATCTTCGTCATGCGAATTTCTCCTCGCTTGCTTTCCCGATTAGAGCTTGCCAGCCGTGGTGCTGGTCAGCTTGCCGCCGAGGCCGTTGAACGTGCTGTTCAGCGAGTTGCCGAGGGTCGTTGCGCCTGCGATCAGGGCAACGGAGATGAGCGCGGCAATGAGGCCATACTCGATGGCGGTCGCGCCGGACTCGTCCTTCATCAGACGGGCAAAAATCTTCTTCATGATGATTCTCCTACTTCACGTTTGTTGTTCAGCACTTCCGCCAACTGTTGCCGTTGATCGGATGAACCCCAAACTAGTCCTGGCGCATTGCCATCGACTTAAAGAAGGCGGTTACCTGAAGGTTAACGAAGCATCCCTGATTTTTGGGTAAACGAACAGAAAACGGCGAAGCCTCTGCAAGGCCTCGATAGAATCGACTTAACGGTTCGTTCACCAAGAGCGGTGAATATGGCGTGAACACCACCTAGGGACCCGCCATGACCACGCCATTCGCGACCGGCCGAGCCGCCATATTCGCATTCGCGATCGCCGCCCTCGCCCCATCGGTTGCCGCCGCGGCCGAAAGCGACATGATGCGTGTGTATATGGATCATGCGCGCGTATTGAAGCTCGATCGCCCGGTCAGCAAGGTCATCATCGGCAATGCCGAGGTGGCGGACGCGACGGTTGCGGACGCCCGTACGATCGTCATTACCGGCCGCAACTTCGGAACCACCAACCTGGTCATCCTCGATCAGGACGGAAACGCCATCGTCGACGAGCGGATCCTGGTGTCGATCGACGAAGGTAACACCGTGCGCGTCTATAAACAAACGTCCCGCACCGTGCTCTCCTGCACGCCAAATTGTGAGCGTCACGCGGAACGCAAAACCACAGGTAGCACCAATTGATTTTTATGGGTTCGAAGCGCGTGGTTCGTTAAAATGCGCACCATCCCTGAGAACGAAATATCAATGGTTGCTCCATAATCTGCCGCCCGTCTGGCGTAACATGATGGGACGGCGCAATGAACATCGAGCAGGCAACATGGCGGCCGAGCGGGGCCGAAAAAAGGCGAAAAGGCATTTTCAGCCGCTTCCTTCGCGACCGCAAAGGCACGACGAGTATCGAGTTCGCCATTCTCGCCCTTCCCTTCTTCGTGGTGATCTTCGCCTCGCTCGAAACCTTCGCCGCCTTCTACGGCGACCAGCTCCTGGCGAATGCGACGGAGACGATGGCGCGCAAGGTCCGCACCGGTCAGATCACCTTCCAGCAGGGAAAACAGACCGACATGAGCGAGGCTCAGTTCCGCCAGGCGTTCTGCGACGAGATCTCGGTCCTGATGAAGTGCTCGGCCACTGAAGCCGGCCTACCCTCGCAATTCTATCTGGACGTCAGGGCGGTCAGTGATCTCAGCAAGTTTCCCGTGCTGATCCCGCGGAAGGCCGATTCCACCGACATCGACACGACCGGCTTCAAGTTTGCTCCTGGCGGCCCCGGCTCCTTCAACGTGGTTCGCGCCTATTATCGCTGGAGCGTCTTCACGGACCTCGTCAGGCCGTTCATCACCAACCTGCGGCCCGCCGGCTCAAGCATGCCGAAGGACTATCTCATGGTGGCGACCGCCACCTTCCGCAACGAGAGCGAGTGAGGCGCCCCCGATGCCGTATTCCGCGTTAGAAATCCTGCGCCTCAAGCCGATTACCAAGACACTTGGCGCGCTACGGCGCGACAGAAGCGGCGTCGGTGCGGTCGAATTCGCGATCGTCGCCCCGCTGCTGGTGATGGCCTATCTCGGCGCCTTCGAACTCTCGGTCGGTTTTACAGTTGCCGGCAAGACCGCGCGCGCCGCAAGCGCTACGGCCGACGTCGTCGCGCAGCAGACGGAGGTCAACAAGGCCTTCCTCGCCAACGTGCCGAACATCGCAAAGAGCATCCTGGCGCCCTACGGAAATGCCAACTACACGCTGAAGATCAGCGGCATCGCGGTCACGAACACCAATGAGGGCACGATCCTGTGGTCGCGCGATCAGGCAGGCGGCACGCCCTATGCCGTCAATACGAAGGTCTCCCTGCCCGCCCAGTTCACAGCGACCAACTCCTTCGTCATTCGCACGGAACTGACCGTACCGCACGAACTCCTGCTCTATGCGCCCAACCTTCAGGCGACGGCAAAGACCATCGATCTCTCCAAGACGGCCTACTTCCACGCACGCCTCTCCCAGCCGATAAAATGCTCGGATTGCTGATCAGACAGACATGCGGCGCAATTGCATTGAGCAACGAGCGGCGCTATCCCTTCGAGATTGCGCGGGTGCCCTAGCGGGCGTACCTGCGCTTTTCCGGAGGTCTCGGGCCGCGATCGCCGCGCGCCCGCTGTCAGGTGCATCATGGCGCGTGCCTTTCTATTCGTTCTCGATTCCTTTGGCATAGGCGGAGCGCCGGACGCCGAAGCCTTCGGCGATCTCGGTGCCAACACGCTTGGCCATATCGCCGAGTTCTGCGCTATCGGCGCTGCCGACCGGCCCGGATTGCGCGAGGGCCCGCTCAGCCTGCCGAACATGTCCGCGCTTGGCCTGATCCACGCGGCAAAGCTTGCGACCGGCACCATTCCCCAGGGCATGCCGGTGCCCAATCGCGTCTATGGCGCCTATGGTGCGGCGAGCGAAGTATCGCGCGGCAAGGACACGCCTTCCGGTCATTGGGAAATCGCCGGGACCCCCGTCATGTTCGACTGGGGCTACTTCTCCGCCGAAGGCGACGCCTTTCCGCCGGAGCTCGTCGAAGCGATCTGCCGCGAGGCCAACATTCCCGGCATTCTCGGCAACTGCCACGCCTCCGGCACCGATATCATCGTCCGCCACGGCGAGGAGCACATGCGCAGTGGCAAGCCGATCTGCTACACTTCGTCGGACTCGGTCTTCCAGATCGCAGCGCACGAGCAGAGTTTTGGCCTCGACCGCCTGCTCGAGCTTTGCCAGATCGTTCGCCGCCTGCTCGACCACTACAATATCGGCCGCGTCATCGCCCGCCCCTTCGTCGGCGCGAGCCCGCAGACTTTTGTGCGCACCGGCAACCGGCGCGACTTTTCGGTGTTGCCACCGGAGCCGACCATCCTCGACCGGCTGGTGGAGGCCGAGCGCTCGGTTCACGCTATCGGGAAGATCGGCGACATCTTCGCCCATCAGGGCGTGACCAAGCTGACCAAGGCCGATGGCAACATGGCGCTCTTCGATGCCAGCATTGCAGCCATCGACGAGGCCGAGGACGGAAGCCTGGTCTTCACCAACTTCGTCGATTTCGACATGCTCTACGGCCATCGTCGCGACGTTGCCGGCTATGCGGCTGCCCTCGAGGCCTTCGACGCGCGCCTGCCCGATCTCGACCGTCGCCTGCAGCCGGGCGACATCGTCATCCTGACGGCCGACCATGGCTGCGACCCGACCTGGCGCGGTACCGACCATACGCGCGAGCGCGTGCCGGTGCTGATGTTCGGGCCGTCCCTGCGCAGCCGCTCGCTTGGCATTGCCAATACCTTCACGCATATCGGCGAAACCGTCGCCAAGCATCTCGGCATCGCGCCGGGCCACCATGGGAGAAGCCTCATTTGACCGCACATCTGAAGAAGGCGGAACTGCATTGCCACATCGAGGGTGCGACGCCGCCCGAACTGGCTTTGGCCCAGGCCGAGAAATATGGCGTCGACACCAGCGCAATCATCCGCGACAAGGCCTATGTCTGGGAAGACTTCACCAGCTTCGTGAAATGCTACGACGCCATCGCCTCGCTGTTTAAGACCGAGGAAGACTACGCGCTGCTCGCGGAAGCCTATCTGACCGAACTTGCCGAAGCCGGAACGATCTACAGCGAAATCATCGTTTCGCCCGACCACGGCAACACGATCGGCCTGGGTGCCCACGCCTATCTCGAAGGTCTTGCCGCCGGAATGGAAGCCGCCCGGCAGAAGACCGGCATCGAATCGCGCATGCTGATCACGGGCATCCGCCATCTCGGCCCGGAATCGGTGATCAAGACGGCCGAATTCGCCGCCAGGCGCGAACACAAGTTCGTCACCGGCTTCAACCTTGCCGGCGAAGAGCGCATGCACAAGGTCGCCGACTTCGCGCGCGCCTTCGACATCGTGCGTGATGCCGGCCTCGGGCTGACGATCCATGCGGGCGAACTCTCGGGCGCCTTCAGCGTTCGCGACGCGCTCGACCACGTGCGCCCGTCGCGCATCAGCCACGGTGTGCGGGCGATCGAAGACGCGGATCTGGTGCGGCGCCTCGCCGATGAGGGTGTGGTGCTCGAGGTCTGCCCCGGTTCCAACATCTCGCTTCAGGTCTTCCCCGATTTCGCGTCGCATCCGCTGTGGGCCCTGCACGAGGCCGGCGTGCGCGTCACGCTCAATTCCGACGACCCACCGTTCTTCCACACTTCGCTCGCCCAGGAATACGACATCGCCTCCGCGGTGATGGGCTTCAGCGACGATGAGATCAACGGCATGACCAGGACCGCGATCGAAGCCGCCTTTGTCGACGAGGCGACGCGTCAGCGGTTGCTGACGCGGATCTAGGGGTACAGGTCGCGATTTGCCGGCTGGGGATGACGGTCTCCGGTCGGCCAATACCCTTGCGGCGACGGCGCATTCCATGGAAAAAGGACGGATACAAAAAATCCGGAAAGGTGAGCCATGAACGGCGTTACAGTGATCGATCATCCGCTTGTGCAGCACAAGCTGACCATCATGCGCAAGAAGGAGACCTCGACTGCGGGTTTCCGCCGGCTTCTCCGTGAGATCTCGACGCTGCTCTGCTACGAGGTGACGCGCGATCTAGAGCTGACGATGGAGCGCATCGAAACGCCGCTGCAGGAAATCGACTCGCCGGTCCTCGAAGGCAAGAAGCTTGTCTTCGCCTCGATCCTGCGCGCCGGCAACGGGCTGCTCGAAGGCATGCTCGAACTCGTGCCTTCGGCCCGCGTCTCCCATATCGGCGTCTATCGCGACCATGAGACGCTGGAGGCGGTGGAATACTACTTCAAGGCACCGGAGAGCCTGTCAGAGCGCCTGATCATCGTCGTCGATCCGATGCTTGCCACCGGCAATTCCTCGATCGCGGCGATCGACAAGCTGAAGGAGCGCGGCGCCAAGAACATGCGCTTCCTCTGCCTGCTCGCCGCTCCTGAAGGCATCCGCAATTTCCAGAGCGCGCACCCGGACGTGCCGATCTTCACCGCCTCGATCGACAGCCACCTGAACGAACTCGGCTACATCATGCCCGGTCTGGGTGACGCCGGCGACCGCATGTACGGCACCAAGTGATTTTCAGATCCTTAACCAGGATCTGAAATCGATGAGAAAACCGTCGGATCCCGGCGGTTTTTTTATGTCGTCTTAGGCATCATCGGCTCTACTTGCACGAGCATAAGTTCGATTAAGAGGTGATGTCCATGCTCGTCCGTCTGCTGACATTGGCCGGCGCTGCGGCAGTCGCGGCCATCGTGGTCCCGAACCTTGCGACCAGGTTTCTGTCCCACCCAGACAACGGGAAGGTCACTCAGGTAGCTGCAGCCCCGCCGACGACCACCGCGAAATACGCGATGGGGCGCAGCGTCGTGCTCGACGCCGACGACAGAGGGCACTTCATTGGCACCTTCCGCATCAATGGGCGAACGGAACGCGGACTGGTCGATACCGGCGCCAGTGCGATCACTATCAACTTTTCAACCGCAAGGCGGCTCGGGATTTCGGCGAACACGCTCGACTTCGCCGCGGCACGTGTCAACACGGCCAATGGCATCGTCGGGGCAGCGCCGGTGGTCCTCAGCCGAATCGAGATCGGCGGCATATCGGTGCGCGACGTTCAGGCGCTGGTGCTTCCGGACAAGGCGCTCTCGGGGACTCTGATCGGCATGACCTTCCTGAACCGGCTGTCCTCTTTCCGTGTCGAGGACGGCGACCTGCATCTGGTCAGGTGATTTTCGCGAGGATCGGGGACCTCGTCTCCGGCTCGACCTCATCGATCGTGTAGAGTGCCAAAAGGCGTCGCCGGGCCGCTTCCGCCGCCTGCTGGTCTGCCGCGTGAACGAAGGCGATGAGATCGCCCTTCGCGACCCGCGTTCCAAGCGGCTTCAGCGCATCGAAACCGACGCGGTGATCGATCCTGTCGTCTGGATGCGAACGCCCGCCGCCGAGCGCGATGACGGCCATGCCCAGTTCCCGCGTCTCACAGGCGGCGAGATAGCCGGACTGCTCGGCTTCGACCGGCAGAATGACCGGCGCACGTCCGAGATAGGCGACCGAGCGCTCGATGAAATCCGCCGGGCCACCCAGCGCATGTACCATCTTCCCGAACCGTTCCAGTGCCGCTCCGCTGCCAAGCACTTTGCGCGCCTGGGCTTCACCCTGTTCGGCATCACCGGCAACGCCGCCGGCCACCAACATTTCGGCGGCAAAGGCGAGCACGACGGTTTCAAGCCGCGTTCCCTTCTTCTCGCCTCGAAGGAAAGCCAGGCAATTGTCGATCTCCAGTGCATTGCCGGCCGCGTCTGCCAGGGGCTCGTTCATGTCAGTCAGGAGTGCGGAGGTGCGAACGCCGGCGCCATTGGCAACGTCGACCAACGAGCGCGCCAGGATTTCGGCCTCACGCGCATCGCTCATGAAGGAGCCGTTGCCGAGCTTGACGTCCAGCACCAGCGACTGAAGGCCGGCCGCGAGCTTCTTCGACAGAATCGAGGCCGTGATCAGCGGTACCGAATCGACGGTCGCAGTGACATCGCGGATCGCATAGAGGCGCTTGTCGGCAGGCGCGAGATTAGCGGTCTGGCCGATGACCGCGCAACCGATCTCGTCGACCGTCCTGCGGAAGACACTCGCCGACGGCTGGATATCATAGCCGGGTATGGATTCGAGCTTGTCGAGCGTGCCGCCGGTGTGCCCGAGGCCGCGCCCTGATATCATCGGCACGGCGAGCCCGCAGGCGGCAACGATCGGCGCCAGCATCAGCGAGACGTTGTCGCCGACACCGCCGGTCGAATGTTTGTCGGCAATGGGTCGTTTAATGGCGCTCCAGTCGAGTGTTTCGCCGCTATCGCGCATCGCCAATGTCAGCGCGACGGTCTCCTCGCGGCTCATGCCGGAGAACCAGATCGCCATGGCGAAGGCGGCGACCTGCCCTTCGGAGATCGAACCATCCGACAGGCCGCGAACGAAATCCGCGATCTCGGCCGAGGCGAGGTGCTCGCCGTTGCGTTTGCGCCTGATGGTTTCCTGCGGAAGCATCGTCACCCGCGCACCGCGTCGGCCGCGATCATGTCGGCGAGGATCGCGGCAAGCCGCTTACCGCCGATCGGCGCCATGTCCTTCGTCTCGTGATGGCTGATCTCGCCACCGGTCATGCCGGCGCCGAAATTGGTGATGACCGAGGCGGCAACGACGCGGAGGCCGAAGAAGCGCGCGAGGATGACTTCCGGAACCGTGGACATGCCGACCGCATCGGCGCCAAGGATGCGCGCCATGCGGATCTCCGCCGGCGTTTCGAAGCTCGGTCCGGAGAACCACATGTAGACGCCGGCGAGAAGCGGAATGCCGAGGCGCTCGGCGCTCTCCTGCATTCTTTCCGCAAGCTCGGCATCATAGGCATTGGTCATGCCGACGAAGCGATCGTCGCTGTCGACGCCGATCAGCGGGTTGAAGCCCGAGTAGTTGATGTGGTCGGATATCCGCATCACCGATCCCGGCGGCAGATCATCCCGCAGCGATCCGGCGGAATTGGTCAGCACCAGGCATTCGATGCCGAGCGCCTTCAGGGTTTCGAGCGGGACGCGCATCGCATTGGCGTCGCCCTGCTCGTAGTAGTGGACCCGACCAGACAGCATGACAACAGGCACGCCCGAGAGCGTTCCGGCCACAAGTTCGCCGGCATGGCCGGAGACGCTGCTGACCGGGAAGCCCGGGATTTCGGCGTAGGAGAGGCGCAACGTCTCGTCCAAAGCCTCGACCAGAGAACCGAGGCCGGAGCCGAGCACGATGCCATAGCGTGGAGAGAGGTCCCCGAGCCTGGCTTTCAACAGTTCAGCGGCCGCGGTCATCCGAGAATCTCGGTCTCGAAGCTGTGCGGCAGCAGGTCCGACAGTGCCAGGGTCTTTTTCACGCCGGTCTCGTCGCACAGGAAGATGCGCGTGCTGGCGCCGGAGAACTCCGCCAGCCGCTGGCGGCAGCCGCCGCAGGGCGGGCAGAGCGCCAGCTTCTCGGCAATGACGGCGACTTCCATGATCTTGCGCTGACCGGCCATGACCATATGGCTGATCGCGGTGGTCTCGGCGCACCAGCCCTCGGGGAAGGACAGGTTCTCGATGTTGGCGCCGGTATAGATCTTGCCGTCCTCGGCGCGGATCGCCGCGCCGACCGGAAACTTCGAGTAGGGCGCATGCGCCTTGGCCATTGCGTCACGCGCGGCTTCGAACAGTTCCTTTTCCATGGTTCTAGCGCTCCTTGACATAGGGGACGCCGCCGGCCTTCGGCGGAATGGCCTTGCCGATGAAACCGGCAAGCAGGATTACGGTGAGGATATAGGGCAGCGCCTGCATCAACTGCACCGGCACCTGGCCGATCAGCGGCAGCGGATTGCCCTGCAGACGGATGGCGAGCGCATCTAGGAAGCCGAAAAGCAGGCAGGCGAGCATGATGTTGAATGGACGCCACTTGGCGAAGATCAACGCTGCCAGCGCGATATAACCCTTACCGGCGGTCATTCCCTTGACGAAGCCGGCGGTCATGGCCAGCGACAGATAGGCACCTGCAAAGCCGCAGAGAATGCCGCAGCAGATGACGGCGCGATAGCGCATCCAGATCACCGAAATACCGGCTGTGTCGACCGCGCCCGGGTTCTCGCCGACGGCGCGCAGCCGCAGGCCGAAGCGGGTGCGGTAGAGGATCCACCAGCTGAGCGGCACCATGGCAAAGGCGACATAGGTCAGGATGAAATGCCCGGAAAGCAGGTCCGAATAGATCGGACCGAGGATCGGGATTTCGCGGATGCTGTCGGCATAGGGGAAGGTGATCGTCTGGAAGCGCGCACCTTCGCCGAGTGCCGGCGTGCGGCCGCCCTGGCGGAACCAGGCCTCGCCAAGGATGACGGTCGAGCCGGCGACGATGAAGTTGATCGCGACACCCGAGACGATCTGGTTGCCGCGCTGGGTGATCGACGCATAGCCGTGCACCAGCGACAGCGCGATCGAGATCAGGATGGCGGCAAGCAGCCCCATCCAGACCGACTGGGTGACGGCCGCAACAGCGCCGGCGGCAAAGGCAGCACCAAGCATCTTGCCTTCAAGGCCGATGTCGAAGATGCCGGCGCGCTCGGTGAAGAGCCCTGCCAGCGCTGCGAAGATCAGCGGGACGGATACGCGGATGGTGGACTCGAGGAGCACCACGATGACGTGGAAGAAATCCATGGCTTCAAGCTCCCTTGGTCTGTGCCACGACGGCCGCACGGCGGCTCTGCATCGCAAACAGCCGGGCGATCGCCGGCCTGAACATGTTTTCGAGTGCACCGGCAAAGAGAATGACGAGACCCTGGATGATCACGATCATGTCGCGCGAGATCGACGGCATTTCGAAGGAGATTTCGGCTCCGCCCTGGTAAAGCATGCCGAAGAGAATGGCGGCCGGGATGATGCCGGCCGGATGCGAGCGGCCCATCAGCGCCACGGCGATGCCGACGAAGCCTGCGCCCTGCACGAAGTCGAGCTGCATGCGCCCCTGCTCGCCCATGATCGGATTGAGCGCCATCATGCCGGCAAGCGCACCGGATATCATCATGGTGATGACGGTGATGCGGCTTTCACTCATGCCGGCGTAGCGCGCGGCCGAAGGGCTGTGGCCCATGGTGCGCATTTCATAGCCGAGCTTGGTGCGCCAGATCAGAAGCCAGACGCAGAAGGCCGCGACGAGCGCCAGCAGGAACGAGACGTTGAACGGCGCCGTACCGATATCCAGCCCGAAGATCGCGAGCAGCCAATCGAGCTTGGGCAGTTGCCCGCCTTCGGCGAAGGTGCGCGTCTGCGGCGACATCGAGCCGAGCGGCTTCAGCACCCGCGTCAACAGGTAGACCATCAGGCTCGAGGCGATGAAGTTGAACATGATCGTCGTGATGACGATGTGGCTGCCGCGCTTGGCCTGCAGCCAGCCGGGCAGGAAGGCCCAGGCAGCGCCGAAGAAGGCGGACCCGAGGATCGCCAGCGGGAACACCACGAACCACGGCATCGTCTGGTCGAGCCAGAGGCAGGCAAGCGCCACGCCGATACCACCGACATAGGCCTGGCCTTCGCCGCCGATGTTGAAGAGGCCGGCATGGAAGGCGACTGCGACGGCAAGACCGGTGAAGATGAAGGTGGTGGCGTAGTACAGCGTGAAGCCGAGATATTCGCCGCGGCCGAAGGCGCCGTTGATCAGGTGATAGGCCGCTTCCAACGGATTTTCACCGACGAGCAACACGACGAGACCGGCGACGAGGAAGGCAACAGCGAGGTTGACCAGCGGGACGAGGCCGTATTCGACCCAGCCCGGAAGCTTAGCATAGGGGGTGCTCATTCTGCGGCCTCCTTGCGGCCTTCAACGCCGGCCATCAGCAGGCCGAGTTCGCCCTCGGTCGCATCCGGATCGCGCTCGCCGACGACACGGCCGGCAAACATGACGAGGATACGGTCCGACAGGGCGCGGATTTCATCGAGCTCGACGGAGACCAACAGGACAGCCATGCCCTGGTCGCGCATCTCGATGATCCGTCTATGGATGAATTCGATGGCGCCGACATCGACGCCGCGCGTCGGCTGGCCGATGATCAGCACATCGGGCCCGCGCTCCATTTCACGCGCCAGCACGATCTTCTGCTGGTTGCCGCCGGAGAAATTGGCGGTCTTCAGCCGCGGATTCGGCGGGCGGATATCGTATTCGGCGATGCGCTGCTCTGCGTCCTTGCGGATCGCATCGACGTTCAGGAAGACGCCGTTGAGGTAACGCTTGTCGTGATGATAGCCGAGGATCGCGTTTTCGCATTCCTCGAACTTCAGCACGAGACCGACATGGTGGCGGTCTTCCGGCACGTGGGCGAGACCACGATTGCGCAGTTCGGAGGGGTCGGCGCGGCCGGTAACGTCGATGGGCTTACCGTTGAGAAGCACGGAGCCCGACACGGCGCGACGAATGCCCGAAATCGCTTCGAGCAGCTCGGATTGGCCGTTGCCGGCAACTCCGGCAATGCCGACGATCTCACCCGCCCTCAGGTTGAAGGAGACGTTGTCAACCATGGTGACACCGCGGCCGTCCTTGACCGTCAGCCCCTCGACCGCGAGCTTCACCTCGCCGGGCTTGGCCTCGCCCTTTTCGACACGCAGCAAGACGCGACGCCCGACCATGAGTTCGGCAAGCTCTTCGACCGAGGTTTCAGCCGTCGTGCGCGTTGCTACCATCTCGCCGCGGCGCATGACCGACACCTCGTCGGTGATCGCCATGATCTCGCGCAGCTTGTGGGTGATGAGGATGACGGTCTTGCCCTGGTTCTTCAGCTGTTCGAGCACCCGGAAGAGATGGTCGGCCTCAGCCGGCGTCAAGACGCCGGTCGGCTCGTCGAGGATCAGGATATCGGCCCGGCGATAAAGTGCTTTCAGGATCTCGACGCGCTGCTGCAGGCCAACGGGCAGTTCCTCGATGACGGCATCCGGATCGACTTCTAGCGCATATTCGCGCTCCAGCCGCTTCAGCTCGACGCGCGCCTTGGCAATACCTTTGTTGAGGATCTGGCTGTCCTCGGCGCCGAGCATGATGTTTTCGAGCACCGTGAAGTTCTCGACCAGCATGAAATGCTGGTGGACCATGCCGATGCCGGCGGCGATCGCCGCATTCGGATCGCGGATCGCTACGGGTTTTCCGTCGACGAGGATTTCACCGCTATCGGCCTGATAGAAGCCGTAGAGGATCGACATCAGGGTCGATTTTCCCGCACCGTTTTCGCCGATGATGCCGTGGATCGTCCCTTTGCGGACTTTTAGATTGATGTTCTTGTTGGCGTGGACCGGACCGAAACTCTTGTCGATCCCACGCAGTTCGATGGCAATATTGTCCATATTGGCCTTGCGATCCCCAAACTGGCCCGCTTCGGCATTCTTCCCAGAAACCGTGCCGGCGATTTTTTTACCATTTGGTCTAAGTTTATCATCGATTTTTCGGGGCGAAAGCCCTCAACCGTGATCTCCTTATACTCTCATCAGATCGCTGGTGAGAGTCCAGCGTGAATATACACAGGCACTTGGACGCGAAAAACCGGCGACAACGGGTGCCGCCGGTCCTTCATATTGGGATTATTTGGTGGTTCTCAGACGGCTCGTACGGGCCGAAGCAGCCTGAGGGCATTCATCGTGACGAGAACGGTCGCACCGGTGTCGGCGAGGATCGCCGGCCAAAGGCCGGTAACGCCGATGATCGTCGTCACCAGGAAGACCGCCTTCAGGCCAAGCGCAATCGTGATGTTCTGAACGATGTTGCGCATCGTCGAGCGGGAGAGCCGGATCATCGCCGCGACGTCGCCGACACGGCCGTGCAACACCGCCGCGTCCGCCGTTTCCAGCGCCACATCGGTGCCGCCGCCCATGGCGATACCGATGTCGGCCGCGGCCAGCGCCGGCGCGTCGTTGATGCCGTCACCGATCTTGGCGACGTTGAAGCCTTCCGCCTTCAGTTCGCGCACGATGCGTTGCTTGTCCTCGGGCAGGAGCTCCGCACGGACTTCCATGCCGAACTGGCGGCCGATCGCTTCGGCCGTGCGGCGGTTGTCGCCGGTCAGCATGACGACGCGGAGGCCGGCGTCCGTGAGCGCCTTCACACCAGCCGCCGCATCCGGCCGGGGCTCGTCACGCATTGCAATGGCACCGGCAATCACGCCACCGGCGACCAGCACCGAAACGGTCTTACCTTCATCGTTGAGCGCGGCGACGCGCGCCTTTTCGTCTGCCGTCAACGGCGTCCGCTCGGCTGCGGCCTTCGGCGAACCGAAGAACAGCGCGATGCCTTCGACGGTCCCTTCCAGCCCCTTGCCGCCCACCGCATTCACGGTGGCGATATTGGGGATCGCAACGCCATCAGCCGTGCTGCGCTCCAGGATGGCCCGGGCAAGCGGGTGGCTCGATCCCTGCTCCAGCGCTGCGGCAAGACGCAGGACCTCCGCCTCCGACCGGCCGAAGCCGACGATATCCGTCACCTTCGGCTTGCCTTCCGTCAGCGTCCCGGTCTTGTCGAAGGCGGCGGCCGTGACTTTGCCGACATTCTCAAGCACGGCGCCGCCCTTCATCAGCAACCCACGACGGGCGCCGGCCGAAAGGCTGGCGGCGATCGCTGCCGGTGTCGAGATGACGAGCGCGCAGGGGCAGCCGATAAGGAGAATGGCAAGACCCTTGTAGATCCACTCGTCCCAGAAGCCGCCGGAGAGAAGCGGCGGCAGCACCGCCACAAGCGCCGCGACGACGACGACACCCGGCGTATAGTAGCGCGAGAAGCGGTCGATAAAGCGCTCGGTCGGCGCCTTGCTTTCCTGGGCTTCCTCCACCATGCGGACGATGCGCGCAATGGTGTTGTCGGCAGCGGCGGCCGTGACCCGCACGCGCAGCGCGCCGGAGCCATTGACGGTGCCCGCAACCACGGTGTCATCGACTTCCTTGCGCACCGGCGTGCTCTCGCCGGTAACCGGCGCTTCGTCGACGGCACTTTCGCCGGAGAGAATGACTCCGTCAGCCGGAATGCGGTCGCCGGGGCGAACGAGAATGACGGCGCCCACGCTCAGCGTTTCGGCCGGAACCTCATCCAGCCGCCCATCGCGCTCGACGAAGGCGGATTTCGGAACGAGCGCCGTCAGCGACTGGATGCTGGCGCGCGCCTTGCCGGCGGCCACGCCCTCCAGCAGTTCACCGACCAGGAAGAGCAGGACGACCATTGCCGCCTCTTCCGTCGCGCCGATGAAGACCGCGCCGATCGCGGCGATCGTCATCAGCATCTCGATCGAAAACGGCGTGCCCATGGTCGCAGCGACAAAGGCGCGCCGCGCAATCGGCAACAGGCCGACGAGCATGGCGAGGGTAAAGATCCAGGGCTCGGTCGCCGGGATCGTCTTGCCGACCGCATAGGCGGCAATCAGCGCCAGGCCGCTGGCAATCGTCAGCTTGCCCTTGCCCGACTTCCACCAGGGGCCGCTCGTCGGGCCGTGGTCATGACCGTGAAGGCCCATCGCTGCCGCGGCTGTCTCGCCCTTCTGGCTGGCGTTACCCTCGTGATGATGGGCGTGCTCATCGTGTCGATGACCATGATCATGGTCATGGTCATGGTCATGACTGTGATCGCCGTGATCGTGGTCGTGGTTATGGTCATGATCGTGTCCGGAGCAGACATGCGCCGCTTTCCGCTCCGACGCCTGGCCTGCCTGGATCGGATGCAAACGATAGCCGAGCTTTCCGACCCTGCTCACAATCGACGTCGCAAGATCGTTTTCGTCGGCAAACTTGACCGACATGGTGCCCGCCGACACAGAGACCGATACGTCCTCGACGCCCGACAGCCGGCGCACCGCCGTATCGATCTTGGACGCGCAGGACGCGCAATCCATGCCCTCGACGCGATAACGGGCTTCCCGAATAGTGCTCGCCATAACCTGCTCCTTGCAAATTCTGAAGCAAGGCTACGACCTCTAGCAACTAGAGCTACAAGGCCAAATTGCTGCGTGATTGCAGATTTTTTGGCGAATTATCGCGACAGGAAGCGGATGACCCAGTCGGCAATGCCCCGATAGGGCGGTTTCACCAGGTCGCTCGGCGCCGGATCGAGTTTCCTCAGCACCGGCATCGCCTTGGAGAAGGTCAGGAACCCGTCGCGCCCGTGATAGTGGCCCATGCCGCTGGCGCCGACGCCGCCGAAAGGCAGGTCGTTGCAGCCGAACTGGTAGAGCGTGTCGTTGACGCAGACCCCGCCGGCGACGATGCGTGACAGGACGGCCTCGATTTCAACGTTATCGCGACTGAAGCAATAAAGTGCCAACGGGCGGTCGCGATCGCGCACATAGGCGATGGCTTCGTCGATGGAAGCGTAACTGACGATGGGAAGGATGGGCCCAAAAATCTCCTCGCCCATGACGGCGCTGTCGTGGTCCGGATCAAGCACGAGCGTCGGCAGCAGGACGCGTTCCCGCGCTATCGCGTCTGCTGCCCCTTCGAGAAGGGAAACCACCGGATGACCGCGCGCCTCGGCATCCGCAATGAGCCGCTTCAGGCGCTCGTACTGGGCGTCGTTGATGATCGACGTGTAATCGTCGAGACCACGCTTCGACCGATAGCGCGCCACAGCCTCCCGTTTGAGCTGCTCCACGAAAGCATCCCGCCTGCTCTCATGGATCAGCACATAGTCGGGCGCGATACAGGTCTGCCCGGCGTTGAAGAACTTTCCGGTCGCGATGCGCGCAGCAGCCTTGGCGAGGTCTGCGGCTTCGCCGACGATCGCCGGCGATTTGCCGCCGAGCTCCAGCGTGACAGGTGTCAGGTTCTGCGCGGCCGCCGCCATCACCTTGCGGCCGACGGCGGTCGAGCCGGTGAAGAACAAGTGATCGAAGGGAAGGGCGGAGAAGGCTGCCGAAAGCTCGGCGGCCCCCAGGGCAACAGCCACCCGTGTCTCGGGAAAGACTTCGGCAAGCAGCGAGCGAAGGAATTCCGCGGTGCGCGGCGTGTGTTCGGACGGCTTCAGGTACACGTGGTTACCGGCCGCGATCGCCGCCACCAAGGGGGCAAGCGCCAGGTTGACCGGGTAGTTCCACGGCGAAATGATACCGACGACACCGAGCGGCACGAAGCGCACTTCGGCCTTCGCCGGCCATAGCTTCCAACCGGCCTTGCGTCGTTCCGGCCGAACCCAGTGTTTGAGCTTCGCCAGCATGTGGTCGATCTCCGAGAGTACGACACCCCCTTCGCCAAGCAACGTCTCATGCCGGGCGCGATGACCAAAATCCTCTTCGATCGCCTCGCACATCTCCTCCATGCGGGCACGCAGGCGGTCCCTGAGCCGGCTCAGGTCCGCACGGCGTTGTTCGACGGACGGCCGGTTGTCGCGCCAGGTCGTGCGTAGCCCGTCGAAAGTGGCATGGAGACCTGCGGGGTTGTCAGTGGCTATGGTCATCGGTCGAGCGGGCAAAGAACCATTGGGCTGCGTAGTAGGTGCCAAGCACCCAGAGCGCGTTGAAGGGGATCGCGAAGCGGAAGCGGCCATAGGCGAGTATGCTGTCACTGATCAGGAACAACAGGCCGCCATAGGCGGCGAGCCGTGCCGCCGTTGCCCGGGGCGTTCCCGAAAGCTGTCGGGCGCGGGAAATGGCCTGAGCCGCCATTGCTCCAAGCGCCAGGGCGTAGATGATGACGGGAATGCGCATTTCGTCAGGAAGCGAGGTCCAGAGCCCACCGACAACGGCGAGCGCAACGAGGGCAAAGGCCGCGAAGATGCCTTTGCTTTCGGCAAACTTGGCATCACGGGTGAGTGCGTAAATATAGGTGCAATGGGTCAGCAGAAAGCAAACGAGGCCTGCCAGGAAATAATCACCCGGCAGCATAAGAAAGACATCGCCGGCCGCCGCGAAGACGAGACCGATAGCAACGGCCCAGGCATAGGCGCTGGGTGTTTCAGAGATCGTTCGCAACACCACGACGAGAAGCAGCAGCGTCGCCGTCGGCTTCGTCAGATAATGCAGCCAGCGCCAGGGAGAATCGTCGGGGGCGGCAAGCAGGCTGCCGAGGATCGCCAAAGCGGCGCAGACGAAAAAGAGCACGTGGACGGGCCGGCTTCGGTGGACGTCCAAGGTTCCCTGATAACTCATGTCGCGCCACTCCCGCCCTAAGGCCGCGTTTCGACTCTGTTCCGGCCACGGCGATAGTTTCTATTTTTGCGCGATTGTCCAGCGGGGGCGCGCGGGCATATCGAGCAACACTACACTCCTGACGGACTATTGCGGACATCGCTCCGCTGGTGAACCGTCCGAAGCGCGGCAGGATTGCCATTTCGCCGGCGGCTGGCTCATAGTGCGTTCCATGATCGCCCATTCCGCCAACGGACCGCAGCCAAGATCGGCCCCCGAACTCTTGCTGCTGCACGCATTGCCGCTCGACGGTTCCATGTGGGCGGAGCAGATGCATCTGCTGCCAGACGCAACCCATGCTCCGACCCTCTATTCTTCGGGAGAGACGATTGACGCATGGGCGCGGGCCGCACTCGAACCGCTGAAGGGCGACAATATCATCGTGGTCGGCTGTTCCGTCGGCGGATCATGCGCGCTCGAGGTCGCGACCATCGCACCGCAACGGGTCTCGGCGCTGGTGCTGATCGGCACGAAGGCCAGGCATCATCCCGATCCGACTTTCCATGCCTCTGCGCTCAGGCTGATTGACGAGGAAGGCCCGGAAGCTGCCTGGGAATCCTATTGGGCGCCGCTGTTTTCCCGCACCACCGGTGCGGCGACTGTCAACCGGGCGAAAGAAATGGCGTTACGATCCTCGGCGGCGGAGATAGCAAGGGGCGTTACCGTGTTTCATACGCGGCCGAGCCGGGATCACTGCCTCTCGACGTTTCCAGGGCCGATCACGATCGTGTCCGGAGCGGACGACGTCGCTCCGGGGCCAAGGGCGAGCGCCTCACAGGCCGCAGCCGCGATCGACGGCCGTTTGCACGTCCTCCGTGAGCGTCCGGTGAGCGGATTTTGCTGAGCGAGCCAGTTAGGCGATGTTCTGGCATTAGAACCAGCATTAGTGCTGACACTAATATCAGATCTGAGAGGTTGGCATGGCTCGCATGGAGATCATTTCCGGCGTTGAGCGTAGGCGGCGGTGGTCGAAGGAAGCGAAGCTGGCGATATTGGCTGAAGCCGATCAACCGGGCGTTCGCATTGGTGACGTCGCTCGTCGCCATGACATTTATCCTGCGCAGATCCGTTTATGGCGGAAAACGCTTAGCCACTTCGATGTGTCAGCGACGTTCCTTCCGGTCCACCTGGTCAACGAAGTAAGCCTCGGGCAGATGCCGGCGGCCGGCGGGGCGCCCGCGCTTATCAAGATCCAGCTACGAAATGGTCGCAGTTTGAAAGTTCCGGCGGACATTGAACGCAAGACGCTGTCATCGTTGATCGCGTGTGTTGAGGCTGCATGATCGGGCCGACAGGAAATGTGCGGGTCTACTTGGCTTGCGGGGTGACCGATATGCGGCGCGGTATCGATGGTCTGTCTGCTATGGTCGAGGCAGTGATCAAGGAAGCGCCGGGTTGCGGAGCGATCTTCGGCTTCCGTGGAAAGCGCGCCGACCGGATCAAGCTTCTTTGGTGGGATGGCCAGGGGTTCTGCCTATTCTACAAGATTCTCGAGCGCGGATACTTTCCTTGGCCGACGGCGAAAGATGGCGTTGCGCATCTGACGCAGGCTCAGTTGTCGATGCTTGTTGAAGGCATTGACTGGCGCCGACCAGCGTGGACTTCCGCCCCTGGCCGCACGGGTTAAAAGCTATATTTTACAGTGACATCCGAGGCAAAACGCTAGTGCTTTCGCTGCAAATCGGCTATGTTTTTGGGCATGAAAGCACCCCCGCTGGACAGTCAGGACGAGCTATTGGCATTGCGCGCGCTCGTCGCTGAACAGGCGGCGAAACTCAGCGCACAAGAAGCCGAAGTCATCAAACGCGACTCGATCATCGGTCTTCTGCGCGCGCAGCTGGATCTGCTCCGACATCGGCAGCACGGCGCATCCTCGGAAAAGATCGATCGGAAGATTGAGCAATTCGAACTGATGCTCGAGGAGATCGAAGCCTCTCGCGCCGAAGCTGATGCTCGTTCCGGAAAAGGCCTGCTGCCAGATCTGGATGATACCCCCGACAAGCCGAAACGCAGGCCTCTGCCGGATGGCCTTCCAACTGAAGAGCGGGTGTACACAGCGCCCTGCAGTTGCCCGACGTGTGGTGGCAAGTCCTTCCTGAAGGCGGCCGACAGGGTGGTCCAGGTGATGGAGCATGTGCCGGCTTCTGTGAAGATCGTCCGGCATATCGAGAAGCGCATGGTCTGTAAGGACTGCGATACAACGGTATCGGGTGAGATGCCGACCTTGCCGATCGAGCGAGGCAAACCTGGACCAGGACTGCTCGCACACATCATGGTCGCCAAGTTTGACGATCATATCCCACTCTACCGTTTGTCCGAGATGTACGACCGGCTGGGGATAGACATCTCCCGGTCTGTCATGGCGGACTGGGTTGGCCGTGTGTCCGTTCTGCTCTCGCCCCTCATCTTGCTGATCAGAGCCCATATCGCCGCGGTCGACCGAATACACACGGACGATACGCCGGTCGATGTTCTCGACCCAGGACGAGGAAAGACGAAAACCGGCAGGGTCTGGGTCTATGTCTTCGATGGCAGCGGCTACCAGGATCCCACGCCCGGAGCGATCGCCTATTACTATAGCCCCGACCGAAAGGGCGTGCATCCGGCTGAACACCTCGCTCACTTCACCGGCGTAATGCATGCGGATGGGTATGCGGGCTACGGCAAGCTTTACGGCAACCAGATCATCGAAGCTGCCTGCATGGCGCATGTGCGCCGCAAGTTCCATGATGTGATCAAGCTCAAGCCATCTCCGATCGCCGACGAGGCACTGTCGCGCATCGGTGCACTCTACGATATTGAGGATCGTATCCGCGGCATGTCGGCTGACGAGAGGCGAACACTGCGCCAGCAACACGCCAGACCCATTCTGACGGACCTCAAGGCCTGGATTGAAACGACGCTTTCGACGCTCCCGCAGAAACAGAAGCTTGCCGAAGCGATGCGATACGCTCTCTCGCGATGGGCAGCTTTGAGCGTCTACGTTGACGATGGCCGTGTCGAAATCGATAACAACATAGCTGAGCGCGCCATGAGGCCGCTTGGAATTGGCAGAAAAAACTGGCTCTTCGCCGGATCAGACAAGGGCGGCGAGCGCATCGCCAATATCCTGACCATCATCGAGACAGCTAAACTCCATGGCCACAATCCAGAGACCTATCTGACAGACGTCCTGACCCGGATCCAGAGCCATCCGAAGGATCGACTTGAGGCACTGCTCCCGTGGCAGTGGACTCCGGCAAAAGACCGGTATGAGGCTGCGTGATGGCACGCTCAAGGATCATCTATACCCTCAAAGAGGTCGCTGAGATGATCGGCGAGAACCTCGAGTTGATCGAAGAGGTGACCGCCAACTCGGATAATATCAGCGAAGGCGAATTGCTTTATGTCCGCGACGGCAGCGAATACGGCACAAAGGGCCTGACCGAGAACGGCGTGGACGAGCTCCAAGATCTCCTCGCCGACATACGGACATGGGATGGTGGAATCCGCCAGTTTCTCGTCGATGAACAATGCGATCCGGATGTGGTCGAACGCGTTATGGCAGACGAGATGAAACGCGGCCTATAATATCGGCCTCTCGACCAAGCGAAAATGCCTTCGCCGGACGCTCACCGTCCTCCCGGCTTGCGGCCATTATGTCCCACTGGAGCGTGCGTTTGCGCTGAATGCCATCCTGGCGGACGTGATCGGTTTTTTGGCCCTTGCCTGAGCTTGCGACTTGCGCCTGTGTGCGCGCCGTTCAAACGTCAAAAAGCCCGCTGGATTTCTCCATGCGGGCTTTTTTTGATTTGGTTGCGGGGGCAGGATTTGAACCTGCGGCCTTCAGGTTATGAGC
>NZ_LMEG01000043.1:354978-412708 GCF_001426275.1 Ensifer sp. Root423 | reverse complement strand
TATTCAATTGTCAAAAAACCGACGAACGCACCGTCCGTCAAACCGTTCCCACAAAGCCCAGAACTCTCGTCCCGAACCCCTCAATCAGCACCAAGCCAACCAGGAAACTCTAGAGCGAAGGTCGTCGTCGCCAGCAGCGCCGCCGCCCTCGTCAGTGATCGGGCTTATAGACCCCCATCCTCGCAGACGTCAACAGGGATTTTCATGGGTCCGACACAAATCTCACAACCAATTGAAATTAAACGCTATTTCTATCCACAGGCAGCAGCGGCCACTTTCCGCCCGCGTAAACGGGCGGAAATCGATCGGCACGGGATGAATTAACCGGCCTTGGCCTCGTCGTTCCCGCGCAACAGACGGATCAGCGCCGAAAAATCCTCACCGCCGTGGCCGAGTTTCTCGAACATCGAATAGAGCTGCGCGGCCTGCGCACCCATCGGCGTCGTCGCACCGGCTGCGGAAGCGGCCTGCTGCGACAGCTTCAGGTCCTTCAGCATCAGACTTGCGGCAAAGCCCGGCTTATACTCGTTGTTGGCGGGCGAGGTCGGAACCGGCCCCGGCACCGGGCAATAGGTCGTCAGCGACCAGCACTGGCCGGACGACGTAGAAGCCACGTCAAACAGTGCCTGGTGCGACAGGCCGAGACGCTCGGCCAGCACGAAAGCTTCGCAGACGCCGGCCATGGAAATGCCGAGGATCATGTTGTTGCAGATCTTCGCCGCCTGACCGGCGCCCCCTCCTCCGCAATGAACGATTTTCTTGCCCATGGCGTCGAGCAGCGGCTTGCCGCGCGAAAAAGCCTCGTCGCTGCCGCCGACCATGAAGGTCAAGGTGCCAGCCGCAGCACCACCGGTGCCACCGGAAACCGGTGCGTCGAGCGAGGGGCAGCCGATCTTTTCGGCGAGCATATGAGCTTTCCGGGCGCTATCGACGTCTATCGTCGAACTGTCGATCAGGAGCGTGCCCGGATCGACGAAGCCGAGAAGTTCATCCCAGACGTAGAGGACATGGGCGCCGGCCGGCAGCATGGTGATGACGCATTCAGCACCGCGCACCGCATGTGCTATCGAGCCGGCGACGGAAACGCCGGTCTTCGCCGCGGCGTTGCGCGAAGCCTCAGACAGGTCGAAGCCTGTGACCGCGTGTCCCGCCTTCACCAGATTGGCGGCCATCGGACCGCCCATATTGCCGAGCCCGATAAAGGCGATCTTCGTCATGTCATTCCTCCTCGCATTGAAACTCGGCCAAAACCGAACTGCGCCCCATCCTCAGGCGCTAGAACAGTGGCGGGTGATCTTTGCGCGCAAATCGCGCGAGCCTATCGGGCGTCACGTCGGCAAGTCCAACCGACCATTTCGGATTGCGGTCCTTGTCGATCACTGCGGCACGCACGCCCTCGTAGAAATCGGGATTGGCGAGCATGCCGAGCGTCGCGGAGTATTCGCGCTCAAGGCATTCGTTCAGCGAAGCACTGCGGCGGCCGGCGCGCAGGAGATCGAGCGTCAGCTTCATGCTGAGCGCGGAACGGGAGTTCAAGAGCGCGAGCGTCTCCCTGGCAAAATCGGAACCATCGGCTTCGAGCGCCGCTAGGATCTCTTCGATCGTATCGAAGGCAAAGCAACGGTCAATCAGGGCAAGATGGCCTTGAAGCGGCGTTGCCGGAGCTTCCGAGGCATGCTTGGCAATCACGCCGTCGACATCCGCGCTGCCCGCGCTCGGCGCAAGTGCGGCGAGATCAGCGATCAAGGCTTCCAGCTTGTCCGCAGCGACAAAACTGTCCGCGAGCCGCGCAAGGATCGCGTCGGCAGCAAGGATGTCCCGGCCGGTGAGACCGAGATAGGTGCCGAATTCACCGGGCGCCTTCGGCAAAAGCCAGGTGGCCCCGACATCCGGGAAGTAGCCGATGCCGGTTTCGGGCATTGCAAGCCTGGTGCGCTCGGTAACGATCCTATGGCTGCCGTGGGCGGAGACTCCGACGCCACCGCCCATGACGATGCCGTCCATGATGGCGATATAGGGCCTACGGTAGCCGGAGATGCGGCTGTTGACGACGAACTCCTCGCGCCAGAACTGGGCGCCCTCCTCCGGGCGCTCGCGGCCGCTCTCATAGATCATTCGGATATCACCGCCGGCGCAAAGCCCGCGCTCGCCCTCGCCGGTGACAAGCACGGCAGCGACCGCCGGATCGTTCTCGAATTCGGTCAGGGCCGCCGCGATTAACCGGATCATCGGCACGTTGAGGCTGTTCAGCGCGCGCGTGCGGTTCAACCGGATCCGGCCGACCGCGCCCTGGCGCTCGACGATCACTTCCGGTGCTGGCGTCTGCATTTCCATGAGCGGTCTTTCCCGTTTCTGGCCTATTTCCGGCCGATAAGCGAACGCGCCACGATGAGGCGCATGATCTCGTTGGTGCCTTCCAGGATCTGGTGCACCCGAAGGTCCCTGACAATCTTCTCGACGCCATAATCGGCGAGATAGCCATAGCCGCCATGAAGCTGCAGCGCGTCGTTGGCGACGGCGAAGCAGCGGTCGGTGACGAAGCGCTTGGCCATGGCGCAGAGCTTCGTCGCTTCCGGGTCGCCCGCATCGAGCGCCGAAGCGGCACGCCAAAGGAAAGTGCGGGCGATTTCGAGATCGGTCGCCATGTCGGCGAGACGGAACTGTAGCGCCTGGAATTCGCCGATCGCCTTGCCAAAGGCGCGCCGCTCCTGAACGTAGGCCAGCGCCCTTTCGAAGGCCGATTGAGCACCGCCGAGCGACGCGGCGGCGATGTTCAAGCGACCGCCATCGAGCCCGCCCATGGCGATCTTGAAGCCGTCGCCTTCGCCGCCGAGGCGATTTTCAGCGGGTACGCGCACGCCGTCGAGCATGACGGCGCGGGTCGGCTGCACGTGCCAGCCCATCTTCTTCTCGTTGGCGCCGAAGGTCAGGCCCGGCGCATCCTTCTCGACGATGAAGGTCGAGATCCCCTTGGGGCCGTCTTCGCCGGTGCGCGCCATGATCACATAGAGGCCGGATTCACCGGCGCCGGAGATGAACTGTTTCTGGCCGGTCAGCACATAGCTGTCGCCTTCCTTGACCGCCTTTGTCTTCAGCGCCGCCGCATCCGAACCGGAACCGGGCTCGGTCAGGCAGTAGCTCGCGAGCACGTCCATAGTCAAAAGCTTGGGCAGCAGCCGCTGGCGCTGCTCGTCGGTGCCATAACGGTCGATCATGCCGGCGCACATATTGTGGATCGACATGAAGGAGGCGACGGCGGGGCAGCCGGTCGCCAACGCCTCGATGATGATCGCAGCGTCTAGCCGGGTCAGGCCCGTGCCGCCGACATCGTCACGGACGTAGATGCCGGCCATGCCGAGTGCGGCGGCGCCGCGCAACGTGTCGACCGGAAAATGCTTCTGCTGATCCCAGTCGATCGCGTGAGGGGCAATCTCGTCGCGGGCGAAATCGAGCGCCATCTGACGAATGGCCTCCTGTTCCTCCGACAGGCGAAAATCCATATGCATGTCCTCCCTGACCGCATAGTCGAGCAATTAGGGCCTAGTTACACCAAACCTCCGGCAGGCCCATATGCAACTTCTCACAGGGTCTGTTCAAAAATGAACAGACAAGCCCAATCAGTTCTCACTTAGACGATAAGGCAGAGCGCCGCGTAAGTCATGATCCACAATCAGGCGACGCTTCAATGGCGGTACGGCGCGGCTGGCGCATTTCGTGCGCTCGCAGATGCGACAGGAAATACCGATCGGGTCGAAGGCGGCGCGGTTGCCGAGATCCATGTCGTCGGCATAGACGAAAGCATCGGCGTAGGAGATCTCGCAGCCGAGCGCCAGCGCATAACGCGGCTGCGCGGCGCGGAAACCACCGCCACCCTTGGTGATCTGGGTGGCGAGACAGAGGTAGCGCACGCCGTCAGGCGTTTCGGCGAGTTGCCGGATGATTCTGCCCGGAGTCTCGAAGGCCTGGTGCACGTTCCAGAGCGGACAGGCGGCACCGAAGCGGGCGAATTGCAGCTTCGCGGCGCTATGGCGCTTGGTGATGTTGCCGGCGCGATCGATGCGGGCAAAGAAGATCGGAATGCCCTTCTGCCCCGGTCGCTGCAGGGTCGAAAGGCGGTGACAGACCTGCTCCAATGAGGCGCCGAAACGGGCGGCGAGCAGCTCGATATCGTGCCGCAAGTCGCGGGCGGCTTTTGAGAACGCCTGATAGGGCAAGATGAGCGCACCGGCGAAATAGTTCTGCAGGCCGATGCGACAGATCTCATAGGCCTCTTCCGTGCGGAAACCGGCGCTGCCGGCCACCCGGTCGATCTCCTCGCGGGCATGAAGCTGGGCGATCTGCAGGGCGATCTGAAAGTCGCGCGTCGCTGGCGGCGCGTAAGGATTGAGCGTCAGGATACGGGCACGCGGATCGAAGCGACGGATCGCCTCGTCGCCGGCATTACCGCGCACAACACGGACGCCATGTCGTTGCTCCAGATAGCTTGCAAGCGCTGCATGATTGTCGCCTTCGCCGAGCCCGAGTTCGCTCACCAGCCGCTCCGCGAGTATATCAATCTCGTGGATGTAGTTGTCGACGAAATGGAAAAAGTCGCGCACTTCCTCATAGGGCGTCGTTTCGACGAAGGGGCCGCCGCGGCCGATGGTGTCGTCGATGCTCGCAAGCTGTTCGCTGTTGCGGCGGTAGGCCTGGTGGCAGGTGATCAGCGCATGCGCCAGGCCTGGCGCGTTCTGGGCAACGAGCTTCAGCTCCTGCAGGCTCGCCGAATAGGTCTCGAACAGGGGGTCGCTGAGCGCTTCGGAGAGCGCCGAAAGCAGGCGATCGCCCTCCCCGGTCGAAAGCTCGGAGATGTCGATCTGGAATTTTTCGGCGAGCGCCAAAAGCACCGCCGCCGAAACCGGCCGCTGGTTGTTTTCGATCTGGTTGAGATAGCTAGTGGAAATACCGATGCGTTCAGCGAACTGACCTTGCGTCGCCTTGTTCGCTTCCCGCAGTTCCCGGACCTTGCGGCCGATGTAGAGCTTGCCGATCGCCATGTTTGCAACTTTGCAATTTACGTTTCACAAAATAATCTATTTCACATTTGCACATAAAGAGACGTTTTTCCATGCCGTCTTCGACGCTATTGCGAAGCTCGAAGCGCCTCTGCACAATCGTTGAAAAAGCCGGGCATCAAAAAATCGGGAGGGCACCATGCGCGCCATACTAGAACAGGTCGAAGCCCGCAGGGCGGAAGCAAGAGCCGGCGGCGGCCAGCGGCGGATCGATGCCCAGCACGGCAAAGGCAAGCTGACGGCGCGCGAACGCATCGAGGTGCTGCTCGATGAAGGCTCCTTCGAAGAATACGACATGTACGTCACGCACCGCTGCGTCGACTTCGGCATGGAAGGCCAGAAGGTCGCGGGCGACGGCGTCGTCACCGGCTGGGGCACAATCAATGGCCGCCAGGTCTATGTCTTCTCCCAGGACTTTACGGTGCTCGGCGGTTCGCTGTCGGAAACGCATGCGCAGAAGATCTGCAAGATCATGGATATGGCTGTACGCAACGGCGCGCCGGTCATCGGCCTCAACGACTCGGGCGGCGCCCGCATCCAGGAAGGCGTGGCCTCCCTTGCCGGCTATGCCGAGGTCTTCCGCCGCAATGCCGAAGCCTCGGGCGTCATCCCGCAGATCTCGGTCATCATGGGGCCCTGCGCTGGCGGCGCCGTCTATTCGCCGGCCATGACCGACTTCATCTTCATGGTGCGTGACTCGTCCTACATGTTCGTGACCGGGCCCGACGTCGTAAAGACCGTGACCAACGAGATCGTCACGGCCGAAGAACTCGGCGGTGCGGGCACGCACACGAAAAAGTCCTCCGTCGCCGACGCAGCCTACGAGAACGACATCGAAACGCTTGAGCATGTGCGCCTGCTCTTCGATTTCCTGCCGCTCAACAACCGAGAGAAGCCGCCGGTCCGTCCCTTCCACGACGACCCGGCGCGGCTCGAAATGCGTTTGGACAGCCTGATCCCCGATAGCGCCACCAAGCCCTACGACATGAAGGAACTGATCCTTGCGCTCGCCGACGAAGGTGATTTCTTCGAGCTGCAGCAGAGCTTTGCCCGCAACATCATCACCGGCTTCATCCGCATGGAGGGCCAGACAGTCGGCGTCGTCGCCAACCAGCCGATGGTGCTTGCCGGCTGCCTCGATATCGACAGCTCGCGCAAGGCCGCGCGTTTCGTACGCTTCTGCGACGCTTTCTCGATCCCGCTCCTGACGTTGGTCGACGTGCCCGGCTTCCTGCCTGGCACGGCGCAGGAGTATGGCGGCGTCATCAAGCACGGCGCCAAGCTGCTCTTCGCCTATAGCCAAGCGACCGTGCCAATGGTGACGCTGATCACCCGCAAGGCCTATGGGGGCGCCTACGACGTCATGGCCTCCAAGCACATCGGCGCCGACGTCAACTATGCCTGGCCGACCGCCGAGATCGCCGTGATGGGCGCCAAGGGCGCAACCGAGATCCTCTACCGCTCGGAACTCGGCGATGCCGAGAAGATTGCCGCGCGCACCAAAGAATACGAGGAGCGCTTCGCCAATCCGTTCGTCGCCGCCGAGCGTGGCTTCATCGACGAAGTGATCATGCCGCATTCGTCGCGTCGCCGCATCGCTCGTGCCTTCGCATCCTTGCGCAACAAGCAGGTCGATGTCCGCTGGCGCAAGCACGACACGATCCCGCTCTGATGGAGGCGACGATGGAACGGGAGCCGGAACGCGTAATGACACCGGAAGAGGCCCGACGCGACCACTGGCAGATGCTGCGCTACATGACCGTCAACGCGCTGATCGGCGTTGCGATCGGGGCCATAACGGCCGGCGTGCTGATCTGGCTCAATATCGGCGCGGTCGGCACGCACATCATACGCTCGACGAGCCCGGTACTCGCAACCCTCATGGTCGTGGTGCCTTTCGCGTTGCTCTTTGGAGGTGCTGCCGCAGCATCCTCGATCGCGCTTCTGCCCTATCGCCGCAAGTTCAAACGCTGACGCGCAGTCCGGATTTGAAAGAGAAACAAGATGTTCAAGAAAATCCTCATCGCCAACCGTGGTGAAATCGCCTGCCGCGTCATAAAGACTGCGAGGAAGCTCGGCATCGCAACGGTCGCGGTCTATTCCGACGCCGATCGCGACGCGATGCATGTGCGCATGGCGGATGAGGCGGTGCATATCGGCTCCTCGCCCTCGGCGCAGTCCTATATCGTCATCGACAAAATTATCGATGCGATCCGCAAGACCGGCGCCGATGCCGTTCATCCGGGCTATGGCTTCCTTTCGGAGAATGCCGCCTTTGCGCAAGCCCTGGAAAAGGAAGGCGTTGCCTTCATCGGCCCTCCGGTTGGAGCCATACAGGCGATGGGCGACAAGATCACCTCGAAGAAGCTCGCGGCCGAAGCGGGTGTCTCCACGGTTCCGGGCCATATGGGTCTGATCGAGGATGCCGACGAGGCGGTTCGGATCGCCGGTTCGATCGGCTATCCCGTCATGATCAAGGCTTCGGCCGGTGGCGGCGGCAAGGGCATGCGCATCGCCTGGAACGACCAGGAGGCACGCGAAGGCTTCCAGTCGTCGAAGAACGAAGCGAAGAACGCCTTTGGCGATGACCGCATCTTCATTGAGAAATTCGTGACCGAGCCACGCCATATCGAAATCCAGGTACTCGGCGACAAACACGGCAATACGCTTTACCTGGGCGAACGCGAATGCTCGATCCAGCGACGCAACCAGAAGGTCATCGAAGAAGCCCCCTCGCCCTTCCTCGACGCCGAGACCCGCAAGGCCATGGGCGAACAGGCGGTCGCGCTCGCCAAGGCCGTCGGCTATCATTCGGCCGGTACCGTCGAGTTCATCGTCGACGGCAAGCGCAATTTCTACTTCCTCGAAATGAACACCCGCCTGCAGGTGGAGCATCCGGTGACCGAGCTCATCACCGGGCTCGATCTCGTCGAGCAGATGATCCGTGTTGCGAGTGGCGAAAAACTGGCCTTCGGCCAGGACGACGTAAAGCTCAATGGCTGGGCGATCGAAAGCCGGCTCTATGCGGAAGACCCCTACCGCAATTTCCTGCCTTCGATCGGTCGGCTGACGCGCTATCGTCCCCCGGTCGAGGGCAGACGCGAAGATGGCACGGTGACACGCAACGATACCGGCGTCTTCGAGGGCGGCGAGATCTCGATGTATTACGACCCGATGATCGCCAAGCTCTGCACCTGGGGGCCGGATCGCAAGACGGCAGTCGATGCCATGGCCGATGCGCTCGATCAGTTCGAGGTGGAAGGCATCGGTCACAACCTGCCGTTCCTTGCAGCCGTCATGCAGCAGCAGCGGTTCCGAGAGGGCCGGCTGACCACGGCCTATATCGCCGAGGAATTCGCCGACGGCTTCCACGGCGTTGCGGCCGACGAGCAGTCGCTTCGCAAGATCGCAGCCGTCGCCGTATCGATCAACCAGGTGCTGCAGGAGCGCGCCAGCCAGATCTCCGGCACGATCGGCAATCACCGTCGCATCGTCGGTCACGACTGGGTGGTCAGCCTCGGCGATCACAACTTCGCAGTCACCGCCGGCGCGTCTGCCGATGGTGCCTATGTCCGATTTGCCGACGGCGCCTCGGTTACGATCGCCGGTGACTGGGCTCCCGGCCGCACCCTTGCCACCTTCAACATCGACAATGAGCCCTTGAGCGTCAAAGTCGATCGGGTTGGAACCGCCATCCGGCTCCGCTGGCGCGGCATCGACACCATTGCCCACGTCAGAAGCCCGCGGGTTGCGGAGCTGGCGCGGCTGATGCCGAAAAAGCTGCCACCGGACACGTCGCGCATGCTGCTCTGCCCCATGCCGGGTGTCATCACCTCGGTCACGGTCAAGGCCGGCGACACCGTCGAGGCCGGGCAGGCTCTTGCCGTGGTCGAAGCGATGAAGATGGAAAACATTCTGCGCGCCGAAAAGAAGGCCGTGGTCAAGCGCGTGGCGGTCGCCGCCGGCGCCAGCCTCGCGGTCGACGAACTGATCATGGAATTCGAATGATGGCGACGGCTGTCGACGCCATCATCCAGGAGAACATCCGATGACCGAAAAGACCACCAAGGACTGGGAAACGCTCGCCGAGCGTGAACTGAAGGCAGCGCCGGAAAGCCTCACCTGGCAGACGCCCGAGGGCATTGCGGTGAAGCCGCTCTATACGGCCGGCGACCTCGACGGCATCGATCATTTGGATTCGCTGCCGGGCTTCGAGCCTTTCGTGCGTGGTCCGCGCGCGACCATGTATGCCGGGCGTCCCTGGACGATCCGCCAATATGCCGGATTCTCCACGGCCGAAGCTTCGAACGCCTTCTATCGGAAGAATCTCGCGGCCGGACAAAAGGGCCTTTCCGTCGCCTTCGACCTTGCGACCCATCGCGGCTACGACAGCGATCATCCGCGCGTCGAAGGCGATGTCGGCAAGGCAGGGGTTGCGATCGACTCGGTCGAGGACATGAAGATCCTGTTCGACGGCATTCCGCTCGACGAGATGTCGGTCTCGATGACCATGAACGGCGCGGTCATTCCGATCCTCGCCTCCTTCATCGTCGCTGGCGAGGAACAGGGCGTTTCGCGCGACAAGCTCTCGGGGACCATCCAGAACGACATCCTCAAGGAGTTCATGGTCCGCAACACCTACATCTACCCGCCGGAACCCTCGATGCGCATCGTCGCCGATATCATCGAGTATACGGCGAAGGAGATGCCGAAGTTCAATTCGATCTCGATTTCCGGCTACCACATGCAGGAAGCCGGCGCGACGCTGGTGCAGGAGCTTGCCTTCACGCTCGCCGACGGGCGCGAATATGTGCGGGCTGCCCTTGCCAAGGGGCTGAACGTCGACGAGTTCGCCGGGAGGCTTTCGTTCTTCTTCGCCATCGGCATGAATTTCTTTATGGAAGCGGCGAAGCTTCGGGCGGCGCGGCTGCTCTGGACCCGGATCATGAAGGAGTTCGAGCCGAAGAAGCCGTCTTCGCTGATGCTGCGTACCCATTGCCAGACCTCGGGCGTCTCGCTGCAGGAGCAGGATCCCTATAACAACATCATCCGCACCGCTTTCGAGGCGATGTCGGCCGCCCTTGGCGGCACGCAATCGCTGCACACCAACTCCTTCGACGAGGCGATCGCACTGCCGACGGAGTTTTCAGCGCGCATCGCCCGCAACACGCAGCTGATCCTGCAGCACGAGACCGGTGTCACCAAGGTCGTCGATCCGCTTGCCGGCTCCTACTATGTCGAGAGCCTGACCAATGAACTCGCGGAAAAGGCCTGGGCGCTGATCGAAGAGGTCGAGGCGATGGGCGGCATGACCCGTGCGGTCAACGCCGGCCTGCCGAAGCGACTGATCGAAGAGGCCGCGACCCGCCGCCAGGCCGCGGTCGACAAGGGCGAGGAAATCATCGTCGGCGTCAACAAGTACCGGCTCGACAACGAGGAGCCGATCGACATCCTGGAAATTGACAACAGCGCCGTGCGCGCCGCGCAGATCCGTCGCATCGAGGAGACGAAGCGGCGGCGCGACAGCGCAAAGGTGAAAGAGACCCTGGCCGCGGTTTCAAAGGTCGCCTCGACCGGCGAAGGCAACCTCTTGGCGGCCGCCGTCGAAGCGGCGCGGGCGCGCGCGACCGTCGGCGAAATCTCCGATGCGATGCGCGGCACCTTTGGTGACCATGCCGCAACGCCCAAGGTCGTCAGCAAGATCTATGGCAAGGCCTATGAGGGCGAGCCTGAACTCGAGGTGCTCTCCGGCCGCCTCGACGAGGTTTCGGCGAAACTCGGCCGCAAACCGAAAATCATGGTCGCCAAGCTCGGCCAGGACGGCCACGACCGGGGCGCCAAGGTGATCGCGTCGGCCTTTGGCGACATCGGCTTCGACGTGCTTGCCGGCCCGTTGTTCCAGACACCGGAGGAAGCGGCCGACATGGCGCTTGCGAGCAAGGTCAATGTCATTGGCGTCTCTTCGCTCGCAGCCGGCCATAAGACGCTGATGCCGCAATTGGCCGAAGCGCTGAAAAAGCGTGGCGGCGAGGATGTCATCGTCATCTGTGGGGGTGTCATCCCTCGCCAGGACTATGACTATCTCATGGAGAACGGCGTGTCGGCGGTCTTCGGCCCCGGCACCAACGTGCTCGATGCGGCACGCGCGGTGCTCGACCTGATCGAGGGCAAGCGCCGCAACATCTGACGCCGGGCGACGCGGAGGACATTGTCTCTCCGCCCGCCCGAGCGGTTGTCGTTACCGGCCGACGCAACTATGGTGTCGGCATGACGTCGATCGCCGAAGTGTTCGGACCCTTTGCCCTGATGGCGCGCCTTCTCGCCCGCTTCTGGCCGCAGCTCCTGCTGATCGGCGCCTGCGGCGCCATTGTGCACGATCTCCTGATGCGGGCAGCCGTCTGGATCGGGATGCAGCATCCGCTCGGCGGCATGGTCACACTCTCCCTCGTCGTGTTGGCGAAGCTCGTCGTCATCGTGCTGATGTTCATGGTCCTTCGCCCGGGCTTGCCGGCGCTCGAAGCGCTCCGGCAGCAACCGGCTGCGGCGCCTGTCGAGAGCAAGGTGCCGAAGGCCGAGCGCAGGCTGCTCGCCGTCACCGCCGCCGCCCTGCTGCCGTTCTTTGCCTACTACGCCGCCTGGGGTTTTCTCGGCGATACCGTGCGCGAATATTCGCGATCAGCGCTTGCTGCCGTCGCTTTCGGCGAAAAAGCCAACTTCTTTGATATTCTGGGGTCGCGCGGCGTTCTCGTGTCGATCGCGCTCTGCTGGCTTGTACGCTGGGGCGCAAAACGCATGAGCAAGCTGAGCGAAGCGCCCGTCTGGCGTCTTCTGATTGTAGCCGCAGATGCAAGCTGGATCTTCATCGGTCTCTACGGCCTGTCGGTCTGGAAGGACCAGGTGATCACCTGGCTAGGCGCCGGCAAGCTTCTGAGCATGAACGGCTTCGCCTTCGCCGGCATTGCGCATGCCGCCGAGACCTTCGTGCCGGTGGAACTGAGAAAACCTGACTGGGATAGCCAGGCCACAGGCCTGTTCTTCTATGCGCTCCTTCCGGTCGTCTGGCTGGTCATGGCGGCCATCATCAACGGCTACGAGCTTTCGAGCGCAACACCGCGCACCCGGCCGGCATCGCCAAAGCCGCGCCGTGCCCGCACGCTGCGCAAATGGGTCGCCGATTTTCTCGACCACTTCATCGACGATTATCGCTCCCGCTATGCGCCGATCTGGACCTGCCTGAAGCTGACGCTCGGCTCGGGGCTGGCGGCACTTTTCGCCTTTATCATCGCCTACAATGCCATTGCCTGGCTCGGCGCCTGGATCTGGTACGCGGCAACACGGACGCTGGACGTGGCAGATCTTGCGAGCTGGCGGCTCGTTTTCGATGCCGTGAGCCTTTTCATCGGCAGCCCCAGCGATCTCAACGGCGGCATCGTGCTCGATGCCCTGCGCATCACCCTGCTGGCGGCGATGCTCGAACACGCCGTTTCCCGTCAGGCCGAGAAAGTCGAGATCAACTACGCGTCCACTTGAACACCAGCGTCTCGTCACTGGCGCCGGGAAATTCGATCCGCAGCGAAAGGTCCCGCGCCTCCGCCGGAACGATGAAGCTCTCGGCCATGCGGACGGGGCTGCCGGCCTTGGCATCCGTAAAGGCCAGGACACTGCAGCGCGGACGCTCGGCCACCTCCGGATACATCTCTCGCACGATCGGCTCGGTCAGGGTGACCGGTTCGAAGCGGCGCCCTTTGTCGTCGATCAGTCGAACGCGGCAGGCGCCCTTCGACAAAGCGGCGAGATCGGTCGGCGATGCCTCGAATTCGGTAAGAATGACGCGTGCGTCGTCGGTGCGCGGCAGGCGTCGCATATCCATAAGCTTCCATTGCCCGCCAGCGAAGGCCTGCGCCGCTCCATCCGCAACGACGACTTCCGGGCTACCGCCGGCGAGCCATTGGCTCTCACCAAGGCTTTCCCATGCGCGGGCGACGAAGGCGAGCGGCAGCGCGACGATCAACGCGAGCAGGCAGGTCCAGAAGGTGCGTTTCTCGCTCATGACTACCTCCCTCAGTGCGCGGCCAGTGTCCAGGGCGCCCTGCTGCCGCTGCGCGCAATGGTGACAGACGGCTTGATCTCGGCCGGCTTCTTGTCGCCGAGCGCAATCGACAGCTCCTCGGCGAGCGGCGACACACGACTGCGTGCAACGAGCAGCGTGCCCTGGTCGACGGCCGCCTCGGGAAGCTCGAAGGCAAGAAGCACCGGCCTTGGCAGGCCGGGTTCGAGCCGCTCCGTCGGCAGATAGCCCGGCACGGTCGAGAACCGCTGGCTCAACGCGTAGCGCACACCATTGCTCGCCAGCCATTCCGCAGACATCAACGTCATCGTTTCCGTCTTGGAAACGGCCGCGCCCTCGATGACCAGCCAGATGCCGGATGTGGAGAAGTCCTTGACCCGTCCAAAACTTTCGACCTTGAGCTGTCGTGCCAGATGCACATTGGCTGCGCCGAAAGCGAAGTCGCGCGTCTCCACCCGCTCGCCGACAGCACCGCGAATGGCGATCGGCGCGGTGATGTCGCCGTAGCCGGGGGTACTGTTTCGCATCCCATAGAGCGCGGCGATTGCAAGGCCGCAAAGCAGCAGCGTACGGAAAGCCGACATCATTGCTCCGTCGTCTCCACAGCTTGCGTCACCGGCAACTCGACGACCGCGGCCTCGCCGTCATCGAACCAATTCGGCGCGCCGTAGAGATTGTCACGTGGCTTGTAGATCTGTTTGCCGATCGCCAGCGAAAGCGTTTGCGGTTCCGGGCGGTCCGCCGGCCACTCCCAGGCCGCGACCAGTTTTTCCGGCATGTTCGGATTGATCGCACTGGCGATCCACTTGTCCCTCGCCAGGTAATAGGTGGGCTTGGGCTGCAGCGGAGCGACGTCATCCTTGATCGTGATCAGGTTCATGAAGACGTTGCTGCTGGCCACGGACCGGTTGTCGAGTTCGAGATCCACAAGGAGGAACCTCTTCGGCTCGAACGGTTTGGTGCCGGTTGGCGGCAGAGACGACATATGGGCGCCATTGATGGTCACCCGCCAACGGCCCGTGTCGACGACCTGGTCTTTACCTATGACCGGAACAGGAACCGGATTGGCTGCATCATAAACCGCCGAAGCAAAGGAAATCGCAGCCGCCGCCATGCCGCCGATACCGGTGACAAGCATGATCAGCAGGCGCTGCCTGATCTTCGACCGCCGCATGACCGGCATCTGTCCTCCATCCACCCTGCGGATACTGCAACCGGAAGATAGGAAAGTTTGCCGAGGAAATCAAAACACGCGTGTCGGAAACGGTTTCTTCGGCAGGCACAACCTCAGAACGAAGGTCGGGTGGGCTAAAAGCTGTGCATTGCCCAGCCACAACACGTTTGCCGCCCGCCAACCCACCCGTGATTGGCGCTTGCCTTCTGCCCGCGACGGGCGACAATTGCATGCGGTGGAAAGCGGTGCCAGGAGCCATTCGGCCCACATTCTCCGCCGAACCCAGGAGGCCGGCTATGCGCAAACTGCAATCGCAAGGCGTTCACCACATCACGCTTGTCGGGGCGGACCGTCAGACGTCGATCGATTTCTGGGAGGGGCTGCTCGGCATGCCCTTCATTTTCGAGCAACCGAACCTCGACCGGGCGAGCGAAAGCCACCTCTATTTCGATCCGGGCGACGGCCGCCTGATCACCGTCTTCACCGACGAGAACCGCACGCCGGATCCCGAGCGCACCCCGACCGACATGGGCTGTGTGCATCACATCGCCTTTGCTGTTTCGCGCGCGACATTCAACCAGGCGGTGGAGCGGCTCGACGAGCGAAAGATCCGCCACAGTGGCGTCAAGGATCGCGGCTTCATGGATTCGATCTACTTCGAAGATCCGCTTGGGCTGCTGGTTGAACTTGCCTCCTATCGCTTCGAGCCGCCGGCCGGTCACAGCCATGCCGAAGTCCTGATGGAAGCGCATAGGATCAGGACTGAACGCGGCGACTATAACATCGCCGAGGTCCATCTCGCCGATGCGATCGAAGCCCTGAACGAACGCTCTCGGCCGACGCTGTCGCTCGATCGCCAACCGAAGAACCCATACGGACCGCGATAGGGTCGCACTTGGTGAGATCTGTAGCCAAGTGGCGGTGTCTGCCGCGGGCGAACCGCCGCCAGTTCAACGACGCTCAACCGGGAGGAATGCCATGTCCGCAATCCAGCTCAATGTGATCAAGCCCAGCGTCAACAACATGACCGCGCGCGTGTTCCTGCGCGCAGCCAAGCTCGATTTCAGTGAAAACGATGTCTACGGCCAGACGCGCTCGCCCGAATATCTGGCACGAGCGCCGTCGCATCTGACACCGATGATCGAGACAGCGGACCTGCCCAGGGGCGCGCTTTGGGAAAGCTGCGCGATCATGCAGTACCTTTGCAACAAACATGGGCTTGATGACTTCTACCCGAGGGAACCCGAAGCACGCGCGATGATCGACAGCGCCATGTTCTACCTGATCGGCACCTTCTATCCTTACCTTGCCCGCGCAACCTATCCGGCGCTGAACTTTCCGCTCTACGCGGGCGAGGTCGGCTGCAGCGATGCCGACGCACCGACGAAGGAGATCGCCCGGAAGGCAGCGGTTGCAGCCCTTGCCGAACCGCTCGACGTTTTCCGCGCTTTCTACATTGGCGACAAGCCGTTCATCGGTGGCGCGAAGCCTTCGATCGCCGATATCCGGCTCGCAGCAACCCTCGAATTCCTGGCCGCGATCGACTATGACCTGCCGGACTGGGCAAAGACCTACATGGCAAACATCGAAAGAACGCTCGGGGCCGCCTATGCCGAGCCCGCCGCCGATGTCCGCGGCTATATCGCTTATGTAAAATCGCAGCGGCAATAGGTTCGGCCGCTACGATGCGGATCATTGAATGAGGAGTGCGACGCCGGTTGCCCCGAGTGCGAGCGTCCAGAGGCGATCGAAATTGATCCAGGCCGAACGCAGGACCGCAAGATCGAACCAGGTGAAGACGGCGAGCGCCAGCACCGCGGTCACCGTCAGCATCGCGATGCTATGCACCGCGACGGCGGCGAGCGAGACCGGCAGCGAACTTGCCATCGCCAGTTCGCCGGCGTGACCGGCAAGACAGAGACTGAGCACCGCCGGCACCAGCATCAGGCCGGCCCCATGGCTCGTCGCCATCAGGAATGACCAGACCGCAAGTCCCGCCATGCCGGTCCGCATCCCGATCCGGACGCGATGGCGATGGCCATAAATGGCGGTGTAGCCGGCGGCCCCCAGAATGAGCACGGCGGCCGCGATCCTGAACGTGTTCGGATCCAGCACCGAGCCGAATGCTGCGACCACCGCCAGCACGGTCGCGACCGAGATCGCGTGACCAACCGCAATGGGTGCGAGGGACAGCCATACGGCCCGGCTGCTCTGGCGATGAAGTCCGAGGGCCACCGCAAACAGCCAGCCCATCGCCGGGTTGAGGCCGTGAAAGGCGCCGAGGCCGCCAAGCGAGAGCCATGGCCAGACCGTCGTCATTCGCCGTGATCGGGCTGCTTCACCGCGGCTCCCTCCTCACGGATAACAATAGGAATCGGACGAGCAGTCGCCGCCTTCGAGGCGAACCTGATGCGGTCGATGACCCTTTGGCCAGTCGACGAAGAAGTTTTCGTCGAAGGCGATCCCGCCACCATCGGCGACATCGAGCTTGACCATCCAACCGTCGATGCCTTCGGGATAGAACTGCGGGTCGATGGCGCCATAGAGCGAGTTGGTGAAATAGACCCGCTTGCCGTCGCGGCTGATTTCCACCATCTGCGGCCCACCGTTGAGCGCACCGTTCTTCGCCTTCGGATGGCTCGCACGCGACACGATGCCGCCGATCCTGACCCGCCCCGTTTCCTTCGGTGCGAAGGGGTCGGACACGTCGTACTGGATCATGTCGCCGGTGCCCCAGCAGGAAACGTAAAGGAAGCGATCGTCCATCGACAGGTCGATGTCGGTGACGAGCGGCGCGACCGCACTGAAGCCTTTCAGCACCGGTGGCAACAGATCCGGATCGGCCGGTTCTGCCGGAATCTCGATCACCTTCTTCACGGCCCATCGGTCGCCGTCGCGATACCAGGTCCAGATCGACGCCGAGAGGTCCTTGAGGCTGATGACGCAGCCAACGAAGCCGTAGGCCTTGGTCGGATCGTGGGCCGGGCGCAGTTCGAAAACGAGCTGGTGTTCCTCGCCGAAGTCGATCTCCTGCACGTGCTTGCGCTTGTGCAGGTCCCAGAAATGCAGGCGGCGGCCGTATTTCGAGCCAAGCAGCACCTCCGGCACCAGCCCGTTCTCGAAAGTATCGGGCGTGCCCCATTCGCTGGTGATCATCGTGTCGTGGCCGAGGTGCCACCAGAAATCATAGGCGAGCTTCTGCGGCCCACGGTCCATTTCCCACTGTCCGAGCACATCGAAGCTCTGATGGTCGAGCAGGAAAATGCCGCCGGGCGCCTTGCCGTCTCGATCCGCAAGCGCGTTGACGTAAATGCCTTCGGGTCCGCAATGGGTTGTGTGCAACCGCGAATAATTCGCCTTCTCGGCGATTTCCGCGGGCTCGATCACCCGCACGATCTTCGGATTGCGGGGGTCCGGCTTGGTGTCGATGATATGGAGACGGGAGGAGCGCAGGCCCGGCACCACCAGGTAGCGACGCTCGACATGTGGATGCGGTGCGTTGGGGCACAGGCACGAGGAGCAGGCGTTCCAGCCGAAATGGTGCAACTCGTCCCCGATATTCGGCATCTCGACCTGCCCGACGATCTGCGAATAGCTTTGCGACGCCGGATCCACATCGACGACGGCGATCGCGTCCGGCCTTCTTCGGTCCGGATCGAAAGCCGCCACGTAGGCGAGCGTCTCCTTTGGAGCCTTGGCCGCCATGCGCGGTGATGGATAGAAGGAAGGATCGGGTCGCCACGTCGCCATTGCCATTCTCCCCCTTAGAGAATTCCCGAATGCGCGGTCCTGATGCAGGCTCCGGTCATGCGGCAAAAACGCGTCGGAAATACGGCCTTTGCCTTATTTCCTGACAGGGATCGGAACGCTTGTGGTTGAGCGAGACGTCATCGCGACCGGCAGAGGCGGCCTCATGGCCTCAAGTCTCGATCCGCAGCTTCATCCGGTCAGCGGCAAAGCGGCTACGGGAATATTCGATCGGCTTGCCGTCGAGATCGGCGTTGATCGACTGGGCTTCGAGCACGATTGCGCCCGGCGAGAGCTTCAGCATCGCAAGCTCGTCGGCGTCAGCGTGCCGGGCGACGATCTCCGTTGAGGCGCGTACATAATCATCCAGACCGTGGGCTGCGAAGGCCTTGGTGACGGAGTGCAGCCGTTCGAATTCTTCGGCCATGCGCGGGAAGCGATGCGCCGGATAGTAGCTCGAGGATACCGAGAGCGGTCGACCATCGCCGCTGCTGACGGTTCTGAGTTCGATCACCGGATCACCGGGCCTGATGGCAAGCGCGCTCGCCACTTCGCCCCTTGCCGGCAATTCCGTGTGGCCGAGCAGCCGCGAGCCAATTTCCTTCACCTGGTGGCCAAGACCTTGCGAGAAGCGCGTGCGCTTTGAAATCGGATAACTCACCCGCTCCTTGCGCTCGATCATCGTGCCGCGCCCCTGGACGGGACGCACCAGCCCTTCTTCGGCCAGCGCCGCCAGCGCGCTTCTGACCGTGTGCCGGTTGACGCCGAACTCGCCCGCAAGCACCGTTTCCGGCGGCACCATGCCGGTCGCGTCATAGTCGCCATTGCTGATTGCCAGGCGGATCCGGTCGGCAATCTGCCGCCAGAGAGCGACGCCGGTCTGGCGCTCCACCACTTTTCGCGCTGCCGTGTCTTTTCGCATTGGCATGTCACAAGCCTGTCATTTGCCGACGTTATGAAAAAGTATAAGATGTATAGTTGTCTAGATCAATAGACATTTGAGGTGAAAATGATGGACGCGAAAGTGAAGCAGGAAAGCCCGCCGGACCCGGCGCGCAAGGAGGCCATGCGGTTGCTCGCCCAGGCAACGCTCGCCGAACTCAAGGACGCCTGGAAAGCGCTCGCAGACCAGCCCGAGGTTCACCCGGTCCGAGGCCCCGAGACCGGCCTCGTCATGGTGCGCGGCCGCATCGGCGGCGGCGGCGATCCCTTCAATCTCGGCGAGGCTACGGTGTCGCGCGCCACCGTCCGCCTTTCGACCGGCGAAATCGGCCACGGGCAGTTGCTCGGAACCGACAAGGAACGCGCCCGGCTTGCCGCCATCTTCGACGCCCTTGCCCAGCGTGACGGCGACAGGGCTAAGGTCGAGGCCCTACTTGGCCGCGTGGCCGACCGGCTTGCCCAGGAAGAACGCCGCAAGGCGGAAGAAACCGCGGCCACCCGCGTGGACTTTTTCACCATGGTTCGGGGAGACGACTGATGGCCAGCCAATCGCAGATTTACGCCGGCGCCTTTGCCGATCCAGTCTTTGCCGCTCAGTCCGTCTTCCGCGACCTGATGGACGGCTTTGCCCGTCCGGGTACGATCAAGCGCCTCGAAGCGACGAGCACGCCTCCGGCTCCGCTCGTTACCGCCGCAGGCGCCGTAGCGCTGACTTTGTGCGACCATGACACGCCCGTCTGGCTGACGACGGCACTTTCCAAATCGGCCGTTCCGCAGTGGATCGCTTTCCACACCGGTGCTCCGCTCACCACCAGCAAGACCGACGCGCGTTTTGCCTTCATCGAAAAGGGCGCCGCCTTCCCCGGCTTCGACCAGTTCTCGCTTGGCACGCAGGAATATCCGGATCGCTCGACGACACTCGTCATCGAAGTCGAAGCGCTGAGCGGCGGCCCTGCGCTGACCGCCAAAGGCCCCGGCATCAAGGACGTGATGGAGATTGCGGTGAAGGGGCTGCCGGACGTCTTCCTCGAATTCTGGACCGCCAATCGCGCGATCTTTCCGCGCGGCGTCGATCTCGTGCTGACGGCCAGCGACAAGCTCATCTGCCTGCCGCGCACCACCCGTCTTTCGCTCAAGGAGGCGTGAGCCATGTATGTAGCCGTCAAGGGCGGGGAAGCCGCCATTGCCAATGCCCACCGCCTTCTCGCCGATCGCCGCCGTGGCGACCGTAGCCTTCCCTCCATCACCATCGACCAGGTGGTCGAGCAGCTCGGCCTTGCGGTCGATAGAGTGATGGCAGAAGCCTCGCTCTATGACCGTGCGCTCGCAGCCCTTGCCGTCCGCCAGGCGCGCGGCGACATGATCGAGGCGATCTTCATCCTGCGCGCCTATCGCACGACGTTGCCGCGCTTCGGCTACTCCGAGCCGGTCGATACCGCCAACATGAAGGTCGAGCGCCGCGTGTCGGCGACCTACAAGGACCTGCCCGGCGGACAGCTTCTGGGCCCGACCTTCGATTACACCCACCGCCTGCTCGACCCATCGCTGATCGCCGACGAAGCGGTCGAAGAACCGGCGGTCAAGGAGCCAGGTGAGCATGTGATGCGCGTCTCCGACATTCTCGACGGCGAAGGCCTGATCGAGGGTGATGGCCAGATGCCCGAGGGCCATGTCATGGGCGACCTTACCCGCGAGCCGATGGAGTTTCCGATGGCCCGGGACCTGCGACTGCAGGCGCTTGCCCGCGGCGACGAAGGCTTCCTCTTGGCGCTCGCCTACTCCACCCAGCGCGGCTACGGCCGCACCCACCCATTCGTCGGCGAAGTCCGCATCGGAGAAGTGGAAGTCGAACTCGATCTGCCGGAACTCGGCTTTGCCGTCTCACTCGGCGCGATCCGCGTCACCGAATGCCAGATGGTCAACCAGTTCATGGGCTCGGCCAAGCAGCCGCCGCAATTCACCCGCGGCTACGGCCTCGTCTTTGGCCAGAGTGAACGCAAAGCAATGTCGATGTCGCTGGTCGACCGGGCACTACGCACTGACGAGTTCAGCGAGGACATCGTCGCACCCGCCCAGGATCAGGAATTTGTCATCTCGCATGCAGACAACGTTCAGGCTACCGGCTTCGTCGAGCACCTGAAGCTGCCGCACTATGTCGACTTCCAGGCCGAACTCGATCTCGTGCGCCGCATGCGCCGCGATTACGAGGCCGCGAATTCAGGTGAAACACCGAAGGTACAACGGGAGGCGGCAGAATGATGCGACATGCCGCCAGCCCTAGCGGTTCAATCGCCGCCGCCATCCCCGCCACCACAATCGCCGCCGTCACCGGCATAGACACCACCGGCGTCGCCACCTCCGTCGTTCTTGCGCGCCCTGCTCTCCGGCCCGCGCTGCGGCCGGCGGGCAATGCCGAACAGGCCGGCAACCGCCGAACAAAGCACGAAGATCCCAATCATCCAGACGAAAATCTCGCTCAAATCCTGGCCTCATCAGCGGTCGGCACACTCAAGGGTAATCAGCGATGAACGACCTTGCTACCTATAATTTCGCCTATCTGGACGAACAAACCAAGCGCATGATCCGCCGCGCGATCCTGAAGGCGATCGCCATTCCCGGCTACCAGGTTCCATTTGCGTCACGCGAAATGCCGATGCCCTACGGCTGGGGCACCGGCGGCGTGCAGGTCACCGCCTCGATCCTCGGTCCGCAGGACGTCTTGAAGGTCATCGACCAGGGCGCCGACGACACAACCAACGCGGTTTCCATCCGCGCCTTTTTCCAGAAGGTCGCCGACGTTGCCGTCACCACCCGGACGAAAGACGCGACGATCATCCAGACGCGCCACCGCATTCCGGAGGAAAAACTCTCGGAGGGACAGACGCTCGTCTACCAGGTGCCGATCCCGGAACCCTTGCGCTTCCTCGAGCCGCGCGAGACCGAGACGCGGAAGATGCATGCGCTCGAGGAGTACGGGCTGATGCATGTGAAGCTCTACGAGGACATCGCCCGCAACGGCCATATCGCCACGACCTACGCCTATCCGGTCAAGGTCGAGGGACGTTACGTGATGGACCCGTCGCCGACGCCTAAGTTCGACAATCCGAAGATGCATATGTCGGAAGCGCTGCAGCTCTTCGGCGCCGGTCGCGAAAAGCGGATCTACGCTGTCCCGCCCTATACCGAAGTCGTCAGCCTCGATTTCGACGACCATCCCTTCGAGATCCAGAGCTTCGACAAGCCCTGCGCGCTCTGCGGCGCCGAGGACGTCTATCTCGACGAGGTGATCCTCGACGACAAGGGCGGACGCATGTTCGTCTGCTCCGATACCGATCATTGCGAAGACCGCCGCGCCTGCGGCCATGCAGGTCACATGCTTGCCCGAAAGGAAGCCGCAGAATGAGTACGCTCCCGCTTCTGAAAGTGAACGACGTCTCGAAGTTCTACGGAAGCCGCATCGGCTGCCGCAACGTTTCCTTCGAGCTCTATGCGGGCGAAGTGCTCGCCATCGTCGGCGAATCCGGCTCGGGCAAGACGACACTTCTGTCGTGCCTCTCGACCCGTCTGATGCCGACCTCCGGTATCGTCGAGTACCACATGCGCGACGGTCAGTACCGTGACCTCGCCCGCATGGGCGAAGCCGAGCGCCGCTTCCTGATGCGTACCGACTGGGGCTTCGTGCACCAGAACCCGGCCGACGGCCTGCGCATGACCGTGTCTGCCGGCGCCAATGTCGGCGAGCGGTTGATGGCCGTCGGCGATCGCCACTACGGCAACATCCGCGCCACCGCCAGAGACTGGCTGGAGCGGGTGGAAATCGGCATCGACCGCATCGACGACCAGCCGCGCGCCTTTTCGGGCGGCATGCGTCAGCGCCTCCAGATCGCCCGCAACCTCGTCACTTCCCCGCGCCTCGTCTTCATGGACGAGCCGACCGGCGGCCTCGACGTCTCGGTTCAGGCGCGCCTGCTCGATCTCGTGCGCGGCCTCGTGCATGACCTCGGGCTTGCCGCCATCATCGTCACCCACGATCTCGCCGTCGCCCGCCTTCTTTCACACCGCATGATGGTGATGAAGGACGGAGCCGTCATCGAACAGGGGCTGACCGACCGCGTGCTCGACGATCCGCGCGAGCCCTATACCCAGCTCCTCGTCTCCTCGATCCTGCAGGTGTAAACCATGGCCACGCCCCTTGTTGTTTCCGAAGTCGCAAAAAGCTTCACCATGCATCTGCGTGACGGTATCCGCCGGCCGGTCGTCGCCAACGTCTCCTTCTCGGTGAAGGCCGGCGAATGCGTCGTTCTCGGCGGCCCCTCCGGCGTCGGCAAGAGCTCGATCCTGAAAATGCTCTACGGCAATTACGGCGTCGACGAAGGCCAGATCCTGATGGATCACGACGGCAAGCTGGTCAATCTGGCAACGGCCGAGCCGCGCACGGTGCTCGAAGTCCGGCGCACGACGCTCGGCTATGTCAGCCAGTTCCTGCGGGTGGTGCCGCGCGTCTCCTCCCTCGACATCGTCGCCGAGCCGCTGCAGGCCCGCGGCATGCCGCTCGAAGAGGCCCGCACCCATGCGGCCGAACTGTTGAACAAGCTGAACCTGCCGCGCGAACTCTGGAGCCTGCCACCGGCGACCTTCTCCGGCGGCGAACAGCAGCGCGTCAACATCGCCCGCGGTTTCATCACCGACCACAAGATCCTTCTGCTCGACGAGCCGACCGCGTCGCTCGACGCGAAGAACCGGGCGGTCGTTGTCGAACTGATTGCCGAGAAGAAGGCCAAGGGCACCGCGCTGATCGGCATTTTCCACGACGAGGAAGTGCGCGACGCCGTTGCCGATCGCATTCTCGACGTCTCGGCCTTCTCGCCGCGAAAGGCTGCCGCATGAGCCAGAAGCTCGGGCTCGAGCCCTTTATCCACCCAACGGCGAGCGTCAACAATTCGACGCTCGGCCGCTACACCGAAGTGCAGGAGCGCTCAAGGCTCGACGAGGTCAAGTTCGGCGACTACTCCTACATCATGCAGGACGGCTCGATCTGGTGCGCAACGATCGGCAAGTTCGTCAACATCGCAGCCGCCGTGCGCATCAACGCCACCAACCACCCGACCTGGCGGGCGACGCTGCATCACTTCACCTATCGCGCGCCGAACTATTGGGACGATACCCAACTCGACCACGACCTTTTCGCCTGGCGGCGCTCGAACCGGGTGACGATCGGCCATGATGTGTGGATCGGCCACGGCGCCACCATCCTGCCGGGCGTCACTGTCGGCAACGGTGCTGTTATCGGCGCCGGCGCAGTCGTCTCGAAGGACGTCGAGCCCTACACCATCGTCGGCGGCGTGCCCGCCAAGCTCATCCGCGCCCGTTTCAACGAGGGCGTCGGCGAGCGGATGGACGCGCTCTCGTGGTGGGACTGGGACCACCAGCGCCTGCGCCGCGCGCTCGACGATTTCCGCGAGCTGACGGCCGAAGAGTTTTTGGTGCGTTATGCGTGAGTGATACGGCGCCGGGCAGAGGTTCGGCGCCTTTCCGAGCTGAGAACGAGCCGGTTACGGCCCGTTGACCAACTTCAGAATCAACTGGTGAATATTGCCGCCATCGGTCAACTCGACCTGGTCGAAGTCGCGGCTGCGCTGGCGCTGCGTCTGCGAGAGCGCGCCGAGGCGCTCGGTCATGACGGTCCTGATCTTGCGGCACTTCGGATCGTCGGGAACAGTGAGGCCCAGCGTCGCCTGCTCGATCGCGCGGACCATCTCCTTGATGAAATCGCCGTGCACGAGTTCGTGCTTGCGCACGCCGTCGATGAAGATGTCCCAGTTTTCGCGCGTGCCTGAAGGCAGCGGCCTTGCCGGTTTCGGCAGGGTGTAGGTGATGATCAGTTTCGGCTTTGCCACCGCCAGCACGCAGGCACCGCCTTGCTCTTCATATTTTCGCGTCCAGGTCAGCTTGAAGTTGGTGTGTGCGATCGCCCTGCCGATTCCGGCTTTCGGACCCCGTTCGCCGATCGAGGCGTAGAGCTCGGCACCCGTCTGCCCGGTGATTGTGTAGAGCGCTTCCTTTTCGACCGGCTGCCATTCGGCAGAGGCGAACCGCGGCCCAGACGCAAGGCAAAGGGCAACGACGCCCAGGCAAAGGCTTTTGTTCAATCCAACCCCTCGAAGTTCGCCCTGTCGGCGCACGATTCCTGGCCGCATTCCTTAAACGCGAATCGGCCAATGGCAACAGGCCAAAAAACAAAGGCACCGCGCGCGGTCTCCAGCGTGCGGTGCCTTTGCGTCTTACCCGGTCTTTTGACGCCCCGTTGTGGGAGGTGCAACGGGCCGCCCAAACGACGTTAGTTGACGGCCGTCAGCGTCATCGACGTGCCGGTGGCCGCGAGGTTTAGGCCGATCTGGCCGGTCACGCTGATCGTCTGCAGGTGGATCGAACCGGAGGTGCCGCCGACGAGGATGTTGGCACCGATACCGGCGCCGACGGTCGCTTCCGCCGTTGCACCCTGGTAGAGACCGCCGAGCGAACCGCGGTGGTAGCCGGCGGTCGGTGCGAACACGGCCCAAATCAGGCGGCTCTGCGTCGTGAAGCCGACATCGACGCCCATCTTGCGGATGGCGCCGGAATAGTGGTCGGAGGCTTCAGCACCCATGGTCGAGCGGAAGACGCAATCGACTTCCTTGGCCGAGCCGAGCACATAGCCGACACCGCCAGCGATGTTGCAATCGAGGTAACCAATCTTGACGCCGTTGCTTGTGTCGGGCTCGGGCTGCGGTTGAACTGTCGCGAGATCGGCTGCGTTTGCGGCGATCGCGCCCGCGAGAACCAGAGACGCTGCGGACACCTTTACGGCAAAACTCTTTTTCATTCTTGTCTCCTTCTCGGAACGTCAGAAATGATTGTCATTTGACCGGCGGCACACGAACTCAAGCACATAGCGCACGCTGCAGGAAACCAAAGCCATAGCCCGCGATCGGGCAATTCCGTGGCAAGCTTTTAGCAGACGATAAAATTGGTCGGGTTTCCCCAACAATGACTGCAGATTGTGTTGAAAAAGCCACGGAAAGGCCCGGGCCGGGCATTCCGCGGAGCTGATTTGCGCGGCAGCGTGTGGCGGCGCCGATTGGCGCGGGGCAATGCAGCGGTTACACGGGGGGAGGTTCCGATCGGGCGACGGCGCCGCCCGATCGGAGGAGATATCGTTTCTTAGGCCTTTGCGGCCTGCGCCAGGACACCGGCGGCAACGCGTGCCGTCAGCGCCAGAGAAACGGCGCCGGCGTCCGGATGACCGATGCTCTTTTCCGCAAGCGGCCGTGCCCGGCCGAGCTTCGGCGTCAGGCTCGAAGTGGCTTCGGCCGCTTCGGTCGCAGCCTTTGCCGCCGCCTGCCATGCCTCGATCAACGGCTTTCCGGCGGCAAACTCGCGCTCCAGGGTCTCGACGAAAGGCACCAATGCATCGACAAGGGTCTTGTCGCCGACACGGGCGCGGCCGAGGCGGGTCACGCCATCGAGTGCACGGCGGGCACCGTCGACAATCGCGGCATCGGTCGGGGCTGCATCATCGTTGAAGGCATTGCTCCAGGCGCGCAACAGCAGGCCCCAGATCGCGCCCGACGTGCCGCCGGCCCGGTCCGCCCAGGCATCGCCCGCGACCGCCAGAACGCTGGCGGCGCCTGCACCCGCTGCAACCGCCGCCTTCGCGGCATCGTTGGCCGCGGCCGAACCTCGGCGCATGCCCTGTCCGTGGTCGCCGTCGCCGGCAAAGGCGTCGATGCGACCGAGTTCGTCTTCCGCCTGCTTCAGCGCCTCGGCCATTTCGCCGATCAGCCGCGCAATGCACGCGCCGCTCTGACGGGAGGTCTCGGAAGCCGCTGCGAAGGAAATGGCGTCCTCGTCATCCTTGAGCGTGTCCGTCGCGGGCTCGGTGGCGATGATCGCCCCCTTGCGCAGGGCCGGCGCATCGCAAGCCGCGCGCCAGTAGGTCTCGAGCTCGTCGTTCAGCCACATCAGCGTCAGCGAGCAGCCCTGCATGTCGAGGCTGGTGACGAATTCCCCGCATTCCGGATCGACGATCTCCAGGCCAGCCGCCTTCAGTTCCTTTTCGATCGCAACCCAAAGCACGAAGAGTTCTTCATACTTGGTCGAGCCGAGGCCGTTCAGAAGCGGTGCGACCTTGCGCACATCCGCCGGCCGCTCGGCGAGCAGTTTGCCGACGAGCAGCTTCGCGAACTCAGTTGCCGAAACCATCTTTTCTTCGCGGATACCCGGCTCGCCGTGGATGCCGAGACCAAGGGCCATCTCGCCCTTTGGAACGGTGAAGAGCGGACCCTTGGCGCCCGGAAGCGTGCAGCCGCCGAAAGCCACACCGAAGGAGACGGTGCGGTCGTTTGCAAGACGGGTGACGCGCTCAACGTCGTCGAGATTGAGGCCCGCTTCCGCTGCGGCTCCGGCAACCTTGAAGACCACGAGGTCGCCGGCGATGCCGCGGCGCTTGGCCGGGGTTTCGGCAGAGGCGCTCGCCACGTCGTCCGTCACCGGCACGATCCGCACGTCGATGCCTTCGGCGCGCAGCCGCTCGGCGGCAACGCCGAAGTTCAAGACGTCGCCGGCATAGTTGCCGAAGCCAAGCAGCACGCCGCCGCCCTGATCAGCCACCCGGCAGACGCGGGCAACGGCCGCAGTCGAAGGTGAGGCGAAGACGTCACCGGCCACGGCCGCATCCGCCATGCCCGGGCCAACATAGCCGGCAAAGGCCGGGTAGTGGCCGGAGCCGCCGCCGACGACGACGGCGACCTTGCCCTTCGGCACTTTGGTCGAGCGCACGACGCCGCCCTTCACGAGACGGACGTTGCGCGCGTAGATCGAGCTGAATCCGGCAAGCGCGGTCGTCGCAAATTCTTCCGGTGCGTCAAAGATTGTGGTCATCGCGTCTCTTCCCTTAGTCGCGAGGCAGAATGCGCCTCAGATAGTCCCGGTTGGCGGCGCTGACGGAGAGCCCGTCGCCACCGTAATGCTCGCAGAGAAACGGGCTGTCGAAGCCATGCGCCAAGGCCATACGGATCGCCGCCCGATAGTTGATAACGCCGAATTCCAGCGGCGCCGGATGGGTGACCACCAGCCCCGAGGTCTCATCCTCGGTGCGGTAGTAATTCTTGACGTGCCAGTATTTGGCGAAGGGTGCAACCTTGGCCATCATCGGCTGCCAGTGCTCGACCGGGCGGTGAAGGCGCACGAGATTGCCGAGATCGGCATTGATGCCGACGTTCGGCAGGCCGACATCGGTAACGAAGCGCACGGCGCTGTCGGCCGAGCCGATATAGGTGTCCTCGTACATCTCGAGCGCCAGCTCGATGCCGAGTTCCTCGGCATGGCGACCAAGTTCGCGGATGCGCTGAACCGCTTGTCTCCAGACCGCGGGGTCTTCCGGGTTCTTGACGCCGTCGACGGTCCAGAACCAGAGCGCTTTCTTCTGCGCGTCGGTCAAAGGCCCGAAGAAGCCGAAGGAAACGGAGCCGGCGCCGATGGCCGCAGCCGTGTCGATGACCCGATGTCCGTAGGCGAGATATTTGTCGCCATGCTCCGGATCAATGACGCTACGCCGCGAAGTCGAGATCGCCGGCATGGAAAGGCCAAGGTCACGCGTCAGCTTGACGAAGTCATCGCGCCGCGCGGCCGGGAGGTCGGCCAGCCGGATCCAGCTGTCGGTCGGGTCGAGCTCGGTGAAGCCGGCGTCGACGACATCGGCGAGTGTCTCGGCCCATTGCTCGACCGACTGATCCTGCACGGAGCTGCCGTCTGCTAGCACGTTCGGATACTGGATCATCGCGGCCGCGATCGGCCAGGTTTCACGGGTCCATTTGCGCGATGGGTTCGCCATGGTTTTCCTCACTTATTTTGCGACGCAGTCTATAAGCAGACCGCGCCGCGCTTTTCCGATGCGCTTGTTTTGAGGTGCGGCGGCTCCGTCAAGCCGCCGCACTGCCGTCGCCATGCGGCGTGGCCGCATCTTGCTTGCGCTTGCGGACCAGGCCGACCAGCCCGAAGACAAGCGGCGACAGCAGAAGGGCAAGAGCAAGCGCCATCAGAGAGGAAACCAGCGGGTTTGACCAGAAGATGTTCAGGGTACCGCCGGAAAGAAGCATCGACTGGCGGAAGGCGTCCTCAGCCTTGTCGCCGAGCACCATGGCCAGAACCAGCGGCGCAAGCGGGTAGTCGAGCTTCTTGAAGACGTAGCCGATTACGCCAAAGCCGATGACCATGAAGATGTCGGAGACCGAGTTTGCCACCTGATAGGCGCCGGAGAAGATGACGGCGACGATGATCGGACCGATGATCGCAAAAGGCACGCGCAGGATCGAGGCGTAGAGCGGCACGGTGGCGATCACCAGGAAGACGGCGACGACGTTGCCGAGATACATGGACGCGATCAGGCCCCAGACGAAGTCCGGCCGCTCGGTAAAAAGCATCGGGCCGGGGGTCAGGCCCCAGATCATCAGGCCGCCCATCATGACGGCCGCCGTTGCCGAGCCGGGAACGCCGAGCGCCAGCATCGGCAGCAGCGCCGAGGTACCGGCCGAGTGGTCGGCGGTCTCGGGTGCGACGACGCCGCGCGGGTCGCCCTTGCCGAACTTCGACTTGTCGCGGGCCGAGCGACGGGCAACGCCGTAGCTCATGAAGGAAGCCGCGGTCGGGCCAGCGGGCGTGATGCCCATCCAGATGCCGATGATCGTCGAGCGCAGGATCGTGAACCAGTAGCGCGGGATCTCGACCAGCGTGCGACCGATCTCGACGAGCTTGACGCGCGCCTTAATGCCTTCGAAGCGCAGGCCCTCTTCCGTCGTCAGCAGCAGTTCACCGATGCCGAAGAGACCCATGACCGCGATCAGGAAGCTGACGCCCTTGATCAGCGTCGGGATATCGAAGGTCAGGCGCAGGTCGCCGGAGATCGTGTCCATGCCGACGGAAGCAAGCGCGAAGCCGAGCATCATCGAGACGAGCGTCTTGAAGGGCGATTGCGCGCCCATCGAGATGAAACTTGCAAACGCAAGGAAGTAGACCGCGAAATATTCCGGCGACGAGAAACGCAGTGCGAAGTTCGCGACCCAGCCGGAAAGCAGTGTGATCATCACGACGCCGGCCAGCGCGCCGATGCCGGCGGATACGAAGGCGAGCGTCAGCGCTCGGCTCGCCTGCCCGGCTTTCGCCATCGGATAGCCGTCGAACGTGGTCGCCACCGACGAGGGTTCGCCGGGAATGTTGAACAGGATCGATGTGGTCGATCCGCCGAAGAGCGCCCCCCAGTACATGCAGGAGAGCAGGATGATGGCGGAGATCGGGTCCATCGAGAAAGTCAGTGGCAAGAGCAGCGAAACGCCGTTCGGCGCGCCAAGGCCGGGCAACACGCCGACCAGAATGCCGAGCGTGACGCCGATCATCATCAGCAGGATATGGTTCCAGCTGAGGATGTGGCCGAAGCCATCGATCAGAAGACCGATATTTTCCATGTCATTCCTCCCGGGGCTTAAAGCACGTCACGATCCTTGAGGCTCGCTCCCCGGGCTTTAAGTCTTTGATTTTTTTGCTTGTCGTTAGCGCGAGACCGCTGTGCGCGCTTACGCGACATGCCCTTGAGCGGTCGGGATCAATAGATCCCGAACCAGGCCTCGATCGGTCCCTTGAGCAGGGGAACCTTGAAACCGAACTCGAATACGATGAAGAAAAACAGCGAAACAGCGATGCCCGACGGCAGCGCGATCCACCATTTGTAGCGCCCCTGGAAGAGCATGGTTCCGGCGATATAGAGCGCCGTCCCGACATAAAGGCCGAGCCAGGCGGATACGCCGGCAAAGACAACCAGCGGCAGCAGGAACGATGCCACCACCTTGGCGCGGTGACCGTCGATGAAGATTTCACCGGACCCGCGATGTTTCACGAAGGCGTGGATCGCATTGGCGACGCTTCCGAGAAGGATCAGAAGCCCGACATAGAAGGGAAAATAGCCGGCTTCGGGACCGAATTCCGTCCAGCCCGCGCCGATATCGAGAGATCCGTAGCAGACCGCAGCACCGAAGGCGCCGGTCAGTGCGGCAACACCAAGCTCAACCGCGAAGCGGGAGACCCCATTCGCACCGTTCTGGCTCATGATCGTGACCTTTCAAAGCGAATGACGGGCGCCGGATGGCACCCGTCCCGATCGTCGCCTGTTAGTTGGCGAGCCAACCTTCGCGCTTCAGCACTTCGCCGACAGCAGCGCCATCCATTTCGATGGCGGCCTTGAAGTCGTCGCCGGCGATGTAGGCGGGCGACTGCGACGTGTCGGCCAGGTACTTCGCCCATTCCGGCGTTTCCGAAACCTTACGCATCAGGTCCGCATAGAACTTGACCACATCCTGGTCAACGCCGGCCGGCAGCCAGACGGTGCGCGGCATGGAGTAGTTGTCGATGGCGATGCCCGATTCCTTGCAAGTGGGGATGTCGCTCCAGGCCTTGTCGCCGGCAACCTTGGTTTCGTTCGAAAGCTTGACGCTCTTGAAGACGCAAAGCGGCTTGACCATTCCGGCCTGCCACTGGCCAAGGTTTTCGCTCGGGTTGTTGACGTTGGCATCGAGGTGCTCGCCGGCGAGCTGAACGGCCGCTTCGCCGCCGCTCTTGAACGGGATGTAGTTGATCGTCGAGCCGGTCGTCTCGTTGATCATCGAGGTCAGGATCTGGTCGACGTCCTTCGACTGGCTGCCGCCGATCTTGAGGCCGCCTTCCTTCGCCTTGGCGGCAAAGTCGGCAGCGGTGTTGTAGGAGGCCTTGCCGTTGACCCAGAGAACGAACTCGTCGGAAGCAAGCGCCGCAACCGGCGTCAGGTCTTCAGCCTTGTAGGGAACCTTGGCGCGGACCGGCAGCAGGTAGGCGTTGTTGGTGCCGAATGCCAGCTTGTAGGCGTCGCCCTTGTTGGTCGCCGTGTAGACGAAGCCTTCGGCGCCGCCGGCGCTGCCCTTGTTGGTGACCACGACCGGAGCCTTCATCAGCTCGTACTTTCCGATGATCGCCTGGATCGTGCGGGCGAAGATATCGGTGCCGCCGCCGGGGCCGGCGGTGACGACGAATTCAACCGGACGATCGGGCTCGAAAGCGGCGGCCGGAGCAGCAACGCCGAAAACGGCTGCCATGATGCATGCGATGGAGACGGTATTCTTCATGCGGGTCCTCCCGTTTTTGTGGTTCTGCGGCGCAAGACCTCCTCCTGCGCCGTTATTGCTTGAAAGCGTGCGAAATCAGGCAGCAGCCTTGAGAGCCGCCTTTTTCTTCGCCATGCGCACTGCCAGAAGCAGCGCTTCGCGGCTGGCGCCGACGTCGGCAATCCCCTTGCCGGCGATGTCGTAGGCCGTGCCGTGGGCCGGCGTGCAGAGCGGGAACGGCAGGCCGCCCATCATCGTCACGCCCTTGTCGAAGCCGATCAGCTTCATCGCGATCTGGCCCTGGTCGTGGTACATGGTCATTACGGCGTTGTAGCCTTCCTTCAGGGCGCGGCCGAAGACTGTGTCCGCCGGGAACGGGCCGTCGACGTTGAAGCCGCGCGCCTTGGCCTTTTCGACGGCCGGCTCGATGATGTCGATCTCTTCCATGCCGAAGCTGCCGCCGTCTCCGGCGTGCGGGTTGAGCCCGGCAACAGCAATCTTCGCCTCGCTGTAACCGGCTTCCTTGAGGCAGCTCTGGGTCAGCTCGAGCTCGGCAAGGATCGCCTCGACCGACAGGTTGTCGGCCACTTCCTTGATCGGAATGTGCGAGGTGACGCGGGCGTTCCAGACCTTCTCGAGAACGTTGAATTCCCGGACCTTGCCCGTGAAGTTGAGAACGTCGGAGACGAAACGGATCTCGTCGTCGTAGCCCGGATAGGCAAAGCGCATCGCCTTCTTGTTGAAGGGCGTGAAGCAGACTGCTTCCGCCTTGCCGGCATGCGCCAGCTCGAGCGCTACGCGAAAGTTGCGGGTCGCAAAGGTGCCGCCCGCAAGCGTCGCCTCGCCGCGAACGACGTCGGCCGGATCGAGATGGCCAAGGTCGACGAACACGTGGCGCTCGGTCCCGACAGCGTCGAGGTCCTCCAGGGTCGAGGATGCAAGGTCGAGCGTGACGCCGGCAATGCGGGCGCCTTCATCGAGGATACGACGATCGCCGATCGTGATGATGTGGGCAGCCTCACGAATATCGGAAAGCGCCAGCAGCTTTGCCGTGAGCTCCGGGCTGATGCCGGCCGGATCGCCCATAGCGAGCGCGATGACAGGACGCGCGCCGTTAGCGGCTACACCGTTGGTCGTCATGAGAGATGTCCTCCACTTCATTCTTTCGAGAGCCGTCATACGTTATTCAAAATTCTGCATCAAGTCTTTTGTATTCTGTATGCAGCATTTTCTGTTGACGATATCGGGGGCCGTCTCCATGCTTTAATGAGACAGCGCTGATTCAATTGGCGCGAACGGGAACAGACGGCCGACACTTCAGTCGCCAGATGCAGAAGCGAAACGATGAACGAAATTACCTCTCTGGAGAAACGCCCCGAGGGCGGCCCCGGCCCGATCCGACGCACTGCGCTGCACGACACGCTGGTCACGCATCTGCGCGACATGATCATCGAGGGTGATCTCTCGCCCGGCACGCGTCTGCATGAAGGTCAACTCGGCGAGCAGCTCGGCGTCTCGCGCACGCCGCTGCGCGAAGCCATCAAGTATCTGGCGAGCGAAGGACTGGTGGAGCTCGTTCCGAGCCGCGGCGCCGTCGTCAAGCGTTTCAGCGCCAAGGACGTGCGTGACATGCTGACGGTCTTGCAGACGCTGGAAGAGCTTGCCGGCAAGCTCGCCTGTGAAGCCGCCAGCGACGCCGGCATCGCCGAAGTGCGCGCGCTCCACGACGAAATGGTCTCGCGCTACAAGGCCGGTGACCGGCTGCAGTATTACAAGCTCAACCAGCAGATCCATTCGGCCATCGCGCAACTGGCGGCAAACGCCGCCTTGGCGGATATGCATGCGATCTTGCAGACGCGGCTGAAGCGCATTCGCTTCATCGGCCACGAGGGGCCCGAAAAATGGGCAGCGGCCGTTGCCGAGCATGAGGAGATGATCGTCGCGCTCGAAGCCCGCGACAAGGCAAGGCTTTCCGAAGTTCTCGGTCGGCACCTCATGAATGCCTGGGAACGGGTGCGCGCCGCGGTGTAGGCGACGCTCCAGCTTCGGCGTAAGTGAGCGAGGCTGGCTCACCCGGTCGTGGCTTCCGTCAGAACTTCGCATTAGCGTTGATAACGGCCGCGGCATGTCCCGCGCCGCCCGCTTTGGCCACGCGATATTTGCGTCAAGATTTGAGCGCTTGGAAAATAAGCGTTGCAGCCCCAGCGGAGTCGCCGGACCACCTGATGGAGCCGGCAGGCAGCCGGTGCAGGGACGCCAAATCGTGGGCCAAAACCACCCACGCGAATGCTCTAATTCGGATAAGCCTTCCTCACCGACTGTCCGACAACAAGGAGCGGCAGACGAGACCCCTTGCTCTCGCCCTGGCGTTACAGATTTGCCTCGCGAACTAACCATATCACTTGGAACGCAATTAAGAATATTCGAATTCTATTGACTTTATCCTGATCGAAATTCACTGAATCCACGGTGGGACGGAGACGGGAACGAAGATGGGGCGGCATCAGCTTCGGGGACTGCTTGCGACAGTGGCAATCCTCTGTCCAAGCGCAGGCTTGGCAGAACCGGTTCAAAGAACACCGCCCGTGGCCGGATCGGTGATTGCCCGAAAATCCGGTGAGGAAGTGCGCTTCGTCGACGTTTCGAGCTGGCGCTTCGTCGATCTCGCACAGGACCTTTTGTCCGGCGATATCCTGCGCACCAATGCGACCGGGGCGCTGGCGGTGCTTTTCTCCGACCACACCCAGATCCGGCTCGGCCGCAACACGGCGTTGCGCGTCAAACGGATGGGCACAGGCAGCGATACCAATCTCGAACTGCAGTCAGGCACGATCTGGGCACGGGCGGAGCGTGGCGGCCAGGGCCTGACGATCGACACGCCGGCGGCAACCGCTGCCATTCGTGGCACCGATTGGACCCTGACGGTCGCCGGCGACACGACCTCGCTGACCGTGCTTGAAGGCGTGGTCGAACTCGCCAACGAACTTGGAAGCGTCACCGTGAAGCAGGGTGAAGGCGCCGTTGCCGCGATCGGGAAAGCGCCGACCAAGATCGTGATCGTGACGCCGAAGGACCGCGAACAGATGCTCTTCCATCTGTCTTTACGCGACGCCTTCGCGCTCATGCCGTCAACCCCGCTTAAGGTGCGCGACATGCGCGATGAGCGCGAACGGATCGAAGCCCGGCCGGAAGCGTCGCGCTCGGCCGAAGATTGGCTGACACTCGCCGAAATCCAACTGCGGTTCGACGGGCGAGCCCAGGCCACAGCCGCCCTTCAACAGGCTCGACGCCTCGGCCTCAATCGATCTCAAGCCGCGCGCGCCTATCTCGTCGAAGCGCTGATTGCCGGTTCTGAAAACCGCTACGGCGATGCGGCACAGCTGTTCGAAAAGGCAACCCCCGGGCTCGATGCCGACCGCCGCTCCGTCGCGGCCTTCGGCGGCTATTTCGCACGCGCTCTCGCCGACCCCGACCGGATCGAGCAGCCGCCGTCTCAGGCAACAGGTGCCTATGGCGCCTTCGCTGCGGCCTGGACCGCGGGCTTTCGCACCGATATCCGCGCAGCGATCGAAACGATCAAGAAGGCGGAAAGGCGATATCCGGACGATCCGTTCCTCCCAGCGGCCCGCGCGCAATTTGCAATGCTGCTCGACGATCGAGACGAAACGCGCGCCGGTATCGAAAAGGCGCTTGCGAACGATCCCGACGACCCGACCGCACTGGAATCGCGCGCCAAGTACCGCTTGCTCATTGAAAACGATCGAATAGGCGCGCTGGCGGATCTCGAGCGTGCCTTGGAAATCACGCCGGGCGACCCGTCTCTCTGGAACTGGGTGGGCCTGGCAAAAAGCGAGCGGGGCGACAATCGCGGCGCCGAGAGAGCATTCCAGAAGGCCGTGGAACTCGATCCGGCCGATCCGCTTTACCACGCCAACCTGGCCTATCAGTACCTCGATGAAATGCGGCTTGCGGAAGCAAAGCGCGAGATCGATACGGCACTCGCGATCGATCCTTCCTTCGACCTCGTGCTCGTCGCCCGCGGTCGGTACCATTTGCAGAACGGCAACCTGGACAAGGCCATCGACGACCTCTTGGCCGGTTCGACGGCCAACCCCGCCTATTCCAACGCGCAATTGCTGCTCTCGGCGGCGCATTATGAAAAGGGAGACCGCCTTCCGGCGGCACAGGCCCTCGACAATGCCGACCGGCTCGACCCGAACGACCCCGTTGTCGCGACTGTGCGGACCGCGATTGCGATCGACGAATACGATTCCGATGCGGCGATCCGCTACGCGCAGGAACTGATGCGGCGGACGCGGGCGCGCGGCGGCGAAAGTGCTCCGCTCGGCGCCAACCAGGATGCCGGATCGACGCTCAACGACGCCTTCCGCCTGCAAGGCCTGAACGCCTGGGGGCAATATTACGGCGATGTGGTCTTCGATCCGTTCACGGGATCGAGCTATGTCGACCAGGCGATCCGCGGCAGCGTCAATCCGCTGTTCAACACCTATGATTTCGATGGCAGCCCCGTCGTCAACACCGCCAATCCGCAGAGCTTCTCCGCCTTCTTCCAGGGGCTGCTGATCGAGCCGCACATGCTGGCAAGCCGCGAGCGCACGGCCAATCTCGTCCAACGGCCGTTCTTCGAGGCCGCGGTCGCAGGCGGCATCATCGCCGACAGCGACCATGAGGGCGGGATCGGCGAGGCGGAACTGCGCGGGCTGACGTTCTCGCCCTTCCCGATCAGCGTCTACGGCAATCTGCATTGGGAGAAGCCGCGCGATACGATCGATATCGGCAATGGCCTGGCGATCGAGCGTGAAGCACGCCTGCTTGGCGGCAATGGCTATGTGACTGCCTCCCCGACGCCGGATGACAGGGTCGTGGCCTATGCCAACTACGGCGATCTTGATGATAAACGCAGTATTTTCGATATCCCGGATCCCCGCGCGGCCCCTCTGAAGCTCGACGGGCTGAGCGACGACGATTCCTCGCGGCTACTCTCGGGCGTGGCGTGGAGCCATACCTTCGGATACCGCAACATCGCCAATGCCGCGTTCTTCTTCTCCGATCAGAATACCACGGAAAACGAGCGGATCCGGCTCACGGACCCGCGCTTTCCGGACCTTGCCACCAGCCGGAGCGAGGACAAGCAAAGAACCTATATCGCCGCCATCAATCACCTTTACGGTGACGGCGATTTCACCTGGCGCTACGGCGTCGAAGGCGGCGTGGTAAAGTCATCGAGCGCGTTCGACATTTTTGACCCGCTGGGCGTCAGCACCGGCAGCAGCAATGCGCCCGTCATCGCGTCCGGTTCGACGTCCGCCACACAGACCGTCGCCAAGGCTTACATCGACACGATCTACGAAATCACGCCGGACCTGAAGACGGAAGGCGCCCTCTTTGCCCGCTATATCGAAGGCGTCAACGACGGCGATGTCAGGCTCGAACCGAAAATCGGCATCGCCTGGACGCCGGCCGAAGGGCATTGGCTGCGGGCGGCAGCCATGCGCGATGGCCTCAACTTCGACGTCGCCACCCTTGCGCCGATCGGCATCGTCGGGCTGCAGCCGAACCAGCTGCGCTTCGGCGCCGAAGGCTATGCCGATACGCTGGCACTACGTTGGGACGCGGAGTGGAACAGCTGGTTCTTCACCGCGCTCGACTACCAGCACCAGGAGGTGCGGCAACTCGCGCTCGACATTCCGCTTTCGACCACCAGCCTTGCGTATGCCAAGGTCGGGCTCGACCGGGTTGCGGCAACGGCGAACTTTGCCATCGGCCACGGCTTCGGCCTCTCCCTGACAGCGGCCCACACGGAAGCCGACGTTAAGGAACACACCGGCAGCCAGCCCGGCGAACTGCTGTTCGTGCCGGAAAACACCGGCCAAGCGGCGCTGACTTGGGTCAGCACGGCGAACGTCAAGACGACCGTTGCCGCCAACTATGTCGGTTCACGACCCGGCGGGTTAAAGACGCTCGACGACTTCTGGACGCTCGACGCCGCCTTGCAATGGGAACCGTTCGACAAGCAGATCGAGGTGGATCTGGCAGCCTTCAATCTGCTCGATGAAGATTTCGAGCTGGGCAATGGCCTGCCGGGTTGGGGACGAACGTTCAAAGGCACGATCAAAGTGCGGTTCTGATGGAGGAGCGCGTCGCCGTGCAGGCATCGAGCGGTCGGTCCGGACAATGGGACAGCCCCCGCTTCCTGCAACGGCGGTTGAAACTTCTTGCGCTTGCGGTTTTCGTCGCCATCGCGCTGTCGCTGGCGACCTTGACCAATGCCTGGCGGCTGAACGAGTTGCGCAGCTTCGACTACCTGTCGACCATCGACGGCCCGCCGCTGCCCGAGGACAGCCCGATCATCGTCGCGATCGACGAACCGTCGATGGCCGAAATCGGGCGCCAATGGCCCTGGCCGCGCGCCCTGCATGCGCGCCTCATCGAGGCGCTGCGCAAGGCCGGCGCACGTGCCATCGGCATCGACGTGATTTTCGCTGAGCCTTCGGCCGATGCCGCCAACGACGAGGCGCTGGAAAAGGCGCTCGGCGCGGACGTGGTTCTTGCCGGAGACCAGACGCTGGTGGAGGCGCCCCAGGCCGACCAGTTCGTGCGCACCGAGCCGCTCGCCCGCTTCATCGCAAAGGGCGCCTGGACCGGGATCGCCTCTGTCAGCCTCAGCGGCGACGGAACGTTGCGCGCCGTTCCCGACTATCCGGACGGATTTGCCGCCGTGCTCGCGGCAATCGCCGGCGCAAAATCGCACGCACCGCCAAAGGACGCTCTGATCCAGGTCTTCGGACCGGCGCGGACCTATCCCACCGTCTCCTATTACCAGGCGCTCGATCCCGACAATTTCCTGCCAGAAGGCATGTTAGAGGACCGCGTCGTGCTCGTCGGCCTCAGCCTGCAAAATGCGCCATCGATCGCCGATGGCGGGGCCGATGCCTTCACGACATCGGATACCGTACATTCGAACAAGCTCGTTTCCGGCGTTGAGATGCAGGCTACCATCTACGACAATCTGGCCCATGAGCTTTTCATTCAGCGCGCTGCAAGACCTTATGTGGTTGCAGCCATTGCGCTGGCCGCGATGCTTGCGGCCTTTTCGGTGCTGCGGACGACCGGCTGGCGCACGCTTGCCTATGGCGCCGTCGCCATCGGCCTGATCATCGCCGCCAGCTATGCCGCGATGCGTCTTGGCCACGTCTTTCTGTCGCCGCTTGGGCCTGGGCTTGCGTTCCTTGCCGTGACTGCCGGCCAGGCCGGGCTCGACTATGCGGAGGAACGCAAGAAGCGCCGCGAAATCACCCGCGCCTTCCAGCAGTACCTCTCTCCTGCCCTTGTCGAGCGCCTGGCGAAAGACCCGTCACACCTAAGGCTCGGCGGTGAGCGGCGCACGCTGTCGATCCTCTTTTGCGACATCCGGGGCTTCACCACCATCGCCGAGGAAATGAAGGAGGATCCGGAGCGTTTGACGGCACTGGTCAACCGGCTGCTGACGCCGCTTTCAGAAGCCGTTCTCGAACAGGGCGGTACTATCGACAAATATATCGGCGACTGCCTGATGGCCTTCTGGAACGCGCCGCTCGACGACCCCGAGCATGCCGTGCATGCAGTCGGGGCGGCGCTCGACATGCTTGCGCGGCTTGAACGGGTGAACCGGGAACTCGAAAGCGAGGCGAAACGGGAACGCCGACCGGCCCAAACCTTGAGGATCGGCATCGGCATCAACACCGGCGAATGCGTCGTCGGCAACATGGGCTCGCACCAGCGGTTCGACTATTCGGCCCTTGGCGACGCCGTCAATCTGGCCTCGCGCCTCGAAGGCGCATCGAAGGACTACGGCATCTCCCTGCTCCTCGGCGAGGAGACCGCGCGTCTCGTCGAAAAGACCTTCCCGATCGCCGAACTCGATCGCATCACCGTCAAGGGCCGCACCGCCGTGTCGCCGGTCTTCACCGTCGCCGTCGGCGCCAGGAAGGACGCGATCGAACGCCACCAGGCCTTCGTACAGGCCAAATATGACGGCACGCTTCGAGCTCATGACGCGGTGTTCGACCAGTTGAAGAGCGCCCTGCCGCCACTCGCGCGCTACTACGAAAGGGAGCGTTCCCGTCTCGATACGTCGCGACGGGAACCGAAGTGAGCCGCCACAACCGACCGCGTGGTCAGTGGAGCCCGCCGACGCCGAGCAGCCGCTCGACGGTATCGTGATTTCCCGCCAGCGCTTCCGGCGTTCCGGTCCAGGCGATCCGGCCGCGTTCGAGCACGATCACCCGGTCGGCAAAGTCGAGCGCGCTCTGAATGCGCTGTTCGACCAAGACGATCGTCATGTCGCCGGTCTTTGCCAGTTCGGCAAACGCCTTCATCAGCTCTTCGCAGATAACGGGCGCCAGGCCCTCCAGCGGTTCGTCGAGCAACAGGATCGACGGACGGCCGAGGATGGAGCGTGCCGTCGACAGCATCTGCTGTTCGCCGCCTGAGAGCTGGCTGCCGAGATTGCGCCGGCGCTCGAAGAGACGCGGAAACATGTCGTAGGCTTCCTGGATCGCACTTTTCGGGCGGTTCTTGAGGCCGACGAACAGGTTTTCCTCCACGGTCAGCGTCGGGAAGACGCAGCGCGCCTGCGGCACGAAGCCGAGCCCCTGCATGGCGCGCGCAGCACTTGGCAGCCCGGCCACGTCCGTCCCGCCCATGCGGATGCGCCCGTCATAACGTCGCGTCTGGCCGGCAAGCGTTGCAAGCAGGGTCGTCTTGCCCATGCCGTTGCGACCGAGCACGGCAAGCCGGGCACCTGCCGGAACGGCAAAGGACACGCCTTCGAGCACCCGCGTCGGCCCATAGCCGGCGGACAGGTTTTCCACCTCAAGCGACGTGGCTGGCATTGGCATAGCTCCCCAGATAGGCTTCCCGCACGCGCGGATCCTTCGTCACGTCAGACGGCGAACCGTCGAAGATGATCGCGCCGGCGGCCAGCACGACGACGCGCTTGGCAAAGCGGAAGACGAGATCCATGTCGTGCTCAATCATCAAGACGGCGAGATCGGCTGGCAGGTCGGCCAGTGCCTGCTCGATCCGGCCGGTGTCGCTCTGCGGCACGCCGGCGGCGGGCTCGTCGAGCAGCAGCACCCGCGGCTTCAGCGCCAGCGCAACGGCGATTTCCAGCAAGCGTTGCTGACCGTAGGCGATCTCTCTCACCTTGCGGTGCATCAGTTCCCGAAGCCCGAGCTTGCCGAGAAGGTCTGCCACCTCGGCCATGACGTCCGGCATTCCCAGAAAATTGCCGAACAGACGACCGGCGCGGCCAGTGCGTTGCAGGACAGCGAGCGCAACATGTTCGGAAGGTGTCATATCGGCAAAGAGCCGCGTCACCTGAAACGAGCGAACGAGCCCCCTTCGCACCCGACCGATGGCGTCGATACCGGTCACCACCTCGCCACCGATACGCACCTCGCCGGAATCCGGCTTGAGATTGCCGGTCACGAGATTGACGAACGTCGTCTTGCCGGCGCCGTTCGGCCCAATCAGCGCGACCCGGTCGCCCGGCGCCATGCTGAGGCTGACGTCATTGGTGACCGCGAGCCCGCCGAAGGCGCGCTTCAAGTTGCGGACTTCGAAGATCGGCTGCATCACTGTGCCTCCTTGCGGCGGGCAAAGAACGCAGCCGCGGTGCCATAGATGCCCTTCGGCGCGAAGAGCACGACGGCGATCAACAGCGCGCCCACCATCGTCAGCCAGTGGAAGGGATTGGCCGCCGAGACCACGTCCTCGAAAAATATGAAGACGACAGTGCCAGTCAGCGCGCCGAAGAGAGAGCCGGTACCCCCGAGCACCAGCATGACGAGGCTTTCCGCCGACATCGTAAAGGAGAGGCTGTCGAGCCCGACGACCTGGGTGGAGATCGCATTCAGCGCGCCGCCGACGCCGGCAACGGCACCGGAGATGACATACATTTTCGTGAGCGCGAACTTCGGCGACGCCCCCATCGAGCGGATGCGGACAGGGTCTTCCTTGATGCCGCGGCACAACATGCCGAAGGGCGAGCGCACGATCAGTCGCAGCACGACGAAGACGATGGCAAGCAGCGCCACGCCGAAGACATAGGCCGTGCGGCCCCAGAGATCGAACTCGTAGAGTCCGAGAAGTGCCGTCGGCGCAATGCCGGAGAGCCCGTCGCTGCCACCGGTCCAGGAGGAGGCCTTGTTGGCGAACTCGTGGAAGAGATGGATGAGCGCGATCGACAGCACCAGTTGCGGCAGCCCGTGCGCACGCAGGATGACGACCCCGCAGATAAGTCCCGCCACCGCCCCGGCAACAATGCCGAAGGCCAGCATCGCCAGCGGATCGTTGATGCCGTAATGCGCCGAGGCGATGCCCGCGGCATAGGCGCCGGCGCCGAAGAGGGCCGCGTGCCCGAGCGTCGCGACACCGCAATAGCCGGTGACGAGATCGAGCGACAGCACCAACAGAGCGGCTGCGATGATCCGGGTCAGAAGAGCCAGATTGTTGGGAAAGAGGAAGTAGCCGACCACCGCGACCAGCAGGATAACGGCCAGACCTATGAGGTCCCCACCGCCAAACCGTCGGCGCACCGGAGCGGTCGCGATCAAGTCGCTCGTCGTCGTCATGGTCATCCCTTGGCCCTCCCGGCGAGCCCGCGCGGGAACACGCAGATGATCGCGATCACGGCCAGATAGAAGAAGAATTCACCGAATTCCGGCATGAGATAACGGCCGGTCGTATCGATCGCGCCGAGCAGCAGGCAGGCAACGAGCGCGCCCGGGATAGACCCGGCGCCGCCGACGGAGACGACGACCAGGAACGTCACCATGTAACGCAACGCGTAATAGGGTTCGACCGGAAGAAGTTCCGCCCCCACCACGCCGCCGAAGGCGGCAAGTCCGACGGCAACCGCAAAGCTCACCGCATAGACGATTTCCGTGCGCACACCGAGGGCGGCCGCCATTGCCGCGTTGTCAACCGAGGCCCGCAGCTTGACGCCGAAGGCGGTCTTTTCGATCGCGTACCAGAGACCGGCTGCAACCACGAGGCCGCAGACGATCGCAAAGATGCGATGGGTGGCGATTGCCCGGAAGCCGAGGTCGACGGATCCCTGCAATTCGCCAGGCAGCGGCACCGTCTTCAGCGTCGGGCCGAAGACATAGTTGGCGATGCCGATGATGCAGAATGTGATACCAATGGTCATCAGCACCTGGGTCAGTTCCGGTGCGCCGTAGATCCGCCTATAGAGCAGCCGCTCGATCGGCACGGCGATGATGATGGTGCCGAAGACCGCGAGCAGCACGGCAAAGCCGTAGGCAAGACCCAAATCGCGCGCTGCATAGGAGGCGATGTAACCGCCGATCATGGCAAAGGCGCCATGCGCCAGGTTGACCACGCGCATCAGGCCCATGGTGACCGAAAGGCCGATGGAGATGACGAAGAGCACCATGCCATAGGCAAGGGCGTCGATCGCAATGCTGAGGACGGTTTGCATGGGGCTATCCGTTGCCCTTTCTTCCAAATTTGGCTGCGCCGGATTCGGTGCGCACTATGCGCGGAGCGGCAGTCAGGCGCCAGCATTCGCGGCGCCGCAGGCGCGCCGGTCGCTCAAAAGCAACCGGTCAACGCATCATCAGTGTCGGTGGGCGCTCAGCACCCGCCCAAGTCGACTACTTCAGCGCAGCGAGACCGGGGTCGCCCTGCTTCTCGAAGGTCTGGATTTCCTTGTTGTAATAGGTGCCGTCATCGGCCTTCTCGACCTCGCGCAGATAGATGTTCTGGGTGATGTGACGCGATTCCGGATCGATCGTCACCGGACCACGCGGGCTGACCCAAGAGAGGCCTTTCACGGCTTCCACGGCCTTGGCCGCATCCTGCTCGCCGCCGGTCGCCTCGATCATCTTGTAAATCACATGCATGCCGTCATAGGCTCCGACCGAGGGGAACGAGAGTTCCGCCGGGTTGCCGATCGCCTTGCTCGCCGCTTCGACAAAGGCCTTGTTCTCCGGCGAGTCGTGCGAGACGGCGTAGTGGAAGGTCGTCTGAATGCCGAGCGCCGCCTCACCGAGAGCAGGCAAATCGGATTCCTGCGTGAGGTCGCCGGGCGCAAAGAACTTGATGCCGCCGTCCTTCAGGCCGTTTTCCTTGAAGGCCTTGACGAAGCCGAGCGTCGTCGGGCCGGACGGCAGGAAGGCGAAGACGCCTTCCGCGCCCGAATCCTTGATGCGCTGCATGATTGGGGAAAAGTCGTTGGTCGCAAGCGGCATGCGGATCGCTTCGACCACCTGGCCGCCGGCCGCTTCGAAGCCCGTCTTGAAGGCGTTCTCGGCGTCCACGCCCGGGCCGTAGTCGCTGACGACGGAGATCACCTTGGAAACACCCGCGTCCTTGGCAACCTTGGCGATCGGCGTCGAGGTCTGCCAGGTGGTGAACGAGGTGCGCACGACGAGCGGGCTTTTGGTGACGATCGCCGAGGTCGCCGCGTTCATGATGACGAGCGGCACATTCGCCTGGGTGAGCAGCGGCGTGACCGCCATGGCATCCGGGGTGAAGTAGAAGCCGGCGAGGTACTGCACGCCTTCCTTGACCACCAGTTCCTGGGCCAGCGCCTTTGACTGGGCGGGATCGGCCTGCGGCACGTCGCGGTAGATGATCTCGATATCGTCGTCGCCGACCTTGCTGCCGTTCAGCGCCATATAGGCGTCGATGCCAGCCTTGAAGTTCTTGCCCTGCAGCGCGAAGGGGCCGGAGAACGGTCCGACGACACCGATCTTGATCGTGTCGGCATAGGCAGCACTGCTCATTGCCAAAGCCGCAACCGCAGCCAGAATCATCCGCTTCATATTTCCTCCCTGAGATGCCGGCCACTCCCGAGCCCGCATCCTCGTCGCAAACGACTGTCGATTTGATGGTTGTCAGCTTGCCATGCCAAACGGTGATGTAAAAATGAAATATGGGGTGCCAATCATAATTTAGGGGTTATGTTTTGACACAGGCAGCGCGCCTCGGCCAGCCGAGTGCACCGAAATCCCCAGCCCATGACACGCACCTTCCGGTGCCCGCGCCAGCCCACTGCGATCAACAGGGGAGCAGCAAACGACACGGTGGCGGCGCAATCGCAGGTTCGGGGCGTATCGCCGCCGCTGACCTAGATCGGCGGCAGATTTTCCGGCTGCGCCATGTCGATGAAGACCTGAACGCGTTTGGCTCGCAGCTTGCCGGGCTTGTACTTCTTCAGCCACTCGCCAGTTTCATCGAGGAACAGACTGGCCGCGGCTCCCTCGGATGTCCCCACGCGCGCCGCCTTGTCCCGGTCGGACTTCTTCATTGCTGTCGCCTCCCGGACAGAGCGGAAATAATAGTGGTTGAACAGCCGATTGAACTCCGTGAAGTAGATGTCGGCCGCGCGCCGATCGCCACGGATGAGCAGCATGTTCTCGTCGTTGTCGTTGGTCGACGCGTCCGAGAAGTTCGCCGAACCGGTGACGACCATTGGATCCGCGCCAAGGGGATCGGCGAGCAGAAACTTGGAATGCACATAGGCGACGTGATTGTTGAGCCCGAGCGCCCGCGCATTGGTTTCCCGCGCCCACTGATAGACCGGATCGCGCAGATAGGATCCCCAGGCCTGATAGACGTTCTGTCGCGCCGTCAGCGGAATGAACGGCTTCTTCGCCTTGGCCTTAGGCTGGTCGCGCTTTTCCAGGAGGAGGAAGAGCACCGGATGCACGCCGGACTGGGCACTATTGTCGAGAAACGCCTGCTTGAAGCGATCGTTGATCCCGAAGGCGAGCGTCACGCCGCCATAGGACCGCGCCTCGTCCAGCGCCCTCACATACATGTCCAGAACGGCGCTTCCGGCACGCGGACTGAAGATCGAGGTCACGCCGCTTGAAACATCCGCGGGCGCATGCGGCACCTCGGCAAGGTCAGAGACCGCCTTGCGAAAGGCTTTTCGCTTTGACCTGCTCGCGGCAGGATTGTCGGTCTTTGCCGCACCAGGGTCGCCGGCAAGCAGTGTCCAGTATGTTTCAAATGCCTTGGCGAGATCGGCGTCGCGGACCCAATGCCCGACATTGGTCTGGCCATGCACGCCGCCCATCGACAGGTTCGTCGAGCCTGTCCAAACCTGCGCCTTTCGGCCCGGATCCTTGGGGAGCAGCACCATGAACTTGTTGTGCTGTATGTCGGCGGGATTGTTCTGCCGCCACCGCGCGATCGCCGCCTTCGGAAGCCCTACGGTGCGGACGATTTCCTTATTCTCCTCGCGCGGAAAGCTCTCGTGGAACTTGCCCTTCTTGTCGGTATAGGCATTTTCCTTCGCGTCGAGCACGAGCCTCACGGCGACGCCGCGCTCGAAGGCGGCCTTCAGCCTTTCCACAACGGGGCGATATCTGAATTCATAGAAGCAGCCGAGCAGCGTGTCCCCCGCTTCCGCCTGGTCGATGAAACGCAGCAGTGCTTCGTCAAGGTCCCGGCTCAGCCACTGCAGCGCCTCGAGCGTCTTTTCCGGCGTTTCCAGCTTGTCCGGCGGCTTGTTTCCGAAACGGCGTCGGTAGGCCTGGCTGCTCGCGACACCGCGGTTGAAGAAAACGTCGTGCGTCTCCTCACTGAAGAGCGGTTCGGTTTTGATACCGATTCTGATGGCAGGTGCTGACCGGTCGATGTTCTTCGCCATACCCGTCAGCGGATGGAAGTAATAGTCGTAACGCCGACCGGGCTTGGCCGTGAAGTCATCCCAGACGAAACTCTGAACGGGATGGTCGTAGGTCAGAACGACGGTATCCTCATTGGGATGGGAGATCACCGTTTCGAAGACCTTGAAGCCGTACATGTAGTACCGCTCGCCTTCCGTTGGATCATGCCGCTCGACCGCAAAACCGAGAAGCCCCGCGGTGTCGGCGTTGCGATAGTCTATCGCGAACGAAACCGTATTGACCCCCGACACGGCGAAGACCTTGTACCCGCCAACCGCATCCGAAACGAAATGCATGCCGTCCTCCCGCGCGTGGTTGCGACAAGCATACTCGCTCAACTTCGAGGAATTACAACAGCGACAACTAAAAAGGAGCTTGATCGGCGAACTCCCGCGCCGCTGCGCAGTGGCAGCGGCTCCGGCTCGAAAACACCGCCACACTTGTTACTCCCGCCGATCCTCTTGCGGTGTCAAGCTGCTCAGGACTGCAAGGCATCGGCCTTGCGTTGAGAAGCTTTGCTGAAACGAGGAGACACAGCACCATGACCCAGACGATCGAGAAACGCGAGAACGGACGCGCGGACGCCCAGTCGACGATGCAGAAGCCGCCGGTGGTTTCGGCACAGGCATGGGAAGCGGCCCGGCAGGAAATGCTGGTAAAGGAAAAGGCGCACACCCGCGCCCGCGATGCGTTGGCCGCCGAGCGTCGGCGGATGCCCTGGACGGCCGTGACCAAGAACTACGTGTTCGAGGGCCCCGACGGCAAGGCGAGCCTGCTTGACCTCTTTGCCGGCCGGCGCCAGTTGATCGTCTACCGCGCCTTCTACGAACCGGGCGTGCATGGCTGGCCCGATCACGGCTGCCGGGGCTGCTCGATGGTCGCCGATCAGGTTGCGCATCTGTCGCACCTTAACGCCCGTGACACGACCCTGGTCTTTGCCTCGCGCGCCCCGCAGGCGGATATTGCCAGGCTGAAGGCACGGATGGGCTGGACCATGCCCTGGTACACCATCACCGACAGCTTCGATGCTGATTTCGACGTGGGCGAGTGGCACGGCCACAATGTCTTCTTCCGCGACGGCGAAGAGCTGTTTCGCACCTACCTCGTCAACAGCCGCGGCGACGAACAGATGGGTAGCACCTGGAACTATCTCGACATCACCCCGCTCGGCCGACAGGAAGTGTGGGAGGATTCGCCGGCCGGATATCCGCAGACCCCGACCTACAAGTGGTGGAACTGGAACGACAGCTACGTCGAAGGCGCTGCCCCCGACAAAAGATGGGTCGAAGTATCGGATGCCGGCGAGGCCGCGATGCGCGCCTCCGACACGAGCGCGAAGCCATGAGCATCGGCGCCCGCTCCGGTGAGCGCGACGGGCGGGCGCCCTCCCTCGCCCGTTTGGTAGCCGCGGGGTTGGCGCTTGCCGCCGCCCCCACCTTCGCCCTGATGGCGGTTCTTTCCAACATGGGAACCGCCGGGGCCGATCCGATGCTGTGTAGCGGCGCCGGACAAACTGTGATCGGCGGGATGACCGCCATGTATCTGCTGATGGGCGCCTTTCACCTTCAGCCCTGGCTGAAACTGATCGACATCAGAAAGGGCTGAGGGATCGGCCTCGCCCCCGGCGCCTGTCAGTTGCGGGCGTCGGGAGCTGAAAAATCATCCGGCGACATGCTATTGTCGCACGGCACGCAAAAGATGTGGAAACGCCGATGGGCATATGTCCCTGAAATCGGCGAGTGGGCATGCTGTCGAGTCGGAGAAGCAAGTGACTTCTCAGCTTGAAGTACGGAACGGTTCCACTAGGTAGATTTGGCAAGATCTCCGGCCCTTGTATCGGCAGGAGAAATCAGTCGCTTTCCACCTGTGGCCGGATCCGTTCGGAAAATACAGCGAATCAGGAAGTTGACCTTGAGTGTTGCCGCCTCTCAACCGAACCCGACACGTTTCAAGAGCCGCCCATTGCCTTTGGCGGGCGCCCTGCTGCTTTTCGTTATAGCCGCTGCGGCATCGCTCTACTATTTGAGTGGAGCGAAAGAGCCTTCGTCGGAGATCGCAGCGATTGCCCCGGCTGTGACCGGCGCTGAAGTCGACGCCGCGATGATGCAGTCGCCGAATTTCCAGATCCTGTTCAGTGACGGCGATCGCGGGCTGATGGTCTACGAGGGTTACGTCTATGTCGTGCGACTCGGCGACAAATTGCCGAATGGCCGCCGCATGATCGGATTCCAAAAACGGGACGGAAACTGGGCTGCGGTGTCGCTTTGACAGCTTTCACCGCCTCCGAATTGTGGATGTTAACGCTTTGTTAACGCTCGCTTGCAAGGCACGGGGACCCCCCATTTAGCCACGGTTGCTACCCAGGGCGAACTGGCGCAACTCTTTGTTAAAGAGTCGTGAATCAGTGCTTTGGATGGTGCAGAATGATTAACAAGAAGCTACAGGATGAGCTGGTCGAGCTCGACGAAAGCCCTGCGTTCGAAGGCCGTTCTGTCATGAGCGAGCGCGCAGTCCAGGGAATTCCTCTCGCGATCGAAGCGGTGATCGGGCGCGCCAAGCTGACGGTGTCGCAGATCTCGAAACTCCATCAGGACGACACGATCCATCTCGATCGCAACTTCGGCGAACCGGTGGAACTCAAGGTCAACGGCATGGTGATCGGCCGCGGCGAAATCGTCTTCGACGAAGCCACCAACGCGATCGGCATCAAGATCATCGAAATCTCCCCGATCGGCGCCCAATAGGCTCCGACGCGTAAGGCCGCCGTCGTCAGCGGAACTTGGCTTCCACAGCCAGCAAGGCTATGTCGATAGTTCAACGACACGATCCGGTACGGGAGGAGCCTCATATGCTGATCGATGGAAAAGTCTTTATCGTTACCGGTGGCGGTTCGGGTCTGGGTGCGGCCGTCGCGCGGCAGCTGCATGGCGAGGGTGCCCGCGTGGTTCTCGCCGACGTCAACGCCGCAGCCGGCCAGCAGATGGCCGAGGAGCTTGGCGGCAACGCGCTCTTCCAGAAGACGGATGTCACCAGCGAGGCCGATGGCGCCGCCGCAGTGGCAGCGGCCCTCGATCGCTTCGGACATCTGCACGGCCTGGTGAACTGCGCCGGCATCGCGCCGGGGGAAAAGGTGCTCGGGCGCGACGGTCCGCACCGGCTTGAAAGCTTTTCGCGCGCGGTCGAGATCAACCTCATCGGCACCTTCAACATGCTGCGGCTCGCCTCAGAGGCGATCCAGCGGGAAGAGCCCGGCGAGGATGGTGAGCGCGGGGTGATCGTCAATACCGCATCGGTCGCCGCCTTCGATGGCCAGATCGGCCAGGCGGCCTATGCCGCTTCCAAGGGCGGCGTCGTCTCGATGACCCTGCCGATTGCGCGCGAACTCGCGCGCCACGGCATTCGCGTCGTCGCCATTGCGCCGGGCATCTTCGAAACACCGATGATGGCCGGCATGCCGCAGGAAGTGCAGGATTCGCTCGGCAAGAGCGTGCCCTTCCCGCAGCGCCTTGGCAAACCGGACGAATTCGCGGCACTCGTGCAGCACATCTGCGAAAACCGCATGCTGAACGGCGAAGTCATCCGCCTCGACGGCGCCCTGCGCATGGGCGCGCGCTGACACGATCGGAGCTGGTGGCGCCCGACGACCGGGCGCGTGCCAGAGCGTTCCTTTGGCACGATCAGGCGGCCCGGTTGGCCGACTTGACCACATAGGCACAACGTCGCGCGCCGGCCAGAATGTGCTCGGCGCGCTCGACCTCGACACCGGGGCCGAGCACCGCCCGAAACACGCTCAATTCTGCCCTGCAGAAGCCCTGGCAGTTGGTCGCGGCGGCACAGATCGGACAATGGTTCTCGACGAACAGCAGCGTGCCGTCGCCCGGATCCTCGCAGGCGGCCATATAGCCTTCCTGTGACCGCAATCGAACGAGCACGTCCACCCGTTCGCGCAGGCTCTCTTTCTCCACCATCGCCGCACGATAGTTCTGGCGCGTCTCGTCCTCACGCGCGGCGATCAGCCGGTCGATCGCGTCCTCGCCAAGCGTCTGCCGGATGGTGCGCAACAACTGGACGGTCAGCTCTGCATGCGTATCGGGAAACTCCGCGTGGCCGGCAGCCGTCAGCCCCCAGAACTGCGACGGACGACCGACGCCTTTTGCCTCGGACCACGACGTGGCCAGCCCCTCCTCGGCGAGACGCACCAACTGCTGGCGCACGGCCTCGCCGGTGATCGCCAGACGTTTGCCGAGCGCTGTCGCGGTCTGCGGTCCGTGTAGCTTGAGTGCAAGCATGATGCGCTCGCCCGGGGTGCGGCCGGCGCTTTGCTCTGGATTTAACAAGGGATCGCTTGACATATTCCCGCGCGCAGATTTACAAAGAATTGTCTTGCTAAATACACTCTCCTCCGTTCGCAGACAAGTGATCCGAGAGTGCCCCGCCCGCAAAGGATTTGACCATGGCCTTCGAACTTCCCGCCCTTCCCTACGCCGCCGCAGCACTTGCCGAAAACGGCATGAGCGCCGAGACGATCGAGTTTCACCACGGCAAGCATCACCAGGCCTATGTCACGGCGCTCAACGGCTTCGTCGAGAAGGACGCCTCGCTTGCAGGCCTGTCGCTGGAAGAGATCATTCGCCTCAGCCACGGCAAGGCGGAACTCGCCCCGGTCTTCAACAATGCCGGCCAGCACTGGAACCACATCCTGTTCTGGAAAAACCTTTCGCCGAAGGGCGGTCAGATCCCCGGCGTGCTCGATAAGAAGATCACCGAAGATTTCGGCAGCGTCGCTGCCTTCAAGGATGCCTTCAAGGCAGCCGCCACCGGCCAGTTCGGTTCGGGCTGGGCCTGGCTGGTGCTCGGCCAGGACGGCAAGCTGAAGGTGACGAAGACCGCCAATGGCTCCAACCCGGTTGCCACCAATGAAGGCAAGGCGCTGCTCGGCCTCGATGTCTGGGAGCACGCCTATTACATCGACTACCGCAATCGTCGCCCGGACTACGCGTCGAACTTCCTCGACAAGCTTGCCAACTATGAGTTTGCCGAAGCGGAACTCAAGTCCGCCTGACCGACTGAAGGCGGTGCGGGCTGGAAAGAGTTCGCGAGCCGATCGGTCGAAGAGTTGCAGCAGCCGCTCGCCCCCGCCTGAGCTCAGGCTTCTGCAAATCCCGTGGCGTCTCCCCGCCGCCACGGGCTATTTCATCTCGGAACGAGCCCCATGCGCCAGACACCTCCGCCCTCCCTCGCCATCGACGCCCATGCCGACCTGGCGGTGTCGAAACCGGAGTTCGCCGACACCCTGTCGCATCTCGCCGCCACCGTCTGCGTGGCGAGCGCCGGCAATGGCCCCGACAGTCTCGGCCGGACGGTGACGGCGACCTTCTCGCTCTCTGCCAACCCGCCGTCGATCGTCATTTCGATCAAGGCGGACAGTCCGCTTGCCGCGCTGATCGCCGCCGAGCGAGGGTTTTCGCTCGCCATGCTCGCTGAGGGCCAGGAGCTGATCGCAGATGCCTTTGCCGGCAAGATCGAAGCGTCGAAGCGCTATCTCGTCGGCATATGGGCTGAGTGGCCGAGCGGACGGCCAAGGCTGCTCGGCGCGGCTGCCACGCTCGACTGCCTGCTCAGCGCTTCGATCGAGGTGGGCGACCATATGCTGTTCGTGGGAACAATTGTCGCAACCCAGACGTCTGCTCATGCCGACCCCTTGATCTGGGGCCGCCGCCGGTATCAGTCTCTCGACAGGACGAGATCGCTGACGCTGGCGAGCAATGGGCATGCGCCCCTTACCCCAAGCAAGCCTGCGGCCTGAACCGGCGATCGCGGAGGAGGAAGCCATGCGGCAAGTGCTCGAAAAGCTCTTACAGGACGGAAAGGACGACGCCCTTTTGCGGTTCACGCTCGGCAGCATCTGCCTCCAGGAGGCGGACTTCGATACCGCCTTGGCCCATGTGGAGCGGGCGATCGCCTTCGACCCGGACTATTCGGCAGCATGGAAACTGCGTGGCGCAATCCTCCTCAAGCTGGGCCGCCACCAGGAGGCAATTCAGGTCTGGCGCGAAGGCCGTACGGTCGCCGAGCGGAAGGGCGATCTGCAGGCAGCAAAGGAAATCGGCGTCTTCCTGAAACGCCTGGAGCGGCAGTGTCTCGCCGCCAACGGGAACGAGTAGCCAGCCCTGAAAAAGGCCGGGCCCGGCGGATATACCGAGCCCGGAGATATCGCGAACGATCAGTTCACTTGAAGACCGAAGGCAGCCACAGCGACAGCGCCGGTATGTAGGTGACCGCCATCAGCACTGCGATGCTGGCGCCGAAGAACGGCCAGATCGTGCGCATCGCCTCGCGGATGGATATCCCGCCGACGGCGCAGCCGACGAAGAGTACGGTTCCGACCGGCGGCGTGTTGAGGCCGATGCCGGCATTGAGGATCATCACCACACCGAAATGCACCGGATCGATGCCGAAGGCCTTGACCACGGGCAACAGCACTGGCGTGCAGATGATCACCATCGGCGCCATGTCCATGAAGGTGCCGAGGATCAAAAGGATGATGTTGATGACGAGCAGCACGATGATCGGGTTTTCCGAGATCGCGCCGATCGCACTGATCATCAATGCCTGCACCTGAAGGAACGCCATCAGCCAGCCGAAGGACGCCGCCATGCCGATGACGAGCAGCACCATGGCCGTCGTGCGCACCGCCCCCATCACCGCCTCGACGAAGCCCGTCCAATCCAGCTCGCGATAAACAAGCATGGCGACGAGGAAGGCATAGAGCACGGCAATGCACGAGCTTTCCGTGGCGGTGAAGACGCCGGAGCGCACGCCGCCGAAGATGATGCCGATCAGCACGATGCCGGGGAACGAGGCGAGCAGATAGTAGAAGACCTTGGCAAAGCCCGGAAACGGTTCGGACGGATAGCCCCGGCGCCTGGCAACGACATAGGCCGTCACCATCAGCGCAAGCGCGAGCAAGAGCCCCGGGATGATGCCGGCGGTAAAGAGATCGGCAACCGAAACATTACCGCCGGCGGCGATCGAATAGAGGATCATGTTGTGCGACGGCGGAACCATCAGCGCGATAATCGCCGCATTGACGGTGACGTTGACGGCATAGTCGCGGTCGTAGCCGCGCTTGGCCATCTGCGGGATCATCAGACCGCCGACCGCAGAGGCGTCAGCCACCGCCGAGCCGGAGATGCCTCCGAAGAGCGTCGAGGCGACGATATTGACCTGGCCGAGGCCGCCGCGCAGGTGGCCGACGAGGCCGGCCGCAAACTGGATCAGCCGGTTGGCGATGCCGCCGCGCACCATCAGGTCACCGGCAAAGATGAAGAACGGGATCGCCATCATGGCAAAGACGTTCATGCCCGAATTCAGCTGCTGAAACACCACCACCGGCGGCAGGCCGAGATAGAGCACGGTCGCGAACGAAGCGATGCCGAGGCAGAAGGCGATCGGCGTGCCGATGAGCATCAGGAGGGTGAAGACCCCAAAGAGGATAGTGTAAGCCATTCAGGCCATCTCCTGCACGACGACATCGGCTGCGAGTTCGACGCCGAGAAACTGGTCGATAAAGCGCTCGGCTGCAAACAGGGCGATCATGGCGCCACCGACGACGAGCGGGAAAAAGTCGACGCCGCCGGGCCATCCGAGAACCGGAATAGTCGCCGTCCAGGTGCCGGCCGAAAGGAGCAGGCCGTAATAGGCCATCGCTAACCCGAACACGACGATCAGCCCGAGGCTCGCCAGATCCATGGCAAGCTGCACCGACGGCTTCATCACGTGTCGGACGACATCAAGGCCGAGATGCACGCTTTCGCGTACGCCGACGGCGGCGCCGAGCATGATGAACCAGGCCATGAGATGAAGAGCCAAGGGCTCCGACCAACTCGGAGAGTCGTTGAGCACGTAGCGGGCAAAGACCTGCCAGCCGACGATCAGGGTCATGGCGACCATGCCAATGCCGGCGATGTAGAGCGAAGCGCGGCTCAGCGCGCCAAGAAGCGGACGTATCGTCCGCATGAAACGACGCATGTTTCTTCCTCCTCCGCAAAGGCGATCCGGTAAACAGTTGAAAAGGCCGGCCCCGATCCCGGAGCCGGCCTCACCGCTGTCACTTGACCGCCTTTACCCTTTCGAGAAGGTCCTTCAGCTTCGGGTCGCTGACGAACTGGTCGTAGACCGGCCCCATCGCGGCTGCGAACTCCTCCTTGTTGACCTTGATCACGTTCGCACCGGCAGCGCGGACCTTCTCCTCGGAAGCCTTTTCGCGCGCGCTCCAAAGCTCGCGCATCTTGCCGACGCTGTCCTTGGCCGCTTGGCGAAGCAGCGTCTGATCCTCAGGCGAGAGCTTGTCCCAGCTCGTCTTGGAAATGACGAGGATCTCCGGATTGAGGGAATGCTCCGTCAGCGAATAGTTCTTGGCCACCTCGAAATGGCGGGCAGATTCGTAGGACGGCCAGTTGTTCTCGGCACCATCGACGACGCCCGTCTCGAGCGAGGAGTAGACCTCGCCCATCGGCATCGGCGTCGGGTTGGCGCCGAAGGCCTGCATCATCGCGATCCAGAGATCGGATTGCTGCACGCGGATCTTCAGGCCTTTCAGGTCAGCCAGTTTCTCGATCGGCTTCTTGGTCGTGTAGAAGGAGCGCGCCCCGCTATCGTAGAAGGCAAGACCGATCAAGCCATGCGGTTCGAAGGCTGCGAGGATTTCGTCGCCGATCGGGCCGTCGACGGTGTTGTGCATGTGTTCCGTCGAGCGGAACAGGAAAGGCATGCCGAGGACCATCGTCTCCTTGACGAGGTTGTTGAAGGGTGCTGCGTTGACGCGGTTCATGTCGATGACGCCGAAGCGGGTCTGTTCGATCGTGTCCTTCTCGCCGCCGAGAACGCCGTTGTTCATGACCTCGATCTTGATGCGACCGTTGGTGCGCTCGGAGAGCAATTGCCCCATGTATTTGACCGCATCGACGGTCGGGTAGCCATCCGGATGGATGTCGGCCGAACGCAGGGTGATTTCCTGCGCCTGCGCCGCTGTGCCGGCAAACGCCAGCCCCATGGCGACGCAAAGCATGCTTGCAATTTTCTTCATGTTTTCCTCCTCTAGTCGTGCTTCGGCCTCTCCCAAGACCGGGTTGCTGCCCATCCGGGCCGGCATGCGAAATCTCCATGTTGTGGGTTCCACGGGCGCCTCCCAGCACCCGCGGCAACTACACCGCGGCGAAGGCCGGCAGCTTGAACAGGCGTTCCGGGTTCTCGACGAGAGCCAGATGTCTGGCCCGTTCGTCCGGAAGCCAGCCGAGCACGAGGTCTGCCAGCCGTGCATCGTCGGGATAGTCTTCCGTCTTGCGGATCATGTTGTGCGGCCAGTTCGAGCCCCAGACGATGCGCTCTGGCGCATGCGCGGCGATCTTCCTGGAGACGGCTGCGACATCCTCATAGGGCCACCCGTCCCGCGAACTCTCGTAGACGCCGGCGAACTTGAACCAGACATTGTCGCGATCGATCAGCTTCAAGAGAGCCGCGATCTCCGGTCCATCCGGATCGACGCCGGCAAAGAACTTGCCGTGGTGATCGAGCACCCAGCGTGACCGGATGCGCGCCAGCCGCGGCAGATGGTCGAGCAGCCGGTTGCCGTCGAACTGCACGGCTATCATCCAATCTGCCGCATGTGCCCGCGCATCGACCGCTTCCAACGCATCGAGCCCCACCGCCCCTCCAGGCAGATCCATGATACGGGCACCGACAACGCCCGCGTCGCTGAGCGCGCCGATGTCCGCGTCGGACGTGGTTTCGTCGATGACGGTGACGCCGCGCGCGACATCGCCCATCTCGGCCAGGCAGGCGAGCAGATTGGCGTTATCCTTCTGATGGGCGTTGCCCTGGGTGATGATCACCCGGTCGATGCCGAGCCAGTCCATGACCTGGCGGTAGGCGGCAGCATCCGGCAACGGCTCAACCGGCAAAGGCGGGCCGCCGGGAAGCGATGGATAACCCGGCAGATACATGTGCATCTGCGCGTCGACCGTGCCCGTCGGCAAGCGCGGTTCAGGCGGGCGGCCGGTGAGGGTTCGCTCGATCATTGCGCGCTCTCGGGCATCTTGAACCTGGCGAGCGCGTCACGGTCGATCTCGATGCCAAGGCCGGGCGCATCGGGGATGGCAACGACACCGTCGACCGCCTCGATCGGCGCCTTCAGCACCGCCTGCCGGAACGGATTTTCCGTCCGGTCGAACTCCAGGATCGGCTCGATCGGGTTGACCCGCACCGGATCCGGCGTCATCGCCGCCATGAACTGCAGCGCGGCAGCGATATGCACGCCCGTGCCCCAGACATGCGGCACGATGCGAACGCCGTGCAGCGTCGCAAGACTCGTGATCTTCGCCATCTCGGAAAAGCCGCCGCAGCCACAGAGATCCGGCTGCAGGATGTCGACGGCACGGCTTTCGATCGCCGGCCACATGCCATATCGGCCATGCCAGGTCTCGCCGCCGGCAACCGGGATCGGTTGGCCGGCCCTGACCGCGCGATAGGCGGAAAGCTGTTCCGGCACGACCGGCTCCTCGAACCAGTCGATGTCGTAGTCGGCCGCCGCCTTGCCAAGCCGGATCGCCTCGGTGACGGTGTAGCCATGGTTGGCGTCGATCATCAGCCGCATCTCGTCGCCGATCGCCTCGCGCACGGCACGAATGACCCGCAGATCTTCCTCGATGCCGAAGCCGATCTTGATCTTGCAGGCATGGAAGCCTTGCGCCCGGCGCTCGGCCATCTCCAGCGCATTGTCGGAGACCCGGTCGACGCCATCGCGCTTGAAGCTGCCGGTCGCATAGGCGCGCACGCTCTCGCGCCAGCGCCCGCCAAGCAGCATGGAGACGGAG
>NZ_LMEG01000043.1:0-354928 GCF_001426275.1 Ensifer sp. Root423 | reverse complement strand
GCCGCAACCACCGCCGCATTCGGCCGCGCCGGGCCGAGGCACTCGCCCCAGCCGATCGTGCCGTCGTCGCACTCGATCTCGACCAGCACATGGGCGCGACGGTCAAAACGCATGGAGGCGCTTTCGAACGRCACGGCCAGCCGATGTTCGAGAAGGTGGGTGCGGACGGCGACGATCTTCATGGGCTATCCTCGCAAAACGCTCATTTCYGACGCTTGTTCGCACCGATGAGCGCGTCGAGYATGGCGACTTCCTCCTCGGTCAAGTCTTTCAGCGGCGCACGCACCGGACCGGCATCAAAACCCTGCAGCCGCACGCCGGCCTTGATCGCCGACACCGCATAGCCCTTGGCGCGGTTGCGGATGGCCATGAACGGATAGAAGAACTCGTTGAGGATGCGCTCGCAGGTGGCGCGCTCGCCGGCGCGAAGGGCGGCATAGAACTCATTGGCAAGGCCCGGCACGAAATTGAAGACGGCCGAGGAATAGGTGGTGAAGCCGGCACCGAGATAGGCCTCGGCAAACAGTTCCGCCGTCGGCATGCCGCCGAGATACATCAGCCGGTCGCCCATCTTGGCGGGTGACCTGGCGCACCAGCCCGATGTCGCCGGTGCCATCCTTNGCCGGTCGCCCATCTTGGCGGTGACCTGGCGCACCAGCCCGATGTCGCCGGTGCCATCCTTGAAGCCGATCAGGTTCGGGCATTCGTCGCACAGCCGGGCAAGCGTGTCGGCCTGCAGCACCGCGTTGTCGCGATTATAGACCATGACGCCGATGCCGACCGACTGGCAGATCTTCTTCACATGGGCATAAAGCCCTTCCTGCGGCGCATCGATCAGATAGTGCGGCAGAAGCAGGATGCCGTCGGCACCGACGCGCTCGACCGAACGGGCGATGTCGACCGCCATCTCCGTGCCATAGCCGCAGCCCGATACGATCGCCGTGTCGCCGGAAACGTCCTTGGCCGCCTTGACGATGCCGGGGATCTCGTCCGGCTTCAGCGAAAAGAACTCGCCGGTGCCACCGGCCGCAAACAGAACCGGGGCCTTGTAGCCGGCCAGCCACTCGACATGCGCCCGATAGCTGTCCGGCGCAAACCGACCCTCCGCATCGAAATGCGTCACCGGGAACGAAAGCAGGCCCGATCCAAGCGCGGCCTTGATCTGCTCAGGGTTCATTTCGGGCGGGTCCTCCTTAAAACTCGACGCGCCCTACTAAGCGAGTCATCACACGCATGTCAATATGTCATAATACAGGTCATCATATAAGATCTGCGAGTTGTCTTTGTACTTCGAGAGCGACGTGATGCCGTAAGGCCGAAATTCGGCGCCAAACGCCGCGAAGAGATCGCTCCTACAAAATCGCCTCATCGCGAAAGCATTGCAATAGAGATGTATTATATGTTAGCGGATATCATATGATATGTGGGCGCATCGATCGCGGTGAGCGCCTGCACCGGCTTGGGGGGACAGGCGATGGAACGACTTCTGATCACCGGCGCGGCGGGGCAATTGGGCCGCGTCATGCGCGAAAGGCTGGCGCCATTGGCAAGGACGATCCGTCTAGCAGATCGCGCGCCGCTCGATCCGCCGGGTGAAAACGAGGAATGCGTTCAGTGCGACCTGGCCGACCGGGGCGCCGTCAACGAGCTTGTCGTCGGATGCGATGCGATCGTGCATCTGGGCGGCATTTCGGTCGAACGTCCGTTCTCGGAAATCCTCGACGGCAATATTCTCGGCCTCTACAATCTCTATGAGGCGGCGCGCGCCAACAACAAGCCGCGCATCCTCTTTGCCAGCACCAACCACACGATCGGCTACTATCCGCAAGGCGAACGGCTCGGCCCGAACGCGCCCTACCGGCCCGACGGGCTCTACGGCGTATCGAAGTGCTTCGGCGAAGCGCTGGCGCGCATGTATTTCGAGAAGTTCGGCCAGGAGACCGCCCTGGTCCGCATCGGCTCCTGCCTGCCCGAGCCCGTCAACTATCGAATGCTCTCCACCTGGTTTTCCCATGACGACTTCGTATCCTTGACGGAGGCCGTCTTCCGTGTGCCGGTTCTCGGTTGCCCGGTCATCTGGGGCGCCTCGGCCAACGACGCCGGCTGGTGGGACAATTCGCATGTTTCCTGGCTCGGCTGGCGCCCGAAGGACAATGCCGAAGTTTTCCGTCAGAAAGTCGCCGAAAACACCCCCACGCCGCAGCCGGGCGACTCTCTCGTGCGCTATCAGGGCGGCGCCTTCGTCGATGATCCGATTTATTGAGACATCACCCTTGGTTCCCGCGCATTGCAGCCAGCCATGGATTGCGCCCTTGATCGGCAATGGCGTATCCAGACACAAAGCACCCAAGTCGCAGAAACGGCCATTCCCATGAGCAACGTCACCGCCTCCGAACCCCCCGCCTCTCAAGGCAAGACGCTGGTGGCCAAGGTAACGGACGCCCTCAGCGGCCAGATCGGCGCCGGGCATTACAAGCCTGGCGACCGCCTGCCTTCGGAAGCGCAGCTGACGCAGGAATTCGGCGTGAGCCGCACGGTCGTGCGCGAAGCGATCGCGGCGCTGCGCTCCGGCGGGCTTGTCGAGGCGCGGCACGGTATCGGTGTCTTCGTGCTGGAGCCTGCGCCTTCGACCCCGCTGCCGTTCCACGGCATCGATCTTGCGCGCGTCTCTTCGCTGATCGAAATGCTGGAACTGAGGACCGCCGTCGAAGGCGATGCCGCAGCGCTTGCCGCCCTTCGCCGTTCGCCGGCCCAGGAAGAAAAGATCGCCGAAGCGTTCGACAGTTTCTGCGAGAGCGCCGCGCAGGGGCGGCCGACGGCGGAGGCCGACTTCAACTTCCATCTGGCGATCGCCCAGGCGACCAACAACCCGCGCTTCAGCGAGTTCCTGCAGATGCTCGGCACGGCGCTCATTCCCCGCCGAGCGGTTTCGGAGAGCGGCGAGGAAACCGTGCTGGCGTCTGCGGAGCTGTCGCGATTGATCGCCGAGCACGAGGCGATCCTCATCGCCATCCAGGATGGAGACGAGGAGCAGGCGCGCAGCGCCATGCGCCAGCACCTCAAGAACAGCCAGGTGCGCTACCGCTCGATGTTGCGCGCGGCCCGCTGAGGGATCGCGTCACCAGCCCGCTCAGGCGCGGCCAAGCCGGCGTATGTTGCCCACGATTTCGCCGGCCAGACGAAGCGCTGCCGCCGTCGCACCAGCCATCTGCGGCATGATCAGCCATTCCAGCGTCCAGGCGGCGCCGGAACGCTCCTGTTCGTGGATCAGCGCATGGTGCATGCCGGAAAGCTGGGTCGCGTTGAACCGCGCGAGCGCCACCAGAACTTCGGCTGCCACCGGGTTCTGCTTGTGCGGCATTACCGAGGATCCGCCGCCACCCGCAAGCTCGATCTCGTCGCCCTGCTGCGCCATCAAGGCGATGTCCTGGCCGAACTTGCCGAGGCTGCCCGTGACCAGCGACAGGGCATTGGCAAAGTCCGCCACCTCCGAGCGCTGGCTGTGCCATTGGGGAAAGTCGGCGAGATCGAGTTCTTCGGCAAGCGTCGCGCGCACGTCGTCCGCCCGGTCACCGAGCTTGTCCAGCGTCCCGGCGGCGCCGCCGAACTGAACGGCGAAGAGATCGCGATCCATGGCTTCCAGCCGGTCCTTGTGATCGAGCAGCGGCTCGATCCAGCTGCGCAGCCGGTCCGACACGGTGATCGGGATCGCCGCCTGCATACGGGTGCGCCCCATCAGTCCGCGCTCGCCCCATTCGTTGTCGCACTCCTCGAGCACCGTGACGATGTTGCCGAGCCGGACGGCGAAAAGCTCGGCCACCGCCTTCATCCTGAGCATCAGGCTGGTGTCGATGACATCCTGGCTGGTGGCGCCGTAATGCACATAGTCTGCCGCCTCGCCGCCGACGATCAATCGCAACTGTCGCACGAGTTCCGGAACCACCACCCCGTCGGCCGCCACGGCCCGCCTCAGCGCGCTGACGTCGGGCGAAAAGGCGCGGCACGCCTCGGTGATCCGGTCGGCAGCCTTGGCCGGGATGATGCCGTGCACGGCCTCGGCCCGCGCAAGCGCCGCCTCGAAGGCGAGCATCGCATGGATATCGGCGGAAGCCGAGAACTCGGCGGCAACCGCCTCATCCCCCAGCAACCCGGAAAGATAAGGGTGGTCGAAGGCGGAATAGGTCATGATTTCCCCGTTTCTGGTCGCGGATGCGGCTCGCCGAACGAAATGCCACCTGCTGCCCTGAATGCCGCCCATGCGGCACTCCATGTCCAGGCGTGACATTCCTGTTCAGATGTCGAGGAAGACCGTTTCCTTCTCACCCTGCAGGTGAATGTCGAAGACATAATTAGGCGCCGTTCCGGTCGCGACAAGCGTCGCGACGCGATGGCGATGTTCGATGCGCGCAAGCAGCGGATCGGCAGCGTTGGCTGCCGCCTCGTCCGGGAAATACATTCGGGTGTGAAGCCCTATGTTGATGCCCCGCGCGACGATCCAGAAGGTGATGTGCGGCGCCATTTTCCGGTCGTGGCTGTAGGGAACCTGCCCCGGCTTGATGGTCTCGAAGGAAAAGACCCCGTCTTCGGCGCCCGTTGCGCAGCGCCCCCAGCCGGTGAAGTTTGCGTCCGCAGCACCGCGTATCTCGGTCGGCGAATTGTAGAGCCCGGCGGCATCCGCCTGCCAGATCTCGACGAGCGCGTCTTTCAACGGCGCGCCGGCGCCGTCGATCACCCGTCCGGTGATAGTAATGCGCTCGCCACGCGTCTCAGCGTTCACCATCCGCGATCCGAGGTCAGCCTCGTAGACGCCGGTGATGCCGCAGAAGTTCGGGGTGAGGCCGATATGCACGTAGGGACCGGCCGTTTGCGAGGGCGTCTCCTTGAGGTAGCCGAGTTGCTGAACCATCAGTTGCCCTCCAGCCGGTTCTCGAACAGTGTCGAGCGGCGTCCCCGCAGCACGATATCGAACTTGTAGGCCCGTGCGTCGAAGGGAATGGTGTTTGCCCAGTCGAGCGGGGCGATCAATTGTTCTACCGCCTGGCGGTCCGGGATGGTGTTGACGATCGGACACTTCCAGATCATCGGGTCGCCCTCGAAATACATCTGGGTAATCAGCCGCTGCGCGAAACCATGGCCGAAGACCGAGAAATGGATATGCGCCGGGCGCCAGTCATTGACGCCGTTCGGCCAGGGATAGGGGCCGGGCTTGATCGTCCGGAAAGCGTAGCCCCCTTCCGCGTCGGTTATCGTGCGGCCGCAGCCGCCGAAGTTCGGATCGAGCGGCGCGAGATAGCTTTCCTTCTTGTGGCGGTAGCGGCCGCCGGCATTGGCCTGCCAGAATTCGAGCAGCGCCCCAGGCACGGCGCGACCGCGCTCGTCGAGCACGCGGCCATGCACGATGATGCGTTCGCCAATGGCGCTCTCACCGGGCTTGGCGAAATTGTGGATGAGGTCGTTGTCGAGTTCGCCGACGACCGAATGCCCGAAGACCGGGCCGGTAATTTCGGAAATCGTGCCGTCAAGTGAAAGCAGCGCCTTTTGAGGCGAGCGCAGCACCGAGGTCTTGTAGCCCGGCGTCAGCGCCGGCGCATGCCATCCACGGTCGCGTGGGAAAAAGGCGCCCGTCTCCGGCTTTCCATTGGTTCTGTCGGACATCGCTTCCTCCCGTCAGGCCGCCGTGCCGGCATCGATCTCGGCAAAGACCTGCTTGGCGATCTTGATCGCGTGGTTGGCCGCCGGCACGCCGGCATAGATCGCCACGTGCAGCAGCGCCTCGCAGATATCCTCGCGGGTCGCACCGGTATTGGCGGTCGCCCGCACATGCATGGCAACCTCGTCGTCCTGGCCGAGGGCGGCGAGCAACGCGATCGTCACGATCGAGCGCTCACGCTTCGTCCAGGTCGGCCGCGACCAGACATGGCCCCACGCCGCTTCGGTGATCAGCTCCTGGAAGGGGCGGTCGAATTCGGTGGAAACCGACTGCGTCCGATCCACGTGATTGTCGCCGAGCACCGCACGGCGCGTGGCCATGCCCTGGCGATAGCGGTCGGAGGGCGCAGAAGCGTCACTCATGGGTCCTGTCTCCATGCATTGCAATTTCGAAGAAGGCGCGAAGCACCGCGGTCAAGGCTTCCGGGTTTTCGACGCAGGGAATGTGACCGGCATCGCGGATGACTTCGTAGCGCGCACCGGGAATGAGGCGGGCGGTGGCAAGCACGACATCCGGCGGCGTCGAGCCGTCCTGATCGCCGACGACGCAAAGCGTCGGCACGGCGATGCGGGCTGCCGCCTCGGTATAGTCGGCGTCGCGGATGGCGGCGCAGGCGGCGACGTATCCGGTTACAGGCTGACGGACGAGCATGTTGCGATAGCCGGCATAGGCGATGTTTTCCGGGCGGCGAAACGCCGGCGTGAACCAGCGCTCGAGCACGCTATCGGCAATCGCCTCGATGCCGTGTTCCTCTACCGCCGCGATGCGTGCGGCCCAGGTCTCGGCCGTGCCGATCTTGTGCGCCGTGTCGCAAAGGACGAGCGCCCGCACCAGATCGGGCCGTCGCTGGTAGAGCGACTGCGCAATCAGGCCGCCGACCGAGAGGCCGCAGATGATCGCCTGCTTGACCGAGAGCATGTCGAGCAGGCCGGCAAGGTCGTTCGCATGGTCCTCGATCGCATAGGGTGTGGGCCCGATATCCGAGAGGCCATGGCCGCGTTTGTCGTAGAGGACGATGGCAAAATCGCCGGCAAGACGGACGATGACATCGCGCCAGATGCGAAAATCCGTGCCGAGCGAATTGGCGAAAACCAGCACCGGCCGGTCGCCGGTGGCGCCGATCACCTGATAGTGGATCGTAATGTCGTTGATACGGGCAAACTGCACGGGCTCTCTCCTCCGCCACCAAATTGGATATTTAATCTGGTTAGGTAAAATGATATTTCATGGCATTTCATTAACTTGAGGGTTATGAATTCCATGATCGACGCCCGGGTCAAGTTTCGCCATCTACAGACATTTGTCGAGGTCTCCCGGCAGAAGAGCGTGATGAAGGCGGCCGAGCTGCTGCATGTCAGCCAGCCGGCCGTGACCAAGACGATCCGCGAACTCGAAGAGGTGCTTGGCGTCGCGGTCTTCGAGCGCGACGGGCGCGGCATCAAGATAACACGCTATGGCGAGGTGTTCCTGCGCCACGCCGGTGCGGCGCTGACGGCGCTTCGGCAAGGGCTCGATTCGGTCTCGCAGGAACGGTCCGGCGACGGCGTTCCGGTCCGCATCGGAGCGCTGCCAACCGTCTCGACACGCATCATGCCGCACGCCATGACGCTGTTTCTCAAGGAGGAGACCGGCGCCCGCATCAAGATCGTCACCGGCGAGAATGCAGTCCTCCTCGAACAGCTGCGCGTCGGCGATCTCGATCTGGTCGTCGGGCGGCTTGCGGCACCGGAAAAGATGACCGGCTTTTCCTTCGAGCATCTCTACTCGGAACAGGTGGTCTTTGCCGTCAGGGCTGGACATCCGCTGCTTGCCGGCGCCCATTCCACCTTTGCGCGGCTCGCCGACTTCCCGGTCCTGATGCCGACACGCGCCTCGATCATCCGCCCCTTCGTCGAGCGCTTCCTGATCACAAATGGTATTGCCAGTCTGCCGAACCAGATCGAGACAGTGTCCGACGCCTTCGGCCGGGCCTTCGTGCGGGCGAGCGATGCGATCTGGATCATCTCCGCCGGCGTCGTCGCCGCCGATGTCGACGATGGCACGATCGCAATCCTGCCGATCGACACAAGCGAAACGAAAGGTCCTGTTGGCCTGACCATGCGCGCCGACGCGGTGCCGCCGCTCGCCCTTTCTCTGCTGATGCAGACTATCCGAGAGGCGGCGACAGCGGTCTCAGCCAAGCTCTAGCAGCGCCTGGCCGATCGACATCGCCTTTGCGATCATCTCGCACCGGCAACCGCTCCGACGTTGAGAATTCGGCTGCTGCTCAACAGGCCTGCGGCCTGCACCAGCGGATAACCGGCGGCTGCGATATCGGAATTGATCCGGTGGAGGTCGCGCACGAGGTCGATGAAGAGGGCATTGTCTCTCGCACCGGCCGCCGTCTCCACATGCTCGCCGCCAAGATGCCGGCGCACGATTTCATCTTCGAGTTCACGGAAGCGGTCCTTTTGGGCCGCGAGCCGCGATGCGGCCGCGACGTCGCGGGAGGAGAGGGCCGCAGGCAACAATCGCAACGAGGCCACGATCACCTCCGAGAGAGCCTCGATCGCCGCACGCTGGCTGACGGTGAACTGGATGTTCTGCTTGATTTTCGCCCTGATGCGATCGGCAAGGCTTAGCTTGATGACGTCGCCCGCATGTTCGAGATTGCTCGCAAACAACATGATCTCATGGGCTCTGCTCGTCTCTCCGGCCGGCAACCCGTCCTGTGTCAATTGTCCGAGATAGGCGTGCACCGACGCCATGTAATTGCCGAGCCGTGCATCCACGGGCAGCAGTTCCTTCAGATTTTCGAGCCTGCCGGCCTGTAACGACGTCAGCGCCATCCGGAACATGCGCTCCAGCAATTCGCTCATGCGGATCGTTTCGGTCGTTGCATTGCTGAGCGCGATTGCCGGCGTCTCCAGCGACATGCTGTCGAGATAGCGCGGAGACGTCAAGGGATCGCCAACGACCGGCGCTGGCGGGACAAGCCGTTCCACAAGGTTCACGACGAACGACGACAGCGGCAGGAACACGGCCGCAACGACCAGGTTGAAGGTGACGTGAAGACCGACCGCGACATGCAACGGATCGGTGGGTAGACGGCCGGCAATATCGACGATCTGCCGCGCGAAGGGCAGCAGCGACACGGCCAGAAGCCCGCGGCAGAAGAGATTGGCGACCGGCAGCTTGCGGGCAGATGGCGGCTGGTCGAGCGTGGCGCTGACCGCCGGAAGTCCGCCGCCGAAATTGATTCCGAGGATAAGCGGGACGGCGCCGGCGACTTCGAGGCTGCCGTTCATCAGGAGCGAGGCGACGAGCAGGATGACGGCAAGCGTCGAGTGGAACAGCCATGCAAGCATTGCACCGACGAGGAAGCCAAGCACGGGCTCCGTCGCGACCGCCTGCAGGACATCGTGGAAAAGCGTGGCTTCGCGCAGTGGCGCGGTCGCCGACACGATCACCTTCAAGGCCATCAGCATCAGCCCGAGGCCCATCAGGATGCGGCCGGCGTTACGCGGTCGGAATTCGCCGGATACGCTGAATGCGATGTATCCGGTCAGGAGAAACAGCGGAGCGAGCACGCCGGCAAGCGACGAGCCGGAGGCAAAGAGGCCGGAGACGAGCGCGGAGCCGATATCCGCCCCGAGCAGGACGGCGAGCCCGGTCTGGGCCGAAATCGCACCGGCGCCCGCAAGCCCGGCAACGATCAGCGCCATGGCCGTGGCGCTGCCGAGCACGGCGGTCGCAAGGACCCCGCCACCGAAGGCGGTAAGCCGGTTCGACAGGCGTTCTTCGACAAAGCGCTGCAGCCGGTCGCCCCAGCCGCGCATGACGCCGGTGCGCACCATGCGAACGCCCCACAGAAGCAGCGCCACGCCGCCCAGAAGTTCCAGGATAACGAATGTTCCGGAGTTCATCTCATGCCCCTCGCCGCAAGTATCAGTCGGCGACGAAGTCGTCGGGTGCGACAGATCCGATGTTGTAGCCCTCCAGCTGCGCGGTCATGCTGCCGCGCCGCGGGAAATGCAGGATGGTCGCCGTCCCCGGCGTGACGGGGACGACGCGCGACGGGGGAAGATCGAGGAATTCGTGGCAGGCGGCGCGCACCACGCCACCATGGGCAACCACGAGCAGGTCCCCTTCGGTGCGCGACATCCAGTCATGCACGCCTTCGGCCACGCGGCCGCGAAAGGCGCCCCAGGTTTCGCCGTTGGCCGGCGTGAACGTACCAGCGCGCCATGCGGCATATTCTTCCGGCCGCTCGGCGATCAGATCCGGCTTGCGCCGTCCCGTCCATTCGCCCATGTCCAATTCGCGGAAGCGCTCGTCGGTCGGCGCGTCCGGGTGACCGATGAGGGCGACCGTCTGCCGGGTGCGGCCGAGATCGGAGGCGATAATGCGAACCGGCTTCAACGCCTTGGCGTAGGGGCGGAACCGCCTCACCTGCGCGACCCCGCGCTCGGACAGGAGCGAGTTGTCCTGTCCCTGGAGGCGTTGTTCGGCGTTCCACTGGGTTTCGCCGTGGCGCATGAGGATGAGCCTCATTGTTGGATCCTTTCTCCGGTGGCGGCGAAAACCGCATCGGGGGTGCGAATGAAGGAAAGGGGGATCGGCTCCCCCGGTGTGGCGGTGAAGTAGCTGTCGGCCATGGCCGTAACGCGCAGGCCGCCGACCATGGCGGTCACCATGGTTCGGCCCGCGATCGGTGCTGCTTCGGCAAAGCGGGCCATAAGCGACGGTGCTCCGGCGACCGCGCCGACGCTGACGTCTTCGGCACGGTAGAGCAGTTGCGCATCGTCGCGGCCGGCCGCCACGGAAGCCGGCGCGAGCACCATATCGCCGAAGACGAGGCCGTCGCCGGCGCGGTGCACCGGTATCAGGTTTGCCGGCGGCGTGCCGAGGAAGGTCGCAACGAAGGTGGTCTGCGGATTGCGCAGGAGATCGATCGGCTTGCCAAACTGTTCGACGCGGCCGTTGTTGAGCACGGCGACATGGGTCGCCATGGTCATCGCCTCGACCTGGTCGTGCGTGACGTAGACCGATGTCGCCCCCGTCGCCCGGTGGATGCGCATCAGCTCGCTGCGCATCTCGATGCGCAGCTTGGCATCGAGGTTCGACAGCGGCTCGTCGAACAAAAGAATGCTCGGCTGTGGCGCGATCGTGCGGGCGATCGCCACGCGCTGCTGCTGGCCGCCGGAGATCTCGGCCGGATACCGTTCGGCAAGCGTGTCGATGCCGAGAAGCGAAAGCACTTCCCGCACACGCTGCTCGCGCTTGTCGCGCGGCCATCTGGCGACTTTCAGCGGCCAGGCGATGTTGCCGGCGACCGTCATGTGCGGCCAGAGCGCATAGCTCTGGAACACGAGCCCGGCGTTGCGCTTGCCGGCGTCGGCAATGACGCCGCCCGCGCCGCTCGATACGGTCTGCCCGACGAAGGCGATTTCGCCTTCGCTCGGGCTTTCAAGCCCGGCCAGCATGCGCAGAAGGGTCGACTTGCCGCAACCCGAGGGGCCGACGAGCACGAGAAAGGACCCCGCCGGTACCGAGATGTTGACGTCCTTGACGGCGGTAAAGGCGCCAAAGCGTTTGACGAGGCTGCGGATCTTGATGGCGTCCGCAGTGCCGGTTGCTAAAGCATTCATGGTGCTTTCCATTTCTGGACACGGTTCTGCAGGCTGTGGGCCACGAAGGAGGCAGCCAGGCAGACGACGAGGATGACGAGGGTGATGGCATTGGCGAACTGCAGGAAGCCTTCCGCAGCATAGCGATAGGCGACCATGCTCAAGACCGGCGAGGTGGCGGTGAACAGCAGCACGACCAGCGAGAGATCCCGCACCATCTTGACGAAGACGAGGATCGCGCCGGCAAAGAGGCCCCGGATCGCGAGGGGAAAGATGATCGCGAACAGGCGACGGATCAGTCCCGCACCCGTCAGCCGGGCGCTTTCCTCGATGTCGGCGGAGATCTGGCCCAGCACCGACCGCCCCGACTGCACGGCAAAGGGCAGATTGTGCGCCGATGCCGCGATGACCAGCAGGGCGAAGGTGCCGTAGAGCGAAGGCAGCGGCCCGATCGGCGCGCCGAAGAGCGCGATATAGGCCGCGGCAAAGGCGATGCTCGGCACCAGAAGCGGCAGGAAAGCAAGCTGGCTCAGCAGCGTCGCGAGCAGGCTGCCGCGGCGCTGGACGATGGTATAGGCCAGCCCAAGACCGAGCAGCATCGTGGTGAAGGCGACGACCAGCCCGAGACGGATCGTGTTCCAGATCGCGTCGATCAGCACCGGATTGCGGAAGATACCCGCCTGCCCCTGCGCCATCTCGCCGCCACCTTCGCCGATCCAGAAGTGCAGCGTCCAGTTGGAAAACAGCGCGCCGCTCTGCGGTGCCAGGCTCGACGCGGCCAGCACGAGGACCGGCAGCACCGTGGTCAGAAACCCGATGATGACGGCGATGGCAAAGAGTGGCCAGCGCCAGGCGCCAAGCGGGAAGCGTTTGGTCCGCCCGCCTTTGCCGGTCACCGTGATGAAGGCCTTGCGACCGGAGACGATACGATCGGAGAGCCACAGGAACAGTGCCGACACTGCAATGAGCAGCAGCGCAAGCACGAAGCCGCGTTCGTTCTGCCCGGTCTCGATCATGCCGAAGAGACGGGTAGAAAGCGTCTGCATCCGCACCGGCAGGCCGAGCAAAGCGGGTGCCGCGAAATTGGCGACGGCACCGGCGAAGGTCAGCGATGCCGCGGCAATCAGCGCCGGCGTGACCACCGGCAGGATGATGCCGAAGAAGATGCGCGGGCGCTTGGCGCCGGCCATCTGGCCTGCCTCGACGAGATCGGCGCCGACCGAACTCAAGGCCGCGGCGATGATCGTATAGGCGAGCGAATAATAGTGCGCGATCAGCACGATCGCCGTCGGGATGAGCCCCCAGGCGAGCCAGTCGGGAATGGCAAGGCCGCTGGTCTCGAAGAAGCCGGCCGAACCGCCGAGACGCGAGTTGCGAAACAGCGTGCCCCAGGCAAGGGCTGCGGCAAAGCTCGGGATCATGTAGGGCAGCGACGCCATCAGGCCGAGGAAGCGGCGGCCCGGCACGTCCGTCAGCACCACAAGCCAGGCAAGGAAGCCGCCGATGAGCAAGCAGCCGGCGCCGACGCTGAAGCCGAGGATCATGGTATTGAGGAGCGGCCGCCACCAGAGGTTGGCCGAGAGCGGGCTGGCGAGCACGGCCTTCCAGGCCGCGATGCCCTCAGGCGTCAGCGTCGTGAAGAGGATGCGCAAGAGCGGAGCGACGACCAGGATCGCGACTATGGCGACGAGAATTGCCGGCAAGAGGAAGCCCGATCGGAGCAGCCGGCTGCCCGATGGTGCGGATATCGATAGGGATGTCATGTCAGAGCCTCGGCGTCTGTCGGCACGCGTTTTGGAAAAGCGTGCCGACAGACGGTTTCCGTTACTGGAGCGTGATGATCAGGTCGGCAATGCGCCCGCGCGCGGCGGCCGTCTTTGCCGGGTCGATCGTCCAGGCCTTTAAGTCATCGAGCTTCACCGAGTCCGGATGGTGGGCGATGGTCTTGCGGGTCGCGTAGTCGCCGGGGACGTTGAAGGGCTCGAAGCCCGCCCCGCCGGTCGGCGTATCGTCGCCGAACATGAAGTCGATCAGCAACCGAGCGGCCGCCGGATGCGGCGCCTTGTCTGCGACCGTCAGTACCGCCGGAAACAGGATGCCGTTGGCCGGCTCGACATTGTTGGCGATCTGCAGCGCCCAGCCCTCCTTCTCGTTATCACGACGGTCGGAATAGGTGCCGAAACCGACGGGCGGGCTCTTGGCGTTGACGTCTCCCACCGACTTGTTGAGCACGTCGCTGTTGGGAACCAGGATCAGGTCGTTGGCGAAGAGGTCCTTGATGAACTGCTCGCCGGCGCCCTGAAGATCACTTTCGACTTCGATATCCTTGCCGAAATGGGCCTTGTAGGCGGCGGCCATTTCGTCCGGATGCAGCGCGATCTCGGTCAGGAGATCGAGAAGTTCGCCACGCTGGCTCGGGTCGACCATCAGCACCCTTCCCTGCCATTCCGGCTGGGTGAGCTGCCAGAGATTACTGACGGGCGAACCATCAGGAAACGCCTTCTCGTTGTACATCAGCACCTTGGTGGAGAGGCGCTGGGTCAGGAGCGGCGCCTTGTAGCGATCCTCCAGTTCGTTCGCGACCCGCGGCGGCACATAGTTCACGATCCGCTTCCCCTCCAGAAGCTTGGTGAACACGACAGGCGTATCGGCGATATAGAGCACGTCGACAGCATGCACACCGGCCTGTTGCTCCGCTTCGACACGCGCGATCTGCTTGGTCGAACTCATGTCGAGACCGATGAGGTCGATGCCCGGATAGGTCTCTTCGAAGGCCTTTTCGATCTTGGCGATGCGGCTCGACAACGAGAAGACTGTAACGCTTCCCTCCTTCTGTGCGAGCGGCAGCAGTTGCTGCGGCGTCAGCCCGTCGAGATCGGACGCCATCGTCAAGGATGGCAGTGCAAAGCATGCGGCAAGTGCGGCACTGGTCAGTTTTTTCAGCATTTCGTTCTCCTCCCTTTATAGTTCCCCGCTAGAGCATCCTGCCTTCAAGTGGGATCACTTGCGGGCGGAAAGATGCTCTAGAATCAAAGTATTAGAACGTCCTTTGTGCGTTCCTGTGAACGCAGGCGCTCTAGTCGAAGTCGTTGAACAACTCCGACAGCTTCTCCAGCCTGCCGATCACCTGCCCCTGGTGGCGGCCGGCGATCGTCAGCACGATGGCGTTGACGATCGCAAACGGGATCGTCGGTGTCTGAAACTCGCTGCCCGAGCGTCCCCTCGGCGCTGCAAGCATCAGATCGGCAGCGGGCTCCATCAGCGGCCCGACCAGATCGGAAACGAGGATCGAGGGCGCACCGACCCGTGTCGCATGCCGCATCAGCGGGGCGTAGCTTTGCGGCTGTTTGCGAAAGGCAAGCGCCACGATGAGGTCGCCTGCCTCCATGCTGACCAGGCGCTCGGCGATGTCCCGGCCGCGCCCCGTCAGCTGGATCGTGGTCATGCCGAAGCGATCGAGGCGACGCTGCAGGAAGCCGGCCACGGATTGCGCATGCCCCTGCCCGAAGATGAAGACGCGACGTGCGGAAAAAATCATGTCCGCGGCCCTGTCGATATCCGTCTGCTCGACGGACCGGGCGAGCGTTTCGAGCGCGCTGATCTCGGCCGCAATCAGATCGGTCAGGTAGTCGCCATGCTCGACCTTCGAGACCGAGCGGCGCATGCGGTTGGCCGCGTCCTGATCGTCCAGCACCTCGCGCTGCAGCTGCGCGCGAAGGTCCGGAAAGCCCTTGTAGCCAAGCTTCTGCGCCAGCCGGGTGGCGGTGGCCTCATGAACGGAGGCGCGCTGGGAAAGCTGCGGGCCCGACAGGAACGCGGCCTCCGCCCGGTTTTCCAGCATGGTGGTGATCAGCTTCTGATCCGCATCGGTAAGCCGCCTGGAATGCGTCTTAATGCGATCGAGTATCGTCATGACGTCCCCGCAAGTTCATTTGCAGGATCCATCGTTCCTGCAATTTTCCGTGCCGTCAATAATGGCAATGCAAGAATCTTTGCAAGGGTCTGCAATGGGTGATGCCTCCTGTCTGCAGATGGGGTCCCGGCCCTGCAGGTTACCGGCTAGACGCCCCAACAAACCTACCTGCGCGCGCTCCCGGCAGGACAACCTGCAACCTGTGCGTTTGCCCGACAGATTCTTTGCAAAGCACCGCAAACCGATGCCGCCGGCCGTGATGGCGCCGGACAAGCTAAGTCCCTCGAACGATTGCTCCTCCGATTTCGGCGCTCTCTCCACGCAACCCACACACGGCCTCAACGAATCCTGTGCCTGCCGGTTGCACCGCTGATTGCAGAGAAACTCCGAGAACCACCATGAGCGATCCCCAAACGACAGACCTTACCTTCGGCCCAACCCCGGGCAGCCGTCCCAGGAAACGGGAATGGGCGATCGGAGGCTTCAGCTGGCTGCTGACGAAACACATGTTTCTGGCGGTGACGGCCACCATTGGGGTGCTGACGTCGGGATCGTTCATTTACATGTACGTCCTCTATCTGACGCACCCCGACGCGGTCCTCGAGCCGGTCACCCTGTTCGAGCTCCTGGTTATGGCCGCAGTGCTCATCGTCAGCCTCATCATCGCTGCGATCATCGGCGGTCGCCTCAGCCACCGGATCGTGAACGCACTGGTGCTCATCCGCGATGCCGCAAAGGCGATCGCGATGGGAAATTTCTCCACCCGCGTGCCCGTTCGATCAAGACGACTGGGGGAGGTCGACGATGTGATCGACCATTTCAACCGGATGGCTGAACTGCTGGAGAACGCAGAGAAGGAGTTGCAGTACCAGAACAACGCCATTGCCCATGAGCTGCGAACGCCGCTGACGGTGCTGCGGGGCCGCCTGCAGGGAATGCGCGACGGCGTCTTCAAGCCAACCACCGAGCTTTACGATGGCTTGATCGGTCAGATCGATCACCTGACCGGCATCGTCGAGGATCTCCGCATCCTGGCGCTCTCGAATGTAGGGCGGCTGGAGCTCCGGTTGGAGCCAGGCGACATGGGCGAAGAGGTCGAGACCGCCGTAGCCGCGATGCTCGGCGAGTTCGACAAGGCCGGGATGCCGGTATCGCTCAACCTCAGTCGGGCGCCGATGATGCTTGATCGCGGCAAAGTGCGACAGGCCTTGCTTGCGATCATGCACAATGCCACCCGCTATGCGTCTGGAAGCCGGCTCTCCATCGTGGCGAAGATGAGAGGTTCGGAGGCAATCTTCCAATGCCAGGATTCCGGCCCTGGTATGTCCGACATCGACATCGAGCACGCGTTTGATCGGTTTTGGCGCGCGGATGACTCCCGATCCCGGGCGAGCGGCGGCAGCGGTCTCGGCCTATCGGTGGTTCGCGCGATCGCCGAGGCCCATGGAGGTTCGACCAGCGCGAGGCGAAACGAGTTCGGCGGCATGACCTTCGAAATCGCCTTGCCGACAGACTGCGGGAGCAGAGGCTCGCAAAGCTTACTCTCTCCATGAAAACCGGATGAACTCTGCGTGGAACCTGCAAGCAGATGAGGCAAACCGATCGCATTGAACGGGCCGGACCGGTCCGCGACAATAAAGGAAACGATCGATGACACTCAACTTCAAGACGGCCGCGCTTGCTCTGACCGTTGCCGCAGCCGCTTCGACCGCACAGGCCGCTGATTTCAACAATTCGGGCGTCGACTTTGCCAATGTGGATCGTTGGACGGGGGCCCATGCGGGCGGCCACATCGGCACCGGCTCCTCGAACCAGAAGGGCAGCAAGAACAAGATCAACGGCGGCGTCCAGGTCGGCTACAATCAACAGTTCGGCGATTTCGTGATCGGTGGTGAGATCGAGGCGGCGCGCGCCGGCGGCTTGCAGTACCAGGTTGGCAAAGGCGGCGCCTTGCAGCAGACCTGGAGCGGTACGGCCAGGGCCAAGGCGGGCTACGCACTCGACAACGTGTTGCTTTACGGCACGGTGGGCGTCACCACCGCCCGCTTCGAGGGCAAAGGCAACCTAACCTCACGCGATCGCTGGCACACGGGCTGGACCTATGGTGCGGGCGCAGAGATGGGATTTACCGAAAACATCTCCGGCAAGGTCGAATATACCCAGACCCGCTTCAACGGCGTGGACTCCGCGATCGGTGGCGTGAAGGGCTCGAACAATCTGGTCAATCACGCGATCAAGACGGGCCTGAACTTCCGCTTCTGATCTCGACACGCCCGGTTGTACTGTCCCCTAGCACCGGTCGGGTGAGCAGCAACACTTCGCCAACCGGCGGCGCCTCGGCAGGCGCAGACTTCCTCGCTTCGGGTATTCCGCGGTTCCGTACAGGGCGCACGGCTCTTTATCCGCTGCGCTCCACACTGGGGAGTTGCAAGATGTAGTCACTGGAACAGGCCGATCAACGCCCTGCCGTTGGCCGCCGCCAGCCGGGCATTGTCGCGGTCGTTCACCCGCCCCCGGGGACCACTGGAGAGTGAAATCTCCAGCGCCTCGGGCGGGACGGGACGAACGCCCGCCTAAGTCACGCGAGAAAATCGAGCTCGCGCCCAGCCCGGATCGGGCGGGTTACTCCTCGATGTCGACCTTGTCGAAGCGATGCGAGCCCAGAGGCTCCATCACGTAGTTCTTCACCTTTTTCGACATCGGCAGCACGACGGTGGAATGTGCGATCGGAACCCAGGGCGCCTGATCGCTGATGATCGCCTGGGCCTCTTCGTAGAGCTTCGTCCGCTCGCCCTGGTCCGAGCTGGCGCGGGCCTTCTGGAAGATCTCGTCGAGTGGCTTGTAGCACCAGTTTGCATTGTTGCTGCCGCCGACGCCTGAGCAGCTGAAGAAGTAGCTGAGCAGGTTGTCGGGGTCGCCATTGTCGCTCGTGCCGCCGAGGATGATGGCGCCGTCGCGCGCCTTGTCCCGCGACTTCTTGAGGTATTCGCCCCATTCGTAGGAGACGATCTCGACACCGATGCCGACCTTGGCAAGATCCGCCTGCATCAGTTCCGCGGCGCGGCGGGCATTCGGCATATAGGGGCGGCTGACGGGCATTGCCCAGATCTTCATCTTCAGATCCTTGACGCCGGCCTCGTCGAGAAGCTTCTTGGCCGCTTCAGGATCGTAGCCATAGCCCTCGATCCCGCCGTTATAGCCCCACATCGTCGGCGGCAGGACGCTCTTGGCGATCTGGCCCATGCCCTGATAGACGGACTCGACGATCGCCTTGCGGTCGATCGCCATGTTGATGGCGCGGCGCACCTCCAGCTTGTCGAATGGCGCCACCAGGGTGTTCATCGCCAGATAGGAAACGTTGAGGCCCGGTTGCTCCATGACGTTGAGGTCCGGATTTGCCTTTAGCTTGGCGATATCGGCCGGTGCCGGATACGGAGCGATGTGGCATTCGCCCGCCTGCAGCTTCTGCATGCGGGTGGTCGGGTCGGTGGTGATCGCGAAGATGAGATTGTCGATCTTCGGCGCGCCATCCCAATAGTCGGCATTGGCGGCAAAACGGATCGCAGCGTCCTGCTGGTAATCGACAAAGCGGAACGGTCCGGTGCCGACCGGCTTGCGATCGAGGTCCTCGCGCCGCCCGTCTGCCGCCAGCTTGTCGGCATATTCCTTCGACACGATCGAGCCGAAGTTCAGCGCGAGCTTGGACGGCAGTGACGCATCCGGCTGGTTCAGTACGAACTTGACGGTCCTGTCATCGACCTTGACGATCTCCTTGATCGCCGCCGGCATCTCCATCGCGTTGAACATTTCCCAGTTCGCGCCGGCGAAATAGCTATGCCACGGATCGTCCTTGTCCATCTGGCGGTTGAAGGTGAAGAGCACGTCGTCTGCATTGAAATCACGCGTCGGCGTGAAATCGTCCGTCGTCTGGAACTTCACGCCCGCGCGCAGTTTCAACGTGTATTCGAGATTGTCGGCGGAAATGGTCCAGCTTTCGGCAAGGCCCGGGACGACATTGGTGGTGCCGGGCTCGAATTCGGTGAGGCGGTCATAGACCGTCTCGGCCGAGGCGTCCCAGGTGCTGTTAGCCGAGTACAGTGCCGCGTCGAAGCCTTCCGGCGCGCCTTCCGAGCAATAGACGAGCGTCTTTGCCATGGCCGGCGTCAGCGCGGCGCCTGAAAGCATGGTGGCAGCGAAGAGCGTTACAAGGGTGTTGCGCGTCCGCGCGAATTTCACGTTCATTGGTCTGTCCTCCCTAAACGAATGGAATGCGAGTGCCGGCCGATGGCGCCGGTAGGATCATTCGGCCCTGCCGGCCGTGGTGCCGAGCCCGCGGCCGGGGGTCCAGACCGGATCCGGCTTGGTCCAGAGCACGTCGTTGCGGATCAGCTTCACCAGTTCGCTCGCCTGCAGGTCGAGGAAACGCTCGCCCTTTTCAGCGGTTGCGCTGCGCGGATCGCCCCAGGTGCCGGTAACCGGCGCGCGCTCGGAGAAGGAATAGAAGCGCGACACGTCCGCCGGGACGTCGACCGGGTGCTGCTGATTACCGAAAGCCTGACCGAACATCTCGGTCTTTACCGCGTCCGGCACGATCGCCAGCATGACAGAGGCCTCACCTTCGCAGGCATGGTGGGCGCCGGTGTCGACTTCGAAGATCTTTGATGCCTCCTCCGTCGCGAGCATCCACGGCGTCGTCGCGACGATCGGCATGGCGAACTCGACCGCCAGTTCGCGCACGGCGACCGCCAGCGGATCCATGTTGCCGCCGTGACCATTGACAATGAACAGGCGCTGGAAGCCGAGCGTCTTCAGCGAGCGGACGATGCAGCGGAGGACGCGGCTCAGCGTATCGTAATCGAGCGTGATCGTGCCGCCGAAGGGCAGGTGATGTTCGCTCATGCCAGTCCACAAGCCCGGAAGGACGGCGACCGGAATGTCGTCGGCCACCAGCCGGGCAGCGCGGATCGCGGCTGCCGATGCGCTCGCGGTGTCGGTGATGACGGGCAGGTGCGGGCCGTGCTGCTCCAGCGAGCCGATCGGCAGGATTGCAAGCGCCCCCGGCTTGCCGGCAATTTCGCGCAGGCTCGGCGCGGTCATGCGCGCCCATTCAACTTCCTTGGTCATGTCAGGCCTCTTTCATGTCATCAAAGCAAATTCTGTTCGCCGCCTCGCCGGCGACACGCGCCGTCTGGCGTCCGCGGGCATCGACCCGCAGGGTCACCGCGCGCCCATCCGATTGCCGCAGGCTGACGAAAGGCGTCGAGCAGCGTTGGGTCAGTCAATCTCATCTCCGGCAAGCGGCGGGGTCGCGAAAAGGCGGTCCCGATTGGCAAGCGCCGCCCGATGGCGGCGGCTACAAATTTGCACAGTCGGAAATATCAATCAAATTATTTTTCCTATAAGAAAATTATATTTCTCAAACTATCGAAATTGCGCATCAAATGGCACAGGCCGCACCGCGCCGTTCCGGCGGCTGGGCCGGCGGGCGCGGATCTGGCGCGTCGTCTGCGCTTTCACGTCTGCGCCAGGTGACACCTGACATGGCGGGCGCTCTCGCTCAGGCGCCGCAGCACCTGGCCCGCCTCGCAGCCGCCGCCAATCCGGTCGCACCTCTGCTTGTAGAAGCAGCCGTCCGGCAGATGGCGGTTGTTGGGAAGCTCGCCCGCACGCACCTGCGCAATATCCGGCAGCGGGCTTTCGAAGCTCGGCGCAGCCGCCAGAAGCGTCTGCGTGTAGGGATGGCGGGGATTGCGCAACACTTCGTCGGCCGGGCCGGATTCGACGATCTGGCCGAGATACATCACCGCGACGTCGTCGCAGAAATGGCGCACCAGCGCGACGTCGTGCGAAATCAGGAGATAGGTGAGCCCGCGCTCTCGCTGCAGCTTCAAGAGCAGATTGATGATCTGCGCCTGTACCGAGACGTCGAGCGCCGATGTCGGCTCGTCCAGCACCAGCAGCTCCGGGTCCGTGCTGATCGCGCGGGCAATGGCGATGCGCTGGCGCTGGCCGCCTGAAAACTCGTGCGGCAGGCGATCGAGGTGTTCCGGACGGAGCCCGACGGCGACGGCCAGTTCCTCGGCCTTCTCATGCAGTTCGGCCCTGCTGTGCCCACCGCGAATGTGCAGCGGCTCGCTGATCAGCCGCCAGACCGGCAGGCGCCGGTCGAGCGAGGATTGCGGATCCTGAAAGACGATCTGCATCTTCTGCCGCAAGGCGCGCTTTTGTTTGCCCTGAGCCTTCTGAAAATCCTCGCCGTCGATCGCCACCCTGCCCTGTTCAAAAGGCGCAAGCCCGATGATCGCCTGGGCGAGCGTGCTCTTGCCGCAGCCTGACTCGCCGACGATGCCGAGGCTCTTGCCGGCGCCGACCTCAAGGGTCACGCCATTGACCGCATGCACATAAGACGTGGGCCGCCCCAACCAGTTGCGGGAGGCCGGGAAGCGGACATGAAGGTCGGAAACCTCGAGCACCGGCCGCGCTATCGTACCAACGCCTTCGGTCATTGCCGGCCTCCCTGCTCTACGAGTTCGGTCGCCGCACCGCGACGCCAGCAGGCGACCTGCTGGCCGCTGGCCCCCACCAGTTGCGGAGACTGGGTTCGACATTGTTCGACTGCTTCCTTGCATCGCGGCTGGAAGTAGCAACCCGCCGGTGGGTGGAGAAGGTTCGGCACAGCACCAGGGATCGCTTCGAGTTCCTGCTTCGGCGCGACCCGCTCCGGCAGGCAGCGCAACAGGGCCTGGGTATAGGGATGCTGCGGCGTTTCAAGGACCGTCCGCGTCGCGCCGTGCTCGACGATCCGCCCGGCATACATCACGTAGAGCCGATCGCAGAGCTGCGAGACGACGGCGACATTGTGCGAGATGAAGATGACTGACGTGCCTGTCCGGCGCGCCCGGTTCTGGATCAACCGCAGGATCACCGCCTGCACGGTAACATCGAGTGCAGTCGTCGGTTCGTCGGCGATGATCAGGCCGGGGTTGCAGGAAAACGCCATGGCGATCAGCACCCGCTGCCGCATGCCGCCGGAGAGTTCGAACGGATAGAGGTTCATGACCCGCTCTGGTTCGCCGATCAGCATGTCGGCAAGAATGTCCCGCGCCACGCGCCTTGCCTCGGCGAGACCTATTTCCTCGTGGCGCATGATGACGTCGGTCAGCTGCTTGCCGATACGGATCGTCGGGTTCAGCGCGTTCATCGGTTCCTGGAAGATGGTCGAGACCACCTTGCCGCGCAGGTCCTGCAACTGATTGTCGTCCATGGAAAGCGTGCTGTGGCCAAAGAGCCTGACGGTGCCACCGGTGATGCGGTAGCGTCCCTTGGGCAGGAGCCCCGTTGCCGCCATCGTCGTCACCGACTTGCCGCAGCCGGATTCGCCGACAATACCGACAATCTCAGCCTTGCCGACGCTGATCGTGACATCGTCGAGCGCTTTGACGGCGCCGCTGAAGGTTGGAAACTCCAGCGAGAGATTGTTGATGGCCAGCGCCTGGCCGCGTGGTTCTGCCGTTCCCATCGTCATCATCTGCCCCTCAAGCGCGGGTCGAGCATATCGCGTATGCCGTCGCCGACGAGATTGCACCCCATGGCCGTGATCAGGATCGCCAGGCCCGGGAAGGTCGCGTACCACCATTGGTCGAGCATGTAGCTGCGGCCGCTGCTGACGAGCGCGCCCCATTCGGCGGTCGGCGGCTGCGCGCCGAGGCCGATGAAGCTGAGGGCGGCTGCAATCAGCACGACGCCGCCGAGATCGAGGGTCGCCTGGACGATGATCGGCGACATGGCGTTTGGCAGGATATGCCAGCGCAGGATGTAGAACGGCGAGGCGCCAAAGGTGCGCGACGCCTTGACGAAGACCTGCTCGCGCAGCGACAGCGTCTGGCCGCGGGCGAGGCGCACATAGGCGGGGATGCGTACGATCGCGACCGCCAGCATCGAATTGAACAGGCTTGGGCCAAGAGCCGCGGCCAGCGCCATGGCGAGCACCAGCGCCGGCAGGGCGAGCACGACATCCATCAGCCGCATGATGGCGGTATCGACCCGACCGCCGACGACGCCCGAGAAGCAGCCGATCAGCACCCCGACCGACATCGAGATCAGGACGATCATGAAGGCGGCGCCGCAGGAAGCCCTTGCCCCAAAGATCACGCGCGAGAACAGGTCGCGGCCGACCTCGTCGGTGCCGAACCAGTGCGCCGCACTCGGTGGCAACAGGCGCGCCGTCAGTGACACCTTGTCCGGATTGTAGGGCGCGATCACGGGTGCGGCGACGATCATCACGAGGACAAGCAGGATGATCGCGACGCCGACCAACGTCAGCGGGCTGCGGCGGCTGAGGTACCAGAAATAGCGCAGCCGCTCGGAAAAGGACTTGGTCCTGCGCATTGCTGCATTCGACGCGGCAGGCTCTGTCGGCATGACGGCGGACATGATCAGACCTCCCTGATCTGCGGGTCGGCGAGCATGTAGGCGAGATCGACCAGGAGGTTGATCAGCACGTAGCCGATGGATGCGACGATGGTGAAACCCATGATGGCGGGGAAATCGAGGGTCTGGATCGAGGTCACAACATAGGTGCCCATGCCCGGCCAGGCGAAGATCGTCTCCGTCAGCACCGCGCCATAGAGCAGATCGCCGAGCGCCAGCCCGAGCAGCGTGATCGACGGGATGAGCGCGTTTCTGAGCGCATAGTTGAAGATGATCATGCCCTTGCGCAGGCCACTGGCGCGCGCTGTCCGGATGTAATCTTCCTGCAGCACGTCGAGCATCGAGGCGCGGATCTGGCGCGTGATCACGCCCATATTGGCAAAGGCGAGCACGAAGCCCGGCAGGATGATGTGGTAAAGGGCGCTGCGGAATGCGTCGAAACGGCCCTGCAGCAGCGAGTCGATCAGCAGGAAGCCTGTGATGCGCTCGGGTGTCGCAATACCCATGGCCAGGCGCCCGCTGCCGGGCAGGATCTGGAATTTCGCATAGAAGACGTAGATCAGGATCAGGCCGAACCAGAAGACTGGCATCGAGATGCCGCAGACCGAGACCGTTCGTGCCACCTGATCAATTGGACCGTCCTTGTAGACGGCCGAGAGCACACCAAGCGGCACGCCGAGACAGATCGCGATGAAAAGCGCGACCACGCCGAGCTCCAGCGTCGCCGGCAGGAAGGTGCGGATATCGGCCGCGACGGGGCGATTGGTCCTGAGCGACGTGCCGAGATCGCCCTGAAGCAGATTGCCGATATAGATGGTGAATTGTTCGACGACCGGCCGGTCGAGACCGAGATTGCGCCTGACATTTTCAAGCGTCTCGGCGCTTGCCCTGTCGCCCGCGATCATGCGCGCCGGATCACCGGGAATGAGATGCGAGATCGTGAAGGTGATGACCGCAACCCCCAGCACGACGAAAAGCAAGAGGATCAGACGCGGAAGAATGATGCGGGTGATTGCCATGGACGTCAGCCCTTCCGGCAGGGGAACCCCGGCCTAGCTTGGGAAACGAAGAACCCCTGCCGCCAGGGCCAGGGGCCGGCGGCAGGCGTTCCGTGGAATGCGGTCGGTCAAGCGAAGCTTGACCGTTCCTCCTCACTCCGTCTTCGACATCGTTCCGAAGTTGTAGACCTGGATCAGCATCGGATTGTAGACATAGCCCTTCACCGCGGCGCGGCGGGCGAAGATGTCGTTCTTCTCCATGATGTAGAGATATGGCGCGTCGTCAGTCGAAAGCTTCTGCGCCTCGATATAGAGAGCCTTGCGCTTTGCTTCGTCGACGATCGAAGCTGCCTCTTGGACGAGACCCGTCACCTTGCTGTTGTTGTAGAAGGAACGGTTGCCCGGACCGCCCATCTTACCGGCGTCGAACCAGTAGTTCATGAACATGTAGGGGTCGGCGAAATCAGGCGTCCAGGCGCCGGGCGCCATGTCGAACTTGCCGTTGGCGACCAACTCGCGCTTCGTCGTGTCGGCGACCGCCTGCAGATCGAGCTTGACGCCGATTTCTGCGAGAGAGGCTTGCAGCGCCAGACCGACCGGTTCCCAGGCAGGATCGGCCTGAGAGAAGGTATAGGTCAAATGGATGTCGCCCTTGCCGGATTCGGCAAGCAACGCCTTGGCCTTCTCGATGTCGTAGCTGTACTGGAAACCCTGCGGATCATGGCCCCACATGCCGCTCGGCACCGCGCCGCGCATCTGCTTGGCCTGACCGAGCATGATGCCGTCGATGATGCCCTGGTAGTCGACCGCATAGGAGATCGCCTGACGCACCTTGGCGTCGTCGAGCGGCGGCTGGCGATTGTTCATGTAGATGTAGTTCACATACATGCTCGGATTGCTCTCGACGACGACGGAGGCATCCTTCTGCAGCGCTTCGGCCTGATCGAGCGGGATCTGTTCGATGATGTCGGCATCGCCGTTGGTCAGTTGAAGGCGACGCGCCGACACGTCGCCGACGATGCGGAGCACGACCTGTTTCAGCGCCGGCTTGGCGCCTGCATAATGTTCGTTGCTGTCGAGCACGATGCTCTGGTTGCGCTCCCAGGAAGCGATGCGATAGGGACCGCTGCCGGCCGTATGCTCGGCGAGCCAGGCCTTCGCCATGTCGCCGTCCTTCTCATGCTCCATCACCTTTGGATTGATGATCGCAGCGCCGGAGACGGCAAGCGTTGAAATGAACGGCGCAAACGGCGCGGTCAGGTGAAACTTTACGGTCTGCGGGTCGACGACCTCGACCTCTTTCAAGACCGGGAACGCGTCGGACGGGCCAGCCTTCAGCTTCATCAGCCGGTCGAAGCTGAATTTGACGGCGGCGGCATCGACCGGCGAGCCGTCGTCGAATTTGTGGCCGGCCGCAATCTTGAAGGTCCAGACGAGGCCGGCATCGTCGGCAGTCCAGCTTTCGGCCAGTTCCGGCCCGACTTCCGTCGAGGCGCCCTTATAGGCGACGAGCCTTTCATAGGCGGCGTAAGTGAGCGTGTAGCCGCTGTTGCTGATCTCAATGCCTGGATCGGCCGTCGGCGGATCTTCCGCGCGCGCCAGCACCAGCACGTCCTGCGCAGCAATCGCGCCGGAAAGCGGCGTCGATGCCAGAAGCAATGCAATGCCGATCGATTTCCACTTGGAACCGTTCATCTCGTCGTCCTCCCCAGAACTGCGGCGTGCGATGCCCTCCCGGCACCCACCGCAGTCCTAGACTAGGAAACGATTTTCCTAAGTGCAATATTTTTTCTTATCGTATTTGTTTTTTAGTTTCGATCAGCTTTTGAGCTTGATCGTCTGCGCGTTTGCCAGTGTGGAGACCAATTCGGTTTCCGGGGTCGAGCAAACGCATAAGATCTGCGCCGGCTCCTCGCTGACGCTCAAATAGGCGTGTCCCATCATGGCGTCGAAGTAGCAGGAATCACCCTTCTTCAGCCGAAGGGGCGCGTAGATCTCGGTGTGAAGTTCCAATTCGCCGTCGAGGACGTAGAAAAACTCCTCGCCCTTGTGGCGGATGAGCGGCCCGAATTCCTCGAGCGTGCGCGCCCGTGCCATCGCTAGGATTGGGACCATCGATTTCTTGGAAATCTCCGTGCAAACATAGAGATAGTCGTAGTTCTGCGTGACGATCTCCCGACCGTCTCCGGATTTGGTATAGGTGCGCCGCCCCATCATGTTGGGGACGTCTTCCGCGCCCGTCATCGTCCCGAAAAGCTCGACGATGTCGACCTTCAGGCCCTGGGCAAGCTGGATCAAGCGGTCGTAGGTGAGCTGCATCTGGTTGTTCTCGACCTTGGAAAGGGTCGAGACCGCAAGCCCGGTCATGGAGCTGACTTCGGCCAAGGTCCAGCGGTTGCGATTGCGAATATCCTTGAGGATCTCGCCAAGGCTGGATTTCGCGTCGGTCATCGTTGGCGTCTCCATTTGCCTGCAGCCATCGAAGTGCTCGCCAGGCTTCGCCCGCCACAACACAGAATCCGATTGGCATGATAGGAAAACCATTTCCTATAATACGTGGCCGAAAGCAACATCGTGTTGACGGCAATCCCTGCCCCACAACCACTTGCAGCGTTTCGAAGCCCGCCTACTCCGCGAACGGGTTGGCGACCCTTGGCCAATAGGGGCGCTTCAGCTTGGTGAAAGCCAGATCCTCGAATGTCGGCTGCAAGGCGCCTGGCGCACTGACGTAATGAATGTCACGCGCGATCGGTTCGAAGCCGGCACGGAAGTGGTTGCTGGATTTCACCACGACGATCTTCTTTTGCGCGGGGTCGAGGCCAAGCGCTGTCATGCATTCCGGATGGAAGGTCTGCGTGCGCACTGTGTTGATCACGATGTCGATGCTGCCGGAAGACACCCACACGGCATCGCCGATGGCAAGCGGCGTCGGCCCGAAGCGCTGGGTGATGCCGGACGCGACGCGCCTGACCGTCACCGTCAGGTCAAGCGGGTCGCCGGATGCAGGCCCGACCTTGCCGCCGATCCTCAGTGCCAAAGTGGCCCCTTCCCCCGCCTCGCGGCACATGCGAACCGCAATCGGATCCCAATAGAGGCAGGAGGCCACGTCTTCGATACCGCGCTCGATGATGCGACGCAGGATGAAGGTCGAGTCTCCAGGCGCGCCTCCGCCGGCATTGTCCGAAACATCGGCAAGCACGATCGGACCGCTTGTCGCGGCAACGGCCCGGTCCAGCGCCGCGTCGATCCCGAGATAGTCTCCCCGCATCTGTTCACGCGCCTCGAATATCTCGCGAGCGAAGGACCGGGCGACACGCGCGGCTTTTTCCGGATCGTTGTCGGTCACAACAAGCATCTTGGCACCTACATCCTCGACATCGCCCCAGGGGAAGCCGTGACCGAAGGAGACCGAGAGCACACCGTCCTGCCCTTCCATCGCCTTCATGCGATCGACGATGCCGCGCAATGGTGCACGATGCGGGTGGAAGGTGTTGATCATGCGGCAGTCATGCATGCCCATGGCCGGCTTCACTTCGCCCGCAAGTGTGCGCTCCATCAGCCGGAACAGTTGCTCCGCAACCTCCTCGATGTCGGTGTGCGGATATTCCTTGTAGGTGGAGATCATGGTCGCATTGGCCAGCATGCGTTCGGTGATATGGCAGTGCAGGTCGAGTTCGGCTGCGACCGGCACATCCGGCCCCACCACCTGCCGGATATGCGCGAGCAGATCGCCTTCGACATCGTCGTAGCCGTCGGCCACACAGGCGCCGTGCAGCGCGAGCATCACGGCGTCAACGGGCATCGCGGCCTTGAGATCGTCGAGAATGGTGGCGCGGAAACTCTCATAGACCGCTCGCGTGGTCCTGCCGCCGGGCTCGGCCACGGCGCACAAGCTCTCCACCACATCCCAGCCTTTCTCTTGCGCGGCATTGCGCCAGACGAACATTTGCGAAGAGCAGCAGTTGAGCGGCTTGCCGGTGGCATCGCCATAGGCGATCAAGTTCTCGCGGAAGGCCTCGATGCCGGTCTGCATGGGCGAAAAGGTGTTGGTCTCCGTATCCAGCCCCGCGATGAAAAGTTTCATTTTCGCCTCTCGCCTATCAAGAAAGATATTTTCTAATCATAAAACTATGTTTATCGTCGGAAAGTCAAATGCATTATCCGCGCCCTTGCGCGGCTGACCGGGGAGGCAGGAATGCGCATCTATATTTCCGCTGACATCGAAGGGATCGTCGGGGTCGTGAGCCGCGACCAGCTGATGCCCGAAGGTTTCGAGTACGAGAACGCCCGGCGCTGGATGACGGACACCGTGGTTCACGCCTGCGAAGCCGCGCACGAGGAAGGCGTCGAGGAGGTCATCCTCAGCGATTCCCATGGAAATGGCGAGAGCATCCTGATCGACCGCCTGCCGGACTATGTGCAGGTCGTGCGCAGCTGGCCGCGGCCGCTGATGATGATGCAGGGCGTCGAGCTAGGCTCCTTCGTCGGCGCGATGCTTCTCGGCTACCATGCCGGCGCAAGCCACAAGGGCGGCGTGCTGTCGCACACGATCGGCGGCACCGCCTTTGCCGAAGTGCGCATCAACGGCACCGTCATGCCGGAGGCCGGGATCAACGCCGCCATTGCCGGACATTTTGGCGTACCGGTGCTGCTCGCATCCGGTGACAACGTTGCCCTCGACGAAATCAAGGAGCGGATCGGCGACATCGTGACGGTGCCGGTCAAGCAAGTCTACAGCACGCAATCGGCTATCACATTGACGCCCGCCGTCGCCCATCGCCGCATCCGCGAGGGCGTCAAGAAGGCATTGTCGAGGGCCGGTTCGGCAAAGCCGTTCAATTTGGAGAACCCCGTCCTTGAGATCGTCTTCCGCAACCGCCTTCCGGCCGAATATCTTTCCTATCTCAAGGGCGTCGAACGCACCGACGGGTACACGATCCGCTACCAGGGCGACGACATGGTCGACGTCTCGCGTTTCATCCAATTCGTGGTCGGCTACAATTCCCGCCTCACCTTCTAACGAAGCATTTCCGCGGAACCAATCCATGACCACCTCTATCGTCCTCGGCGCCGGCATGGTCGGCGTCTCCACAGCGCTCGCTTTGCAGGAAACCGGGCACCAGGTGGTGCTTATCGACCGCAAGGCACCGGGCCGGGAAACCAGCTACGGCAATGCCGGCATCATCCAGACCGAGGCCGTCGAACCCTATGCTTTTCCTCGCTCGCTTGCCGAGATCGTCAGGGTCGGATTGAAGCGCGGCAACGATACGGACTGGCGGCTCGGCGACTTGCCGCGGCTGGCCGGACCGCTCTGGCGCTATTTCACGCAATCGGCGCCGGCGACTTATGCGAGAACCGTCGCGGCCTACTCGAAGCTGGCGCTGCGGGCGAGCGACGATCATGCGCGCTTCATCGAACCCGCCAATGCCGGCGACCTGATCGTTCGCGAGGGCTGGCGCGCAGTCTACCGTTCGCCAGGAAAGCTCGATGCGGCTGTCGCGACCGCCGAGCGTCTGAAACGGGAATACGGCGTGCCGTCGGACGTGCTTACCTCCGACGAGCTTGCGGCAAGCGAGCCTGCGCTCAAAAGCCGGCTGGCGGGCGCAGTCCATTGGACCTCACCCTGGACCTGCCGTGATCCGGGCGACCTGGTCTCGCGCTACGCCGCGCTCTTCGTCGCCCGCGGCGGCAAGGTCGCCCAGGGCGATGCCATGTCCCTGCAGCAGACCGGCGCGGGCTGGCGGGTCCTGTCGGAGGGTGGCAATCTCACGGCTGAAAACGCGGTCGTCGCCCTGGGGCCGTGGTCGCCGATGCTTTTGGCGCGGTTTGGCTATCGTGTCCCCATGGTGTTCAAGCGCGGCTACCACTGGCACTTTGGCGGCAAGGAAGGCCCACGCATTTCGATGCTGGACATCGACAGCTCCGCCTTGATCGCCCCGATGAACGCGGGGTGGCGGGTTTTGACCGGCGCGCACCTGGCGCCGCTCGGCACCGCCCCGGCATCCCGACAGATACGACACGCTGTCAGCGCCGCACGAACGCTCTTTGCACTCCGCGACCCCATCGAAGCAGCGCCATGGTCGGGTACCCGTCCCTGCATGCCCGATATGCTTCCCGTCGTCGGGCCCAGTCGTCACAAGGGCCTGTGGTTCCATTTCGGCCATGGGCACCAGGGCTTCACCCTGGGGCCGACGACAGCACTTCTCCTGGCCGAGCAGGTTGCCGGGGATCGCAACAATCCGCTGGCCCTGCCCCTGTTGCCGTCGACCCGAGACTGGGTATAGCCGAACGTCAGGGCCCGGTCATTGGCGCACGGTCGAAAATGTGCGGTCGGCGAGCCGCGGCAGCATGAGCCGGAAGGCGACGCTGCGGGCGCTTTGGAACAGGATCAGCGCGATCCACAGTCCGTCATTGCCGAAGACCGGCTGCAGGATCGCCCAGGCGGCAAAGTAGATCACCAGCGAGGCGACCATCAGATTTCGCATCTGCCGCGACCAGGTGGCGCCGATATAGACGCCATCCATCTGGAAGGCGACGATACCGAAGATCGGAAGGGCGGCAACATAGGGCAGGTACGCGTGTGCAAGTGCTGACACGCTTTCCGACGGGGCGGTGATGCCGATCACCCAGTCGCCGGCCACAAAGAGACAGAGCGCGACGAGCCCGGCAAAGACGAAGCCCCATACCGTGGTCAAACCAACAGCACGGTCGAACGCCGGCCGGTAGCGCGCGCCGACGGCTCGTCCGGCCAGTTGCTCCGCCGCCGTTGCCACCCCGTCGAGAAAGGCGACGCCGAAGAAATAGAAGCGCAGCAGGATCGTATTGGCCGCAAGGACTTCGATGCCGAGCATGCCGCTTTGGCGGGTGAAGAAGGAAAGCCCGATCAGAAGCGCGAAGGAGCGGATCATCATGTCGCCGTTGACCGAAAAAGCGCGGCGGAACGCCGTCAGATCCGGCAGGTTCCACGCGCTCCGGTCGGTCTTTGCCCAGATGAGGTAGAGCCCCGCCAGTGCCGTGACGGCTTCGGCAACGAGAGACGCGGCAGCAACGCCCGCCACACCCCAGCCGAGACCGAGGACCCAGTGCACGCTCAAGCCGGCGTTCAGCGCATTGAGCAAGGTTTGCAGGATCATGCCCCAGAGCGCATCGCCACGCCCGATGATCCAGCCGAAAACCACGAAATTGAAGAGGACGAAGGGCGCCGACCAGACCCGCCAGGCGAAATAGGTGGCGGCCGCTTCGGCGACCTTGCCTTCCGCGCCCATGGCGGCAAGGCCAAGCGCGCCGATCGGCTTTTGAAGTAAAAGCAGTGCCAGCCCCGCCACGATCGCGATGATGAGGCCGCTTGCGAGCATGCGCTGCTCTTCACGCCGGTCACCGGCGCCGAGCGCCTGGGCCGTAAAGCCCGTGGTCGCCCCTCGCAGGAAGTTGAAGGTGACGAAGATGACGTCGAAGATGACGGTCGAAAGCGCCACGCCGCCGATCAGGGTCTCGTCGCGCAACTGGCCGATGACGCCGGTTGCGACGAGCCCGACAAGCGGGCTCGACAGATAGGCGATCATCATCGGCAACGCGATGCGAAGCACGTCGCGATGCGCGATGTCGAAGGGACGGACCGTGACCGCAGCGTGATCGGAAGCGTGTTTCACTCAATCCAGCCGGTGTGGTTCGCCGAGCGTATGCATCAGCCGATTGGCCCAGCCGAAGATTGCAACCGCGTGGATAAGGTCGAGGATCTGCAGGTCGTCGAGGCCGATCTCGCGCAGATGGTAGAACTGGTAGGCGCCGACATTGTCGGGATGCGCCGTCAGGTCGACGCCGAAATTGAACAGCGCCTGCTCGAATTCCGGCAGGTTCGCGTCAAGGCCGCTGTCATAGATCTCGTCCACCACCTCCGGCCGCTTTTCGAGCTGGATGTAGCGCGCCGCATGAACCGAGGCGCAATAGATGCAGCGGTTGACGAAGGATGCGGCAAGCGCGCCGATCTCCCGGCCACCGCGCGACAGCCCGCCCTCGCTATACATGATGTCGTTGAAGAGCGGCGTGCGCTCCTTCAGGGTTTCCGGCTCGTTGGCGAGAACCAGTACATAGTCCGAAATCTTCTTGTTGGACGGCGTGATCTTCAGCGCGTCGAGCTGTTCGGGTGTGGCTGTCTCAACATCGACCGGCTTGACATAGGGCTTCCAGTCGAGCGCTTCGACGGTGAATTCGTGCACGGCTTGCGACATCTCAGTTGTCCCTCAGCATCTTGAGGCCGGCCGTAACCAGCACCTGATAGTTCACGAAGGCGATCAGGCCGGCGAGCGTGACAATGTCCCGGTCGTCGAGACCTGCGGCGGCGAGCTTTTCGATGTTGGTGCGCGTCGCCTCCTTCGGCGAAAGCGTGACGAGATCGACATGGGCGAGGATCGCCTGAAGGCGGGGGTCTTCGATGCCGTTGCCAGGATCGGCAATAGACGCCAACGCGGAGCCCTCGTCCTCGCGTTCGAGCAGCGCCCGGAAATGCGCGGAAAGCTCCTGCGACTTCCAGAGTGCCGCCATGCGCGCAGCAAGGGCTGCTCGGAGCGCATAGGAGAAGTTGCGCGGATCGGCTGGGCGAAGGGCAGCCTGATAGCTCGTCTGGCTCAACTGCTTCAGCTTCGCCCGCTGTTCGCGCAGCGCCTGCAGGTCGGGAAAGCGATCGAGCCCGAGCACGGTGTCAATTACGTCAGTTGTCGATGGAGAGGTCATTGGTTTTCCTGTCATCTGAAACGCGGGAGGTTCAGGCCGTCTTCTGCGCCGGCGTCGGCGCGTCGGCATCCACCCATTCGGTCCCGTCGAGCTCCGGCTTTTCGTAGGCGATTAGCGCTTCCCAATGGTAGTCGACATCCCGAATGAAGAGCGAAGCCGCGACCCCGCGCGCCAGCCACAGAGCGCCCTCGCTGATGGCGGGGATGTCGCCGCTGACCTTGCCGACGCTGACGGAGGCGCCGTAGTTGAAGCAGTGGATGTCCTTCAGCCAGGGGGCTGTTCCCGGCTCCTTCTCGGTGAAGGAGAAGTCTCCGTTCAGCCAGGGGAAGCGCCCGAGCCCGGGGTTCTCTTCGCCCGGTGGCGGCGCGTAGCGGTCATCCCAGCAGGCGATCTGGTCCTGATAGGGGGCAAGCTCGCTGCGGCTCAGCGGATCGATCGAGAACCCAGTGCCGAGGATGACGAAGTCGGTGCGGAAGATGCGCCCGCCGGTGGTGGTGATAACGACCTCGCCGCCCTCTTCCCTCATCGACCGGATGCCGCAGTCGAAGTGGAAGTGAGCGTTCGGGTGCCGGCTGACGCGCAGCGTCGAATTGTGCGGCGCCGGCGTCTGCTGCTTGGCCGCATAATCCATCAGCCGCCAACGCCATTCCGGCGAGATCTCGGCAAAGCCTGCGGTTACACCATAAGAGCCGATACCCATCAGCTTGTTGACCGTCGGCATTTCCTTGCGGCGGGCGAGAAGCCGCACCTCCCCTGCCCCTTGCTCCAGTGCCTCGGCGGCATTGTCGACCGCCGAAGCACCGACACCGATGACGACGACGCGCTTGCCCTTCAGGCGATCGAATTCGATCTCGTCGGCCGAGTGCGCCCAGGACTTGTGCCGCGCCATGCCCTTGACGAAATCCGGAATGGTCGGCTCGCCGAGCCCATCGCGGCCCGTCGCCATCACCAGCTTGCGGGTGATGATCGACGGTTTTGCGCCGCCGGCGATTTCAAGTTCCAGCAGTCCATCGGGGCGCGGCACGACGCGGGTGACATGCGTGTCGTTTTCGACCGGAATGTCCATGACATCGCGATACCAGCGCAGGTAATCCATCCACATAGGCCGCGGGATGCGAAACAGCTCCTCCCATTCCGCTTCACCATGAAGCGCCGTGAACCAGGCGCGGAAGCTGAGTGACGCAACGCCCAGTGCCGGGCCGAGGAGGATCTTCGGCGAGCGCAGCGTCTCCATGCGCGCATAGGTGACCCAAGGGCCCTCGAAACCCTTCGGAGCGCGGTCGACGATGCGCAGATTGGCAATGCCGGCACGCGTCAAGGCATGCCAGGCAACGAGCCCGCACATGCCGCCGCCGATCACGATCACATCGCTGACGTCATCGCCCGCCGCAGTCGTCACCGGCTTCGACCAGTTGGCCGGCGGATAGTTGAGGTAGCTCAGGTCCTGTCTTACCCGCGCATTGAGCGCGGCAAGCCGTTGCTGCTTTTGACTGTCGGTCATCCCAGATCTCCCTTCACTTCGCCAAAAGGACGGCATCGCGGTCGCGCCACCCCACCCAGACGTCGTCCCCTTCGATGTGCGAAAGCGCCACCGGATCGATCTGCGCCTCGAGCGTGCTGCCGTTGTCGAGCTTGACGGTCAGCGACGTGTGAGCCCCCTTGAAGACGCGCTGATCGATGCGCCCTTTGAGCGACGGCCGGTCTTCCGGCTTGCGCGACAGGCAGAAAACCGCCTCCGGTCGCAGCGCCACGGTGGCGTGGTCTCCCGGTATCGGCGAGGTGCCGTTCACATCCGCATGCACGATGTTGCCGCGCCACTCGACGGCAGCGATCTCGCCGGAGACCGAAGCAACCGTGCCTTCGAGGAAATTGCTCTGGCCGATAAAGTTTGCAACGAAGCGGCTGCGTGGCCGGGCGTAGAGCTCGTCCGGTCCTCCCATCTGCTCGATCCTGCCCTTGTTCATCACGACGATGACGTCGGACATGGTGAGCGCTTCCTCCTGGTCGTGGGTGACGAAGATGAAGGTCTTGCCGGTCTTCTTTTGGATCGACTTCAGCTCGATCTGCATCTGCTGGCGCAGCTTCGCGTCGAGCGCCGACAGCGGCTCGTCGAGGAGCAGCACGTTCGGATCCGGAGCCAGCGCCCGCATCAGCGCCACGCGCTGGCGCTGTCCGCCGGAAAGCTGTGCCGGCATGCGTTCGGCGTGATCCTGAAGGGAGACGAGGGCGAGGAGATCGCTGACCCGTCTGTGGATCGCGGCGCTCTCCATGCCCTTCAATTCCAGGCCGAAGGCGATGTTGCGGCCGACCGTCAAATGCGGAAAGAGCGCGTAGTCCTGGAAGACGATGTTGACGTTGCGCTTGTTCGGCGGCAGGTGCGAGATCGGCTTGCCCTCGAGGTAGATTTCCCCCGACGTCGGGCTGTCGAAGCCACCGAGCATGCGCAGCGTCGTCGACTTGCCGCAGCCGGATGGGCCAAGCAGCGTGACGAACTGGCCGGGCGCGATCGCAAGATCGAGATCATCGACGGCGGTCAGCGCCCCATAGGACTTGTTGACGTTCTTGAAATGGACGACAGGCTGCATTTGCGTCAGCTCCTCGATCGGCGGGTGAAATGCTCGGCATAAAGGCCGATGGCGGTGGTGACGACGAGCACGATGGTCGCCATGGCGTTGATTTCCGGCGACATACCACCTTGCACCTTGGCGAAGATCAGCATGGGCAGGGTCGGCTGGTAGCCGCCGAGGAAGAAGGTGCGGACGAAGTCGTCGATGCTGGTCAACACGCAGAAGATCATGCCGCCGAAGAGCGCCGGCATCAGATAGGGGATGGTGACGCGCAGGAAGGCGATGAAGGGATCGGCGCCGAGATCGCGCGCCGCATCCACCAGATTGGCCGGCATCGACCGCAGCCGGGTCAGAACCATGATGACGACGAAGGGCACGGCATGAACCGTATGCGCAAGGATGATCGCGAAGGTTCCGGTCGGAATGTCGACGGCGCGGATGAAGATGCGCATCGAGATCGCGTTGATCAGCCCCGGCACCACGGCCGGAAGACAGGCGAGCGCGAAGATCACTGCCTTGCCCCAGATGTTTTCCGCCGAAACGAGAAGTGCGATCCAGACGCCGATGATCGTCGCCGAAACGGTGGTCGCGAGCGCAATGCCGATCGAATAGAGCGAGGCTTCGAGGAACTGCTTGTCCTGGATCACCTTGCCGTACCAGGACAGCGTCCAGTTGCCGATCGGGAAGGCGATAAAGTTCGCGTCCTTGAAGCTCATCGCCGTCATCAGCGCCAGCGGCAGGACCAGATAGACGGCAAAGATCCAGTAGGAAGCACCGAGCGCGGTTTTCGGAAGGTCGTTGAAATAGGTTCGCATCGTTCGCCCTCACATCAGCCGGACGGAGCGACCGCCGACGACCCGCATGAAGAGCCCGACGGTCGTCAAGGACACGACAAGCATGATCATCGAGAAGGCAGCACCTTCCGGCCATTTGTCGTTTGAGCCGTGAAACAGCGTCGCGATAACTTCAGGGAAAATCACTGAATTCGGGCCGCCAAGCAGCAGCGGCGCAGCGAAGACACCGACAGCCGTCAGGTAGACGAGGCTGCAGCCCGAGACGATGCCGTCCTTCGATAGCGGCAGGATGACCCGGCGAAACCGCTGCCACGGCCCAGCCCCAAGATCGGCTGCCGCCTGGATCAGCGGCGTCGGGATCTTCTCGATCGCCGAATAGAGCGGCAGGAGCATGTAGAGCGCCAACAGATAGATGACGCCGAAGCTCAGCGAAAAGAAGGTGTAGAGCATCGGGATCGGCCGGTCGATGAAGCCGAATTCCCGCAAGAGCACGTTCAGCGCCCCGCGGTTGGCGAGCAGCATGATGACCGAGAAGGTGCGGATCAGCTCACCGGCCCAGAAGGGGATGAGCAGCAGCAACAGGGCCCGCATCCGGTTCTTCGGCTGCACAATCTTTGCGACGTAGTAGGCCACGGGATAGACGATCACCAGTGTCGAGATCGTGACCACGGCGGCAAAGATCAGGCTGCGGACAAAGGGCAGGAAATAGAGCCGATCGGAGAAGAACAGCGCGTAGTTGGCCAGCGTGTATTCGCTGCTCTTGTCCGGCTGCGGCGGATAGTTGGCAAGTAGGCTGATATTGGCCATCTGCAGGATCGGCCCGATATGCAACATGGCGATCCAGAAAAGCGGCACGCCTGCCAGCACGGCGAGACGCACGCGCCGGCTTTCGACGAGCAGGCCGATCGTATGGCGATAAAGCCCCGAACGTGCCGCCTTGCCGATCCATCCGGCATAGCGCGGCACCGTCGACAAACCGACGGATGGCGGTTGTGTTGTCGTATCCAGCATTGTCTTTGTTCCCGGCTCTGGAAGAGTCCATTTTATGACGGGCGACCGGCCTCAGCCGATCGCCCGGATTTTGATAGGTCAGGCCGACTTGATCTCGGCCGTTGCCTTGTCGATCATCTCGTTCTTCATGTCGCGGTTGACGGAGCTGAAGAACTGGATGCGTTCGACCTGCTCGGGCGGCAGCGACAGCGCGGCACGCTCCTTCTCGTCCAGCACCTTGTCGACGCCGTCGAAGGCCGACGAGAAGCCGGACTGGCGGGTCATCGCAGCACCAATCTCCGGCGAGGACAGGATGGCGTCGAGGAAGGTGTAGGCCGCGTCCGCGTTCGGCGCGTTGTTGACGATGTTGAAGGAGTAGAGGAAGCCGAATGTCCCTTCCTTCGGCACCGAAATCTCGATCGGATGGCCGTCCATGATGAGCTTGGCGGCCGGACCGGACCAGGCCTGCGCCAGGTAGATGTCCTCGTTGACCAACATCTGCTGCAGCTCGGAGCCGGCATCGTAGTACTTGCGCACCTTGTCCTTGTGCTGGATGAGGAAATCGCGGGCCTGGTTCGTTGCGGCCTGTGCGACTTCGGGCTTGTCGCCGTAGGTCACATAGTCGCCGTCGTTGCCCTGGTAGCGCATGACGATCGAGAGGAAGTCGCTGACGATGTAGGACGTCAGGTTCTTGTTCTCGTCATCGAACATGATCGCCCAGCTGTCGGAAGCCTTGGCGTATTCGGTGTTGCGCACCAGGCCCTCGAAGCCGGCAAGCAGCGGCACGCCGAAGGTCTTGCCGTCGACGGTCAGTTGCGGCGCGCCCTTGTAGGCGGCGGCGAGCTTGCCCCAGTTCTTCAGGCGCGCGGTGTCGAGCGACGAGAGCAGATTCGATTTCATGAACTGCGACAGGCGGTGGCCGGTCACGGTGACGATGTCGGTGGAAGGTGCAGCCCCTTCGGCGGTCAAAAGGTTGTACTGCTTTCCCTGGTCGTCGGTCAGCCGGATTCGCACCTCGATGCCGGTATCCTTCTGGAACTGATCGATGAAGGACTGCGGTACGAACTTGTCATAGGTCGTGATGTTGACGACCTTGCTCTGTGCGAAGGCCGGGCGGATGATCGAAGGCGCTGCGAGCACACCGGCGCCGGCCGCCAACAGCTTCATTGCCGATCGGCGGGTGACATCAAAATTGTTCATCTCGTTCTCCTCATTTTGGCAGGCTCAATTCTCGTGTGGGCGTTCAGAGCTTTTTGCTCCCCTTTATTTCGCCGCCGGGTTGTCCGGCAGCGCACCATTGCCGGCGTTCCTGCCGGCAAAGCTCCTTTCGGCGATACGCGCCATCTGCTTGGGATCATGCACTGTCAGATCCGGCATCCGCTCCGAAGCGATCCGCGCTATCCGTTGAATGAGTTCCCGAACGCCGGCCGAGAGCGGGCGCGAGCCGGCTGACAGGATCGCCCATAGGAAGGGGATCTCGACATCGAGAGGCCGAATGACGATGGGCGCCGATTGCAGACCGTAGGCCGTCGCCGGCTCGATGATCGCCACGCCAAGGCCGAGCGATGCGACCTGCACGGCGTTATTGGCCGCGTTGGTCGCGATAATGCGATTGGGCCGCACGCCGGCCGCATTGAGCACTTCATCAACGCTATGGCGCAGCCGAAACGGATTGGACATGGTGACCAGCGTGCGCCCGGCCAGATCGGCGATCGAGATCACGTCTTTCGCAGCCAGCGGATCGTGCGGCGCAACCGCGGCGACGCAGCGCCCTTCGAAAAAACCCTGAACGTCCAGGCCGGGCTGATCGGCCGGCAGCGACGTCACGCAGAAATCCGCCGTCCGCGCAAACACCGACTGCACGGCGGCCTCGGCCGGCATGCTGCGCAGATTGATCGTGTGGGGCAGCAGATGCTCCGGCAGTTCGGCAAGCGCGATCGGGATGATGCCGCTGGCAAAGGCCGGCGTTGCGGCGATCTCGATCGGCTCGGGTTCCTTGCCGGCGATTGCCTTGGCGCGATTGCGCAGGTGCCCGATGCCGCTGACGAAACGCTCGGCATCCTCATGGAAGGCAATGCCCTTGTCGGTCGGCGCGATCCTCGGGCCATTCCGCTCGAACAGCGCAAAGCCGAGCGACGTCTCCAGGTCCTGGATCAGGCGCGTCACCTGCGACTGCGAGCGGTCGAGCAGGCGGGCGGCACCTGTGATGCTGCCCGTCGACATAACGGCGAGAAAGGCCTCGAGATCGCGTACTTCCATCGGCTATCATGCGCTCCTTGCATGGTGGACGATCAATAGTGCATAAAACGCATTCTTAGTTCTAGTGACAAAAGACAATTTTTCTCGGATGGGGTCGACCGGGCCGGATCGGGCCGGCCCTTGCGGCCTTACCAGTCCATGACGACTTTTCCGGAATTGCCGGAGCGCATGGCCTGAAAGCCGTCGCGGAACTCGTCGATCTTGATGCGGTGGGTGATGACGGGGGCAAGGTCGAGGCCGCCCTGCACGAAGGCGATCATCTTGTACCAGGTCTCGAACATCTCGCGGCCATAGATGCCCTTGAGGTTGAGCATCTTGAAGATCACCTTGTTCCAGTCGATCTCGAAGCCGGCCGGCGCGATGCCGAGGATGGCGATCTTGCCGCCATTGTTCATCTTGTCGATCATGTCGCGGAAGGCAGGGGCCGCTCCCGACATTTCCAGCCCGACGTCAAAACCTTCGGTCATGCCGATCGCCTTCATCACGTCGGCAAGGTTTTCCTTCGAGGCATCGACGACATGGTCGATGCCGACGCTTTTGNAGCCCGACGTCAAAACCTTCGGTCATGCCGATCGCCTTCATCACGTCGGCAAGGTTTTCCTTCGAGGCATCGACGACATGGTCGATGCCGACGCTTTTCGCGAGCGCCAGCCGCGTCGGGTTGATGTCGGTGATCACCACCTTGCGCGCGCCCGAACGCTTGGCGACCAGCGCCCCCATGATGCCGATCGGCCCGGCGCCGGTCACCAGCACGTCCTCGCCGACGAGATCGAAGGAGAGTGCTGTGTGCACCGCATTGCCGAACGGATCGAAGATCGCCGCGATCTCGTCGGGCACATCCTCCGGGATCGGCACGACGTTATACTCCGGCAGGCAGACGAACTCGCCGAACGAACCYGGCCGGTTGACGCCGACGCCGAGCGTGTTGCGGCACAGATGCCCGCGGCCGGCCCGGCAGTTGCGGCACTTGCCGCAGACGATGTGGCCCTCGCCCGAGACCCGCTCGCCGACATGGTACTTGGTGACGGCCGAGCCGACCTCGGCGATCTCGCCCATGAACTCGTGACCAACGACCATCGGCACCGGAATGGTCTTTTGCGCCCACTGGTCCCAGTTCCAGATGTGCACGTCGGTGCCGCAGATCGCCGATTTCTTCACCTTGATCAGCACGTCGTTCGGGCCGATCTCCGGCACCGGCGCCCACTGGTCCCAGTTCCAGATGTGCACGTCGGTGCCGCAGATCGCCGATTTCTTCACCTTGATCAGCACGTCGTTCGGGCCGATCTCCGGCACCGGCACGCGCTCCATCCAGAGGCCCTCTTCCGGCTTCGACTTCACCAGCGCCTTCATCATGTTCGTCATCAGTCTCTCCCTCAGATCACGCCGAGGTCGCGGCCGACCTCTTCGAAGGCGGCGATTGCCCGGCGGACATCCGCTTCACTATGCGCTGCCGACATCTGCGTGCGGATGCGCGCCTGGCCCTTCGGCACCACCGGGAAGGAGAAGCCGATGACATAGACGCCCTTCTTCAGCATGCGCGCCGCCATCTCCTGGGCGAGTGCGGCATCACCGAGCATCACCGGGATGATCGGGTGGCCCTCGCTCCGGCACCGGCACGCGCTCCATCCAGAGGCCCTCTTCCGGCTTCGACTTCACCAGCGCCTTCATCATGTTCGTCATCAGTCTCTCCCTCAGATCACRCCGAGGTCGCGGCCGACCTCTTCGAAGGCGGCGATTGCCCGCCGGACGTCCGCTTCACTATGCGCTGCCGACATCTGCGTGCGGATGCGCGCCTGGCCCTTCGGCACCACCGGGAAGGAGAAGCCGATGACATAGACGCCCTTCTTCAGCATGCGCGCCGCCATCTCCTGGGCGAGTGCGGCATCACCGAGCATCACCGGGATGATCGGGTGGCCCTCGCCGGCCAGCGTGAAGCCGAGCTTCGACATCTCGGTGCGAAACAGGCTCGCATTGGCATAGAGCCGTTCGCGCAAGGCATCGCCGTTGTCGATCAGGTCGAACACCTTCAGCGAGGCGGCGGCAATCACCGGCGCCAGGGTGTTGGAAAACAGGTAAGGGCGCGAGCGCTGCCTGAGCCAGTCGACCACTTCGGCCTTGGCCGCGGTGTAGCCGCCCGAGGCACCGCCGAGCGCCTTGCCGAGCGTGCCGGTGATGATGTCGATCCGGCCCTCGACGCCACAATGTTCGGCCGAGCCACGGCCATTCTTCCCGACGAAACCGACCGCATGGCTGTCGTCGACCATGACCATGGCGCCATATTTGTCGGCGAGGTCGCAGACGCCACCGAGATTGGCGATGATGCCGTCCATCGAAAACACGCCATCGGTGGCGATCAGCTTGAAGCGGCTGCCCTCGGCCTTCTTCAGTTCCTCCTCCAGCGCCGCCATGTCGTTGTTGGCATAGCGGAAGCGCCTGGCCTTCGACAGCCGCACGCCGTCGATGATCGAGGCGTGGTTGAGCGCATCGGAGATGATCGCATCCTCTTCGCCGAGCAGCGTCTCGAACAGGCCGCCATTGGCGTCGAAGCAGGAGGAATAGAGGATGGTGTCTTCCAGGCCGAGGAAGGACGAAATGCGTGCCTCCAGCTGTTTATGCTCCTCCTGCGTGCCGCAGATGAAGCGCACCGAGGCCATGCCGTAACCGTAGCGGTCGAGCGCCTGTTTGCCGGCCTCGGCCAGCTCCGCGTTATCGGCAAGGCCGAGATAGTTGTTGGCGCAGAAGTTGAGCACCCGCTCGCCCGAGGCGACTTCGATCTCACCCGCCTGCTTCGAGGTGATCACACGCTCCGACTTGTACAACCCGGCCGTCTTCAGGCCCTCGAGTTCTAAACGGAGATGGGTGAGGTAGCGGTCGCTCATTCAGGCACGTCCCTCGGCTCGATCGGCGGCAGCAACAGGCGGAAACCCGGTGCGGCACAGGGCATCGAGACCTTCGAGATCCAGTCGCTCGAGGCCCAGTTCCGGAAGGAGGTCGTTCTCGCCTTCGAAGTCCCGGCCGTACATGGCCGAGAAGATGCGGATACCGGCCTCGTGCAGGTCTGCCGGGCATCCGGCAAGGCGCGCGAGCTGCGCCGTCACGACCAGACCGAAGGGAACATCCTCCGTCACGTAGCGGCTGTCGGCCGTCGCAGGACCCGTGCCGTTATGTCCGGCCTCATGCATTTCCTGGTTCATCTGCGAGATCGTGCTGACCGGCACATGGAACGACAGGTGGAAATGCTGAAAAATGTCGCGCACCTTCAGCTGCAGCTTCTCGGCGACAGCCAGGCGTTCGAGGTCGAGTGTCTCCAGGAGACGACCGATATTGGGGGTGACGTTCTGGGCCTGAACCCAGGTCTCGCCGCGCTCCATGCGCGACATGTTGCCGAGCGCGATCCCGAGGTGGTTTTGCGGATTGAGGTTTGAAAGCGCGATCGCCAGAAGGCTGCCGCGATCGACAAAATGTTCGCCGAAGAGTGCCGTGCAGACCGCATGGCCGCGCGCACTTTCCGATGCCGGAACGGTCGCGAGATCGACCTGCTTGCGGATGGTGTTCACCTGCACCAGCGCAGGGCCGAGCTTCCGGCCGCTGACGATCGTCGTGCCCCAGGCAACGATCGGCAAGGTGATGCCGCGTGCTGCCAGAAGCGACGAGAGATAAAGCGCTCCGAACGAGGTATGCGAGCTGAAGATCACCACTTGACCGGCAGTCAGATGCGGCGCGATTGCGTCCAGCACGAAGCGGTGACCATAGGCCGGCAGCGCGATGAGGATCGCATCGGTATCGTGGACGAGATCTTCCGCACGCTTGGCAACGGCCGGAAGGAAGGTGCCTTCGATGGCGCCCTCGGCCGTGAGGCGCCCTCCCTCTGCGAGTGCCACAGTGCCGGTGCCGGACGGCGACCAGAGCGTTGCCTTGTGTCCCAGTTTTTCAAGAAGTGCAGCGGTGCCAAAGGCAATAGAGCCAGCACCTGCGATACCTACGCGCATGTCGTTTTCCACTTTCATTGATATCGGGTGACGGGCGCAGCCGGGGCGCCCGCTGTCGAGGTGTTGCGGCTAAGCCGCGTTTCGGGCGGGGATGAGCGTGGTCGCTTCGGACGACCAGCCGACCCAGATGTCGTCGCGGCTTAGGCCTTCCACCTCGCTCGGATGAACGAGCGCGTTGAGCAGATGCCCCTCGCCGATCTCGACCTTGAGCGATGTGTGGTTGCCCTTGAAAACCCGCTGGCGGATCCGTCCACGGATCCGGTTGGCGACACCCGGTTCCTGCGCCGAGCATTGGATCGCTTCCGGCCGCAGGACGACGTAGATCGCGTCGCCGGCCTTGGGCGAGAGCGCGCCGGCGGACGCCTTGATCGTCATGCCGTTCCACCGCACCGCCGCTTCGCCGGCGTCAGTACCGACGACGTCGGAATGCAACAGATTGGTTTCGCCGAGGAAGGTCGCCACGAAGGCGGAGCCGGGGCGCTTGTAGAGGGTCGCCGGATCGCCCATCTGCTCGATCCGGCCATTGTTCATGACCACGATCGTATCCGACATGGTGAGCGCCTCTTCCTGGTCGTGGGTCACGAACATGAAGGTCTTGCCGGTCTGTTCCTGGATCGCCTTGAGCTCGATCTGCATCGTCTGGCGAAGCTTGGCGTCGAGGGCGGAAAGCGGCTCGTCCAGAAGCAGAACGTCGGGATCGGGCGCCAAGGCGCGCATCAGCGCGACGCGCTGACGCTGGCCGCCCGACAGCTCGGACGGAAGACGTCCGGCAAAATCCTGCAGCTGCACGAGTTCCAGAAGCTCCGATACGCGCCGCTGGATCTGGCGGTTGTCGACACCCTTCAACTCCAGGCCGAAGGCGATGTTCTTCGCGACCGACATGTGCGGGAACAGCGCGTAATCCTGGAACACGATGTTGACGTTGCGCCGGTTCGGCGGAACCATTGTCACGTCGCGGCCGGAGAGCAGGATGCGGCCCTCCGTCGGCGTTTCGAACCCGCCCAGCATGCGTAGCGTTGTCGACTTGCCGCAGCCGGAGGGGCCGAGCAGGGTGACGAACTTGCCGCGCTCGATGTTGAGATTGAGATTATCGACGGCGACAAAGCTGCCGAAGCTCTTGCGGATATTTTCGAACTGAACAACCGGTTGCATCAGCGGATCCTCGAACGACGTGTGAGATATTCTGCGTAGAGCCCGACCACGGCGGTCACGACCAGGACGAGCGTCGCCATGACGTTGATCTCCGGAGACATGCCGGACTGCACCCGAGCGAAGATCAGCATCGGCAGCGTCGGGCGATAGCCGCCGAGGAAGAAGGTGCGGACGAAGTCGTCGCTCGACAGCAGCAGGCAGAAGATCATGCCGCCGAAGATGGCCGGTCCCAGATAGGGAAGCGTGACGCGGAAGAAGGTTACGATACTGTCGGCACCGAGATCGCGCGCGGCATCGACCAGATTGCCCGGCATCGAGCGCAGCCGCGTCAGCACCATGACCACCACGAAAGGCACGGCGTGGACGACGTGGCCGAGGATGATGGCGACCGTGCCCGTCGGCAGATCGATGGTGGTGATGAAGATGCGCAGCGAAATCGCCGAGATCATGCCCGGCACCACGGCCGGCAGGCAGGCCACCGCAAAGGCCACGTATTGAGCGGCCCCGCGCAGCGACCCGATCAGCATCGCGATCCAGACACCGATCACCGTTGCAATGGCCGTCGTCGCCGCGGCGATCATGATTGTATAGAGGCAGGCGTCCAGGAACTGCTTGTCCTTTATGACCTTGGCGTACCAGTCGATCGTCAGGTTTCCGAGCGGAAACGAAATGAAGCTCGCGTCCTTGAAGCTGACCGCCACCATCAGCGACAACGGCAGAAACAGGTACAGGACAAACAGCCAGTAGAAGGACTTGAGGGCCAGCCCGGGCCAATCGTGAAACAGGGCGCGCATCAGAATGTCCTTTGCTTCGAGCCGCCGACGACCCGCATGAACAGACCGACGGTGACGAGGGATGCGGCAAGCATGATCATCGCGAAGGCGGCACCGGCCGGCCAACGGCTGCTGGCGCCGTGGAAGAAGCTGCTGATCGTTTCGGAGAACATGCTGGTGGTCGGCCCGCCGAGCAGAATGGGAGCGGCAAACACGCCCATGCAGGTGAGAAAGACCAGCGAGCATCCCGACACGATGCCGTCGCGCGAAAGCGGCAGGATGATGCGGCGAAAGCGGGTGAACGGCCCTGCCCCGAGATCGGCTGAGGCATCGAGCAGCGACTTCGGGATCTTCTCGATCGCCGAATAGAGCGGCAGCAGCATGTAAAGGCAGACCATGTAGACGAGGCCGAAGCTGATCGAAAACGAGGTGTAGAGCATCTGGATCGGACGCTCGGTCAGCCCGATTTCCCTGAGCAGCACGTTAACGGCACCGCGATTGGCGAGAAGCATGATGACCGAGAAGATACGGATGATTTCACCGGCCCAGAACGGGGCCAAGAGCAGGAGCAGCGCCCGTGACCTGTTGCCGGTCGCAACCACCTTCGCCACGTAATAGGCAACCGGATAGACCACGACCAGGGTGACGGCGGTTGCGATGGAGGCATAGATGAAGCTGCGCAGCAGCGGCATCCAGTAGAGCTTTTCACTGAAGAAGAGCGCGTAGTTGTCGAACGTGAATTCGGCCTCGACGCCCGGCTGCGGCGGATAGCTGGACAGGAGGCTGATGCGCAGCATCTCGTAGATGGGGCCGATATGCATCATCAGCATCCAGACGACCGGCACGCCGGCCAAAAGCAGGATGCGTCCGTATCGCCACTCGGCAACGGCGCCCAAGGTGTAGCGATAGAGCAGTGAGTTGATCACCCTCGCGACACCGGTCGAGTATTTCATGTGCGCAGCACGGACGGGGAGACCGCCACCTGCCGCATGTGTTCCCACGGCCATTGAATTATCCCAAAGCTTGTCCGCGACCCGACGGGCGTTGGCAGAACATGCGTCACCGTTCTGACCCCGCCGCCACGGCGAGGTCAGTCAGTCAGTCATCGCAATGCGATTGCTTAGGCCGCTTTCAGTTCGGCGACGGCGCGATCGATGATCTCGTTCTTCATCGAGCGGTTGAGCGAGCTGAAGAAGGTGACGCGCTCGAGCTCGTCCTGCGGCAGGGTCGATGCCAGCCGCTCCCTCTCGTCGAGCAGCTTGTCGACACCCGATATCGTCGAGCTGAAGCCGGAGGTGCGCGTCATCGCCGCCCCGACCTCGGGGTTCGCCAGGATCGCGTCGAACAGCTTGTAGGCGTTCTCGGCGTTCGGCGCGTTGTTGACGATGTTCAGCGTGTAGCAGAAGCCGTAGGTGCCTTCCTTCGGAACCGACAGCTTGACCGGCACGCCGTCCATGATCAGCTTGGCGGCCGGGCCCGACCAGGCCTGCGCCAGATGGATGTCCTCGTTGATGAACATCTGCTGCACTTCGCTGGCCGCATCGTAGTATTTGCGAACCATGTGCTTGTGCTTGATCAGGTGGTCGCGCGCTTGGCTGGCGGCCTTCTGGGCCTCCTCGACCTTGTCGGTGTAGGTGACGAAGTCGCCGTCATGGCCCAGATACTTCATGGTGATCGACATGAAGTCGCCCGCCATATAGGCGGTCAGGCCTTCGTACTTCTCGTCGAACATGATGCCCCAGCTGTCGGCCTCCGACACGTAGTCGGTGTTGCGCACGAGGCCTTCGTAGCCGGCAAGGATCGGCAATCCCCAAAGGTTGCCCTCGAAGCGCGCCCAGGCGGCGTCCTGATAGGCGGGGTTGAGGTTCGACCAGTTACGCAGCTTTGCCGTATCCAGCGCCTGCACCAGTTTCGAACCGATGAACTGGCCGTAGCGATGGCCGGCGACCGTCACGATGTCCGTGGTCGGGTTTGCGCCTTCCGCCGTCAAGAGATTGTACTGCTTGCCCTGGTCGTCCGTCAGGCGGATGCGAACCTCGATGCCTGTGTCCTTCTGGAACTGCTCGATGAAATCCTGCGGCAGGAACTTGTCATAGGTGGTGATGTTGAGAACCGAGCTCTCAGCACGCGCCGACCGGATGAGGTAAGGCGCGGTGAGCACCGTTGCACCGCCTGCCCCCAACAGCTTGAGCGCGTTCCTGCGATTGATCTTCTGCCCGATAATCATTTGTTTCTCCTCTCGCCTCCCAGCGTGACTTGATGGCGCCAGAGCGCGCATACGCGCTTCTGATCCCGTCGCCGATCGCGCAGCCGGATCGATCCAGTTGCAGCCTGCATAAAGATTGGCGCAGCAAATTTGGTCCGTCTAATTGTTTTTGAGCCTGCATCCATTCCAAAAGGTTATAGCCCAGAATTTAAGCCGGCACGGCAAACGGCGATATTTTGCGGGGGTCTTGGTCGGCCGGATTGTCAACCTCCGCGCACAAAGCTAGGGTATGGGCAAGTTTGCCCCGAATGAAGTTATGAAATGAAGCGCGCACCGAACCTGCGACAAATCGAGGCTCTTAAAGCCGTGATCGAATGCGGCACGGTCAGCCGTGCCGCGGAAGTGCTGCATATCTCGCAACCCGCCGTGAGCAAGCTCCTGGCGCATCTGGAAGAAGATACGGAGCTTGAACTCTTCGACCGCATCAAGGGGCGGCTCATTCCTTCAGAGCATGGCATGCGGCTCTACAAGGAGATCGATCGTGTCTTCGCCGGCATCAAGCAGATCGAGCGCGCCGTCGACCTGATCCGGCGCGAGGAACTGGGGCAGATCTCGGTCGGTGTGATGCCGGCGCTTTCCGGCCTCTTCATCAGCGACACCAACAAGCGCTTTCTTGCGGGGCACGGCGACGCCTACATCTCGGTGGTGATCCGCAGTTCGCAGTTCATCGTCGAGTGGCTGCTTTCCAAGCAGGTCGATATCGGCCTCATCAACCGCAATACGGACAACCCCTACATCGAGTGCGTTCCCTTGCGCGGCGGAGACCTCGTCTGCATTGCGCCGCGCGACCATCGCTTCGCTGCGAAACAGGAGATCGTGCCCGCCGATATCCACGGCGAGCCCTATATCGGCTTTGCCGCGGACAACCGCATCCGGCAAAAGATCGAAAGCACGCTCGATGTCTATGGCACGCGGTTGAACTACATCATGGATGCGACCCTTGCGCCGGCGGTATGCGAAATGGTCGCCAACGGACTGGGGATCGCCATCGTCGATCCGGTGTTCGCCTTTGGCCAGCGCGACCGGCTGACAATCAAGCCGTTTCTCCCCAGCATTGCGTCGGATCTCAGCCTCTGCTGGCTCCGCGAAACGAGAAACCGCCACCTGGTCGACGCCTATGTCGAGGCGACCCGCGCCACGGTGCAGGATATGCGGCTGGCGATGGAAGCGAACTGAGGCCCTGTCGGCGGCCCGTGGGATTTCGCGGCTTTACAAGCCCCGCCCCACAGCCGAGATTTGCGACCCCGACAAAATGGTGAACCATGCCGACCGCTCCCCTCCTTGTTGACGCATTTTCCGAAGCGCATATCCCCGAGATGCTCGACTGGTTTTCAAGCCTGGAGGCGCTGGTGCAATGGGGCGGCCCCGGCCTCTCCTTTCCGCTGCAAGCGGCACAGCTCGAAGCGATGCTCGCCGGAACCAAGGGTGCCGAACCTGAGCGCTTGATGTTTGCAGGCGTCGCCGACGGCAAGCTCGCCGGCCATGCGCAGGTAGCGCTCGACTGGGCAAACGGCGTCGGCCGCCTCGCCCGGGTTGCCATCAATCCACGCATGCGCGGCCAGGGCCTCGCCCAGCCTTTCCTCAGCGAAGTCACCCGCCGCTTTTTCGCCGACCCCGCCTTCGAGCGGCTGGAGCTCAACGTCTACACGTTCAACGAGGCGGCGATCCGCACCTACCGAAGCCTCGGCTTTTACGAGGAAGGCGTCAGACGCTCCTCCGCCAAGGTCGGAGATGCCAGGTGGGACACAGCGATCTATGGCATGCTTAGAGGCGAATGGGCCGACCGCACCGCCGCCGCTCAGTAAGGCAAGCCGACATAGTTCTCCGCCAGCGCCGTTTCTGCCGCCACCGAATGGGTGAGGTAGTCGAGTTCGGCTTCCTGGATGCGCTGGTCGAAATCGCCGGTATCCGGAAAACGGTGCAGCATCGTCGTCATCCACCAGGAGAAGCGCACGGCCTTCCACACGCGCGCCAGCGCCCGCGCCGAATAGGCGTCGATGCCGGCATTCGAGCGATCCTGGTAGTGTTCGAGCAGCCCCTCGAAGAGATAATGCACGTCGCTGGCGGCAAGGTTCAGACCCTTCGCGCCGGTTGGCGGCACGATATGGGCGGCATCGCCGACCAGGAACAGCCGGCCGAAACGCATCGGCTCGGCAACGAAAGAGCGCAGCGGCGCGATTGATTTTTCAAAGGACGGTCCCGTTACCATTGCTTCGGCATGATGAGACGGCAGCCGCCGGCGAAGTTCGTCCCAGAAGCGCGTGTCGGACCAATCCTCGATCTTTTCGCTCACCGCGCACTGGATGTAGTAGCGGCTGCGCGTCGTCGAACGCATCGAGCAAAGCGCGAAACCGCGCGGATGGTTGGCATAGATCAGTTCGTGGTCGACCGGCGGCACGTCGGCGAGAATGCCCAGCCAGCCGAAGGGATAGACCTTCTCGAAGGTCTTGAGCGCCTTTTCCGGTACCGACTTGCGGCTGATCCCGTGAAAGCCGTCGCAGCCGGCGATGAAGTCGCAGTCGATGCGCTGCGCCGTGCCATCCTTCTCGAAGGTCACATAGGGCAGATGACCGTCGAAATCATGCGGTTGGACATTGGCCGCCTCGTAGATCGTGACAGCCCCTGAGCGCTCGCGATGCTCCATCAAGTCGCGCGTCAGCTCCGTCTGGCCATAAACCATGACGCGCTTGCCCCCGGTCAGTTGCCTGAGATCGATGCGGTGATCGCGGCCATCGAAGGCGAGCGAGAAGCCGTCATGCGGCAGGCCCTCCTGATGCATGCGCGCCCCGGCTTGAGCGCGATCCATCAGGCCGACCGTGCCTTCCTCCAGCACGCCGGCGCGCACGCGCCCGAGGATGTAGTCCTTGCTGACACGGTCGACAATGACATTGTCGATGCCCGCTTCCGTCAGCAATTGCCCGAGCAAAAGCCCTGACGGGCCCGACCCGATGATGACCACCTTGGTGCGCATGCTCTCCTCCGGAATTGCTCTTTGTCAGAATTGTCTTTTGGCAAAATCTGCGCCGGGCCGGCTTCGCTCTCAATGGACAAATCCGCCATGAAATTGCACAAATCGAACATGGCTTCAGGATGTGCTGCATGAGGAAGACGGTTCCGACCTACGAACTCTACGGCGAAAAGACCGGAGAACGGCCGGATTTCTGGCTGCATTGCGAGACTATTCCGTCAAGAAGCAGCCTCTACCACTGGGAGATCGGGCTGCACCGGCACGAGAGCTTCTTTCAGATCTTGTACATTGCCGGCGGCTCCGGCGATGCGGTCTTTGGCAATGCGGTCAACATGATCGAACCGCCGATGGTCATTACCGTTCCGCCGGCGCTCAGCCACGGCTTCCGCTTCTCGCGCGACATCGACGGCTTCGTCTTCACCATCCTTGCTTCGCACTTGAAGACAACGCCCGGCGAGCGCAGCCGCCTTGGCGCCTGGCTCGCCGTCCCGCACCTGATCCGGCTCGACGGCGGCGAAGATGCTGCCTACATCGCAGCAACCCTCACACGTCTTGCCAGGGAATGGGAAACCAGCCGCGGCAACCGCGCCGATCTTCTGGACGCCTACCTGACCGCCGCGCTGACGCTGACGGCCCGTCTCGACGAGACGAGCGACGACCGGGATGACAGCAGCCAGAGTGAAAACGAGCGGCGGGTCCAGCGCTTCCAGGCGCTTTTGCAGCAGCATCTCCGCTCGCATTGGCCGGCCGCCGCCTATGCCCGCGAACTCGGTCTGTCGCAAACCCATCTCAACCGGATCACGCGCGCCGTCGCCGGCCTCAGCGCCCACGAAATGATCTCGCGAAAGCTCGTCGGTGAAGCAAAGCGCGAACTCGTTTTCACCCGCGCCAGCGTCCAGGAAATCAGCTTCCGCCTCGGCTTCGCCGACCCCGCCTATTTCTCCCGCTTTTTCCTGCGCCAGACAGGCGTGACGCCCCGCGCCTGGCGGCTGGCAGAGCGCGAACGGCTTGGTGCATAAAGCGCCAGCGCAGCTTTCGGCGGCTGGCCATGCACGCCAGGGTGAGATTGTATACAATCCGAAAAAAGCTTTTTGCAACGACTCAAAACGGGAGCAGAATCAAGCTCGGGTCCGAGGGGGGCCCGGAGGAAATACGGAGGAAGACATGGCAGTACGCGATCCGTCGCCCTCGTTGTACAACGAGGATCTGGCACCGGCCGAGGAGCGCCGGTGGGGCGCTTTCAGCATCTTCAATGTGTGGACATCCGACGTGCATAGCCTGTGGGGATACTACCTCGCGGCAAGCCTGTTCCTGCTCTGCGGCAGCTTCATAAACTTCGTCATCGCGATCGGCATCGGCTCGCTGGTGATCTTCTTCCTGATGAGCCTTGTCGGCAATGCGGGCGTACGCACCGGCGTGCCCTTCCCCGTTCTCGCCCGCGCCTCCTTCGGTACCTTCGGCGCCAACGTTCCGGCGCTGGTGCGCGCCGTCGTCGCCTGTTTCTGGTACGGCGCGCAGACGGCTGCAGCGTCCGGCGCGATCGTGGCGCTTCTCATTCGCAACGAAAGCATGCTGGCCTTCCATCAAAACAGCCACATGCTCGGCCACTCGACGCTTGAGGTCATCTGCTACGTCGTCGTCTGGTCGCTGCAACTGCTTATCATCCAGCGCGGCATGGAGACCGTTCGCAAGTTCCAGGATTGGGCAGGCCCGGCCGTCTGGATCATGATGCTGATCCTCGCAGTCTATCTGATCGTCAAATCAGGCACGTTCTCCTTCGGTTCGGAAATCCCGCGCGACGTGCTCGTCGAAAAGACCAAGGACGCAGGCGTTCCTTGGGAGCCCGGCAGCTTCCCGGCGCTGGCCGCGGTCGCCGCCACCTGGATCACCTACTTCGCAGCGCTCTATCTGAACTTCTGCGACTTCTCGCGCTATGCGACCGACGTGAAGACGCTACGCAAGGGCAATCTCTGGGGCCTGCCGATCAACCTGCTCGCCTTCTGCCTGGTCGCCGGCGTGACGACGACCGCCGCCTTTGCCGTCTATGGCGAAGTGCTGCTGCATCCGGACCAGATTTCGGCGAAATTCGACAGCTGGTTCCTGGCGCTGCTTGCAGCACTTACCTTCGCCGTCGCGACGCTCGGCATCAACGTGGTGGCGAACTTCGTGTCGCCGGCCTTTGACTTTGCCAACGTCTTTCCGCGGCAGATCAACTTCAAGCGCGGCGGCTACATTGCGGCGCTGATTGCGCTCATCCTCTATCCGTTCGCCCCTTGGGAAACGGGGGCTGCGCATTTCGTCAACTTCATCGGCTCGACGATGGGGCCGATCTTCGGGGTGATGATGGTGGATTATTATTTGATCCGCCGCGGCCAGCTGAATGTCGAAGCGCTCTATCACGAGGACGGCGAGTTCCGCTTCCAGGGCGGCTGGCACGGCAGCGCGTTTATCGCCTTTGCCATCGGCGCACTGTTCTCCTCGATCCTGCCGACCTTCACCACCATCCTGCCCGCCTGGTGGGGAATCTATGGCTGGTTCTTCGGCGTCGCCATCGGCGGGGCGATCTACTACGTCTTGAGGATCGGCGCCCGCAAGCCGGCCTTTGCGGCCTGACAACTTCACAATTCGCCCGGGCCTAAGTGCACCGGGCGCATTGCCGCTCACGTGGCGATGTGGGCGTTGAAATAGACAGCGCCCGCCTGATCGCGCGGGCGCTCGAACGCGCCGCTGACCGAAAACGTCGTCTCGACGAGCCCGCTGTCGGCGAGCGTATCGGCCGTACCGCAAAACAGGGTCCGACCTTTCGCCAGCAGCACGATCCGGTCGGCAATCGCCATGGCCTGGTTGAGGTCATGGATGGCGACCACGACCGTTACCAGCCGCTCGCGGCGCAGGCGGCAAAGCAGTTCCAGCACTTCCACCTGATGACCGATGTCGAGAAACGAGGTCGGCTCGTCGAGCAGCAGGATCTCGGCTTCCTGCGCAAGCGCCGCCGCGATCCAGGCCCGCTGGCGCTCACCACCCGACAAGGCTCTCAGATCCCGATGTGCGATATCGTGCAGATCGGCGCTGTCGAGCGCCCAATCGACCGCCTGGCGGTCTGCGGTGGAAAAGCCGCCGAAGGCGCCGATATGGGCAAAGCGTCCATGCCGGACCAGCTGCTCGACCGTCATGCCCTCGGGCGAGAGCGGCGCCTGCGGCAGGAAGGAAAGCCGGCGCGCGAGCTGGCGACGCTTCCATGAGCGCACCGACCGACCATCGAGCGTCACGTCGCCGGCCTCCGGCACCGTCAATCCTGCAAGCGCATGGAGTGCGGTGCTCTTGCCCGACCCGTTGGGGCCGATCAGCGCAACGATTTCGCCGCGGCTGAGCGCGAGGGCGAAGGTCGCGAGTGCGCAATGCCCGGCATAGCGAATGGTGACGTCGGCGGCTTTGAGATGCATCACGGCCTCATCGGTAGCGGCGAAGTAGAACGAGCAGGAACGGCGCGCCTGCAAAGGCGGTGACGACGCCGATCGGAATCTCCTCGGCGCCGCCGGCTAGCCGTCCGACGAGATCGGCCGCCACGACCAGTGTCGCGCCGATGAGGGCCGTCAGCGGCAGGACCGCCGCGAAATGGCGACCGGCCAGGAACCTTGCAAGATGCGGCACCACGAGCCCGATGAAAATCAACGGACCGACGACGCCGACGGCACTGGCGGCAAGGACGCAGGCAACGGCGAGAACCAGGGTGAAATGCAGGCGATAATTCAGCCCGAAGGAGCGTGAGACGTCCTCCTCGAAGCGCAAGAGCGTCAGCGAACGGTGGAGGAACGGAAGCACAGCGAGCGCGGCGAGCGTGAACGGCAGGAGAAAGACCACATGCTCCCAGCCACGCGCATAAAGGCTGCCGGCAAGCCATTGCATGACGATCTCGAACCGGGCGCTGCCCCAACCGACGATGATGCCCATGGCAAGTGCATGCAGAAAGGCGCCGATCGCGACGCCGCACAGCGTTACGCGCAGAGCGCTCAATCCCCTGCGGACGGCAAGGCCATAAATCAGCGCCCCGGCCGCAAGCCCGCCGATGGCGCCGACCAGCGGCAGCCAGGCAACCGGCAGGGCGTAAAGCGTGTTGGCATCGGAGGCGACGCCATAGACCGCGACGAAGAGGAACAGGGTCACCGCCAGCGTCGCCCCTTGAGAAATACCCATGATGGTCGGGTCGGCCAGCGGGTTGCGCGTGACCGTCTGCAGCAGGGCACCGGCGACCGCAAAATGCATACCGGCGAGCATGCCGGTCAGGATGCGCGGGATCCGGATGGTCTCGATGATCAGCTGCGCATTGTCCGATCCGCGTCCGATGAGGACGGCGGCGACATCAGACAGAGGCAGGTCGGCGACCCCGAGCAGGCTCGCCACCAGCAGGAGGCCGGGAAATAGGGCGACCAGCAGCGCGGTATGCCGCAGCGCCGGTATTTCGGTCGTGGTCCTCGTCATCGACGCCCGCCTCCAGCACCGGGCCGCGGGCCGCGTTGGGTCAGATAGACGAACACCGGGCCGCCGATCAGAGCGGTGAAGATACTGACCGGAATTTCCCGTGGCGCGGCGACCGAGCGGGCGAGTGCGTCCGCCGTCATCAACAGGCATCCGCCAAGCGCGATATTGAGGAGAAGCGCCCAGAGCGCCGAGCCCGGCCGCAGCAGCCGGACAAGATGCGGGGCGGCCAACCCGACAAAGGCAACAGGCCCGGCAACCGGCGTTACGCCGGCAACGAGGCAGATGGCTGCGGCAAGCAGCACGAGCTTCCACAGGACGGGATTGGCGCCCATGCCGGCGGCGGCCTCGTCGCCGAGCGACAGGAGCGCGATGATGCGGTGGCAGCAAAGAGCGATGCCGAGCCCGACGACGATCCACGGCAGCATGTAGCCGACCTGCGCCCAGGATCTCCCTTGAAAGCCGCCGGAAAGCCAGAACAGCACCGAGGGCGATTGTGGCCCGCCCCGGACGAGCAGGTAAGTGGTGACCGCATTTAAGAACAGGGCGACCGTGATCCCGCCCAGCGCCAGGTGCAGCGGCGACGCCCGCCCGCCCCTTGCCGTCCACAGTGTCAGCGCGGCCGCCGCCAATCCACCGACCATACCGATTGCCGGATAGAGCGTGGAAGAAACGGCAGGAAAAAGGACGAAGCTCGCGACGATGAACGCCACGGCGCCGGCGGTGACGCCGGTGAGGTCGGGTGCGGCTAGCGGATTGCGCGTGATCGATTGCAGCAGGTAGCCCGAGACGGCGAGAGCCGCGCCTGCGAGGTAGGCGGCAATGCTTCTCGGCATGCGCAGTGTCCAGACGATGATCGAATCAGTACCGCCAGCAGGCGATGACAGTGCCGCCAGCGCCTGGGAAAGCGTCATCGGTTTTGCGCCGAAGATCAGCGCCGTCACGCTGACAATCAGCGCTACCGCCAGCAATATCGCAAACCACATCGGTGCGCGCGCCTGGTCGCTCATGGCCGTTGCTCCGAGACGTTCCCTACAGCGGTCATATCGGCCGTCGCGCGATGGAAGGCCCAGAAAAGACCGGTCGCGGCGGCAGCGAACCCAAGCCCCATGCCGAGCCAGACACCGACGGCGCCGGGAGCGAGGTGGAAACCGATGAGCCAGGCGGCCGGCGCACCGATCAGCCAATAGCTTGCAAGCGTGATCCAGAAGCCGCTCGCGGCACGGCCGACGCCGCGAAGCGCGCCGATACCGATGTTCTGCGCGAAATCGGGCAGCTGGGCGAGCGCCGCGACAGACAGCAGGGCGGACGCGGCCAGATAGGTTGCGCCCTCGGATCCGGCCGGCGACAGGGAAAACAGAGCCAGGATCTGCGCCGGCAGCAACAGGATAATCAGAGCGAAGACGGAGGCGACTGAAATGCCGAGCAGCAGCCCCGTTCCGCCGACCCGCCGCGCGCGTTCGCTGTCGCCGGCCGCAAAGGCTTCGCTGACCCCGACGGAGGTTGCGTGCGAAAGCCCGACCGACAGCATGAAGACGACATAGACGACCTGATTGACCGCCGCCTGCGCGGCGAGCGCGGCGGCACCCCAGGCCCCGACCATAAGCGTGACCAGCGCGGTGAAGCCGGCCTCGGATGCGTAGGATCCGGCTGTCGGAATGCCGATCGCAAGCAGCCGCCGGATGGCTGCGACGACCTCCCCCATCGACACGAGGCGCGAGAACGACAGCCGCCGGTGCGTTATCCAGGCTATGGCAGCGAACTGTGCCAGGAAGGCGAGCGTGCTTGCGGCTGCGACGCCCGGAACGCCGAGCCTCGGCAGGCCGAACGTGCCGAACAGCAGGCCATAGTCGAGCAGGGCATTGATCAGAATGGTCGCGAGCGTGATCGTAAGTAGGACATTCGCCTGACGCCGGCCGACGACGACGCCACGATAGGCGTAAAAGCAGAAGAGCGGGATGATGCCGGGCGCCAGAAACATTAGATACTCGCGCGCAAGCTCGACGACGCCGGCATCCTGTCCGAGCCAGCGCAGGCCGCTGCCGCCGATCATCATCAACGCTGCCGAAATCAGCCCGGCAACGGCAGCGATGCTCAGCGAACCCAGCAAATGAGACGGCGCCACCTTTTCGCCGGATGCCTCGGCAACGAGATTCGACGTGCCGACGATCAGACCGAAGCCAATCGTGCGCAGCAGATTGAACACGGCGAGCCCGAGTGCGGCAGCCGCAAGCGCCTCGCCACCGACCCAGCCGAGCATCAGCAGGTCGGTGGTCGAGATTGCGACCTGCGCCAGCTGTACCAGCGCCAGCGGCGTTGCCAGCCCGACGATGCGGTGCGCTTCGGAAACTGCAGGACGGTTACGGGGCATGAGAATTTGCCGGCCCCGCAAGTGCAAGGGCCGGTTCACCTGTTACTGGATTGAGGCGGGGATGAACTTGCGGGCCTCCGCCTTCACGTCGATGGCTGGAAAGGCATCGGGATAGAGCAGATGCGCTGCCTCGCGCAGTACCATCTGGCGGGCGATCGGCCCGTGCGCCTCAACCCAATGGTCGCCGACATAGTGCACGCGTGCGTTCTTCACCGCCGAGAGCTGCTGCCAGATCGGATTGTTTTCCTGAGGGCGGTCCGGGCCGTAGTCATAGACGAAGATGACTTCCGGATCCTGCTCCAGCAGGGTTTCGAGGCTCATTTCCATGCCCCAGTTCCCGGGAACGGACGGCGTCGGGTTCTGACCGGCGATGTTGTCGCCACCAAGCGCCACCAGGATGGCGGCAGTCATGTTTTCCGATCGAAAGACCCAGGGAATGTCCCCGCCCCACATCACCACGAAACGCGGGTGCTTGTCCTTCGGCGCCTTCGCTGCAAAGGCCTCGAGGTCGCTCTTGAAGGCGGCGTTGATCTCCTGCCCGCGTTTCGGCTGGCCAAGGATCGTCGCCAGTTGCGCAATGGTGCGGTCGCTGTCGGCGTAGAGTTCAAGGTCGTAGGCGAGATAGGGCGCGACCTTCTCGTATTGGGCAGCATTGCCTTCGGTGTAGCGGCGGATCGCGACCGTGAGGTCCGGTTTTGCCTCCGCGAGCAGCTCGATGTTCGGGGTGGCGCGCTGGCCGATCTGCTTGACGCCATCGACGTGGCCGCCGAGGAAATCGGGATGACGGCCTTCCACCATGTAGGTCGTCGCAACCGGCGTCAGCCCGAGGGCGAGCGCGACATCCGCGGCGAAATAGGAAACGGAGGCGACCTTCTGTGCCTTCGCCGGAATGGTGACCGCCACACCGCGATCGTCGATCACGTTGAAGGTAACGGCGTCTTCGGCACCGGCACCGGTCGCCTGGCCGAGCACGCAGCCTGCAAGAACGACGGCGCCGATGAAGGCCGAAAGCCGGTAGCCACGGCCGTCACCGCACGGCTCGCCGCTTGCGGCAGACACATGCCGAAGATCGCCGGCAGCGTCTGCGCGCCGCTGCGGCCCGCCGAACCTCAGACGAAGAAAACGCGCGATCGCCATCAACAAACCTCCCGACATCAGGCTTCCTGCCTTCCAATATGGAGGATTGTTGATATTTATGGTCAAGTTATTTGCAAGCGAAAGGTTCTCACGCCGGCATGAAAAAATCGCAAGCCAAACGCTTCAAGCTTCCGCCGCTCAGTGTGCTGCCGGCCTTCTCGGCGACGGCGCGCACGGGTAGCCTGACGCTCGCAGCCGCGGAGATGCACCTGACGCCGGGCGCGGTCAGCCGCCAGATCAAGGCACTTGAAGACGCACTGGGCACGCCGCTTTTTCACCGCAGCCACAATGCGACTGCGCTGACGGCCGCCGGGCGACAGTTCCTCACCCACGTGAACGGGGCGCTCGCCACCCTTGAGACGGGCGCGCGCGCGGTCAGCCCCGAACGCTCGTGCCTGGTGATCCAGGCGCCGATCACCATTGCCCGCCGTTGGCTGATCCCCCGGATCGGTTCCTACCGGCAGGCGCATCCGAGCGAAGATCTCGTCATCCAGTCCCTGGCGCTGGGTGCTGCCGAACCGGCGGATATCACGATCACCTATCGCCGCTGCGGCGACAGCGACGATCACGCGCTGGCCTTTCTGGTGGACCGCACGCTTGCGGTGTGCTCGCCGCAGTTCTTTGCGCGATCGGAACGCGAACTCGACGCCCGCGACGTGCTCGGCCTGCCGATCCTTCTCGATACGGCCGACGCCTGGTCCTGGCGGCGCTGGTGCGATGCGGCTGCGATCCCTTTCGAGCCGAAGGGCGGCAGCATCGGCTTCGACACGGACGAGGCCGCAATCGACGCCTGCATTTCCGGCCTAGGAATTGCTCAGGTCAGCCCGGCCTTCATCGAGAAGGAGCTGCGAAGCGGCCAGCTGATCGCGCTTTGCCCATCGATCTCGCCGATCGTCGGCGCGTATGAGATCGCGAGGCGCGCGCCGTCAGGCACGCCGGACAGCTTTTCCACATGGCTTTCCCAATGGGGCCACGCGGAAATCTAGCCGGGAACGCTACTCCGCACGCGACGCCGTCATGAGCTTTTCTTCGGGAGGCCGAGGATTTCGCGTACGCCGTTCTTGGTGAAGGGCTGCGCCAGTTGTGCCAGGAAGCCTCGGGCGATCTGGCCCTTGATGCCGATGTTAGTGGAGGACGGACGGTCAGGGTTGTAGTATGTGCCGAACAAAAGGTCCCAGACCACGACGTTCTCGCCGTAGTTCATGTTGCCCTCGCGAAGGTCCTTCGAGTGATGCCAGCGGTGCAGCCGCGGCGTGCTGAAGAGATAGTCGAAGGGGCCGGTGCGCATATCGACGTTGCAATGGGTAAGAATGCCCATGAAGGCCGTGACCGCGCCGAGCCACCAGAAAACGTGCAACGGAGCGCCCAGGCAATAGAGCGGGATCTGGCTCATGGCGATCTTGAACAGCGAATCGGCCACGTGGAAGCGGCCGGTATTGATGACCCAGAGCCGAACGACGCTGTGATGCAGCGCGTGAAACCGCCAGAAGAACAGCTTTTCGTGGGCGATCCGATGCGACCAATAGAGGCCGAATTCGGCAACGACCACGGCGATAGCCACCTGAAACACCATCGGCCAATCCGATGGCCAGAGACCAAACTTGAGCGCTGCGAGCGGCTGCAGGATGTTGGCGGCATACATGGGAAAGACGGCGGCGATCAGGCCAGCCGCCTGCAGCAGGCCCTTCGTCGCCAGCGTGTGGCCGATATCGTTCACCGTTTCGCCATCCGATTGCAGCCAGCCCCGCTCGTAGGGAATGTAGCGTTCGAGAAGAAACAGGATGAAGACGGCAGCCGCATAGACCGCCACGAATCCGACCATCGGTTTCGCGCTCGCGAACGCGTAGTAGGCGCCGAGCAGTCCACCGAAAAACACCAGCGGCCAGGACAGATACCCAAGCACTAATCTGAAAACCTGTCCGAGCCTCGACACGGTGGCTCTGCGCTCTGCCTTCATCAACGATGCTCCATCCATTCAAGCAGTTCCCGGCATGTGCGCGGCCGGCCGTCGCTGACGCGTCCGTTGCTGCATGCATCCAGGCGATGGTCCTGCTCGGACCAGCCGCCTCGTCCATGCCGGTACATGCGTCTGATCTCGGCGCAGGTTCGCGGCGTTCCATCACTTAGCCGACCATCACGACAGGGATCGTACAAAGGCTGCACGGTCCGATACGGATTGTCCGCAATCCACATTCCCTTTTCTTCGGCATGGCTCGGGCTCGCGCTGAAGAGGATCATCCACATCGGTAAAATGGCCAGGCGCATCGACAACGTCCTTTGTTGAAACGTTGCACGAGCTTTGCGGGGGGTGGGTTGCACCAGCATTGCAGGAGACGGGAAGATGCAATCAGTTGCTGGAGGATGCAACCGCCCATTGACGATGAAAAAAGAATCTATCATTCTCTTTTCATCGTCAATGGAATCTGGACAGATGCGCGCGCCCAATCCCGAATTTTCGCAACAGGAAACGGACGACTTTTCCGCGCTGGACGCAACGGAACAGGCGCGTCTCGTCTCGACGGGCCAAGCCTCGCCGCTCGAACTCGTCGATGCCGCCATCCGGCGCATCAAGCGGATCGAGCCGCACGTCAACGCCCTTGCATCCACGGATTTCGACCAAGCGCGCAACTGCGCCGGAGCTCTTCGGCCGCACGCGGACATGCCGTTCCCGGGCGTACCGACCCTGCTCAAGGATCTGCTTGCCTACCCCGGCCATCCGGCCGGCTTCGGCTCTCGCCTCTTCAAGGGACAGCCCGCCCAAGGCGGATCGGATTACACGGACGCAATCGACAAGGCCGGTCTGATCGTTCTTGGAAAGACGACCACATCGGAGTTCGGCCTGCTCGGCACCACCGAAACCCTCGCCCATGGCGCGACGCGCAACCCCTGGAATTTTGCCCTTTCGACCGGCGGCTCGTCCGGCGGCGCGGTGGCGGCCGTTGCCTCCAGCATGGTGCCTATCGCCCACGCGTCCGACGGCGGCGGCTCGATCCGTGGCCCCTCCTCCTTCTGCGGGCTATTCGGTTTCAAGCCGAGCCGGGACCGCACGGTGAATGCCGGCCTGCCGCCGGCGATGCCGACGGCGCGGCTGATCAGCGACCATTGCGTCAGCCGTTCCGTGCGCGACAGCGCCGCGTGGCTGGCGGCGACCGAGCGGCAGGACCTGGCGCGGCCAATGCCTGCGATCGACGATATGCGCCGCGGCCCGCAGAAGCGGCTGCGCATTGGCGTCTATCGCCATGATGTTTTCGGGCGCGGCGTGTCTGAAGCGGTCGAGGACGCGCTCAACGCGGCGATCACGTTGTGCACGGTTTTGGGGCACGAGGTCGTCGAATGCGCGGGGCCTGACGTCAACGCGCAGGAAACCAGCCGCGCCTTTTTCAATCTGACCGGGATCGTTCTGTCCGGCCTGTTCGACCAGGTCGCGGCCACAATGGGCGGCGCCTTCGACGAGACCTTGTTCGAGCCCTACACGGTCGAGCTCGTCCGCCGCGCGAGGCGGCTGCCGGAGGCGGCAATCATGGAGGCGATCGGCGCGACGAAGAGGGCCGAGGCGAGCGCAAATCAGACGATCTCCGGCTATGACGTGCTGCTTTCGCCCACCGTCCCCTTCACGGCCTTTCCGCTGGGGACGCAAGGACCGACCGAGGATGCAGACCAACTCATCGCGTTTACGGAACGCCTCGCCGGCTTCACCAATGTGGCGTCCTTTGCCGGATGGCCCGCCATGTCGGTGCCGCTTTGCTGGTCGCGCGAGGGGCTGCCGGTCGGCTGCCATTTCGCTGCAGCAACGGGCGAGGACGCGCTGCTCTTCTCACTCGCCTTCCAGCTGGAAGAAGCTGCCCCCTGGCAACCAAGGCTCACCGAGCTTGCAGAAAGGCTCGCATGCCCCAGCGCCTGAAGCAGGAAGTGCGCGAGCGTCTGCTTGCGGCAGCGGCAGCGGTGTTTGCCGAGCAAGGGTTCGAAAAGGCCCGGCTGGCCGATGTGGCGGAACGGGCGGGTACGAGTTCGAGCAACATCTACAAGTACGTCGCCGACAAGGAAGCGCTGTTTTATGAGATCGTGACACCGGCGCTCGCCGGGCGATTGTTGCGCCTGCTGCGCGCCCGTGTACGAGAACTGCGATCGATCGGCGATTGGCTGCAGGCCGATGCTTCCGGATCCGAACGTGCCCGGGCGCTGCTGTCCTTCTGGATCGACCAGCGGCTCGTGGTGCTGATCCTGCTTCGCGGGGCCGATGGGACGCGCTACGCCCATGTCCGCAAGCTGATGATCCGGGAGATGGTGCGGCTGGCTTCCGGCTACCTGACCGACAATGGCGGCGAGCAAGCCCTGACGCCTTTGATGGGTTTCATGCTCGAGCGAACCTTCACTCGAACGCTGGACACCATTGCCGATACGCTCAGCGAATACAGCGACGCCCCGTCTATCCAGTCGGCCATTTCGCTCTTCTGGCGCTACCAGCTTGCGGGGCTGCAATCGCTTCTGGACCCGGACGCGTTGGGCGGTGATCGTCAAGCCTTCACAGGCCCCGATCAGTCGTCCGAATAGCGCTCCTCGCGCCACGGGTCGCCGCGCATGTGGTAGCCGTTCCGCTCCCAGAAGCCGGGCATGTCGCCTTCGCGAAAATCGATACGCGTCAGCCACTTGGCACTCTTCCACAGATAAAGATGTGGAACGACGAGCCGCATCGGTCCGCCATGGGTGCGGCCGATCGGTTGGCCCTCCCAGTCGGTCGCAAGGATCGCGTCTTCGGAGGCGAAATCCGCAAGCGGCATGTTCGTGGTGTAGCCGTCATAACTCGTCAGCATGACATGGCTCGCCTCGGCCTTCGGCATCACCTGGTCGAGCAGATCACGTGTGGTCACGCCTTGCCAGCGGTTGTCGTAGCGCGACCACGTCGTCACGCAATGCATGTCGGAAAGACGGTTGCTCTGCGGCAAAGCCTTGAAGGCGGCCCAGTCGAGCGACAGGGGATGCTCGACGTGACCGGTGATATCGAGCCGCCAGCTTTCCGTCCGGATGATCGGCTGCTGGCCGAGGTCGAGCACCGGCCAGTCCTTGACCAGATGTTGCCCGGGCGGAAGGCGCTCGTCCTCGGGGCGCACGATCCGCCCCGTCAGGAACTTGCCATCGGCGGCCCAGCGCCGCTTCGTCGTCGTGAGCTTGGTTTCCGGCGGCTGCGTATCGTCAGTCATAGTGGTCCACTCCCAGCCCGAATTCACACCCCAGGCGAGATAGAAAGCGTGTCGGGGCGTGGCGTCAAGCGCAAGGATGCGGCCGGCGCTATCTCAGTACGCCGCGCAAGGCTGCTTGTATCTCCTTGAGCAGCGGCAGATAACGCCAGACCATCCCCGTCGCGGCGACGTGCGGAGCGGGTGAAGCGTGGACGCATGGCCGCTGGCGTGCCGCATCCATACGCACATCAAGCCAGCCTTGAAAAGCCAAACGGGCCCCCTGCCAAGGTCACCCATGACCCGGACAGGCGGCCGCTTGGGTCGACTGCGTCCAATCAGAACTTGACGCTCAGATTTGCCTTGACGCTCTGGTCGCTGACGCCGCCGCCGAATTGGCCTGTGTAGGTCAAGCCGAGGGTCGCCTCCGGCGCGACGGCGAAATCGAGGCCGGCTTCGAGCACCGCTGTGTTTTCGGCGATCGGGACGCCGGCGATGACAAACGTGCTCGCCGGCGAGAACCCGTTCGACGACAGCGGCAAGGTGTCGCCGAAGGCATGTCTCCAGCCGATGGTGCCACGGGCCGTCGCCAGCACGCCGCCAAGGTCGAAGCTGGACGCCGCGCGAAGACCAAGGGTCGTAAACGTCGTTTCCTGCGACGCGTCCTTGCCGAAGAGCGCGGCGGCTCCACCCCGCTCGGCAAAGCCGTCGCGATTGAGATGCACATAGGCCAGGTTGGCAAACGGCTCCAGATCAACCGAGCCGGCCGTGAACGCATAGGCGAACTCGCCGAAGACCTGGCCCGTCCCGGCGCTGTAGTCGGCATCGAGGCTGTCCGTGAAGCCCGGGAACGAAACGGTGCGGTTCGTCTCGATATCGTGCCAGCTATAGGCGGCGCCGGTTCTAAGCGACGCATCGCCCCAACGTCCGCCGGCATAGATGCCCAGATGATAGTTGTCGGAGGTTGCCGAGGAGAACCGCGCGTCGATGTCCATCGAGGAACGCGAGTAGCCGGCAAGCGCGCCTACGGTCCATTCGTCCACCTGCGTATCCGCACCGACGAAGAAGCCGCCGATGGAGCGATCCGCCTTGGCGGCATTGCCGTCACCGTCGATCCGCCCCCAGGAACCGAAGCCCTGGCTCCACAGAGCAAGTTCGCCGCTGTCGATAGCGCCGGTGATCTCGCTCGATTGCTTCGCCGCCACGGTGCCGAGCACAGTGCGCAGACGATCGTTCGCGGCATCACGCAGGAACCGGCTGTCCTCGATCAGGATCGACTGGAACGAGCTGTGCACTTCGCCGGAAAGCAGATCGAAGGCCGTGCGCGCCGCCTCGGGCGTTGCGGCAAACGCCACCGCGTTGAAGATGGGGTTGGCAAAACCGAGCCCTTCGACACCGACGCTGGTGGCGGTCTGGTTGCGGGTCTGGCCGACGCTTGCAAAGCTGATATCGTTGCGGGTCAGCTTGAGCGAAAGGTCGTTGCCGTCGCCGCCGCTGTAGTCGACGGTCGGATCGAGGAACACCAGGTTGTCGACGATCGACGCAAAGGTGCCGGTGATCGTGCCGGAACTCGTCTTGTCGATGAGGATGAACGGGCCATTGACCGGGTTCCAGCTCGACGCCGTGTTGGGCGAAAGCAGGAGATCAAGGGTCCCACCGGAGATGTCGACGCTGCCCGAAACGACCAGCTTATCGGTGGCGGTGGGCGAGCCTTCGATCTGCAGAACCCCGTTGTTGGTGTAATTGCCGGCGATCGTCTGCGTGCCGATCGAGTTGCCCGGAGCGTGGACGCCGCCAGCCTGGATGGTCGTGTTGCCAAGCGTGCCGGTGCCGCCAAGACGCGCTCCGCGCCGGATCGTGGTCAGGCTGGAGTTCGCGAGCGAACCGTTGACGATCAGTTCGCCCGAGGTGATGTCTGTCGCGCCGGTAAAGGTGTTTGCGCCTGTCAGGGTCAGCTTGCCCGTGCCCGCCTGGGTCAGCGTGCCGTTGCCCGAGACCGCGCCGGCATAGGTCACGTCGTTCGAGCGGTTGTAGATCAGCGCGCCGTCGTTGGTGATCGAGCCGACGAATTTGCCGGTTCCGCCGATCCAGCCGGTCGTGCCGCCGTTGCCGAGTTGCAGCGTGCTGCCGGTGCCGATCGTCACCGCACCCGATGTGCTGTTGTTGGCCGTGAGCGTCAGCGTGCCCGCTCCGATCTGCGAGAACGACCCGGGGCCGGTGATCGAGCCGGCATAGGTCGAATTGGCCGAGCTGTTGAAGACGAGGGCACCGTAGTTGGTGACATTGGATGCGAGGGAACCACCCGCGCCGCCATCGCCGATCTGCAGCGTCGCCCCCTGGGAAATGCCGGCGCCGCCGGTAAAGCCGTTGGTGCCACTCAAGACCTGCGTGCCGGCACCGATCGAGATGCCACCGGTACCGTTGATCGTGCCCGAGAACGTGCCGGTCGCGTTATTGATGATCAGCGTTTTGCTACCGAGCACAACCTGCCCACTGCCGGCAAGCGACTTGACCTGTGCGGAAGCCGCAGCCGAGACGTCGAAGGTGCCATCGGCCGTCAAACCGCTCGAGGCGTTGATCCGACCCTGACCCGAAAGCGCGAGCGTGCCGCCGGCTCCGATGCTCGTCGCCCCGGTATAGGTGTTCATGCCCGTCAGCGTCAGCGTGCCGTTGCCCACCTTGTTGAGGCCGCTGCCGGTCGCGCCATCCTGCAGCACCGAGCCGATCGTGGTTGCGACGCCGTTGCCGACATTGATCGTCGCCGCCGTGCCGCTTGCCGGATTGAAGCTGAGCACCCCGCCATTGATGGTGTAGCCGCTGCCATCGTTGGTCGCGGAGAACTGCAGCGTATCGAAGCTCTGTGTGCCGACAACATTGACGGTGCCGCCGGCGGCACCGGCAAAGACGCCGACAGAGCCGCCGAAGCTGCCGTTGATGTTGGCGCGCCCCGGAGCGCCGGTCCAGTTGGTGCCACCAGACGTCCAGGTGCCGGTACCGCCGTTGACGGTACCGTTGCCCGTCGTGTCGCCGCCATCCCAGAAGTGCATCGTCTGGCCGGCGCCGAGCACCGACAAATTGACCTGCTTGGCAATGCCGGTCTGGACCTGTTGGCTGGCGATCGTGAAGCTAGGAACCGTCGACGTCGCGGTCGTCGTCGCAAAACTGCCCGACAGCGCGCCGTCATATTCGAACAGCCGGTAGTAACCGGCCGATGCCACCTGCGCGTTCAGTGCGCCGCCGAGCGTCAGGTTGCCGCCGACCTTCACCAGATCGTTGCTGCCGACGCTGCCGACGAGCCCAGGCGTATTGAGCTCGAAAACCGAATTGGAGCCGGCATTGAGCGTCAGATCGCCACCGATCGTGATTGTGCCCGGGCTGTTGCCGGCCGAGAGCGTGCCATCGACGACGACGCTGCCGCCGATCCTGCCCGATCCCCCGAGCGTACCGCCGGTGCCGACATTGACGTTGCCGCCAAGCTGGCCGTTGACATAGGTCGTGCCCGACGTCACCGACGTTGCTCCAGCGAACAGCGAACTATCCCCCGTCAGCGTCAGCTTGCCCGTTCCCGCCTGCGAAATCGTGCCGGTGCCCGAGACCTTGCCGGCATAGCTGACATTGTTCGAGCGGTTGTAGACCAGCGCGCCATTGTTGGTGATCGAGCCGACAAAGTTCCCCGTGCCGCCGATCCAGCCTGTGGTGCCACCATTGCCGAGCTGCAGCGTGCTGCCTGTGCCGATCGTCACCGCTCCGCGCGTGCTGCTGGTCGCCGTCAGCGTCAGCGTGCCGCTGCCGATCTGCGAGAATGTGCCGTTGCCGGTGATCTCGCCGCCATAGGTCACGTCATCGGAGCGGTTAAAGATCACCGAGCCGCCGTTGGTAATGTTCGACACGAGCGAGCCACCCGTGCCGCCATTGCCGATCTGCAACGTCGCGCCAGTATTCGTACCTGCGCCACCGGCAAAGGTATTGGTACCCGTCAGGACCTGCGTGCCGGCCATGACATTGATGCCACCGGTGCCGTTGATCGCGCCCGAGAACGTACCCGTGGCGTTGTGGATGATCAGATATTGACTTCCAAGCGTGACCTGTCCGCTGCCGGCCAGCGACCTGACCTGTGCAGAAGCGGCGGCGGAAACGTCGAAGGTGCCGTTCACCGTCAATCCGCTGGAGGCATTGATGCGTCCCTGGCCCGATAGCGCCAGCGTACCGCCCGCCCCGATGCTCGTCGCCCCGGTATAGGTGTTCATGCCCGTCAGCGTCAGCGTGCCGCTGCCGGATTTGATGAGCGAGCCGTCGCCCGTAATCGTATTGTTGATCCTGCCGTTGCTGTTCTGGTCGATCGTCAGGCTGGCGGTATTGTTGATCGCGATGTTGCCGGAAAGACCCGGGTTCGCCGCAGAGAACCGGAACGTGTTGGCGCCGCCATCGAAGGTCATGGCGTTGGCGGTCCCGCCATTGCCGCCGATGATCGAACCGGATGCGCCGAGAGTCACGTCCAGGTTTCGACCGAAGATCCCAGCTCCGTGCACGCCGCCGGTCCCGCCGGTTCCAACCACACCGCCCGTCACGCTGCCGCTGTTGATGATCACCGTGCCGCCGTTCAGCGCGCTGATGCCGTGACCGCCGTCGCCATTGAACTTTTCGAGAATGTGACCGCCGGCGCCGGCATTGCCGCCGTTGCCGGCCGTGACGTTCGTGTTCACCGTCAATGTGCCGCCACCGACGAGCGCCGCGCCGTCGCCACCGTCGCCGCCGCTGCCACCGATACCGATAGCCCCCGACGCTGCCCCGCCAGCACCGCCGTGTCCGCCCCGCCCACCGGAAACTGCCGGTCCGGTTATGCTCTCCGTTCCCCCGGCGGCAACAATCCGGCCGTATCCGCCGGCCCCGCCGCCACCGCCGTCCCCGTTCGGAGACGTGCCTCCATCGCCACCGCGGCCAGCGACATTGCCGACGCTGCCGTGCGCACCGCCGCCGCCACCCGCACCGCCGCCAAAGTCGCTGCCGTTGCCGATGCCGCTTCCGCCGGTTCCTCCGTTCGGGCTGCCGCTGGTGCCGCCGGCACCACCAGTGCCGCCAACCCCGGCGCCGCTCTGGCTTCCCGCGCCACCGGCCGCACCCGGCCCGCCGCCGCCGCCGCCGTTTCCGCTATCGATGGCATCGCCGCCGGGCGTTCCCTGCAGGTTGCCGTCGACGCTGCCGCCGGCGCCGCCCCAACTCCCGCCGGTGCCGCCCTTGCCTGCCGCATGCGCGACCGGAACGGACGCGACCATGCCGAGAGCAAGGCCGGTGGCTGCGAACAGCCACAGAGCGGTGCTGTTCATCAGCAAGCGCCGGCTACTGGTTACCGAACGACGCGTCGTCCGCCGCCGATCGTTGCGCGCTTCGCTCTCACGTCCGCTTCCCAAGCCCTGATTCTGACAATTGATCTTTTTCAAAGGCTTGCCCCCGCCATCGTTCAAAAATGTCCCAGGAAGCTCGCTTGCATAGCAACCCTACAGCGGCAACGCCTTATCGACGAAACAACCTACGGGTTCGACGAAGCGACAAACCCCGATATCAGCCTCTGTGGAAAATTCAGATGCCGAGACGACTGCGCAATTCCTGCCTGTAGGGGCGGGACACGGTCCAGGATTCGTCTGTTCTGCGCAGACGCACGACCCAGGCCTGTTTCGTCGGACCGGAATGACGGTCCAGCTCGGTCACGTGCGACAGGTTGACCACCGCGGTCCGATGGATGCGCAGGAAGTTCGCCTTGGGCAAAAGGCCGATCCAGAATGAAAGCGGACGAAGATCCAGCACCGCGGCTTCGTCCTTCAGCCAGACCTGGGTGTAGTCCTTGGCAGAGCGAAGCCCGACGATCGCAGACAGCGGCACGCCGCGGGTGCGTCCCGGCATATGCAGATGGACGAGCGCGCCTATCTCTGCCGACGTCGTTGCGCCAGCATCGTCCCGGTCGCCATATGTCCGCGTGCGCCCGTAGCGCGCGATCCCGATCAGCTTTGCACAGCGGACGAGCTGGTGGATTTCTTCGACCGGCCACCGACGCACCGCCCGCGTCGCATCGAAACCGATGCAGCCACGCAACGTGCCCTCGTGAAAAACCGGGACGCAGAGAACGCTCTTGTCATTCTGGCGAAGCATTTCCGCCTGAAGCGCCCGCGCCGGACGCGGTAGCCTTGCGACATCGTTGATCATGACCGCCTTGCCCGCCACCAGCCACTGATGGAGCCAGCCGATCATCGTCATCGGCGTCTGCTGCAGGTCCCCGACATGTGACGACACCTCGCCTCGCACCCATTCGTCAGTGTTGCGGAAGCGCAGAAGATCGTCGGTGTATTCGAACATCCACGCCCGGTCGGCGCCGGCAAGCTTGCCGGTTTCCTCCAGGATCGCGGCGATCGCCGCGTTGGCCGGAGAACCGATGAGGTGGGTGGCGGCCAGATAGGCCCAGTCTCGTGTGGGCTGCGCCACGGCGGGGCAAGGCGGCTCGTTCGTCGCGATCAGTTCGTAGGGCGGCAGGCCTATGGAATGATCGGACCGGTGCAATTGCTCATTCATGACGCTCGATATGGAAAGGCGAAAAGGGATCGCTCAGCAAAAATTCGGGTTTCCCGGCGGTCCGGGTCGCAACAATGACAGCAACGCCCAGACATCGCCGAGAGCGGCGCTGGACAAAATTCGACAAATACCTGGCTCTTGCGGCGCGATGGCCCCCTCCATCGTCCTGTGCCGGCGTTTCTCACCGCCAGCACCACCCGCGTGGACCACTAAAATTTGTAGGTTAAATAAATGCAAGCGTAAACTGCATCGCCCGGTGGCTCATTTTTGGGTATTCCGGCCGTTCGGTCGCTACCCAAATCTGTGCTTGCCGATGGAATGAGCTGCAGACCAAGCGGTCCGGAGCAGATGAACGGCCTTGGCGCCAATGGAACGGCCTGACACGAGACGACGTGCACAGACCCAAGGGTGCCCATACTCAAATCCCCCATGCTCGTTGCCAGCCGTTCCGATCACCATCAATCGGCGCCAGCAAGGACCAGGTCCTGCGGTGCTGGCGTGCTTCCAACGCGCGACAGCAAAACATCAAGCGCCGACGCAGGGAGCTGTTATCTCAGCACCAGCCGGAGCGCCCCTTGCGTTTCCTTGAGCAGCGGCAGGTAACGCTCAACCATCTCCGCTGCGGCCACGTGGGCTGCCGGCGCGCCGATGTTTAGCGCCGCAACGATCCGGCCGCGGTCGTTTTCGAGCGGCACTGCGATCGAACAGAGACCGAGTTCGAGTTCCTGATCAATCAACGCATAGCCCTGGTCGCGCACACGGCGAAACTCGGCGATCAGGTCCTCCGGATCGGTCTTCGTATAGGGCGTGTTTGCCTTGAGGTTCGATCGGGCAAGGATCTCTCGTGCCTCATGCTCCGGCAGTGCCGCGAGCCATACCCGCCCCATGGAGGCGCAATAGGCCGGCAGGCGCGACCCCGTCGTCAGGTTGATCGACATCACCCGCTTTTGCGAGGCGCGGGCGATGTAGACGATCTCGGTTCCATCCAAGACCGAGGCCGAGGCGCTCTGCCCGGCGCGGTCGGACAATTGGTCGAGATAAGGTTGGATGATCGTCGGCAGCGGCGTTGCCGAGAGATAGGCATGGCCAAGGCGCAGGATCTTCGGCGTCAGCGCGAAGAACTTGCCGTCATAGTCTGCATAGCCGAGCTCGGAGAGGGTCAGCAGCGACCGGCGCACCGTCGCCCGGTCAAGCCCGGTAATCCTTGACGCCTCGGCAATCGACAGTTTCGGCCGGGTTTCATCGAAGGCTTCGATCACTGCCAACCCGCGCGCAAAGCCGCTGACGAAGTCCGTTTCCCGCATCCTTGCCTCCCAAATCATCGCCAACGATTTTGTGCGATATACGAACAAAAGTCAAATATCGCACAAAATAATTGACCGAGCGTTTCGATCGGCGCTTATTGGCATCCGGAAGAGGAAGGCGCCGGCTGCCCGTGGGGCGACGAAGGCCACGAACAGATCACTGAGACCAAGAGAGGAAACATGGCGAAGATCGTTTCGCTCGCCGAGGCTGTCGGCGACAATGTCAGGGATGGCGACACCGTCGCCATGGAAGGCTTCACCCATCTGATCCCCTATGCCGCGGGGCATGAGGTGATCCGCCAGGGTCGCAAGGACCTCTATCTGGTGCGTATGACGCCGGACATTCTCTATGACCAGCTGATCGGCGTGGGTGCGGCGCGTGGCATGAAGTTTTCCTGGGGCGGCAATCCCGGCGTCGGCTCGCTGCATCGCTTCCGCGACGCCGTCGAAAACCAATGGCCGCGGCCGCTGGAGATCGAGGAGCATTCCCACGCGGCGATGGCCAACGCCTATGAGGCGGGTGCCGCCAACCTGCCGTTTGCGACGCTGCGTGGTTACATCGGCGCCGACCTGCCGAAGGTAAACCCCAACATCAAGTCGGTCACCTGCCCGTTTACCGGCGAAGTGCTTGCGGCCGTACCGGCGATCCGCCCTGACGTCACGATCATTCATGCGCAACGCGCAGACAGGAAGGGCAACGTGCTGATCGAAGGCATCGTCGGCGTGCAGAAGGAGGCGGTTCTTGCCGCCAAGCGCTCGATCGTCACGGTGGAGGAGATCGTCGACGAGCTCAACCCACCGTCGCCCAATTCCCTCGTGCTGCCCCGCTGGGCCGTCACATCGGTTGCTCACGTTCCGGGCGGCGCCTTCCCGTCCTATGCGCACGGTTACTACCCGCGCTCCAACGCCTTCTACATCGGCTGGGACGAGATCGCCCGCGACCGCGATAGCTTCACCGCCTGGATCAAGGAAAACGTGCTCGACGCCAGGCCGGAAGATTTCGCCAAGCATGCCGGCAACAAACCGGCAAAAGCGGCCTGAGGGAGGATAGAATGAGCGACTTCACCCCTACCGAAATGATGACCATCGCCGCTTCCCGGGCGCTTTCCAACGACGACGTCTGCTTCGTTGGCATCGGCGCGCCCTCGGCCGCCTGCAACGTCGCGCGGCTGACGCATGCACCCGATATCACGCTGATCTACGAGAGCGGCACGGTCGGCACCAAGCCGGATGTGCTGCCGCTTTCGATCGGCGATGGCGAACTCTGCGACACGGCCCTTTTCACCGTGTCGGTGCCGGAGATGTTCCGCTACTGGCTGCAGGGCGGGCGTATCACGACAGGCTTCCTCGGTGGCGCCCAGATCGACAAGTTCGCGAACCTCAACACCACGGTCGTCGGCCCCTATGACCACCCGAAGGTGCGTCTGCCCGGTGGTGGCGGCGCTCCGGAGATTGCCTCCAATTGCGGCCGCATCTTCATCACCATGGCGCTCTCCAGGCGCGGCTTCGTCGAGAAGCTGCCCTTCATTACCTCCATGGGCCACGGCGACGGCGGCGACCACCGCGAACGGTTGGGCATGAAGACCAAGGGACCGACGCGCGTCATCACCGACCTCTGCATCCTGGAGCCGCATCCGCAAACCAAGGAACTGACCGTCGTTTCGATCCATCCCGGCGTCACGCGCGAGCAGATCGTCGAGAATTGCGGCTGGGCGATCAGGTTCGCCGAGGAAGTGATCGAGACGCCGGCCCCGTCCGAACTCGAACTCAAGACCCTTCGTGACATCAACGCTCGCACCAAGAAGGCGCATCAGGGCGACAAGGAGGCTGCGTGATGGCCGAGGCTTTCATCTGCGACTACATCCGCACCCCGATCGGCCGGTTCGGCGGCTCACTCTCATCGGTCAGGGCCGACGACCTCGGTGCGGTCCCACTTCGCGCTCTGATGGAGCGTAATGCCGATGTCGACTGGGACGCCGTCGACGACGTGATCTTCGGCTGCGCCAACCAGGCGGGCGAGGACAACCGCAACGTCGCGCGCATGTCGCTGCTCCTGGCCGGTCTGCCGGTCGGCGTCACCGGGACGACGATCAACCGGCTTTGCGGCTCCGGCATGGATGCGGTCATCACGGCAGCCCGCGCCATCAAATCGGGCGAAGCCGAGCTGATGATCGCCGGTGGCGTCGAGAGCATGTCACGCGCGCCCTTCGTGATGCCGAAGGCCGATGCCGCCTTCTCCCGCAACGCCGAAATCTACGACACGACCATCGGCTGGCGCTTCATCAATCCCCTGATGAAGAAGCAATATGGCGTCGATTCGATGCCAGAGACGGGCGAGAACGTCGCGGCTGACTTTCACGTCAGCCGCGAAGACCAGGATGCGTTTGCTGTGCGCAGCCAGGCAAAGGCAGCGGCCGCGCAGGCCAATGGCCGGCTGGCGAAAGAGATCGTTTCGGTGACGATCCCGCAGCGCAAGGGCGAGCCCGTTATCGTCGATCGCGACGAGCACCCGCGCGCGACGACGATGGAGGCGCTTGCCAAGCTCGGCACGCCCTTCAGACAAGAAGGCGGCACGGTGACCGCCGGCAACGCCTCCGGCGTCAACGATGGCGCAACGGCCCTGATCATCGCCTCGGAAGCGGCAGCGAAGAAATACGGCCTCAGGCCGATCGCCCGCATCCTCGGTGGGGCTACCGCCGGCGTACCGCCGCGCATCATGGGCTTCGGCCCGGCTCCGGCATCGAAGAAGCTGATGGCCCGCCTCGGTCTCACGCAGGCGCAATTCGACGTGATCGAACTCAACGAGGCCTTCGCCTCGCAGGGGCTCGCCACGCTTCGCGACCTCGGCATTGCCGACGACGATCCGCGCGTTAACCGCAACGGCGGCGCGATCGCGCTCGGCCACCCCCTCGGCATGTCCGGCGCCCGCATCACCGGCACGGCGGCACTCGAACTGCACGAGACCGGCGGGCGCTATTCGCTGTCGACCATGTGCATTGGCGTGGGCCAGGGCATCGCCGTGGCGCTGGAACGCGCCTGACCACGGAAAAGTACGAAACGCAAAGAGCCCGGCCTGTTTCCAAAGCCGGGCTCTTTGCTTTTAGGTGCTACCGGTCGGTCGGCGGGCGATAACCCGCCTTCCGATCACTCCGTCCAGATCGCGACGTCGACCGGGCCGAGCTTGCGGCCGCCGACATGGAAGGTTGCGCCCGCAGACGCCGGCACGTCCACCGCCGTCTTGCCGTAGTTGAAGGCAAAGGTGAGCTTGCCGCGGCGGGTGATGCGCAGATCGCCAAGATCGGCGAGCGCCTCAACCGAAGCCCAGCCGAGCGCATCGCCAATCACCTTGTCCAAGAGCTCGCCGCGTGCACCCGTTGCCATGTAGCGTGCCTTGTCGTTGCCGACGAGCGCCGGGGCGCCGTTGCGGTAGTCACCCTCGAAGGTCGCAAGCACGGTTTCGTTGGTGCGAACCGTCTCGCGCCAGACGCCGGCCGGATAGGTCTCGTTGCCGTAAAGTACACTCTCGCCGTGGAATTCCGGCAGCGACTCGACACGCGCGACGCTGACGTCGATCAGCGCGGCGAGCGGACCCGGCGGCAGGCCCTCCGGAATATGCATGTCCTCGGTCTTGCTGCCGCTGCGCGGTCCGAAAAGCACCTTGGCACCCGACGCCGCAAGCTTTTGAACGAAGGCCTGTTCGGGGATCACGAGGTCGGGTGCCAGCACCAGCTGGTAGCCTTCGAGGTCCGAGTGCTGGCCGATGATGTCGACATCGACGCCGAGGCGGGCGACGGTCGAATACCAGTCGAGCGCGATCTGCGAAGCCAGATAGGTGCGGCCCTGCGGCAGCGCCCTGGTCGCCCAGCGCGAATTGTAGTCGAGCAGGATCGCGACTTTCGCCTTCTCGCGGCGCTCGCCCTTCGGCAAACGCTTCATCTCATCGGCCACCTGCGCGACTTCGAGATAGCCCTGGTCAGCCTCGCTGTTCGGAAGCAGCAGGCCGGCATGGAACTGCTCCTGCGCAAACGGCACCTGGCGCCAGCGGAAATAGGAGACCATGTCGACGCCGTGAGCGTAAGCGAGCCAGGTCCAGAGCCGGACCATGCCGTCGGCCGGCGACTGATTGTGCGAGGCCCAGTTTACCGGGCCCGGCTGCTGCTCCATCACCCAGACACGACCGTTGCCGACGGCCCGGTAGAGATCGTGGTTGAAGGCCGGCTGGTCGGGATCGCCGACGCGCAGATACCGGCCCTTGTCTTCCGAGGACAGACGGCCATTGAGCAGGCCACCCATCGGATAGACGTCCCACGACGCGATATCGATGTCCTCGCCGACCTTGTAATGGTCGAAGTCGGTGTTCTGCGACATGAAGTTGTGCGTCACCGGACGGCCCGGCGAGTGCTTGCGGATGATGTCGACCTGCGCCTTGTTGAAGCTCTTCACCTGGTCTGAGGAGAAGCGGATGTAGTCGACGATATGGGTCGGGCTCGGCTCTTCGACGAGGTTGTTCGGAAGCTCGACCTCGTCGAAGCTCAGATAGTTCATCGCCCAGAAGGCCGTACCCCAGGCGCGGTTCAGCTCCTCGACCGTGCCATAGCGGGCCTCAAGCCATTCGCGGAAGGCGCGCAGCGCCTCGTCGGAATAGCTGTAGATCGTGTCGTGGTCGCCGTACTCGTTATCGGTTTGCCAGGCATGGACGAAGGCGTTTTTGCCGTAGCGCTCGGCCATGGCTTCGGAAATCCGCGCCGCCTCGATGCGGTAGCGGCGGCTGGAGAAGCAGTAGTGACGGCGGGCGCCGAACTTGCGCACCACACCCTTGACGTCGACGGGCAGGATGTCCGGGTAGCGGTCGATCAGCCACTTCGGAGGTGCGGCGGTCGGTGTTCCCAGAATGACCTTAAGACCGGCCTTGCCGAGCACCTCGATCGCGTCGTCCAGCCACTCCCAGTGGAATTCGCCCGAGCGGGGCTCGATCTTCGCCCAGGCGAATTCGCCGATGCGCACCCAGGCAAGGCCGAGCTCGACCATGCGGCGGGCATCCTCTTCCCATTTTTCGCGCGGCCACTGCTCCGGATAGTAGCAGACGCCGAGTTCCAGCATGTCCGTCTGCTGTTCCTTGGCGTTGAAGCGGTTCGATCTCGTCAGGGGCATGTGCACGGGTCCGGTCCTTCGTCATGTATTACGGCCGGTTGGGTCCGACCTCGGGTTTTGTCTGTGCGCCCTTGAATATAAACGTTTATATTCAAGGGCATGAATGGGCGCCCTGAGTGGGCGTGAAATTCGTCAACGGTTCGGGTTCAAGCGGTCGTCGCATCGCTCGATCAGGTTCGGCATGAGCAGCGTCTGCAGCGCTTCCGGCGGCTCACCCTCCATGCGCCTGAGGATATAGGCGCCGAGCAGGCTGCTCGGCTCGCTGATCGGCAGGTAATAGGTGGTGATCGGCGGCGCGAAATACTGGCTGACGTTGAGATCGTCGGTGGCGTTGATCACCGCATCGCGGCCATGCACCAGCCCGCGCTCGTGGAAGCCCGAGAAGGCGCCGAGCGCGGAGGCTTCATTGGCGCAGATATAGGCGGTCGGCGGGTTGCCGAGCTCCGACATGGTCAGCACGTTCTCGCGGCCGAAAGCCGGCGTCAGACGGCCATGGGCGACGAGCGCCGGATCATAGGGAAGCCCCGCGACATCAAGCGCATGCCTGTAGGCTTCGTGCCGGGTGATGCCGTAGCTTAAGTCCGAGAGCGGGTTGAGCAGCGCGATGCGGCGATGACCGCGCTCGGTGAGCCGCGCCATCGACACCCGGATCATCTGCTCGTTGTCGGCATCGACATAGGCATGCGGCGCATTGTGAATGCTGGTGCCATAGGTGACGAAGGGGAAATCGGCCGCCTGCATCGTGCGGATGCGGGGATCGTCGGCGCGGGTGCCCGAGATGATGATGCCGTCGGCCTTCTTCAGCGAAACGATCTGCTTGATGACCGCCTGGCTCTCCTCGAAATTGCGGACCGCATAGAGCGAGACGCGATAGGGACTGTCTTCCAGCGCCCAGGAAATGCCGCTCAGGAGCTGGGCGTATTCGACGCCTTCCCATTCGTTCTGCTTCGGACCCGGCGCGGTCATGATGGCTGCGACCTGATAGGTCTTGCCGGTGCGTAACTGCACGCCATGCATGTTCAGTTCGTAGCCGACGCGTTCCGCCGCTTCGATCACGATCGCGCGCGTCTCCGGACGAACCTGAGGCGAATGCTTCAGGGCCTTGGAAACGGTGGCGATGGAAAGCCCCGTCTCCTGCGCAATGGTCTTGATCGTCGGTCTCTGCATGGCGGTTCTGCTCGTCACGGGTTGTCAGCGCTGAGCGATGCTGCCAGCACAAGATAGACTGCGGATGTCCAGGCGAATGCGCGATCGCGAAGGCCCCTCCCCGAGCGCGCGTCGAAGTTTTCGGCCATACCGCTTTTGCTCGCAAGTGAACAGAACTTTTCCGCGACTTCGCGCGCGAGCTCAATCTTCCCTTGCCGGCGCAGTCCATCCCAGAGAAGCAGTGTGGTCGGCGCCCAAATCGGCCCGCGCCAGTAACCGTCGTCTTCGTAGAAGGAACTCTTCGGGCTTTCCGTCGCCGGGCCCCATTCGGTGATGAAACCGCCGGCGACGAGCCGCGCGACCAGCTTCTCGCGCATGTCGGGCGTCAGCCGCGAACCGAGCAGCAGCGGCATGAACTGGATGAGGTTTTCGCCCGGCAAGATCCGCTCCGGATCCGCAGCGAGCCGGGCGCCAAAGGTCTCGCCGGTCCAGAGGCGCTCGAACAGCAGCGCCTGCAGCTCGTCTGCCTTCTGCCGCCACATCGCCCGGCGTTCTCGATCGTCTTCAAGAAGCTCGGCCAATGCCTCGCAGGCAAGGATCAGGAAAACCGGCAGATCCGGCGAGATCACCGGGCCGCCTTCGGCAAAGAAGGTGGCGTTGTCCCAGCCGCTGTCGTTGCCGTGGAAATAGGACGGCAGGCTCGTGGCATCCTTGCGTCCATGGGTCAGCCAGTAATCGACCTGTCGGCCGATGGCGTCGCGCAGGTAGGACTTGCGCTCCGCTGTCAGGAAGCCCGGATTGGCAGCTGCGATCAGCGACACCGCCCAACCGTGCACCGGCGGCTTGGTGAAGGCAAAGAGCACGTCGCGGTCGTTGATGTAATCCGGCAGCAGGCCGGAGGCGTCCTGGTGGTCGAAGATTGCGGCGAACTGATCGAAGGCGAGATCCTGATCGAAGGCCGCAACGCCCAGCGCCGAAAAGACGTTGTCCCAGCTCCAGATGTTGATCATGTGGTTCTTGGACATGAAGATCGCCGGCCGCGTCAACGCGCCACCGGCCGGCACGCCGTTCGCCCAGAGCAGATAGCTTGCCAGCCGATGCGCCTCGCCCTGGCCGTCAACACCTCCGGGAACGCGCGCGTGCCACACAGAGAATTCTGCCGTCGCATCCGAAAGCGCCTCGGCGAACCGACCGGGCCGATCAGCCGGCGGCACGGTGCGGAAGAAGTCGACATTGCCCTCGAAGGCATCCGCGCCCGAAAAGGCGAAGGACACGTCTTCGGAATGGTCGCGATGCCAGGCGCCGGTGACCTTCAGGTCGCCGGTGATCGCCCGCGGGATGAACTTGACGTTTTCGACCGCGGCGACGAGGCAATCCTCTCCGTTCGGCGTGCGGTAGACATAATCGTAACGCGAGCCTTCGAGATGAAAGCGCACGCCGGCTTGTCTGCCGGATATGTGCAGCCGCTCCCCTTCGCCGATGACGAAGGTGACTTCGCCGTCACCGACGCGTGCGTCGAGTCGTTCGGGTGAAAGCACGAGCACCGGGGTCACGGCCCTGCCTTCCGCATCAAGAAATTCCACACGGCAGAGACGGCCGAGAGACGGCCGCTCGTCGCCACCGGCGACGTGCCGAAGATAAAGCGCACGTTCGCCGTCGCGGCCCGGCACGCGCATCATCGAGAGCGTCAGGAAACGGCCCCTGCGGCTGAAGGGCACGGTATCGATATCGAACAGCATGCCGTTATCCCTTCACCGACGAGCCGACCGCGCCATCCATGATATAGCGCTGGGCGACGAAGAAGAGAGCGAGCGGCGGCAGGCAGAGGATGACGGTGATCGCCGCGATCGAGGTCACGTCCACTTCGTGCAGGCCCTTGAACATGGAGAGGCCGAGCGTGAGGGTGTATTTCGACTGGTCGTTGAGGAAGATCAACGGGCCGAGATAGTCGTTCCAGGCATTCATGAAGTGGAAGGTGCCGACCAGCACCAGCGCCGGCATCATTAGCGGCAGATGGATGCGCCAGTAGATGTCAAAAGCGTTGGCGCCATCCATGCGGGCGGCTTCGTCGATCTCCATGGGCACAGTCATGATGTACTGGCGCAAAAGGAAGACGAAGAAAGCATCGGCGAAATAGGCGGGCACGATCAAGGGCTTCAGCGTGTTGATCCAGCCGAGCAGGTTGAACTCCATGTAGAGCGGGATCATCTTCACGTCCCACGGGATCATCATGGTGGCGAGCAGCAGGATGAACAGCGGGTCGCGGCCGGGGAAGCGGAAGCGGGCAAAGCCATAGGCAACCAGCGACGACGAGATCAGCTGGCCGATCGTCGACAGCACGACGACGATCACCGAATTGGTGAGGTAGGTGCCGAAGGGCTGCTTGTTCCAGGCGGCGGCAAAGTTCTCCCAGTGCCATTCCGACGGCCAGAAGACTGGCGGGAACTGGTAGAGCTCGGCGGAGCTTTTGATCGCCGTCATGAAGGTCCAGTAGAACGGCGCGATGAACAGCGCCGAGAGCAGGATGAGCGCGGAATAGAGCAGCGTCTTACGCATTGTGCTCTCCATCGTTCTGGCGAACTTCGCCTTCGTAATAGACCCAGGCAGCCGACCAGCGCATGACGCCGAGGCTGAGCAGGAGCACGATGATGAACATCACCCAGGAGCCGGCGGCGGCATAGCCCATGTCGAAATACTTGAAGGCGTTGTCGTAGATGTACATGGCGAAGAAATAGGTGGAGCCGAGCGGTCCGCCCTTGGTCAGAAGCAGCGCGATCGTCAGCTGCTGGAAGGCCGAGATGATCGAGGTGATGAAGGTGAAGAGCAGCATCGGCCCGAGCATCGGCAGGGTGATGAAGACCATCTGCGCCCAGCCGGGAACGCCCGAAACGGTTGCGGCCTCGTAGAGCTCCTTCGGGATGGCTTTCAGGCCCGTCAAGAGGATCAGCATCGTGCCGCCGAGCCCCCAGAGGCTGGCGATGATGATGGCGACGATCGCCAGGTTCGGATCGCCGAGCCAGTTCGGCCCGTCGATGCCGACGAAGGAGAGCATGAAGTTCAAGAGCCCGTATTCCCGGCTGTAGATCCAGCTCCAGATCGTCACCAGCGCGACGCCGGAAATGACGCTCGGCAGGTAGAAGGCGGTGCGGAAGAAGCCGCTGGCGAAGGTGATGTTATGCAACATCAGCGCCAGCAGGAACGACATGACGATGTTGAACGGCACATAGATTGCCGCAAACTTGACCGTAATCCAGAGGCTTTCCCAGAACTGCGGATCCTCGAACAGCATGGAACAATAGTTTTCGAGCCCGACGAACGTGCGTTCACCGACGACGGGCCAGTCGTAGAAGCTCATTGTCAACGAGAAGACGAGCGGGCCAAGCGTGAAGAACAGAAACCCGAGGATCCACGGGGAAATGAACAGATAGGCCGCGATATGGCGGGCGAAGGCCGAGCGCTTGCGCTTGGCCGCGGCCGGCACTGCGGCTGTTGCATAGGTCATGTCCATCTCCCCGGGCTCCCTTGTCTTACTTGATCAGCCGCTTCGAGCGGGCAACCGCCTCGTCGAGATGCTGCTTGGCATTGCCCTGGTCGATCATCGTCGCCTCGATGGCGCGAGCGAGATTGTCCTGAACCTTGCCCCAGTTGGCGTTCTTCAGGAACGCATGGGTTTCGGTGTTGGAGGTCGCGAGAATGTCGAAGAACGGCTTGTAGATCGGGTCCTTGGTCATGCCCTTTTCTTCCGCAACGCTGGTGCGCACCGGCAGGTCGTTGATGCGCATGGCAACCGCTTCCGGCGAGGAGAAGAACTTGACGAATTCCCAGGCGAGGTCCGGATGGGCCGCATCCTTGGCGATCGAGATCGCCGAAACGCCGAGCGCCGAGTGGGCGGTCTTGTCGCCGAACTTCGGCAGTGGTGCTACGCCATACTTGATGCCGGATGCATCGATGCCCGACTTCGACCACATGGCACTCTGGAACATCGCGATCTTGCCGCCCTTGAACAGCGTGCTGCCCGACGTGTCGTCGCCGAGGTTCAGCGTGATCGCTTCCTGCTTCTTGGCCATGTCGCCGAACATGTCGAGGACCTGGGCGGCGGCGTCGCTGTTCATGTAGCCGTCGATCTTTTTGCCATCGTCGGAAATGTACTTGGTGCCGTTCGACCAGAGGAACTGCTCGAAATCATAAGGGTCGGGCTTGGCGTCGACGGCAAAGCCATAGACCTTGTTTGGCTCGTCGCGGAACTTGGCAGCCTTGGCGCGCAGGTCGTCCCAGGTCCAGCCGTCCTTCGGTTCCTCGACGCCGGCCCTGGCGAACATGTCCTTGTTGTAGAACACCACCTGGGTGGTGAAGCCCGACGGCATGCCGTAGGTCTTGCCCTCGACACGAACCGTGTTCATCAGGCCCTTCGGGAAATCGTCCGGCTTGATCTCGGCCGCATCCTTGGCGATCAGATCGTCGAGCGGCTTCAGCGACGTGTAATATTGCGGAAAGTTCCACATATACATGACGTCAGGCGGGTTGCCGGCGCCGAAGGCGGCGATCAGCTTCTGATCGTAACCGTCGGCATAAGGTTCGACCTGAACCTTCACGCCTGGATGCTTTTCCTCGAACTTCTTGGCGATTTCCTGCTGGATCGCCAGGCTTTCGTCCGTATCCCAGGTCGCAAAACGCAAGGTCTCTTCTGCGCGAGCCGTGGCGGTTCCGGCGATCGCCAGAACCATCAGCGAGCCGATGATCGACTTCCTGTTGAGCATGTTTCTCCTCCTCCTTCGGGTTACGCGACCCGCTTTGCCTTTTCCTGATTGATGAGCGCCTGCGTCTCGCCATCGAGACGTCGGGCAACCGCCTGGCCATCGCCGTCGAACAGATGGCAATGCTCGGCCGGCAGACGCAGATGCACGCGCTCGCGGGCGGAAACCGGATGCGTGCCGCGCACGACCGCGGTCATGTCGCCACCATTCTGAAGGCTGATATGGACGTGGCTTTCCGTGCCGAGCCGCTCGACGAGGCGCACGTCGCCGACGAGGTGACCCTCCTCGGCCGAAACCAGCTCGATCTTGTCCGGGCGAATGCCGAGCGTCACCGACTTGGGCTTGGCGACCGGTGCGGCCGAGAGCATTTCAAGCGTGAGCGGATGGGCGAGACCACCGCCGTTGAGCGTCACCGCCGTATCGACCTGCGACGTCACTTCGGTGGTCACGAAGTTCATGCGCGGCGAGCCGATGAAGCCGGCGACGAACAGGTTGGCCGGCTGATAGAAGAGTTCGAGCGGCGTACCGAACTGGCTGACCTTGCCCTTGTCGAGCACAACGACACGATCGGACAGCGTCATCGCTTCCACCTGGTCGTGGGTCACATAGATCATCGTCACGCCGAGACGTTCATGCAGCGCCGCAAGTTCGACGCGCATGGTGACGCGCAGGCCCGCGTCGAGGTTCGACAGCGGCTCGTCGAGCAGGAAGAGCTTTGGCTCACGCACGATCGCGCGGCCGATCGCCACGCGCTGGCGCTGGCCGCCGGAAAGCTGGCGCGGCTTGCGGGCCAGCAGTTCCTTGATGCGCAGGATGTCGGCAGCGCTCTCGACGCGGCGGTCGATCTCGTCGCGTTTCATGCCGTTCAGCGCCAGACCGAAGGACAGGTTCTTGCGCACGTTCATGTGCGGATAAAGCGCGTAGTTCTGGAAGACCATGGCGATGTCGCGCTTGGCCGAAGCGACGTCGGTGATATCGCGATCGCCGAGATGGATCGAGCCGCCGTCGAGATCCTCGAGGCCGGCGATCGAGCGCAGCAGCGTGCTCTTGCCGCAGCCGGACGGACCGAGGAAGCAGACGAACTCGCCGTCGGCGATATCGAGGTTGATACCCTTCAAGACTTCGAGCGAACCAAAGCCTTTGCGCAAATTGTCGATGCGGATCGCTGCCAACGGGCCCTCCCTGCCGGCGGAGCACTGCTGCGGCCAACGGCCGAGTTGCAGCACCAAGTTAAACGTTTATATGCACGATAAAAACGTTTAACTTTCTTGTAAAGCGGAAAATCGCATCGATCCGATTTTGCTGTTGAGAGCAGAGAGCAATGACACAACGGCCGCCCGGAGGCGGCCGTTTTTGGTCTTTTGTCTCAGACGCTTAGACGCTGAAGCGTATCGTCCAGCGCATCGAGGAAGCGGTCGCAATCCTCGGCGCTGAAGGGCGCCGGCGGCTTCACCTTCAGCACGTTGTGGTGCGGTCCCTCGCTGCTCAAGAGAATGCGGTGCTTGCGCTTCATCTCGGCAATGACGAAATCAAGCTCGGGCGCTGCCGGCTCCAGCGTCTCGCGGTCGCGCACCAGTTCGATGCCGTTGAAGAGGCCGTGGCCTCTGACATCACCGATGATCGCGTGTTTGCCGGCGAGCGTCCGCGCCCCGTCCATCAGCCTGTCACCGACGACGCGGCAATGGTTCATTAGCCGCTCGTCGCGGATGACATCGAGCACGGCAAGGCCGATCTCGGCCGAGACCGGATTGCCGCCGAAGGTGTTGAAATACTCCATGCCGTTGGCAAAGGAGGCCGCGATCGCTTCGGTCGTGACGACGGCCGCCATCGGGTGGCCGTTGCCTATCGGCTTGCCCATGGTGACGATGTCAGGCACGACGCCCTGGAGTTCATGCGCCCACATGTGGCTGCCCACGCGGCCGAAGCCCACCTGCACCTCGTCGGCGAGGCAGAGGCCGCCGGCGGCGCGCACATGCGCATAGGCTTCGCGCAGATACCTTTCCGGAAGCGACAATTGCCCACCGGTCCCAAGAATGCCTTCGCTGAAGAAAAGCGCCGGGCGGCGACCATCGGCAGCAAGAACCGCAACCTGGCTGCGCACATCCTCGGCATATTTCCGGCCCGCATCCGCGTCACCATAGCGATAGCGCCCGCGATAAAGGTCCGGCATCTCGGCGACCTTCACATGCAACGCCTGCCCTTCCCCGCCCTTGCCGGCGAACTTGTAGGGGCTGACGTCGATCAGGCTCGACAGGTGGCCGTGATAGGCGTGGTCGACGGTGATGATGTCGCGATTGCCGGTATAGGCGCGCGCCAGCCGGATCGCGAGGTCGTTCGCCTCGCTGCCGGAATTGACGAAGAAGCAGACGTTGAGCGGATCCGGAAACTGAGCGGCGAGCCTGCGGGAATATTCGACCAGCGAATCGTGCAGGTAGCGCGAATTGGTGTTCAGCCGCTGCATCTGCGCCTGTGCGGCCTTGACGACGCGCGGGTGGCAATGGCCGACGTGGCAGACATTGTTGACCATGTCGAGCCAGCGCGTGCCGTCCTCGTCGATCAGATACGCGCCTTCGCCACCGACGATCTTCAAGGGTGTCGCGCTATAGGCGATGCTCAGCGACCGACCAATGCGACGATGGCGTTCACGCACAAGAAAGGCCTTGTCGCGCGGGACGATCACAGAGACCGGCACCGAAAGGCCAAGCACGACGCTCGGGTCCGGGCTCACTTCGCGCCAGACCTGCCATTGATCGCGCACGCCGACGCCATGCATCTGTCCGGCGAGACCGAGATGATCGGTGACGATCTGGAAATGCAGATGCGGCGCCCAGTTGCCGTTTTCGTCAGCGGAACCGAAGGCGGCAAAAACCTCGCCCTTGGCGATCGCCTGCCCCTTGGCGAGCTTGGCAACGCTGTTGCGCGAAAGATGACCGTAGAGCGTCCAGAAGCGCAGACCGCCTTCGACCTCGTGCTCGAGAAGTACGGTCGGACCGAAACCAAAGGCAACCGCGTCGTCGTGTATGTAGGCGACCTTGCCGGCGAAGGGTGCCGAGACCGGCTCGCCCGCCGGCGCGAAGATGTCGACGCCGAGATGCACCGAGCGCCGCGCGCCTTCGATCGCGGTCTCATAGGCGTCGCCCTGGTAGATCCCGCGATCCTCGCCGTAGAGGCCGATGCCGAAGGCGGCGCCTTCGCTGCCGATCTGGGCCATGATGCGGGCTTCAGCTTCCGCCGCATCGAGGCTTGACCATCGCGCGGCCTCCGGGCCGGCGGCGGAGAAATCGAACACCGTCACCTTCGGTTTTTTGACCGAGGGCCGAACGATCGGCGCGAAGTCATGCGCGTTCTTTTCGAGCCAGCGAACCACGGCAGCGGCATGCGGGATCGGCGCAAAGCCGCAGGCATCCCGGATGCGCGCGATGGCGATTGCGCGGTTTTCGCCCTGCAGGCGATTGAGTTCGCGCCAGACATCCTCCTGGCTGACGAGCAGATAGGTATTCTCAGGATTGTCGCGGATCTGCTTTGCCGCCATGCACATGCTGACGGCGTAGCGGGTCTTGACCAGATCGAAGACCAGGTCGACTTCCGCCTCGCTTAGCAGATTGACCTGATGGTAGGCGCCGGCAAGGGCTGCAACCGTGCCGACCGGATCGGGAGACCCGATCAGCGCATAGGCAGAGGCGACGGCGATCTCGATCACGCGCCAGGTCTCGACCATATCACCGAAGTCGAGCAAGCCGCTGACAACGCCATCCTTGTCGAGCAGCACGTTGTAGTCGTTGGCGTCGTTGTGAATGACCTGCTTCGGGCAGGAGGCAAGACGCGGAAGGACCGTCGAAGAAAAGTGCTCGAGGATCGCCTGAACCGCTCCCCGCTTGTCGGCGCCGTCGATCAGTTCCACATGGCAAGCGTGCATGTCGGCGCGGCCGATGTCCCAGGCATAGAGCCGATTGGCGCCCGCATGGGAGAAATCTTCGAGGCCGCGGTCAAGACCGGCGAGCAGGCGCCCGAGGCTTTCGGCGCTCGCCATGTCGCGAAGCGGCGCCTTCGCCCAGATATCGCCGGGCAGCCAGGCGAGCAGCCGTGCGGTGCGCGGGCCTCGAAGTTCGATCTTGCTGGTGACGCCACCCGAGCGATCGCGAAACGTCCGTGAGATCGGCAGCCCCGAATCCTTGGCGGCGATGTGTTCGAGCACCGCAATCTGCATCTCGAGTTCGTCCGCATCGCCGGCAGCGTGCAGCTTCAACAGATACTCCTGACCATCGTTAGCAGAGACACGATAGTTGAGATCGTGCTCGCCCGGCAGCGGCGAGAGGCTTGCCTCGATGCCGTAGGTCTCAATGAGCCAGATCCGGATCGTTGCCAGTTCCTGCTCGGTTCTCAAATCTCTGTCTGCCATTTCACTGTCCTGTCACCACGAAACCCGGCGCCCGTCATAGGCGCGGAAACTGCCGCTATCGGCCAAACCTGTGCTGTCGATGATCGCCTTCAGCCCGGCAGCACTTGTCGCCACCGAAACGACGGCTTCGCTGCCGCCCATATCCGTCTGCACCCAACCAGGATGCAGCGAGACGACGGAAATCCCGTCGCCCTTCAGATCCTGCGCCAGCTTGACCGTCGCCATGTTCAGGGCCGCCTTGGAGCAGCGATAGGCATAGTCGCCGTCATCATCATCGAGCGTGCCTTCGGCAAGGGAGCCGGCGCGGCTGCTGATATTGGCGACGACGCGATGTTCGCCGGCGCGCAGGTTCGCAAGGAGCGCCCGCGTCACCAGCAGCGGAGCCAGCGCATTGACGCGCATAACGTCGAGAAAATCGCCCGGTTCAAGCGTCGCGAGGCCGCCGGTATCGCCGCGCACGGCCGCATTGTTGATCAGCAGATCGATCGCGACGCCTTGCAGCGACTGACCGAGAGCCTCGATCGATGCGGGATCGGCAACGTCCAGCACCAACCGATCCGCCGAACCTTCGCTCGCGACCGGTCCCCGCTGGCAGGCGATCACCCGCCAGCCGTCTTCGGCGTAAAGCCGCGCGAGTTCCGAGCCGAGGCCGCGGGAGGTACCTGATATCAGCACCGTGCGAGATTTAGCGGTGCTTGATGTCATATTTCCGCTCGATCATGTTGACGAGGCTGGCCGCCGCCAACGTCAGGAAGATGTAGAAGATCGCCGCCGAGTTATAGGGCGCGAACGGCAGGAAGCTTGCCGACTGGAACTCCCGCATGCGCTGGGTGATGTCGCGGATCGACAGGATCGACAGCAGCGACGTGTCCTTGAGGATCGCGATCAGTTCGTTGCCAAGCGGCGGGATGATGATGCGGAAAGCCTGCGGCAGCACGACGAGACGCGCCGTCTGCCAACGGTTGAGGCCGATGCTGCGCGCCGCTTCGACCTGGCCGACCGGGATTGCATTGATGCCCGAGCGGAAGATTTCGGCGAGATAGGCCGAATAGGCGAGTGCCATCGCGACGATGCCGCGCATCAGGTTTGGCGGGTCGAGCACCCCTTGCGTCGCGTCCTTCAACGCCCCGCTCAAGGGCAGGCCGACATAAAGCACGATCACCAGCATCGGAATGCCGCGGATCGTATCGACGATGAACTCCGAGCCGATCGCCAGAGGATGGCGCTGGTGCAGATAGCCGCCGAAAGTGAGAAGGCCAAGGATGATGGCAAGTACGGCGACGGTGACACCGGCGGCACGGTCGCGGTCGTTGAGCGCCTCGGTCTTCCACAGGACCGGCATGTCTGTCGGAGCGGAGGCAGCCGGCAGCAAGGCCCCGGAAACGCCTTCGCCCTTGGCGATCGACGCCAGCGCCTCGGTCGGGCCGACGAAGGTGCGGACCGGCGTTTCCGTCTGCGGCGCGCCTTCATACTGACCGAAACGCACGGCGCTGATGAGCCCCGCCGGCGTATTGGTGATGATGCCGACCTTGCCGTCCAGCGTGCCGGCGAGCACGTAGGTGTCGCGCGGCTGCATGAGGAACCAGCCGGCCGCAACCGCCAGCACCAGGGTGGCGATCGCAAAATAGAGGCTGGTCCTGACGGTTGAGTGCAGTTGCAACAGCCCAACCCAGACAAGGCCCATGAGCGCCGCCAGGATATAAGCTGCGATCGCCGCGCGGATGGTGGTCGCCACACCGGCCGCAAAGGCGATATGGGCGAAGAAGAAGATGAAGACGAGACCCGCACCGTTGACGAGGCCGATGATCCAGCGCGCGATGCGGCGCGACCTTCCGTCAGGAGGAGCATCGGGACGTCTGCTCCAGAAATGAAGACCAAGACCAATCAGCGTGACCCCCAGATAGGCGGGAAACAGCCAGGCCTCGACGCCCTGCACCATGAGATCCGCAGCCTCGGTCAATTGCCGTGGTGTCACGCCCTTTGCGATCAATGTCGACTTGAACGGATCGACGCCATTGGCGACGACGGACGCGATGAAGGGATGGATATTGTGGCCGATGACGAGAACGGCGGCGGCAGCGAGATTGAGGAGCGCCGCCACATTGGCGAGGCGCGGACGCGGCGCCTTGGCGCGCGAGAATACGAGCACCGCGATGCCCGAAGTAAATGCGATCGCCAGCGCCAGAAAGCCAGGCACGAAGGCCGACGAACCGTTTTCGACACCGAGGATCGCCCGCAGCGAGCGCTGATAGTCGCCGGAGGAAATAAACAGGTAGATGATGAAGGGCAGCGCGGTCAGGATGATCAGATTGCTCGGACGCACGCTTCTCAGGAACGACATTCATTCCTCCGGGGGCATAGATTAGACAGACGGAGGACCCGGAGCATGCTCCGGGTCCGATCGGCGTTGAGAACTTACTTCAGGCCCCAATACTTGCTGATCAGCTGGTCGAGCGTGCCGTCGTCCTTGATCATCTTCAGGCCTTCGTTGAAAGCCGCAACATTCTCATCGCCCTTGCGGAAGACGAGGCCGAGCGGGTCAGATTCGAGGTCCTTGATGGCTACGACGAGCTCGCCGGCAAACTCGCGCTCATAGGCAGCGGCATTGGCGCCGTTGATGACGACGCCGTCGACGTCCTTATTCTTGAGCGCGATGATCGCGGCGCTGAACGTGTCGTAAGCAGCGACGTTCTCCTTGCCGACGACGCTTTCGGCGACTTGGGCGTCCGTCGTGTTTGCCTGGGCGGAAAGCTTTCTGCCGGCATTCTTGAACGCGTCGAGCGTGATGCCCTGGTCGTCAGCGCGCATGAGCACAGCCTGGCTGTTGACGATGTAGGGATCGGAAAAATCCATCGCCTTCTTGCGTTCCTCAGTGATCGAGACGCCGGAGGCGACGAGGTCGAAGCTGCCCTGGTCAAGTGCTGCGAAGATGCCATCCCAGCCGGTCGTGATAAATTCGGCCTGGCAGTTGATCTTGGCGCAGACGGCATTGACCACGTCGACATCGAAACCGACCACTTGTCCGGTTGCCGGATCGATGCTCTCCATCGGCGGCGAGGTCGTGTCGGATCCGACCTTCAGCAGTTTGCCGCCGAGGTCGGCGGCATGGGACACGCTCGAAGCAAGGGCTGCTACGGCCAGGGCAATCATCAGTTTCTTCATGGTTCTCCTCCTTGGATGATTAACTTTGGATCAGGCGGCCGCCGAGATTATCGGGCTGGCGCGCGATCAGTGTCGGCCTGAAGACCTGCCGCAACGCGTCAGGGTCCTCCCCCTCCATGCGGCGCAGCAGGAATTGCCCGAGCGTGCGACCGAGCACCTCGATCGGCTGATAGAAAGTCGTGATCGGCGGCGTGAAATAGGCGCTGACGTTGATGTCGTCATAGGCGATGACGTCAACATCGACGCCGACCTGGCGTCCGAGGCTGCCGAGCCCCGAGAGCACGCCGAGCGTGGTGGATTCGTTGATGCAGACGAAGGCGGTCGGAGCGTCGTCGAGCTGCAGGAAATCGATCACCGTCTGCCGGCCGAAATGGGTCGAGAGGTCGCCTTCGGCAATCAGATCCATCGGGGCTTCCAGGCCGGCCTCGCGAAACGCCCGGACGAAACCGTCGATCCTGTCGAGCGCGTAGGAAAGCCGCCGCTCCGGATTGACGAGCGCGATCCGCCGGTGGCCGCCGGCGATCAGCCGCGCGGTCGCCGCATGCGCTGCCCATTCGTTGTCGATGTCGACATGGGCATAGTTGAGATCCCCGCGGCAGCGCCCCATCGAGACGAAGGGGAAATCCTCAGCGACGAGCAGATCGATGCGCGGGTCATCGGCGAGAATACCGGAGAAGATCAGGCCATCGGCAAGCCCCTGATCGACGATGCGGCGCGCCGCGTCCGCGCCATCGGCCGCGTCGCGGATCACGTGCACCGACATGCGGTAGTCGGTGCCATCGAGTGCCTGGCTGATGCCGCTGAGGGTCTGGGTGTATTCGACGCCGTCCCATTCATAGTCGCGTGCCGCAGTCACCGGCATCAGCACGGCGGCCTGAAAGCTCTTGCCGGTGCGAAGCGCCATGCCGCGGGCGTTGGCCTGATAGCCGACCTCACGGGCTGCCTTGTAGATGATGTCTCTGGTCGCCGGCGCGACCACCGGGGATTCGCGCAAGGCCTTCGAGATCGTTGCGATGGAATAGCCCGTCATCTCGGCCAGGGTCTTGATCGTCGGCGTCGGCGTGCGCCGCGCCCTGTGCATCTCAGTCGCCATGCACCCTCCCAGGCCTCGACCTCTCCTGAACATAGAGGTAACAGCCAATAAAAACGTTTTCAAGGAAAATAAAAACGTTTTTATTTTCGCGTCGCAACAAGCCGCAGCGCGATACCGGACGCGCGCATCTACGTGCCTAGAACCATAGGGAGGTGATCTAAAGAGTGAATACGCCGCCCGTTAGTGAGCGGTGTAGGCGCCGTCAACGAGATGAACGCTCCCGGTGATGAAACTCGCCTGCTCGGACAACAGGAAACAGATCAGGGCAGCAACCTCATCCGGCGTACCGAGACGACCCATCGGCTGCAGAGACATCATGCGCCTGTTTTTTGCCACGTCAGCATTTTCCGCCGAGAGCGGCGTGTCGATCCAACCAGGCGCCACGGCATTGATACGAATTCCCGTTCGGGCATATTCGATTGCAGCAGCCTTCGTCAGCCCAACCACTGCATGCTTGGCGGCCGTGTAGGCGGCTGCGGCCGGCAGAGCGACAGCGCCCAGAATGGAAGAGGTATTGACGATGGCACCCCCGCCCTGAGCGACCATGGCCGCGATCTCGTACTTCATACAATAGAAGACGCCGTGCAGGTTCACATTCATCAATGCGTGCCAGCCATCAACTGGATAGTCGGCGGTCGCCTTGCGGACCCCATCGACGCCGGCATTGTTGACCGCCAGATGCAGACCGCCGCAGGTCTTAACAGCGAAGGCAACCAGCTTTTCCACGGCGGCAGCGTCAGCAACATCGACGGCAACGTCGTGGGCTGCGCCCCCCTTCGCGCGAAGCTCCGCAACGATGTTGCGCGCACCCTCAGCGTCGACGTCGGCAGCCACCACTTCTGCCCCCTCGGCAGCGAGTTGCCGACACACGGCTGCGCCAATTCCCGAACCCGCGCCAGTCACGAGCGCTACCTTGCCAGCGAAGCCTAAATTCATGCTGCCATTCCTAATTTACATGTTTCGACCCGTCGAGCGTGCACGACATCGCAAGTCATTTCATGGGCGCACATCGGGCCCCGATCTTCCAACCTGGCTGATGCAACTACACACAAGAATCGCAGCAAATTTTAATCCAATCCATGCATCACACCCATCCTCTCGTTCCAGATATACAATCCTTTTCGTTCATCCCCTGGGACGCAGAAAAAATATTAAGCGTCATCTGATTATCTGCTTGCAAGCCTCACTTGATTCATTGGAACTTGGCCAGGCAATATTGTAATGCTAGAAAGATTCGGGGCGTACCATTTTTCTCAGCAGGTAAAGATGGACAATCACCGCATTACACGGAGACTCCTGTTAATCGGCAGCCTTGGCTTGTTGGCGGGATGCAGTTCAACTTGGCAAGGCGTCTCCTTTCCGTCCCTATACGGCGGCACCCCGGGCGTTGATCGTCGCTACCGAAAACGGCACGTCCGATATGACGGCAACGAGCCGGCCGGAACGATCCTTGTCGACACATCGCAACGCTACCTCTACTCGATCGAAAGTGGTGGATGGGCGATGCGCTACGGAATCGGCGTCGGAGAAGAAGGCCTAACCCTCAAGGGGCGGGCAGTTGTCGGTCGAAAGGCGGAATGGCCGACATGGACACCGACGGCAAGCATGATCCGACGCAAGCCGGAATTGGCGCAATACGCCGGTGGCGTTACAGGCGGCCCTCACAACCCGCTAGGGGCGTCGGCTCTATACCTTTATCGCAATGGACAGGACACCAAGTTCCGGCTCCACGGTACGAATGCGCCCTGGACAATAGGGCAAGCCGTTTCCAACGGCTGCATCCGCCTCACCAACGAGGACATCGTCGACCTATACGCACGGACACCGATTGGAACTTCGGTATTGATCATTTGAAGCCGTACTCTATCTGAGTTTGACATTGGAGTAGGGCCCAGCACGCTTTGATGGATTATTTAAACTTCGGTAACGATAAACCGACCAACGAGCGTGTTATTTCTGCACTAGGACGAATCTCGAATTGCCGGTAATACTATGAATGTAGCCTTCGAATAACCATTCCGACAACAGAGGAAAGGAAATATTGATGAGCCGAATTCTAATCGTGACAGTTGCGTTGCTTTCCGTGGCCAGCCTCGCCGCTTGCGGGACAATCGGTAAAGGCAAAGGCAAGGCGCCACCACCGGTGGCTGAAGAACCAGCGCCCGTTTACAAATAGTCACTGACCTTAGTTCGGGGAGGACCTCACAGTCCTTCCCGCCCTGTCTGACCGTGGCCGGCTTGGCCACATTTCGCGGCGCGAATCGAAATCCACCAGTCGCACCTTCGCAGCCTGATCAGAATTTGGGAGACATCGCGCAGAAATGACTCGTTCACGAGGTCGTATTTCGTTCGCCGTCCTGGCCGCAATCGCGGTTACGGCGTGTCAATCGCAGGACAAGGGCCCTCAGCCGCGATTCGTCTCAAGCTACGCGGGCACAACGTCACAACAGCGCGATCAGGGCTATTTCATTGAGTTCCGCTCTCGTTATGCCCTCAGTTACGGTCACTCCTACGTAATTTTTGGCCGGCTCAGCAAGTCTGGAGCAATGGTCAATCCAGAAGTTGCGGGGCTTGCCCCAGCGACAAACGATACCGCTCCCTATGTAATTGGTCACGTTTTGCCGGTGCCGGCCGAAACTGGCGCCAGTGACGGTGATCTGGAGGAACAGTACAGGTCCGCGAGCTGGCGCGTCATGTTGACGGAAGCGGAGTATCGCGACGTCGTTGCCAAGATCCGAAAGCTCAAGTCCGAAGCCCGCTTCTGGCAGGCGTCAATCTACAACTGCAACGCTTTCGTCGCCGACATCGCCCGCTCCATGGGCTACAAGACACCAGGCATCTGGCTCAGGCCCCAGCAGTTCATCACGAGACTACGCGAGATGAACGGCGGATAGGCTGAAAGAACACGCGCACCCCTCCGAACGGTCAACAAGGACCGCTTGCGCCATCATCGGCTGCCATCACCACCCTTGGCTGCTGATTATGGGTATCGGCTGGCCGTCGACGTTTCGGTACCTTGTCAGGTCGAGGCGGCGCGTGGCAGTCTCACCTACGCTTGCCGCTTCGGTGATCGAACCCTGCAGCAAAAGAGCTTGAGTGAAACAACGTGAACATGTCTGTCGCTTCCATTGGCGAAATCGTCTGGGTCATAGGCATCATTGCCTGGTACGTTATCCGTTATCCCTTTGAGCGCCGGGCAAAGCGCGTGCGGGTGATGAGCAGTCGTCGCTCGGCGAGCGATACGATCGGTCTGGCCGCTGCGTTGGCGGGCCTTGCGATTTTGCCCGGATTGTATGTTGCAACGGGAATCCCCGCTTTCGCCGACTATACGGGGCGCCCATGGTCGGTGGGTCTTGGCGGCGTCATCTTCGCCTTGGCTCTATGGACGTTCCGCCGCACCCACAAGGAACTCGGCCGAAACTGGTCGATCTCGCTGGAAATTCGCGAAAAACATCAGTTGATCTGCGGGGGCCCTTACGCCCTCGTGCGCCATCCGATGTACACCAGTTTCCTGCTCATGGGCGTTGGCCAGCTGTTTCTGCTGTCGAACTGGGTGGCTGGCCTCGTGGGTGTCCTTGGCTTCGCTGTGCTTTTCTTCCTGCGTGTAAGCAAGGAGGAGCGCCTGATGCTGGAATTCTTCGGGCCCGAATATCGCGCTTACATGGACAGGACGAAGCGAATTATACCCTATATCTATTAGAGGTGGCACTATGCGCGGCCGACCGATCAAGCTTTCCGCCGCACGACGCCTCGTCGGCGATCTGATGCGATTTTCCATCGGCGTGCCGCGGGTCACGGTGCAACGGCAGATGGACATCAGCGCGTTGCACAAAGCCCGGGCAGGCCGACCTGACCGGCCTTCGTGGATGGTGTTGTTTCTCAAGGGTTACGGGTTACTCTCGATGGAGACGCCCGAGTTTCGCCGGGCTTATGTCAAGCTTCCGAGACCGCAACTCTATGAGTATCCCGGAAGCATCGCGTCCGTGGCGCACGAGCGCGAGCACGAAGGCGAACGGGTCGTCCTTCTCAGCACGATCAAGCAACCCGAGAGGCGGTCCCTTGCCGAATTGAGCGCCCTGCTCCAGGAGGCCCGGTCCCGCCCCGTGCTCGAGATCAGGGAATTCCGGCGGGCGTTGAAGATCGCACGCCTGCCTGCACCGTTGCGGCGGCTGCTGATGTGGCTCAGCCTGAACATGGGGCGCCAGCGGGGCCACCGCTTCGGCACCTTCCAATTGTCGGTCTATTCCGGCCTGGGTGCGGAGTCGCTTAATCCGCTGACGCCTTTGACGACCATCTTCAACTATGGGCCGATCGGTGACGACGGATCGGTCACGGTCAGGATCCACTATGACCACCGTGTCATGGACGGCGCCAATGTCGCGCGAGCCCTGGCGCGTTTCGAGGAAATATTGAACGGTGAGATCGCCGATGAGGTGGCGATCCTTTCCGAAGTTGACAAGCCGCCAATCGCTACGCCGGAGCCATCGGCATGACATCGCAGCAGTCACCACGACCCGCCATTGTCGTTGTCGGAGCGTCCCGGGGCATAGGCAGGGCAATTGCCGAACTTGCCGCACGAGACGGCGCGCCGGTCGTTCTGGTCGCGCGATCCATCGAAAGCTTGCACGTCGTGCAGGCCGCGATCGGACAGGCGGGCGGCGAGGCATTCTCCCTGCCGGTCGATCTGGCCTCGCCCGATGCCGCGCGCATTCTCGACGAATTTCTTTCGCGCGAAGGCCTCGTCTGCGACGTTCTTGTCAACAGTGCCGGCTATGGCCTGCGCGGCGCGGCGACCGCTTTGCCGATTGCCGACCAGATTGGAATGATCGACGTCAATGTGCGTGCGCTTGCGGCCCTTACTTTGCACCTGTTGCCGGGCATGGTCGCGCGCGGCCGCGGCGGCATCATCAATCTAGCCTCGGTCGCGAGTTTTACGCCCGGCCCGTACATGGCAATGTATTATGCGAGCAAAGCCTTCGTTCGTTCGTTCTCCGAAGCGCTATACCAGGAGACGCGAAGGACCGGCGTAACCGTGACCTGCGTTGCGCCGGGACCGGTATCGACCGAGTTCCTCGAAAAATCCGGCGCCAACAGGGCTGCCTTGTTCAAGGCGCTCCCGAAAGCCACTCCGGAATACGTGGCAAAATGCGCCTGGCGCGGCTTCAAGGCGCGTCGGCGGCTGGTCATTCCCGGCATTTCCGCCAGGCTGGCAATCCTGATGGCGGGCCTCCTTCCCTCCGCAGCGCTCTTGCCGCTTGTTGGTCGTCTGCAACTGCGCGGCAACGACCCCTGCCCCTGCGGATCTGGCAAGCAACTGAAGCACTGCTGCCGCGCAGGCCACGCCAAAGGCGGAACGGCCCCGGCGTGATCCGGCTCCGCAGCCTGCTTCTCGTCACGTCCTTCGCCAAAGGGCGCAGGGAACGGACTTCGATCGATGGCCACGATCAGTGGGCTGCGGCGCCAGCGGAGAGGAAATTTGCCTCCCACTCACTTTCCGGAATTTCGTCACCAACCTGAAACTCAAATGCGGCGACGCTTTTGATATCCGGCGCCACGGCGCAGCCAAACTTGATATTGAACCAGCGACCCTTGCTGCGAAAGGCGGCGCCATCCGCACGGAGGTTCCGCCCAGCCAAAACGATATCCGACGTGGCGTAGGCGACGAGCAGGTCGGGGGTAAAGTCAACGCGCCAGCGATGAACCTGCTCCATCGCCTCGAGATTGCAGAGCTGGACAATCTGTTCATCGGCGGCGAGCTGTGACAGCCCTTCCAGCGCCTGTCTGCTGCGTGGATCAGCCAGTATCGCCGCCGAGAAGAACCACTTCGCTTGCACCATCGGCTGGGCAGCTGGCGGCAGCGTGGCTGTTTCCGCGGCAGGCGCCGTCTCCGGGACGGAATGCGCGACGGGCGGCGCATCTTGCGGTCCGAGCACGGGCTGCACCACCTCAGGGCGTGGGAGCGGCAATTCCAGTATCTGAACGGCGATCCCCTCGTCCGGGCTCGGAACAGGTGGCCGCGGTGACGGGAGGAGGAAAAGCGCCAACACGACGAGCGCATGAAGGATGAGAGCAAGCGTCAGGCTTGGCCAGATCGGTGTCTCATTGCGACGATGCTTTACTGCTTGCACCGATCAGATCATCCCATGCGCGACATTAGGGCCGGAAGGGTCACGACCGCTCCTGGTGCAGGCGACACTACCAGCAACTTGAAGATAGAAAAGCCGCCGCCAACAACCTGTCAGCGACGGCTCGAAATCCTGGCCTGGGCTACGCCCGGTATCAATCCATGTCGTCGTTGTCGGGCGCGCTCATATGGTCGCGGTTGCCGTAGATGATCTCGCGCTTGCCGACGTGGTTCGCCGACCCGACGAGGCCTTCCTTTTCCATGCGCTCGACCAGCGAGGCAGCACGGTTGTAGCCGACGCCAAGGCGGCGCTGGATGTAGGAGGTCGAGCACTTCTTGTCGCGCAGGACCACCTTGACGGCCTGGTCGTAAAGTTCGTTGCCGTCTTCCGACGCAAGCGCGCTCTTGTCGAAGACCGGGGTCTCTTCCTGCGGCTCTTCTTCCTCTTCTTCCGCCGTGACGGTGTCGAGGTATTCCGGGCGTCCCTGCGTCTTCAGATGTGCGACGACGTGTTCGACCTCAAGATCCGAAACGAACGGGCCATGGACACGGGCGATGCGTCCGCCGCCCTGCATGTGCAGCATGTCGCCCTGGCCGAGCAGCTGCTCGGCACCCTGCTCGCCAAGGATCGTGCGGCTGTCGATCTTCGAGGTCACCTGGAACGAGATGCGGGTCGGGAAGTTCGCCTTGATCGTGCCGGTGATGACATCGACCGAAGGACGCTGCGTCGCCATGATCAGGTGGATACCGGCAGCACGCGCCATCTGCGCCAGCCGCTGGATCGCGCCTTCGATTTCCTTGCCGGCGACCATCATCAGGTCGGCCATCTCGTCGACGATGACGACGATGTACGGCATCGGCGCCAGGTCCATTTCCTGCTGTTCGAACAGCGGCTCGCCGGTGCCCTTTTCGAAACCGGTCTGCACCGTGCACATCACCGGTTCGCCCTTTTCACGGGCAGCGGCAGCGCGCTGGTTGTAGCCGTCGATATTGCGCACACCGAGCCGCGACATCTTGCGGTAGCGGTCTTCCATCTCGCGAACGGCCCACTTCAGCGCCATGACCGCCTTCTTGGGGTCGGTTACGACGGGGGTGAGCAGATGCGGGATGCCGTCATAGACGGAGAGTTCGAGCATCTTCGGATCGACCATGATCAGGCGGCACTGATCCGGGCTCAACCGATAGAGCAGCGACAGGATCATGGTGTTGATCGCGACCGACTTGCCCGAGCCGGTGGTGCCGGCGACGAGCAGATGCGGCATCTTCGCAAGCTCTGCAATGACAGGCTCGCCGCCGATCGTCTTGCCCAGGCAAAGCGCCAGCTTGTAGCCAGTCTTGCGGAAATCGACAGATTCGATCAGCTCGCGGAAATAGACGGTCTCGCGGGTGGCATTCGGCAGTTCGATACCGATGACGTTGCGGCCGGGCACGACCGCGACGCGGGCCGAAAGCGCCGACATGGAGCGGGCGATATCGTCGGCAAGGTTGATGACGCGCGACGATTTCACACCGGGCGCCGGCTCGAATTCATAGAGCGTGACGACCGGGCCGGGGCGAACATGGATGATTTCACCCTTGACGCCGAAATCTTCGAGCACGCTTTCGAGCAGGCCGGCATTCTGTTCCAGCTGCTCCTGCGTCATGAAGAAGCCCTGACCGACGGGCGCTTCCTGCAGCAGTTCCTCGGATGGGAACTCGTAGCCGTCGGCGCTCGGCGCGCGGTCGGTCGAGCCGATCGCCGGCATATTGCTGGGCGCGCGCGTGACCTGCGCCGGCATGGTGATGGCCGCCTTCGTGGCAACCGGCGCCGGCTGTTCGATTTCGACCGGTGCGGCGTCAATGATTTCAGCGGCGGCTATAGTCACCGGTTCTTCAGCCACGGCAACGGGTGCCGGCGCAGCGTCGGCAACGGCCTCAGCGGCGGCGGGCGGTTGCTGGGCTGGCACATCCTCCGGCTTTGCGCCGCGGACATCGACAACACGGAACAGCGAAGTGATCGCCGTCGGCGGCATACGGCGTATTTCAACCGGGCGCACGGGCGCTGGCGGCGTGACCGCAATAGGCGCAACGGCGACGGGAACGATGGCGGGCGTCATCGCAACCGGGGCTGGCGTCTCGACAAAGGGTTTCGGATGGGTGGCGTCCGTGGCGGCAACCTCAGCATCGTCGGCCGGGCCGAATTCGAAGAAGGCGAAATCCGACAGGAAGACAGAATGCGCAGCGCCCTGATCGACGGAAGCGTCGCCTGCCTGAGCGGGCGCGGGTTGGACTTCGGCGACCGGCGCGGAAACGGCGATCTGCGTCGTCAGAACGGGCGCAAGGGCTACGCCCTCGTCGGCCGGAGCTTCGACACGCGCGAGCATGGCCGGCTCGATCGTGTTTTGCGCGGCGGTCCAAGTGGGCAACTGGTTGGTCAGCATGCGCAATAGTTCGGACGGGCTGTAGGACGGCAGCGCGACCTCGGCCAGCGGCGCCTCGTCATCAGCAACGGCCGAAGCTTCCGTCTGTACCGGCTCGACCGTGGCCGTCGCGACGGGCTCAACGGTTTCCACCAAGACCGCAGCAGGCTCCGCCGCCACCGCGACGATCGCCTCTTCGACTTCGGTTGCCGTTTCGCCTTCTTCGACCTGCGGCGCGCGTCGCTTCATGAATTCGCGCTCGGGCGTGCGGGTGAAGCGCACGTTCGGCGCCAGGAAGAAATGGCTCTCCCAGGTGGAATCGCCGTAGTGGCCGGCAATCTCCGAAAGGGTCGGCAAGGGTTCGCTCATCGTCGACGTCACCTGTGCAGGAGCGTAGGCGGAACCCTGCCCATAGAGGCGGGTCGCACGGCTCGTGGTTTCAGCCTGCTGGTTCGCCGGCCGGCGAGGCGCCGCCGGCGCCTCGTACAACTGATAGGGGTCGGCGGGTTCCGCCTCATGGGTGGGCATACCGCTCAACGCATCATCCTGCGGACCATCGAAATAATCCGCCTGGTTTGCATCATGCAAAGCAGCCTGTGAGAAGTTTGTCCTGGGAATACGCATGGGTCCTGGAAGAGCTAGAGACATCGCCGCGGGGCCTTCTAAGCGATAGGAAATGAAGGTTAACAAGTCCCTTCCAACGCCCCGTTTCGAACCGGGATCCGTGGTCGATTGCTGCCTTTCTGTGGGCTCCATGCAACGGCAATGCCCGACGTCCCAAGGCCGCCGCGACATCCCGTCGCCGGCCTCACACGGCCGAAAATATTTCTTGGATGGAGGCGATAGCGGCGATCGCACGGGGATGCTCGCGGCGGCCTGCCATCGGCTCCGCCGGGAAAACGAATCGGGCCTGCGTGAGAGCGTCACGCAGGCCCGGTTGGAACTTTCAGAAGGGCAGACTTCGTTCAGCCTTCGCGGCCCGCCGCGAACACCGCATGCTGCTTGGCAAGCAGTTCGACGACCTCGTCGATGAAGGCTGGATCGACATCGACTGAGAACTCGATGCGGGCATTCTTGCCGTCGCGCTTGAGCTTGGCAAAGGCGCGTCCGCCGGCGTCGACCAGCGTCTCCGGCTTGGCCGCTGTGTCCGGCTTCGGTTTGCGCGACAGGCGCGCGAAGACGATCTGGAACCGCTGGTCGCTTTCGGCTTCGAGGAAGCGGCGCGAGCGGCACTCCTCCTGCGCCAGTTCGACGGTCACCATATCCTCAAGCAGCGCGCCGAAGGCCATCCAGCGTTCGCGGCCGACCTTCGGTGCCGGGCCGATCGCGCGGGCAATCGCCGGCGGCACGCCTTCGGCCACCTGCAGGAGGCGCGACAGCTCGCTCTTCTGCACGGCGAGCGCCTCGCCGATCACCTTGCGGTCGAAGCCGCGGTCGGCGAGCGCCGACGCAAACATGGCACGCTCGATGAAGGACAGGTTGCGCCGCTCGGCGTTTTCCTTGCCCTGCGCCAGCACCAGCTCGTCGTCAGTCAGCGGCCGGACGATGGCCTTGACCTTGATGCCGAGGCTGCGCACGGCATTGAGACGACGATGGCCGTAGGCGGTCTGGTAGCGGCCTTGCTTCTGCGGGTGCGGGCGCACGAGGATCGGCGACTGCTGGCCGCTGTCGCGGATACTGTCGGCGAGCGCCAGGAATTCCGGATCGTCGGTCTCGCCGTCGGTCAGGCGGTCGCCGACGAAAGACGCATCGATCAGCTCCGGATCGAGCTCGACGACGCGCTCGCCCTGATGCAGGGCCTCACGCAGCGCACGGGCCTCTTCCGCCTCGCGGGTGATACTTCCAAGCGAAAGACCCATGGCCTTGATCGCGCCGGAGGCGGCCCGCGGCACGTCGGCCTGGGCGGCGGGGACCACGACTGGCTTTGCCGGCTGCACGCTTGGTGCGGCGGGCGCCTTGTCATCCGCTTCCGCGGCAGGCGCCGCCGGGGCGACATTGCCGGAAAAGAGTGCGCGCAGTTCGTTCTTGCGGTTGCCAGCCATGTCGGTCAGCGCCCCCAGGCCGCGTGAATGAGCGTTTCGATCTCGCCGTTGACGGCGTTCAGCGATTCGATCGCGCGGTCATAGGTGGCGCGGGTAAAATTCTCGCGTCCGACCTCGTAGAGCGTCTGCTTCGTCAGGCCGGCATCGGAAACCGCGGTGGACTTCACCATGGCCGAGGTCAACACCCGGTCGCCGAAGAGCGAACGCATGAAGCCGACAATCTGGGCCTGCGGCCCGTCGTTCGGCTCGAAGCGGGTGACGAGGTAGCGCAGGAAGTCGAAGTTGAGTTCGCCACCGGCCTCGCGCACGACGCTCAGGAGGTCCGACGTCATGTAGAGAAACTGGTTCATCGAGGCGACGTCGAGCATCTGCGGATGCACAGTGACGACGACGGACGTCGAGGCGCAGAGCGCTGACAGCGTCAGATAGCCGAGCTGCGGCGGGCAGTCGATGATGACGACGTCATAGTCGTCGGCAACGCTCGCAAGGGCGGCCTGCACGCGGGCGAAGAACAGCGGGCCAGCGTCCGTGCCATTGTGACGGGCGCTCAGTGCCTGCGGCGTCGTGTGCTCGAACTCCTGCAGCTCGAGATTTCCCGGCACGAGATCGAGGCCGTCGAAATAGGTCTTGCGGATGATGTCCTTCAACGGCCGCGCCTCGGCGTCGTAGCGGATCGCGCCATAGAGCGTGTCGTTGCCGGTAAGGTCGAGTTCCGGCTGGTAACCGAAGAGTGCGGACAGCGAGGCCTGCGGGTCGAGGTCGACGGCGAGCACGCGGTGGCCGGTCAACGCCAGATATTGCGCGATATGCACCGACGATGTGGTCTTGCCGGAGCCGCCCTTGAAGTTGGTGACCGAGATCACCTGCAGGTGTTCGCCCGCTTCCGCATCGCGCCACTTGAGATAGCTGCGCGCCTTGGCGGCATTGCCCTTGGCAAGCGCCTGTTCGGCCAAGTGCCGGCGAAGCGCATTGATGTCGGAGAGTGAATAGGAGCGGCGGCCGCCAAGCCCGGTATCGGGCTGCGGGCCTTCACCGGCAAGCGAGAGCTGGCGCAGATAGCCGTCAGAAACGCCGATCAGCTTGGCCGCCTCGCCCGAGGTGAAGCTGCGCAGTGTCTTCATCGCCGTCGGCGCGAACAGGCGCTCGCGCATCGCCTTCAACTGTTCGGAAAGCGCGCGGGCATCGGCCGCGATCGCTTCGTCGGCCGGACGGCGTGCCTGGGAGTGAACCGCGTCCTGTCTTGCCTGGGTTGCCGTCATATTCATTCTGCCATGCTCCTTGCGCGCGTCAGCGGCCCAACGGCGCCACATCACGCTAACAGAGATTCAATTCAAATACGGCCAATCGGCACTTATTCGGAAAACTCCGTAACAGAGATGCCGGAGCCTGCGATTCGCGTCAAGAGTCTGGCGCCATTCAAAGGCGCGTGCACTCACCGGGCAGACGTTCCGGACGCCGACAAAACGAAACGCCCGCGGGGTGGCGCGGGCGTTTGCAGGCATCGAAAAAATGATTTTAGAGTTTCGGACCGATATGATCCGGGATCGGGCATTGGTAGGGCTTGCCCTCGGTCTTTTCACGCCACTCGGCCTTTGCCCGTGCCAAAAGATCGGCATCGAGGATCAGGTCGAGGCCGGTCGTGGCCAGTGATTTTGCCGCGTGGGCGAAAGCCTTGTGGGCGGCTGGGCTCTTGCCCTGCGCCACCACCTGCCAGGTGTGCGGCGCCGTACCGATCGCCCAGGCGGGCGCCCAGCATTGCGCGGTCGGCGTGATCCAGCTGACGTCGCCGACATCGGTCGAACCGGCGCGGAAATGCGACTGGCCCTCGAAATCGCGAAGGCCGAGATGCAGACCGGTCGAACCGTCCATGCGGCTGTTCGCAAATACATCGCCCTTGATCTGGTAAAGCCGGATGCTGCTCGAAATTGCTTCCTGCGTCAGCGTCTTCTGGATGTCCTTGGCAAAGGCGATATCGGCCTCGTCGAAGGGAACCGGCCCGAGCGCCACCATGTTGTCGTGGATCGCCGTTTCCAGCGCGATGTTGGGCAGCAGATTGGTCGCCGCCCGGTCAAAGACGATCTCGACCTCGGTCTCCGTCATCATCGCCGCCCCCTTGGCGGTCTTGTCGATGCGGGCAGCGAGCGCTAAGGCCTCGGGCATCTGCGGCGCCCGCACGAGATAGAGCGCCTCGGCGCGGGCCTGGACGACGTTTGCCGCCTTGCCGCCGGCATCGGTGATCGCATAGTGCACGCGGCAATCCTGCGGCATATGCTCCCTCAGGAAGTTGACGCCGACATTCATCAGTTCCAGCGCGTCGAGCGCGCTGCGGCCGAGATGGGCACCGTTCGATGCGTGCGCGGCGACGCCCTTGAAGCGGTAATAGATTTCAAGAACGGCGAGATTGTTGGTCGAGCGTACGCCGTTGAAGGGTGCCGGGTGCCAGGTCAGCGCCGTATCGACATCAGCGAAGATGCCGGCGCGTGCCATGAAGGTCTTGCCGGAACCGCCCTCCTCGCCGGGGCAGCCGTAATAGCGCACCGTACCCGGCAAGTCGTTTTCCTTGAGGTAGCGGGCAAGCGCGACGGCAGCGAGCAGCGAACCCGTGCCGAGCAGATTGTGACCGCAACCATGGCCCGTACCGCCCTCAGTGAGCGCTTTCGCCTCGGCGACGCCGGCCACCTGGCTCAGACCCGCAAGCGCGTCGAACTCACCAAGAAAGGCGATCACCGGCAGGCCCTGCCCGCTCTCGCCGACGAAGGCGGTATCGATGTCCGCCAGTCCGCGCGACACGCGAAACCCATGCTTCTCCAGCATGGCGATCTGCGTCGCTACCGACTTTTCCTCATGAAAACTCAGTTCCGCATGGTCCCAGATCGCGTCGCTCATTGCGGCGAATTCGGGCTTCAGCGCTTCGATCGTGTCGACAAGGGCGGTCCGGGCGGCTGGATTTGGCATCAATCATCCTTTTGCGACGGCGCGGGGCGCGGTCGCATCAGCAGTTTTGTCTAAGGAGGTGCGGAGGGCGGCAAACGGCCGCCATCCGCTGGGGAAAACGGACTACGCCCGCATCAGTCGTCGAGCGTCACTTCCCAGAGGCGGGTGTTGGACTGCCAGACCGGCTGGCCGTGCAGCTTCTTGGTGGCGCCCCAGATGTCGACCATGTCGTACATGAAGATGCCGGGGACCTCGTCGAGCATCAGCTGGTGGAACTCGTCGAAGATCGCCTGGCGCTTGGCCTGGTCGGCCTCGACATAGGCCGCCTTCATCAGTTCAACCGCCTTTGGGTTGTCCCACATCAGCGAGGCGTTCTTGTCCTTGTTGCCGACATAGAAGCTGTACATCAGCGCCGGATCGAGACGCGGCGACACCGACTGCGAGATCACCTGATAGTTGCCGGAACGGCGGCGATCGACCTGGGTCGCATAGTCGAGCACTTCGATCTGCACGTTGAGGCCCACCTGCTGCATCATCGCCTGGGCGACGACGGCAGCGGGGAAGCTCGGCACGTTGCCGCGCTTGTTGGCGATGATGGTGATCGGCTCGCCGTTGTAGCCGGCATCAGCCAGGTTCTTCTTCGCTTTTTCGAGATCCATCGGGATCTTCTTCTTCTGGACGTCGGAGTAGAAGATCGAGTCGGCCGAGACCATCGATGCGTTGGCTTCGCCGGTGCCGTTGGAAACAGCGGCGACGAGCTGGTCGAGGTCGAGCGCTTCGGCCATGGCGCGGCGAACCGCAACGTTGCTCAGGATCTTGTCGCGGGTCTGGAAGTAAAGCAGGTTCTTGCCGTTGTTGCGCTTGACGATGAGTTGCATCGTGTCGCTGTCCTTGAACTCGGCAATGAGATCGGCCGAGACTTCGGCGGTGTCGAGCGCGCCCGAAAGCAGGCCGGTCTTCACGGTCGAGGCGTCCGGGATCACCATGAACTTGATGCCGTCGACGAGCGGCCGCTTCGAGCCGACCATGCCATCGGGCTTGCCGTCATTGGCGGGTGAGACGTAGTCGGCGTTCTTTTCGAGCCGGACATATTCGCCCTTCTTCCATTCCGCCCACTTGAACGGGCCGGTGCCGATGGGCGCAGTGTAAGCGCCGTCGGCGCCGACGGAATCTTGGGAGACGATGCCGGTGTAGCCGCATTCCGGCCGGGCCATCAGGCCGAGAAAGACGGCCGAAGGCTTCTCGATACTCATGGTGACGGTGGAGGCGTCGGCTGCGGCGACGCTCGTCACCTTGATCGACTTGCTGCCGTCGAAGTCGCCGGCGCAGGTCCACTTGGTCTCCGGCTTCATGTAGCGATTCCAGTTCCAGACCACGTCTTCCGCGGTCAGCGCCTTACCGTTGTGGAACTTCACGTCGTCGCGCAGCTTGAACGTATAGGTCAGGCCATCGGGCGAAACCTCGAAGCTTTTCGCGAGCAGCGGCTTCACTTCGCCGTTCTCGGCGTAGCCGACCAGACCTTCGACGATGTGGAAGATCACCGAGTCGGTGTTGCCGTCGCGGTTGACGCCGGGCTCGTTGCTGCGGATGTCCGAGCTCTGGGCGACCGTCAGGTCACGCGCATGGCCGAGCGCGATCGCGCTCATCAGCATGGTTCCGGCAAGAAGTATGGTTTTCATGGTTCCTCTCTCTTTTCTGATTGTTGGTGTTGTCGGTTCAAAAGGCGCGCCAGCAGGCCTGTGACAGCTTGCCGATGGTTTCGAGCGCGATGGTGTAGCCGGGCGTGCCGTCGGGCATCAGCGCGGGTACGCCGTCGGTGAAGGCGGCGATCGCATAGAGCGGCTTGCCGTCGCGATAGACGACGCCGGCATCCATGCGGCCGCGTTTGCCGCGACCCCCCTTGCAGGCGGCGACCGTATCGAAGGGCAGCCGCGAGCGGATGCCATAGCGCAAAACCTGGTTCTTCAGCGTCTGCACAGCGAAGGCGGCGAGCTCGACCGTGATGCCAAGTCTGGCGGCAGCAGCGGCATCGTGCTCGGCGGCGAGGATCAGTTCCAGCAGCATCACCTGGTCGGCAGCCGTCGTCGTCGTGACGTCGGCCAGCGAATGATCGGGTTTGAGCGCCAGCGGCGGAATGAGGAAGCGATGGTGCGTGCCCACCATGCCGAGCGCCTTGCAATAGCCGTCGACCTCTTCAAGCGTCAGCCGCTCGAACACCATCTTGGTGCAGACATTGTCGCTCAGAACCATCATGCCGACGATCGCGTCGCGCAGCGAAATGACGATTCCAGGCGTCAAGTAGCGGAACATCCCGCTCGCCACTTCCTGGGCGAGCCGTGCTTCGTAGGTGATGCGCTCGTCAAGATGAAGCCGGCCTTCTGCCACCGCCTTCAGCGCCGCCATCATGATCGAGGTCTTGCGGGTGCTGGCAGATGGTGTTTCCTCACCCTCGCCACGGCCGATGGTTTCACCGGTCTGGAGATTGCGCACGAGGAAGCGGGTGACGAAGGGCTCCGCGTCGGCGATCGCGTGGAGTTCGTCCGCGATCGCACCGGTCTTAATTTCCGTGCTCATCTCAGGCCTCCAGCCGCCATTTGAGGGTGACGCCACCGGTCTGGTTGAGATCGAGCGCCGGGATCGCCGACAGCAGCTTGCGGGTATAGGCCTCCTTCGGCGCATCGAAGATCCGGTTGCGGTCGCCTTCTTCGATGATGCGCCCGTCCTGCATGACGATGACGCGGTCGGCGACCTGCTCGACGACGCCGAGGTCGTGGCTGATGAACAGGCACGAGAAGCCGTAGCGCTTCTGCAGGTTCGAGAAGAGTTCCAGCACCTGAGAGCGAACGGTTACGTCGAGCGCCGACACCGGCTCGTCGGCGATCAGGAATTTTGGCCGCCGTGCGATGGCGCGGGCGATAGCCACACGCTGGCGCTGGCCGCCCGAGAGCTCATGCGGATAGCGATTGGCGAAATCGGCGCTGAGCCCGACTTCCTCAAGCGTTTCGAGCGCACGGCGACGCTTGGCCGGCGTGTCGAGATCCGGCACCAGCCGCAGCGCTTCCTCGACCAGCGCCTGAATGGTCATGCGCGGATCGAGCGACGAATAGGGATCCTGGAAGACCATCTGGCAGTTCAGCCTATAATCGCGCCAGTCGGCGCTGCGCTCGCGGCCCTGGAACAGGATGTCGCCTTCGGCCTGCTGGACGAGGCCTGCGATGGTGCGGCCGAGCGTCGTCTTGCCGGAACCGGAACCGCCGACCAGTGCCACGACCTCTCCGACATGGATATCGACGCTGACGCCGTGCAGCGCGCGCTTCGGCTCGTGCCTGCGGAAGAGACCCTTGCGGCCGGGATACTCGACGACAATATTGCGCGCCGAAACCATCGGCGTGCGGGTCATGTCGAGCTCACGCGCAGCACCACGGAACGGCAGCGACGAAAGCAGCTTGCGGGTATAGGGATGCTGCGGCGCATGCAGGATCTCCTCGGTCAGCCCCTGCTCGACGACGACGCCCTTTTCCATCACCACGAAACGGTTGGTGTAGCGGGCGACCATCGGCAGGTCGTGGCTGATGAGCAGCACTGCAGTGCCCTCGGCCTGGGTCAACTCGACCATCAGCTCCATGACGTCGCGCTGGACGACGGCATCGAGCGCGGTCGTCGGCTCGTCTGCGATCAGCAAGGCTGGCTTCAACAGCATCACCGAGGCGAGCATGATGCGCTGGCGCATGCCGCCGGAGAACTCGTGTGGATAGGCGGTCAACGCCCGCTCCGGCTCGCGTATGCCGACGCGACCAAGCATCGAGAGAATCGCCGTGCGGCGCTCCTCGACCGACATCTTTGTGTGCAGGATCAGCCCTTCCTCGAGCTGCCGGCCGATGGTCATCGACGGGTTGAGCGAGGTCATCGGCTCCTGGAAGACGACGCCGACCTCCCCGCCGCGCAGCTGGCGGAGATCCCGGTCCTTCATGCCGAGCACATCCTTACCCCGGTAGAGGATCGTGCCGCCGATACGGCGGACGGCCGGCGGAATGAGCCCGATGATCGCGCGTGTCGCCAGTGTCTTGCCGGAGCCGCTTTCGCCGACGATGCCGACGATTTCGCCGGGCGCGACGTCAAAGCTGACGTTCTTCACTACCTGGTTGCCGGAGTGAGTGACGGCAAGCGAAAGGCGCTGGACACTGAGAAGAGGATTGCCGGTCATTTCAGGCCTCGCATGCGGGGGTCGAGACGGTCGCGTAGCGCGTCGCCCAGAAGGTTGATGCCGAGCAAAGTGAGAGCGATGCAGAGACCGGGGAAGAAACCGAGCCAGACGGCCTGTTCGATGAAGGGGCGGCCGGCGGCGAGCATGTTTCCCCAGGTGGGTGCCGGTGGCGGCACGCCGAGACCGAGGAAGGAAAGCGCGCTTTCCGAGAGGATCGCCCAGCCGAACATCGAGGTGGCAAGCACCGTGATCGGCGCGACGCAGTTCGGCAGGATATGGCGCAGCATCGTATAAATCTCGCCATTGCCCATCACCCGCGACGCCTCGATGAATTCGCGTTCGCGCAGCGACAGCACCGCTCCGCGCACCACGCGGGCCATTGACGGCGTATAGGCGATGCCGAGCGCGAAGATGATGCCGTACTGGTTGGCGCCGAAGACGGCGAGCAGGCCGAGCGCCAGCAGGATGCCGGGAAAGGCCAGGAGGGCGTTGTTGATCGCCATGATCACGCCATCGACCCAGCCGCGCGCATAGCCGCTGACGATGCCGATGAAGGTGCCGAAGACGACGGCGAAGGTGACGGTCAGGAAGCCGATCCAGACGCTGGCACGGGCGCCGACCATCAGGCGGGTGGCGACATCGCGGCCGAACTCGTCGGTGCCGAGCCAGTGCGCTGCACCGGGTGCGGCAAGCCGCGCGGTGAAGCCGAGCGCCATCGGATCATAAGGCGTCCAGAAAAGGCCGGTGAGGGCGGTGATGACCAGCAGGCCGATCAGGCCGCCGCCGATGGCGCCGTTGAAAGTGAGCTTTCTCATTCTGCCACCACCCGCGGATCGAAGAGAGGATAGAGGAGGTCGACCACCAGATTGACGACGACATAGGAGAAGGCGACGAGCAGCAGGCAGCCCTGGATCACCGGATAGTCGCGCTGGAAGATCGCATCGACCATCAGGCGGCCGAGACCCGGAATGGTGAACACCGTCTCGATGACGGCGATGCCGCCAAGCAGGTTGCCGAGGATCAGGCCAATCATCGTCCAGGTCGGGCCGAAGGCGTTCTTGAAGGCGTGGCGCCAGAGAACGGCACTTTCCGAAAGCCCCTTGGCGCGGGCATGGGTGATGTAATCGAGCCGCAACACTTCGAGCGTAGAGGCGCGGGCCATGCGGATGATCACGCCCATCTCGTGGATGACAAGCGTCATGACCGGCAGCACCAGATAGAGAAGGCCGGCCTTCCAGTTCTCCGAGATCGGCACGTAGCCAAGCACCGGCAGCCAGCCGAGCTTCAGGCCGAAGGCGAGCAGCAAGAGAAGACCGAGCCAGAAGGTTGGGATCGACAGAAGCACGGTCGCCGAACCGACAAGCGCCAGGTCGGTCAGGCTGTTCTGCCGCCAGGCGGCGATGACGCCGGCCGGAACCGCGATAAGGCTCGCGAGAAACACGGCGATGACGACGATTTCGGCACTGACGAAGAAGCGGCTGACGACCAGATGCAGCACCGGCTCGCCGGTGACGATCGAGGTGCCGAAATCGCCGGAGAGGATGTTGCCGGCCCAGATGACGAATTGCTCCGGGATGCTGCGGTCGAGACCGAGCTCCGCGCGCAACGCGGCAATCTGCTGCGGTTCGGCCATATCGCCGAGCATCAGCGCTGCCGGATCACCGGGAATGAGGCGGATAAGCGTGAAGACGGCAACCGAGACGATCACGATCGTCGGTATCGCCATCACGAGACGATTGAGAATGAATTTGATCATGGGTTCCCCGTACTGAGGCAGGCCGCACGCGTTACCGCGATTCTCCTGCCCGTCGGCTCTCTTGTTGCAGGGACTATGATCGATTGGAAAAAATCGCGCAATATTATGAGTAAATGTCATACCTCTATGAAAAGGGCATGCAACTTCATCGCGACCGGGTGGGCGCTGCCCGGCTGCTCGCTGGCGAGGAAGCCGGCGCGATCGCGCCGGCTTCCTCAGGTCAGATGAAGAAAATCGGCCAGTTCGCGGGCGGCAGCGCCTCCTGCCCGGTTCGCACCGATGGTGGAAGCCGACGGCCCGTAGCCGACGAGATGGATGCGCGGGTCTTTTGCCACCTGAGTCGCCAGCCGACCGGTCATCAGGATACCGCCGTCAGCATTGCGCAGTTGCAGCGGCGCCAGGTGATCGAGCGCGCTTCTGAAGCCGGTGCTCCAGAGGATGACGTCGACGGCCAGTTCGCGCCCGTCGGACCAGCGCACGCCGTTTTCGGTCATTTCGGCAAACATCGGCTGGCGCTCGAGCGCGCCGCGTGCACGCGCGGCCATGATCGCAGGTGTCACCGGAATGCCCGTCACCGAGACGACCGAGCCCGGCGGCAGGCCGCGGCGAACCCGGTCCTCGACCATGGCTACGGCGGCGCGTCCAACCTCTGGCGTAAACGGTTCGTCGCGGAAGGCCGGCTCCTCCCGCGTTACCCACGTGGTCGATGTCACCTGCGATATTTCATCGAGCAGCTGGATGGCGGAGATGCCGCCGCCGACGACCAGCACATGCTGCCCCGCGAATTGCGCTGCCGACTGATAATCCTTCGTGTGCAGCTGGTGCCCCTTGAAGCGCTCCGCTCCCGGATAGGGCGGGATATAGGGGGCCTCCCAGGTGCCGGTCGCGTTGATGATGCCGCGGGCAGCATAAGCCCCGTCGTCCGTCTCGACCCTGAAGCGCTCGCCCCGGTCACACACGACCTTGACGGCCACCGGCCGGCGGACCGGCAGACCGAATGCCTTCTCATAGGCGCCGTAATACTGCGGCACGGCGACGGCCGCGTGAACCTCGCCCTTGCTGGTATCGACCGCTTCGGAAAATCTCATGCCGGGAAGATCGTGAATACCGTTGACCGTATTCAAGGTCAGCGACGGCCAGCGAAACTGCCAGGCCCCGCCCGGCTGCGGCGACCGGTCGATGACGACATATTGCCTGTGAGGCGCCAGCCCGAGCCGGCCCAGGTGATAGGCCGAAGACAATCCCGCCTGCCCGGCGCCGATGACGACGATGTCGATCTTGCGGGCCACGCGCGCATGCGTTTCGACATCGACAGGCTGAGCCGCATCCGTCATGGTGCGGCCCGAAGCAAAAGCCTGTCAGTCCTTGCCAGATCATCCACGGCGGCGGCCCTATGCAATTGCCGCTGCGAAGATCGCCGCAAGTTTTTCGATGCCGATCTGGTCGTCGCGGTCGAAGCGTGCAGGCTCCGGGCTGTCGAGATCGATGACGCCGATCACCCGGCCGTCACGCCGCACCGGAACCACGAGTTCCGAGCGCGAGGCCGCATCGCAGGCGATGTGCCCCGGAAAGGCATGGACGTCTTCCACAAGGATCGAGCGGTCTTCCTTGACGGCCGTTCCGCAGACCCCGCGGCCGACGGCGATGCGCACACAGGCAGGCTTGCCCTGGAACGGTCCCAGCACGAGTTCGTCGTCGGTTTCGAGGAAATAAAACCCCGCCCAATTGAGGCTCGGCATGGTCTGGAACATCAGCGCCGACGTATTGGCCGCGTTGGCGATCAGGTTCGGCTCGCCATGAAGCAGCGATTCGAGCTGCTGGGCCAACTCCGCATAGAAAGCGCGCTTGTCGCCTGTGTCGATGGTGGCTGCCTGAAACATGATCTTATCCGCTCTAATGTTCGTATCGGCCGGCAATGTAGTGTCGCGCCCGTCCCATTGCCAATGGCCGCAACCTTGAGGCCATTGTCTCACGGCTGCTGCGAAGCGGCGACCTGCCTTTTGAGGCAGTCAATCATGGCTTGGGCTGCAAGCGACAGCGGTACGCCAGCCGCCGTCGCGACGCCGAAATCCTGGGTGAGGTGCGGCGAAAACGGACGGATCTCGATCGGTAGGTGCCGGTGCAGATTGGCAAAGAAGCTGCTGATGATCGCGACCCCAAGGCCGTAGGCCGCGTAGGCGCAGGCCGAGCTGTTGCTGTGGGTCTCGATCTTGACCTTTTGCGGCACGCCGGCCTTGCGGAAGATCTCGTCGAGCATGACCCGCGTCGGCCGGCGGCGGCCGATCAGGATCAAGGGCACGCCGCGCAGTTCCTTCGGCGTCACGGTTTCGTGCTGCGAAAGCGTGTGCCCCTTTTCCATGACGCAGACGCTGAGGCCGGTTGCGACCGGCTGCATTTCGAGACCGGCGCTCAGCTGCCCCTCATAACGCAGGAAGCCGAAATCGATGATGCGCTGCTCGACGAGGCGGGCGATCGCAACGGTCGTGTCGAAGAAGGTTTCGACGCGCACGCCGGGAAAATCCTTGGCATAGTCGGCGAGCATCGCCGGGGCGAAGGTCTCGGACATGCTGTTCGGCAGGCCGATGCGCACGACCTCTGGGCCGACTGCGCCGCTGCGCAGGTCCTGCGCCAGATTGGTGAACCGGTCGATGCCGAGCAAGATATGCTCCGCATCCTCGGCGAGCTTCATCGCCTCGGGCGTCGCAATCAGCCGGCCCTTGTCACGGGCAAAAAGCGTCAGCGACAGCTCTTCCTCGAGCTGCTGCAACAGCCGGCTGACGCCGGACTGGCTGAGCCCCATCGTCTTGGCGGCCGCAATCGTCGATCCGGTCGCCAACAGCGTGCGCAGCACTTCCAATTGTCGAAAATTCACGCCGCCCCCGGTCCGCTCGAACATCCGCTTGCTCTCCCCTCGTGTTTACGGGAAGGCGATGCTTCAAGGAAGGGGTCGGCAAGGTGCGGGGAAATCCGTGACGGATACCCGCCGGGAACGAGGAGCGCGCACGCGCGCTCCTCTGAGGTCACCGGTCTCACGCGCTGGCGTGGACCGGATGGTTGAAGCGGTCGGCGAAGATCTCGATCGAGCCGCGACCGAAGCTGCGCAGCTGCCGCCGCGTCAGCACCGACATGACACGCGCGGCCGTCGAGACGGTCATGGCGTCGAGCGGCCCTTCACCGCTCCACGGCTTGTTCAGTCGGTCGGTTACGATGCCGATGAGGTTTGCCGGCATGATGTCGCTGCAAGGTTTCATCCAGTCGAAGACCTCGCTGATGGGAATGCGCTTGCCTTCGAACGCAACGATGGGCTCGGGCATGTTGGCGCCCCAGTCATCATAGGCCTCCAGAGCATCACGAAACAGGTTCTGCAGCGTGATGGAGGCGTGCCCTTCATGGAGAGCAGGCAGGAAATTCGTCATTTGTGTCTCCTTCAGTGGTTAAGGCCGGGAAACGCGAATGGCCAATTCTGTCAGCATATGTTTGTGTTCGTGCCGGGTGGCCGATACTCTGGGGCCACACGACGGGTCAAACTGCAGGCGATGAGGCAAATGCACAAATCGGGCGATGGTTCCCTGAGCCGCAGTCAATTTTGGCGGGAAATCGGTGAGCATACACGCCGCCGACCGTCACCAGGGTCCTCTTCCCTGGCCTTCCCCCGAATCGATCTTACCCATCCCGACCCGAAGGTAAACACCAAGTCGCCATCAAGGCCGAAACGAAATACTCAAATCGATAATTTCTATAGAATATACTATCTTACCCGATCAGGCCAGATAATTCACTGATATGCACCTCAATCGACAGGGAGCAGTCACATGGGAACGATCTCGCGGCTTTCCGAGAAAACTAGAGCCCCGGCGCACCGGATCGAAAGCGAAGAGGAAGCGCTGTCGATCGCGCGTGAGCTGGCGGCGGAATTTGCAGGGAGTGCCAACGAGCGGGACACGGATCGCATTCTGCCCTTCGACGAGCTCGATGCGCTCGCCCAATCCGGCCTGCTGGCGATCACCGTGCCGCCGGAGTATGACGGCATAGACGTCTCCAATGCCGTTCTTGCCGAAGTCACCGCCATCCTTTCGGAAGCGGATTCCTCGATCGGCCAGATCCCGCAGAACCATTTCTACATTCTCGAGGCGCTGCGTACCGATGGCACCGAGGAGCAAAAGGCCTTTTTCTTCGGCCGGGCGCTTGCCGGCGACCGTTTCGGCAACGCCCTTTCGGAGCGTGGCACGAAAACCGTCGGCGACTATGAGACCCGGCTTTCCTGCGACGGCCCCGGCTTCCGTCTGAACGGGCGCAAATATTATTCGACCGGCGTGTTGTTTGCCGAATGGATCGTCATCTTCGCCCTTGATCCGAACGACAAGCTGACCATGGCCTTCGTGCCGCGCGGCGCGGAGGGCTTGCAGATCATCGACGACTGGGACGGCTTCGGCCAGCGCACGACCGGCAGCGGCACGACCGTGCTGCAGAACGTCTATGTGGCCGCCGATGCGGTGGTGCGCCATCACCGCGGCTTCGAAAGGCCGACGACGATCGGTAGCGTCGGCCAGATCATCCATGCCGGCATCGATCTCGGCATTGCCCGGGCAGCCTTTGCCGAAACCCTCGACTTTGTCCGCAATCATGCGCGCCCCTGGATGGACAGTGGCGCCGAACGGGCGGCCGACGATCCGTTGACGATCGCCCGCATCGGCCAGCTTGCCATCCGCCTGGAGGCGGCAACGGCCACGGTGGAGCGTGCCGGCAAAAAGGTCGACGTCGCCCAGATCAACGGTACCGAGGAAAGCGTGATCGAAGCGACGCTTGCCGTTGCCGCGGCAAAGGTCCTGACGACCGAAATCGCCTTGGAAGCGAGCAACACGCTCTTCGAACTCGCCGGCACCGCATCGACGAAGATCGGCCTCAACCTCGACCGCCATTGGCGAAACGCCCGCACCCACACGCTGCACGACCCGGTGCGCTGGAAGCATCACGTTGTCGGCAACTACCACCTGAACGGCATCAAGCCGCCGAAGAACGGCGCACTCTGAGCCCATCGACCGCGCGCGATCGTCCCGAGGCGTGACCGGCGCTTTGGGCAACGCCCAACCTTGCCCGAAGGAGAGCCCCATGAGCCGCGAAATCCGGCTGAATGCCTTTGACATGAACTGCGTCGGCCACCAGTCGCCAGGGCTCTGGACCCATCCGCGCGACCAGTCCTGGCGCTACAAGGATCTCGATTACTGGGTGCATCTGGCAAAAACGCTCGAGCGCGGCAAGTTCGACGGCCTGTTCATCGCCGACGTGCTGGGCGTCTATGACGTGCTGAACGGCAATGCGGATGCAGCCCTTCGGCATTCGGCCCAGGTCCCGGTCAACGACCCGCTGCAACTGGTGCCGACCATGGCCTACGAGACCGAGCATCTCGGCTTCGGGCTGACGGCGTCGCTCTCCTTCGAGCATCCCTATACCTTCGCCCGCCGCATCTCGACGCTCGACCATCTGACCCGGGGGCGTGTCGGCTGGAACATCGTCACCTCCTACCTCAACAGCGGCGCGCTCAACATCGGCCAGGCGCAGCAGGCGCGCCACGACGACCGCTATGATCTCGCCGAGGAATATCTGGAGGTCTGCTACAAGCTCTGGGAAGGAAGCTGGGAGGACGGCGCCGTCGTGCGCGATCGGGCAAGCGGTATCTTCACCCATCCGGAAAAAGTGCATCCGATCAACCATCACGGCCGCCACTTCACGGTTCCCGGCATTCACCTGAGCGAACCGTCGCCGCAGCGCACGCCCGTGCTCTACCAGGCCGGCTCTTCGAGCCGCGGCAAGGACTTTGCCGGGGCGCACGCCGAATGCATCTTCGTCGCCGCGCCATCCAAAACCGTATTGAAGCGCTATGTCGCCAATGTCCGCGAGGCAGCCGCGCGCGCCGGCCGCAACCCACGCGAAATCCTCGCCTTCAATCTGCAGACGGTGATCCTCGGCGAAACCGACGCGGAGGCGAAGAAGAAGTTCGACGAATACCGCAGCCACGTGTCCTACGAGGGTGCCCTGGCGCTGATCTCCGGCTGGACAGGCATCGATTTCGGCCAGTTCGCCCCGGACGAGCCGCTTCGCCACCGTTACACCAACGCGGTGCAATCGGCCGTCGAGACCTTTACGACCATCGACCCGGATCGGGTGTGGACCGTGCGCGAAATGGCCGACTGGGTGGGTATCGGCGGCTTCGGCCCCGTCTTCGTCGGCTCGCCCTCGACGGTCGCCGATCTCCTGCAGGAATGGGTCGAGGAGACCGATGTCGACGGCTTCAACCTTGCCTATGCCATCACGCCCGGGACCTTCGAAGACGCCGTCGAGCTGCTGGTGCCGGAACTGCAAAGGCGCGGCGTCTACAAGACCGGCTACCGCGAAGGCACGCTCCGCGAAAAGCTCTTCGGGGCCGGTCCGAGGCTTGCAGCGCCGCATCCGGGCGCCGGCTATCGCGACCTCGCCGGCCAGCGGCAGACGATCGCGGCCTCCGCTTAAGCGAAGACATCAAAGAAACGCCGCCGGAACCTTTGTTCAGGCGGCGTTTTTCTACGCACAGTCACCCTATGCGTCAGGTTCAGCTGTAAAGGCTTATCGGCGGGATCCGACCGTTGAGCGCAAAGTCGCCGACCTCGCGCGCCTTGTAGGCGACCGGGTCATGCAGCGTGTGGGTGCGGACATTGCGCCAGTAGCGGTCGAAGCGATAGTGCCCAGCCGTGGCGCGCGCGCCCATCAATTCGAACACCCTTGCCGTCACGTCGAGCGCCACGTGGGTGGAATGCACCTTGGCCGCATAGGCCTCGATCGCCGCCGCGCCCCGCGCCTCGGCCGTTACCGAGCTGCCCTCGGACAAGGCCGCTTCGACCGCTGCCGCAGCCGCATCGGCCAGCGCAACCGACGCCTTCAGGTTCGTCTGGAGCTCGCCGATCGCCTCAAGGATATAGGGGTCGTCGCCGGCACGCTCGACGCCGGACGTCACCCAGGGACGCGTTGTGCTGCGGACGTAGTCGAGCGCTGCTGCCAGCGCCCCCTGCGCCGTGCCGAGATAGAAATTGACGAAGACGAGCTGGATCAGCGGCGTGTTGAAGGTCGCCTGCACCGGTGGCGGATCTAAGGGTTCGGCAAGCGCCTGGATGAAGTCTCGCCCATAAACCGGAAAGTCGCGGAACTCGACGCTGCCGCTGTCCGACAGGCGCTGGCCGATATTGTCCCAGTCGTCGTTCGCGATATAGCCGGGACGGTCGGTGGGCACGACGAAATTGGCGATCTTGCCGTCGAGTGTGGCATTGACGTTGATGCGGTCGGAGACATGCGCGCCGGTCGAAAACGTCTTGCGGCCGTTCAAGACGTAGTGCGCGCCGCGCCGCTCGAGCGTCAGGCCGGGGTCGCGCGGGTTGACGGCTGCACCCCAGTAGAGCTGCCGCTCGACCGTTTCGGCGCCCAGCACCCAGGCTTGCCGGGGATCGGCGGCGGCCCAATAGACGTATTGGCTATTGACGTAGTGGTAGCCCAGCAATTGCCCGATCGAGCTTTCGCCGCGCGCGACGATGCGCACCAGCCGCAGCCCGTCGATCCAGCTCAAGCCGGCCCCACCGATCTCCGGCGAATGCAACGCCGTCAACAGACCAGCCTGGCGGAGCGCCTCGATCTCCTCGCGCGGCGGCGCGCCCACCCGGTCGAGTTCGGCGCCCCGACGGGCAAGATCGGTTGACAGCGCCTCGGCACGGGCAAAAAGCTCCCGTCGCCTTTCGTCATGTTCGGCGTTCACCGGCGCCGGTTCTCTGAGGAAGTGTACGTTGCTCATCCGCCTCTCCTTGGTTGAGGCGTAATAATGAACTTATTCTATAGACAATGACAGCAAATGGATTTTGACTTGGGCGGAAGCCCGAGAAAGTCTTACCTGTCACCCGGTGCCGCCCACGCGCCGGCGGGAAACGGGGCCATCGCGCTCAGGCACTATTCCGGGAAATGCGATAGACGCTGGCAGGCGGCAGGTTGAGCGGCACCCAGCGCCGAAAGGAGGCCTTGAGCCCAAGCTCGCCCAGAACCTGGAGCGAGATCGGGCATCGCGGTCCATAGGTGAACTGGAACAGGCTTCCATCCTCGGCAAGGTGATGAAAGACCGAGGCGAGGATCGCCCGCACGGTCTGCGCCGGCATGGACAGAAGTGGCAGGCCGCTGATCGCCGCCCCGACGGACTTCACCGCCGGCAGGGCCAGGTGCTGGGCGTCGCCCTCGATCAGCGTCGCGCTCGGGAACCGCTCCCGCAGCAGCATAGCGAAAGCCGGATTGCGCTCCACCAGGATGAGATTGTCCTCGTAAACGCCGTTGCGAAGCAGTGCCCGCGTGAAGGCTCCGGTGCCAGGCCCAAGTTCGAGCACATTGCCGGAGAGCGGTCCGATCTCGGTGGTCATGGCGACCGCCAGCCGTCTGCTCGAAGGCGCGATCGCCGCGACCTCCAGCGGTCTAGCCGCCCAGGATCTGAGGAAGAGCAGGAAATCCGATGCCGCTTTCTGTTTGGTCAAGTCGCGCCTCCGTTGTTGCAACGGTGCCTGGTATCGCTCCTTGTCGGATGCCGCGCATTAACCCGGGTTAAGCCTGGTGTCGGCCTCCCCCCGCACTCGCTTGGCGATGCGGCTGAGGCCGACCGGGGTGATGCCGAGATAGCCGGCGAGGTCCTTCTGCGGCACCCGTGCGACCACCTCCGGTTCCTCGACGAGCAGTGCGCGATAGCGCTCCTCGGGATCAAGCGTCAGGAACTGGCGTTCACGGCGCTCCTTGCGCTCGGCAAGCATCATCAGCGCACTTCGGATCATCCGCGACCAGCCAAGGTCGGTGTCGGCCAGCGCCTGCAGCGTCACGAACGGAATTTTCTCGAGGCGGCTCTCCTCGACCGCAATTGCCGAAAAGCTCGCCCGCCCGGCGGGCACCAGCGCCGAGAGGCTCGCAAAGAACCGCCCTTCGATGGCGAAGGACTTGATCCACTCCTCGCCATTGGCACGCAGATAGGTGAGCTTCACCAGGCCGCGCTCGATCACATAGACATAGGGATGCGGCTCATCCTGATGGAAGATCGCTTCGCCAGCCCCCACGCTGCGCACCTGCATCGCCTCGGCCAGTCGCTCCGCCTGCGCCAGCGGATGCCGGGCGATGCGCTCGAACAGCGAAATCGCAGCGCCCTCTGCGCGCTTAACTTCGGTTAATGCCATCCCCGTCCTCCCGTTGCAGATTCGACTGCGCAACAACGGGAAATAGATCACATGGCACGCTACGTCGTCACCGGGGCAAGCTCGGGATTCGGCAGGGAGATCGCACTGCAACTGGCCGCGAGAGGGCACAATGTCTTAGCACTTGGCCGCGACCGGGAGCGACTGGAGGACTTGACGCTGCGAAACCGGAGGATCGAAACGCGGGTGCTCGATCTCTGCGATCGGGCCGCAACCAACGCCTGCGGAGCCAAGATGGCGGGCGATCCGATCGACGGTCTCATCAACAACGCGGCCATCCAGCACAATGTCCGATTCGACAACCCGCATTACGACGCCGGACAAATCGCGGACGAAGTCGATACCAATCTCGTCGCGCCGATGCTGCTGTCGCGGCTGCTTCTGCCGAAGACGCCCGGGCGCCCCTTCGTCATCGTCAATGTCGGCTCAGCACTCGCCCGTTATCCGAAATCGACGGCGGCGGTCTACAGCGCCACCAAGGCGGGGCTGCGCATGTTTTCGGATGCACTTTCCGTCCAGCACCAGGCAGGCGCAGTCAAAGTGGTTGATGTGGTGCTGCCGCTCGTCGATACCCCGATGACATCAGGGCGGGGAAAGGGCAGGTCAGCGCGGCCTATGCGGCGAAGGAAATCCTGCGTGCGCTCGAGCCGGGCGCAACCCGCATCCATGTCGGCAAGGCGCGATTGCTGCGCCTGCTCGAAATCATAGCGCCGCCTGCAGCCGCCGCGATCATCAGAAAGCTGTGACGCTGCAGTTCTCAAGCGGCATCTTGCGATCGCAGGCCCCACAGCGGGCCTTTGCGCGAAGGTTAGCCAGCCTCCGCGTCCCTCAAGGCGACGATCTCGGACGCGTTGTCGTTGGCGGCGAACTGCTCCAGCGTCATGTTGTCGAGGATCGAGGCGATCGCGTCGCGAACGTTGCTCATCGACTTGCGCACATGACAGTTGACCGGATCGGCACAGTCGTCGCAGGCCTCGAACGCGGTGCGGCTGGCGCAGCGGATCGGCGCCAGGGGACCGTCGAGCGTGCGGATGACCTGGCCGATGCGGATGTCGGAGGCTGGCCGGGAGAGCGAATAGCCGCCGCCCGGGCCCTTCTTCGAGCGCAGGATGCCGGCATTGCGCAGTTCGAGCAGGATCGCGTCCAGGAACTTTTTCGGAATATTGTTCCGCGTGGCGATCTCGGTGATGAAGGCGGTCTCTCCGGGCTCCAGTTGAGCCAGGTCGACAAGGGCCTTGAGCCCGTATTTTCCTTTTTTGGTCAACATGTCACTTCACTTTCCTGAACAAGGAAAGCCGCCACAACGCCCCTTCCCGCGGCATTTACCGGGGGTAACGGGTTGTGACGGCCGCACTCTTTCGCTTAGGATGTCCTACACCCAAACTGCACCATTCTCAATAAAATACGTCAGTTACTGCATAGATTTAGTGATTTTAGAAGGCGCTTTTATGGCAGGGGGAGAATTTCCGCTCCCTTGAGAAGGTGGCTTTGCCTCAAGAGCCAGCAGTCGCTTGCCTCGGACGCCGCGAAACCCGACGCCGGAGCACCGCAGGTGTAACTGTTCAGGATGCGATCACACCGTCAGATGGCGGCGCGCCTCTGATGTGTCCAGCGTTTCGGCTGCGCCCTCGTGGACCACAGCGCCCCGATCGAGGATGTAGACGTGGTCGGCGAGTTCGCGACAGAAATCGAGATACTGCTCGACCAAGAGGATCGCCATGCCGGTCGAATCCCTGAGATAGCGGATAGCCCGGCCGATATCCTTGATGATCGAGGGCTGGATGCCTTCGGTCGGCTCGTCGAGCACAAGGATCTTCGGTCGCGTCACCAGCGCGCGGCCGATCGCCAGTTGCTGCTGCTGCCCGCCGGAGAGGTCGCCGCCACGGCGACCAAGCATCGAGCGCAACACCGGAAAGAGGTTGAAGACGTCCTCGGGTATCGAGCGGTCGCCGCGCTTCAGGGGCGCATAGCCGGTCTCCAGGTTCTCCTTGACCGTCAGCAGCGGGAAGATTTCACGCCCCTGGGGGACGTAGCCGATGCCTTCTTTTGCCCGCCGATAGGGCGCCATGCCGGCGAGTGCTGCGCCGTTGAAGTCGATCGCGCCGGCGCTGACCGGATGCTGACCGGTGATCGCCCGAAGCAGGCTCGACTTGCCGACGCCATTGCGCCCGAGCACGCAGGTGATCTTGCCCATCTCGGCCGTGATCGACACGTTTCGCAGCGCCTGCGCGGCGCCGTAGTGAAGATTGACGTTTTCGACGCTGAGCATGGCGCGCCCTCCTTTTGGATTTTCGGTGTGGGTCATCACCGGCCAAGGTAGTTCTCGATCACCTTCGGATCGCTGCTGACAAAGTCGATCGAGCCTTCCGCCAGCACCGCCCCTTCAGCAAGGCAGGTGACCTTGACGCCGAGTTCACGGATGAAGCCCATGTCGTGCTCGACAACCACGACCGATCGGGTCTTGGCGATCTCCTTCAGCAGGATGGCTGTCTCGGCAGTTTCCGCGTCGGTCATGCCGGCGACCGGTTCGTCGACCAGCAGCAGTTCCGGCTCCTGGGCAAGCAGCATGCCGATCTCCAGCCATTGCTTCTGCCCGTGCGAAAGGTTGGCGGCGAGATCGCTGCTGCGCGACGACATGCGGATGGTCGCAAGGATCTCCTCGATCCGAGCCTTGTCCGCTGCCGTCAGTCGGTAAAAGAGTGTCGGAAACACGCCGCGCTTGCGGTTGAGCGCCAGCTCGAGATTGTCCCAAACCGTGTGGCTTTCAAACACCGTCGGCTTCTGGAATTTGCGGCCGATGCCGAGCGAAGCGATCTCCGCTTCGTCCTTTTTCGACAGGTCGATCTCGCCCTTGAAGAACACCTGCCCCTCGTCCGGCCGCGTCTTGCCGGTGATGATGTCCATCATCGTCGTCTTGCCAGCGCCGTTCGGGCCGATGATCGCTCGTAGCTCGCCGGGTTCGATGACGAAGGAGAGCGCATTCAACGCCTTGAAGCCGTCGAAGGAGACGGAGACGCCGTCGAGATAGAGAAGGCTGGTCGGCTTGGTCTGCCCGATTGTCTGGTTCATGTCGTTACTCCGCCGCCATGGGTTCAACGGCCAGATTGTCCGGTGTTTCAGCCGCCCGCGTCTGACGGCGGGCGAAGTACGCGCCAGCCGTTCCGACGACGCCCTTCGGCAGGAACAGGGTGACGAGCACGAAGAGGCCGCCGAGCGCAAAGAGCCAGAATTCCGGGAACGCTGCCGTGAAGATGCTCTTGCCGCCATTGACGAGAATGGCGCCGACGATCGGGCCGATCAGCGTGCCGCGCCCGCCGACCGCCGTCCAGATCACCACTTCGATCGAATTGCCGGGCTCGAACTCGCCGGGATTGATGATGCCGACCTGGGGCACATAGAGTGCGCCGGCAATGCCGGCCATCATCGCCGATAGGGTGAAGGCAAAGAGCTTGATGTGCTCGACCCGGTAGCCGAGGAAGCGCGTCCGGCTTTCCGCGTCGCGGACTGCCACGAGCACCTTGCCGTACTTGGAACGCACGATCGCCGACGTCAGGATCAGGCAGAGCGCCAGCATCAGCGCCGAGGCAGCGAACAAGGCGGCGCGCGTGCCGTTAGCCTGGATGTTGAAGCCGAGGATGTCCTTGAAGTCGGTGAGGCCGTTGTTGCCGCCGAAGCCCATGTCGTTGCGGAAGAACGCAAGCAGCAGCGCGTAGGTCATCGCCTGAGTGATGATCGAGAGATAGACGCCGTTGACCCGCGAGCGGAAGGCGAACCAGCCGAAGACGAAGGCGAGCAGCCCCGGGACAAGGACCACCATGAGCGCGGCAAACCAGAACATGTCGAAGCCATGCCAGAACCACGGCAGCTCCTTCCAGTTGAGGAACACCATGAAATCCGGCAGCAGCGGGTTACCATAGGAGCCGCGCGCCCCGATCTGGCGCATCAGGTACATGCCCATGGCGTAACCGCCGAGCGCGAAGAAAGCCGCATGCCCGAGAGAAAGGATGCCGCAGAAACCCCAGACGAGATCGAGCGCCAGCGCCAGCAGCGCATAGGTCAGGTACTTGCCGAACAACGACACAAGATAGGTCGGCACGTGCAGTGGATGATCGGGCGCGGTCAAAAGGTTGAGCGCCGGGACAAGCATGGCGAGGCCGACAAGGATCGCAACGGCGATCAGAATGCTGCGGTCGAACGACCGCATCAGAAATGACGTGATCATGCTTCCACCGCCCTTCCCTTGAGCGCGAAGAGGCCGCGCGGTTTCTTCTGGATGAAGAGGATGATCAGCACCAGCACGAGGATTTTGCCGAGCACCGCGCCGGCATAGGGTTCCAGGAACTTGTTGAGGATGCCGAGCGAGAAGGCGCCGACGAGCGTGCCCCAGAGATTGCCGACGCCGCCGAAGACGACGACCATGAAGCTGTCGATGATGTAGCCCTGGCCGAGATTGGGCGAGACGTTGTCGATCTGCGAGAGCGCCACGCCCGCCATGCCGGCGATGCCGGAGCCGAGCGCGAAGGTGAGCGCGTCCACCCAGGGGGTGCGGATGCCCATCGACGACGCCATGCGCCGGTTCTGGGTTACGGCCCGCATCTTAAGGCCCATCGACGTCCTCTTGAGCAGGAACAGCAGCGCCGCAAATACCGCCAGCGCGAAAACGATGATCCACAGGCGGTTCCAGGTGATGGTCAGCCCGCCAAACTCGAAGGCGCCGGACATCCACGAGGGATTGCCGACCTCTCGATTGGTCGGCCCGAAGATCGAGCGCACCGCCTGCTGCAGGATCAGCGAGATGCCCCAGGTGGCAAGCAGCGTTTCGAGCGGTCGCCCGTAGAGAAAGCGGATGACGCCGCGCTCGATTGCAAGGCCAACCGCGCCGGTCACGAGAAAGGCGAGCGGCAGCGCGATCGCCAGCGACCAGTCGAAGAGGTCAGGATAGGAATTGCGCACCACCTCCTGCACCAGGAAGGTCGTGTAGGCGCCGAGCATGACCATCTCGCCATGGGCCATGTTGATGATGCCCATGACGCCGAAGGTGATGGCAAGGCCGATCGCCGCCAGCAAGAGGACCGAGCCGAGCGACAGGCCGTACCAAATGTTCTGGCCGGCGCTCCAGAAGGCCTGGGTCTGCTCGATCCGGGCGATCGCGGCCTCGATATCGGGTTTAAGGGAAGCATCGGCTGTGGCCAGAGCGGAGGTCAGAACGGCAAGGCCGTTTCGCCCGTTACCTTCGGCAAGCAGCGCGATCGCCTGACGCTTCTGATCGTCCGGGCGATCCGAGACGAGCAGCGTCACCGCGCGGGCCTCATCGAGAACCTTGCGCACGGTCCCGTCTTTCTCGGCCGCGATCGCCGTTTCGATCGCCTCGAGCGCATCGGCATTCGGCGTCTGCAGCATGGATTGCGCCGCCTTTATGCGCGCACTGGTATCGTCGCTGAAGAGCGTGAGACCTCCGAGCGCGCTGCGAACCGCGCGACGCACCGCATTGTTGACCTTGACCTTCTGCATCGCCGCCTTCGGTGCCGCTCCGGCGTCAGCCCCGGTCACGGGATCGACGAGCAGCAGGTCTGCGCCCTGCGCCTTGACCAGAAAGACCTTGCCGTCGGACTTGCGCTGATAAAGTTCCCCCTCGCCCAGCGCCTCAAGCACCGGAATGACCTTCGCGTCGCCGGTCTTGGCCAGCGCCGTTATGTGGTCGTCCATTTCGGAAAGCTTAGCGCTGCCCAGCTGATCGATCAGCGGGCCGAGGTCTTCGGCTGCGCGAGAACCGACCACATGGGCCGATATCACCAGACACAGCGCAACGAACAGGATCTGCAGAATTCGGTACATGGCCCCCTCATCCGGGTCGGTCATGCGGCGCATGCACAAACCCGTCATAGCCCAAGCAAGCTCCCTTCGCTCGTGCGCGCCGCCGAACGAAGGGCATGCTTGCCTCAAGTTTTCGTCATGCAATCACTGTCCGGGCGGCAAGCCGCCCGGTCTATGACTAGGTGATGAAATCAGGAACCCTTGCCGCCGCACTTGCCGGTGGCGACGTTGAAGTTGCCGCAGGACATCGGCGCGCGCCAATCGGAGATCAGGTCCTTGGAGTCCGGCAGATAATCGGACCATTCGTCGCCGACGACGAGGCCGGGTGTTTCCCAGACGGTCTCGAACTGGCCGTCGCCCTGGATCTCGCCGATCAGCACCGGCTTGGTAATGTGGTGGTTCGGCATCATCGTCGAGTAGCCGCCCGAAAGATTGGGGACGGAGACGCCGATCATCGCGTCGAGAACGGCGTCCGTATCGGTCGTGCCGGCCTTTTCGACCGCCTTCAGCCACATGTTGAAGCCGATGTAATGCGCTTCCATCGGATCGTTGGTCACGCGCTTGTCGTTCTTGGTATAGGCCTTCCAGGTCTTGATGAACTCGGCATTGGCGGGTGTGTCGACCGACTGGAAATAGTTCCAGGCCGCCAGATGCCCCACGAGCGGCGTGGTATCGAGCCCGGCGAGTTCCTCTTCGCCGACCGAGAAGGCGACGACCGGAATATCCTCCGCCTTGACGCCCTGGTTCGCCAGTTCCTTGTAGAACGGCACGTTGGCGTCGCCATTGATGGTCGAGACCACGGCGGTCTTCTTGCCGGCCGAGCCGAACTTCTTGATGTCAGAAACGATGGTCTGCCAATCGGAATGACCGAAGGGCGTGTAGTTGATCATGATGTCCTCGGGCTTCACGCCCTTGGAGATCAGATAAGCTTCGAGGATCTTGTTGGTCGTGCGCGGATAGACATAGTCGGTGCCCGCGAGCACCCAACGCTCGACGCTCTCGTTTTCCATCAGATAGTCGACGGCCGGGATCGCCTGCTGGTTCGGCGCCGCCCCGGTGTAGAAGACGTTGCGCTGGCTTTCCTCGCCCTCATACTGGACGGGATAGAAAAGGATCGAGTTCAACTCCTCGAACACCGGCAGAACCGACTTGCGCGATACCGAGGTCCAGCAGCCGAAGACCGCCGAGACTTTGTCGACCGAAACCAGTTCGCGCGCCTTTTCAGCAAAGAGCGGCCAGTCGGACGCGGGATCGACGACGACGGCCTCGAGCTTCTTGCCGAGCAGGCCGCCCTTCTTGTTCTGCTCGTCGATCAGCATCAGCATGGCGTCCTTCAGCGTCGTCTCGGAGATCGCCATGGTGCCGGAAAGCGAATGCAGGATGCCGACCTTGATCGTGTCGTCAGCGGCGAAAGCGCCGCTGAAAGCCGTCGTCGACAGGATGGCGGCTAGGAATGCGCCGGTCACGCTTGTCTTGATAGTCATCTGATGGAATCCCTCTCGTTCTGGAGCAACTGGCCTTTCGGTGCTTCTGGCCGCTGCTTAAGGGGATCATCGGACGGCCACGCTGCACTGCACATACGTCATTCTACGTAGGCGCCGGGGGCAAAGAGGAACGCGATTGATAACCTGGTCGCGGGCGGCTGCAGCGCAGCGATGGTATCTTTCTTGACCTTCCCATCGTTGGAAGCCCTAGAACCTAATCTGGCCGCAGGTCAGCGGGCTTGCGGCCACGCCACATATTCGACGCGAATCGACTGGTAGCAGAGCGGCTATCGCCGGCCGTCGACGCAGGGGGAATGCCGAAAGACATGACGTCCTCACTTCATCCGCATTGGGATACGGCCCGGGAGAAGCGTTCGCTCACCCTGCGCTTCGTTGCTTTCGCAATCCTGCTGGCAAGTCTGCTGCTCGGCGGCAACGCGGGCGCGGAACGCATGCACGCGGTCGTTGTCGTCAGCTATCTCGCCATCAGCGTGGCGTCGGTGGCAACGGCGCGCTATCTGCCCGGCCGCTCCTGGCTGACGACCCTCTTCGTCGTTCTCGATGCGCTCTTGGTCGCGCTGCTGCTCTACGCCCATATTCTGGCCGGCCCGGTGACAGCGAACCACAATCTGACGACGACCAGCCTCGTCGTCGCCTTCATCCTGCTCGTCCATGTCGGACTCAAGCTGGAGCGACGCCTGGTCCTCCTCTTTTCCGCCATCGTGCTCATAGCCTGGGTGACGATGCTGGCGATGACGGCTGCAAGGCATGATGCCTCCGGACCGCTTTCGCTGCTCGGGGCATTCTTCAATCAGGATCTCGGCCTGACCGTGAGCTTCGGCTTCACCGCCTTTGCCATCTATCTTCTTGCGCGCGACCACGACCGGACGCGCAAGGAAGCCTTGAAGGCCGACCAGCGGCGACAAAATCTCTCGCGCTTCTTCTCGCCGCTAGTCGTTTCCGCCCTGCAGGAGAAAGGCGATGTGCTCGGGCTGGAGCGACGCAGCGCCGCGATCATGTTCGTGGACCTGCGTGATTTCACCCGTTTTGCCGAGGCGGCACCGGCGCCTGAGCTCGCCTTCGTGCTCGCCGAATATCGCCAACTCGTCTCGCAGACGATCTTCGAACACGGCGGCACCGTCGACAAGTTCATCGGCGATGGGGTGATGGCGGTCTTCGGCCAGCCGAGACCGAAGGAAGACGACGCCGACAGGGCACTTGCCTGCGCGCTCGATCTCGTCGACATCCTCACGGATTGGAAGAACCACAACGCGCGCAACAACCACCCGGCCCTCGATGCCGGCATCGGCCTGCACTATGGCACGGTCGTCGGCGGCGTTCTCGACAGCGGCTGCCACAGCGAGTTCACCGTCATCGGCGACGCCGTCAACGTGGCCCAGCGCCTGGAATCCATGACCAAGACGCTGCAGGTGCCGCTTGTCGTCTCCGCCTCGTTGATGTGCCGGCTTCAAGCTCCAGCACCTGAAGCCGCATGGATATCGCACGAGGCGGTCGTGCTGCCAGGTCGTCGCCTTCCGGTCGACATCTGGTGTCTTCACCGGGAGACCGGCTCAGCCCACCCGAACGAGGACGAGCCTTCCGTCGCTCCGCAGCCGCTGACGATCACCGACCGCTGAAGCTAAGCTTGAAGCGCGTGGTGAAATCACCGCCCCACCACATGGGGAAGTTGGTGCCCCATTTGTTGTTGTGGATGTTGAAGCGGACACCGGCGGAATAGTCAGGCAGGTCCTTGCAGAAGGCCATGAACGGCCAGGACTGCGGCGCCACCAGCGGCGTGTCGAGGTTTTCGACCATCAGCTCGACGCCCGGTTCCGAGCGCCCCCTCACCGCCGTGACCGCCTGCAGCTGTGCACCGCCCGCGCGGGCGAAATTGTCGGTGGCGTGCCAGTGCCCCATCTTGCACACATCCCAGGCGGAACGTCCCTCGGGCGTGAACGACAGAAAACTCGCTTCCGGCATACGGTTGGCGTTCTTGCCATAGAGGGACAGCCGGACATCGGGCCCGTCCTTGCCGGCGGAAAATTCGATGGCGATTTCGGCAGGCGCGCCCAATTGCTCCACCGCTTCTGCCGGCATGACTGCAAGGACGGATGTTGCGGTCGTGCCGTAGAGCTTGGGCGCGTAGGCCTGCGAGCGCGCTTCCGCAACCTTCGCAAGCCCAGGCTTGTCGTGGTCGAGCACCGCCCAATCCATCCAATGTGTAAGGTACGTATCCATGTGGCGGCGAACGTCGCCGGCGTCATAGCTTTCGTAGCGATAGGCGATCAGCGAACCGTTGGCGCCACGGACCGTCCGACCGTCGGGCGCAGTCAGCGCGGAAACGTCGCCGGTTACCGGATCAAGCTCGATGATCCAGCCGCCGACATCGAGCCGCGTAGCAGCCTCGGTCGCCTCGGGCCGTGATGGAACGGCAATCTCGGCAAGGGCCGCCTCGGCGCGGACCGCATCCTCGCCGTCCAGCTCTGCAACCGCCTGGTCGAGATAGGCCCGCTGCTCCGCCCAGGACGCTTCGGTATAGTGGAAGCGAGGATCAGTCTTTCGCGCCGCCTCGAAGGCGGGGCGTGCCCAGGCCTTCTCGTCGCGCAGGAAGGATTTGATGTCGACGCCGCAGGTGTGTTCGGCGACCAGCGCCAGCTTGCGGCCGAAGGCCTGGCGGCTTGTGGTCATCCGCTCGCCGGCAAATTGGTCGTAAAGCCGCTGCAGCGCCAGATAGCGGGCGATCTTTTCCGGATCGGTGCCGCTGCCGTGGATCCAGCTGTCGCCGAGTTCCTTTTCCACCACCGGGAAACGCTCGCGCGCCTCCCAAATAAGCTTGCCGTAGTCCTCCAGTGTCGCCGCGCGCACGGCGGCACCTGGCTCGTGTTTCAGGATCTCGCGATAGGCTTCGGCCGTCTGCGACACGCTCTGCGGGCCGATGTTGTCGCTGGTATGGGCGAAGCTCAAGCCGTCGGAGAGACCCTCGGGGAAATAGGTCTCGCCATAGGAGCGCTGGTACATGACGACGATTTCCTCGCCGCCCGCCGCTCGCCAGCGAAAAATATCCGGGATTTCCGGCGGCGGCGAAGCGGAGTTCACGCCGATATGCAGGAAGCGCACGCCGGCTTCGGCCAGCAGCGGCACCATGCCGAGCGTATGGCCGGGCACATCGGTCATCTTGGCGGCGATCGTCTTCAGACCGAAGCGATGGTCCAGCTCCTGAGCATAGGAAAGCCCCGCCTTGAAAAGATCCGGCGACATCAGCTCCGTATGGGTGGTGAAGGGCAGCGCGTGCCAGCGGATCAGGCCGCGCTCGATCGCCTGCTCAAGGCGGGCGACCTCTTCCTTCGAGCGAGAATTCAGGTGATCCCAGATCAGCCAGGCGCCCGTCGTCCAGACGAACAGCGGCTCGTGCGGGTTCTCGTTGTAGAAGTGCGCGCCGGTCTCGATCGCCTGCGGGATGAAGCGCTCGTGATACTGCTTTCGGATCTTCTCGGCGTGATCGGTAAAGCCGATGTCGAGATGGGTCTTGAAGACGACGTGGATGCGTTTTTCGGTCATGTTCGCTACCTTCAGCCGACGGTGCCCCGCACGATCAGGCGGGTGTTGAGTGTCTCGGTAAACGGCTCGGCATCGGGCGCACGAAGCCGCATCAGGATGAGGCGGACGAGCGCACGTACGCGCTCTTCGAGGTCGATGCGCACGGTGGTGAGGTTGTAGCTCTTCCAGTGCGCCTGCGGGATGTCGTCGAAACCGACGACCTTGACGTCCTCAGGCACGGAAAGCCCGAGCTCGTGGCGCAGCGCGTCGATCGCGCCGAAGGCGCCGACGTCATTGGCCGCAAAGATCGCATCGGCACCTTCGCCGATGCGGAACAGATCGAGCGTCGCCTGGTAGGCGGTGTCGTAGGTGTAATCGCCGGCAAGCACGATCGGCGCATCCATGCCGCGCTCCGCGAGCGTCTCCTTCAGTGTGCGCTCGCGCTCGGCATTGGCGAGCGACTGCGCCTTGCCGCCGAGATAGGCGATGCGGCGCGCGCCATAGCCCTGAAGCAGGGCCACCGCCTGCTCGATGCCGTTTTTCTGCCGGACGAGCAGGCGGTCATAGAGCGTACCGGATGCGGCGCCTGCAAACTGCTTCACGTCGTCGTAGATCACGTAGATCGGCACCGCGCGGTCGAGAAAGCCGCAGAGCACATCGGGCAGGATGTTCTCGGTAAAGGCGATCACGGAATCCGGATTGAAGCCGCGCATGTAGGTGAGCAGGCGCGGATCCATGCTGAAATCAGCCTTGGCCTTGAAGAGCAGCGTCGCGAAGCCCTCCGCCTGCAGCGCCGTCGTCAACGCGTCGATCTCCTGGCTCTCCCAGGGGCTGCAGACGTCGGGCACGATCATGCCGACGAGATGCGAGCGACCGGTCACCAGCGAGCGTGCCGCCATGTCGGGCGTGTAGTTCAGCTCCCGCGCCACCTGCAGGATGCGGTCGCGCTTTTCCGGCTTCAGCGACGCATTCGGATTGAAGGCCCGCGAGACCGCCACACGGGAAACATTGGCCTCGCGCGCCACCTGGTCTGCGGTGGCTCGGGCAGCTTTCTTGTCGGCGCGCTCGTTCATCTATCCGTCACAAAATGAAAACGTGTTCATTCACAAAAGAGAGCAACGCGACGATTTCGTCAAGCGGAATAGGTATTCCGCCGATTTTTACCAACGGAACACATGATCCATGTTGACAAAGATGAAAGCGTGTTCATTCTTGACCGTCGTCGAGACGCCGGACCTGGAGGAGGGACGGACTGTCGCAGCCAGACACATAGGTCCTTGAGTGGATCGACCGGGAGGAGAAAACATGCGTACCAGGTTTCATTCCCTATTGCTCGGCGCAGCCGCGGCCATCGCCTTTGCAGCACCAGTGAGCGCCACCGAACTCAACATCACCTGCCGCTGCATCATCGGCGGCGTAAACAGCGGCATGGCCGAGTGGATCGAAAAGAAGGTCATTCCGGCCTTTACCGAGAAGATGAAGGCCGAAGGCAAGGACGTCACCGTCAAGCTCACCCAGTTCGGCGGCGAGGACGAGCAGCTGACGCAGCAGCTCGCGCTCGATTTCTCCACCGGCGCCGGCCCTGATGTCTCCGGCTTCGACGGCTTCCTGATCCCGAGCTTCGTCCAGGGCAATCTCCTGAAGTCGCTCGAGGAAGTGGCCGGCCCAGACGTTCCGAAGTGGGAGGGCTGGCAGCATATCTCCGACGGCACCAAGGCGCTGATGAGCTACCAGGGCAAGCCCTATGGCATCGCGCTCGGCACCGACGCCCGCATGATCTTCGTGCGCAAGGACCTCTTCAAATCGGCTGGGCTCGATGCCGACAGCTGGCAGCCGAAGTCCTGGGATGAGTTGCTCGACGCCGCCCGCAAGATCAAGGCGGCCGCCCCCGACAGCTTCCCGTTGCAGCTCAACGCCGGCGTCTCCATGGGCGAGGCGACCACGATGCAGGGCTACTGGATGGCGCTGCTCGGCACCGGCGAACAGGTCACCGACGACAGCGGCAAATATATCGTTTCGAGCCAGGGCATCCTCGACACGCTGAAGCTCTACAAGACCATCTATGTCGACGACAAGCTCGGCGACCAGCGCGCGCAGCTGCTTGCCGACGGCCGCAACCGCACCTTCGCCAATTTCCGCGATGGCAAGACGGCGATGCTCGTCGAGGGCGACTGGTTCTATCGCTCGGTCACAGCGCCCGGCGCCGAATTCGCCGTCGCCGATCGCGACAACACCATGACCTGGAAGAAGATGCCCGCCGCAGCACCCGGAAAGGGCTTACGCGGCCAGGATTTCGTCACGATGTCCGGCGGCACCGGCTTCGTCATCAATCCGCATACGGACGCGCCTGCCGAATCCTGGGCGCTGCTCTCGTTCATGAACAGCAAGGAGCAGCTCGACGCGTTCCAGGAAATCCAGCCCGCCATCCGCATCCGCGACGACGTGGCGATCCCGAACTCGCCGTTCCTGACGGAAACGGCAACGACGCTGCTGCCGATCACCACGGCCCGTCCGAACGACGCCAATTACAACAAGGTCTCGACCGAGATCCAGCGCATGACCGAAAGCGTCGTTTCCGGCGAGCTCTCGCCTGAGGACGCGATGGCCCAGTACAAGGCGGCCGTCATCGCCATCGTCGGTGAAGAAAACACCGTCAGCACGCTCTAAAGCCAATGCGGGATGCGGCCGCAACGAGGCCCCCTCGCGCTTCGATCCAACGACAGAGCGCCCGGCTGCCATCCGTGGCCGGGCTCCCGATCCAGGATATGGGCATGAAACGCGCATGAAGAAATTCTCCCTGCTTTCGACGCGCGCCGGCGCGCTTTTTCTGGCACCGGCCACGGCCCTCGTCGGGGTCTTCGTCATCGTTCCCTTCTTCTGGGTGATTTTCGTTTCCTTCACCAACCGCACACTGCTCGGCCGCACGGCCGTCGACCCCGATTTCGTCGGCCTGCAGAACTATTTCGCGCTCTTCAATCCGGCGACCTTCTTTACCCGCGGCCAGTTCGGCTTTTCGCTGATCCTGACGATCCAGTTCGTGCTGCTCTCGGCGCTGATCGGCCAGGCGTTGCTCGGGCTGCTGCTCGCCTGGCTCAGCCAGACGGTCACGCCGACGCTCAAATCCTTCCTGCAAACCGCGGTCATCGCCGCCTGGATCTTGCCGGAGGTGGTGATCGGCTTTGCCTGGTTCGCGTTCCTCGATTACGACAACGGCACGCTCAACATGATCCTGCGCGGCCTCGGTCTGCCGCCGGGCGACTGGCTGCTGCAGCAACCGTTCTGGGTGATCGTGTTCTTCAACACCTGGCGGGGCGCCGCCTTCTCGATGATGCTGTTCAACTCGGCCTTCCAGTCGATCCCGCCGAGTTATTTCCAGGCAGCCGATGTCGCGGGCGCCACCTCGTGGCAGAAGCTGCGCGACATCGCGCTGCCGCTGATCCGCGGCCATGTCGTCACCGATCTGATCCTCATCACCATGTGGACCTTCAACGTCTTCACGCCGTTCCTGCTCACCCATGGCGGGCCGTCCTATCGCACCGAGATCCTGTCGATCTACACCTACCGCATCGCGTTCAAGGACTTCGAGTTCGGCAAGGGCGCTGCCGTCGGCGTGGTCATCATGCTGATCAATCTCGCCTTCGCGCTCATCTATCTTCGCCTTGCCCACAAGAAGCCGGTGGAGGCGGAATGATGCAGAAGACTCAGAACATCTTCGTGCGGCGCGCGATCTTTGCCGCCGCCGCCACCTTCCTCGGAACGATCTTCGCACTGCCGCTCGTCTGGTTCATCTTTGCACCCTTCAATGCCCGTGCCGAACTCGGCCTTGCCATCCCCTCGCCCTTCACGCTTTCGAATTTTGCCACCGTCTTCCAGAACACCTTCGCGATGCAGGCGCTGCTGAACAGTCTCATCCAGGCGGCGGGCGGCGTGGTGCTGGTCGGCGCGGCGGCGACGCTTGCGGCCTATGCCCTCTCGCGCTCACCGATCCCGGGCAAGGGCGCCGTCACCTATATCCTGCTGCTCTTCTCGTCGGTCGTTTCAGGCTCGGCGGCGATGGTGCCGATTTTCCTCATCATCTCCGCGGCAGGCCTGATCGACACCCATCTTGCCGTCATTCTCGTCTTTGCCGGCGGGCTGTTGCCGACAGCGATGTTCATTCTTCGCGATTTCATCGACGCCATCCCGCGCTCCTATGAGGAGAGCGCGATGGTCGCCGGCGCCTCTCCGCTCCAGGCGTTCTTCGATGTGGCGCTGCCGGTCATCCGGCCGGGCATCGTCGTGGTTGTCGTCTGGGCCTTCGTCAACATCTGGGGCAGCTTCCTCATCCCCTTCATCCTGTTGCGCAGCGACAAGCTGATGCCGGCATCCGTCGCCATCTACTCCTTCTACTCGGAAGCCGGCACGCCGATCGTCACGCTGCTGGCCGCCTATTCGCTGATCTATTCGCTGCCGGTCATCGCCCTCTATCTCTTCGTGAATTGGAAATTCGGTTTCCGGTTCTTTGGTGGCATCAAGTCGTAATCGGAAACCCGTCATGGCCTCTGTCGAATTCCAGAACATCTCCAAGACCTTCGGCGCCTTCGTCGCCGTGCCCGACATCAGCTTCCAGATCGCCGACGGCGAGTTCATCTGCCTGCTCGGCCCGTCGGGCTGCGGCAAGACGACGAGCCTGCGCATGATCGCAGGTCTCGAAACGCCAACCTCTGGCCGGGTGATGATCGGCGGCCGCGACGTCACCTACCTGCATCCGAAGGACCGCGGCATCTCCATGGTCTTTCAGGACTATGCGCTCTACCCGCACATGAACATCGCCGACAACATCGCCTATCCCTTGAAGGTGCGCGGCGAGCAGGAGACCAAGCGCCACGCCCGCGCCAAGGAAGTGGCCGACATCCTCAAGATCGGCGACCTGATGAAGCGGCTTCCGAGCCAGATCTCCGGCGGCCAGCAGCAGCGCACGTCGCTGGCACGTGCGCTCGTCTATCCGAGCGAGGTCTATCTTTTCGACGAACCGCTTTCGAACCTCGATGCCAAGCTGCGGCTCGAAGCGCGCGGCTTCCTCAACCACCTGCAGCGCGACATGGGCATGACCGCCGTCTATGTCACGCACGACCAGGCCGAAGCCATGGCGCTCGCAACCCGCATCGCCGTCATGGACAAGGGCCGGATCGTGCAGTTCGCGCCGCCGATCGAGATTTACCGCCGGCCCGCAACGACCTTCGTCGCCAACTTCGTCGGCAATCCGCCGATGAACCTCGTCCCCGTCGAAGCATCCATCGGCGATGGCGCCCTGCACCTGCGCGCCGATGGCCTGAAGCTCGCACCGATCGCGCTCACCGACGCCATCGCCAAGGCGGCGAAATCAGCCAGGATGACACTCGGTGTCCGCCCCGAACATTTGCGTATCGCGGCCGCAGGCGACCTGAACGTGGTTTCCGGCGAACTCTTCGCCAACGAGAACATGGGGCCGGAGAGCCTCGTCACGTTGGAGCGCGGCGACAACGGTCGCGTCACCGCGCGCATCTTCACCGACGACGAGATCAAGGTCGGAACCTCAGTCCATCTCGCCTTCGACGCCAGGCACATCACCCTCTTCGACGACAGCGGCGCCCGCATTCCCGCGGCAGACGAACGCTGAGGCCGCCATGCAGGAATTTGCCGTGCGCATCACCCGTAAGCATCAGGCGGCCGATCCCTATTTCTATCTGCCCTTCGAGGTGCCCGAAGGTGTAACGCGCATCGACGCGACGCTCAGCTATCCGAAGTCAGAGGCATGCATCATCGATCTCGGCGCGCTTGATCCGCGGGCGACCGAGTATCCGACCGGCCAGGGTTTTCGCGGCTGGAGCGGTGGCGCGCGTGACCGTTTCTTCATCGCTACCGACGACGCCACGCCCGGCTACATTCACGGCGAGATGCCGCCCGGCCAGTGGAAGGTGATGCTCGGCCTCTACAAGATCCCCGAAGAAGGCGCCGAGATTCGCGTGACGGTCGATTTCGACAGAAGCCCGCGCTCCATCGTGCCGCAGCCGGAAAGAACGTTCCCCGTGCGCAAACAGTCCGGATGGTATCGCGGCGATCTGCACTGCCACACCTTCCACTCGGATGCGGCTGGCTCGCCCGAACTGCTGCACGCCGCCGCCAAACAGGCGGGTCTCGATTTTCTTGCGGTCGCCGACCACAACACCATCACCCAGCGGCGCTACTTCCATCCGCATTCCTCCGCCGACCTCATCTTCATCCGCGCCATGGAAATCACCACCGCCGTCGGCCACGCCAATGTCTTCGGCGTCGACGATTGGGTCGATTTTCGCATGACGAAGCCGGAGCATGCTCGCACGCTCGCGAGCATGGTGCATGAGCGCGGCGGCCTGCTCTCGGTCAACCACGACAAGCCGACCATCCCCTGGGACTACGAACTGCCTGAGATCGACTGCATGGAGGTCTGGCAATCCCATTGGCTCGCCTGGAACTGGGTGTCGCTCGAGCGCTACCAGCAGCGCCTCGCCTCGGGCCTGAAGATCTCCGCCATCGGCGGCAGCGATTTCCACCAGCCCGCGCGGCTAATGCCGGAGGCACCGCTGGTGCTCGCCCGCCCGACGACGGTGCTCTGGCTCAATGAACTCTCCGAAGACGCCGTGCTCGCCACGATGAGATCGGGCCACGGCTACGTGACGGAAAGCCCCACCGGCCCGCATCTCGAACTGATCGCCAACGGCCAACCGATGGGATCGACCGTGGTTGGCCCTGTGACCGCAGAGGCCTTGGCTCGCGGCGCCAAGGGCGACCGGCTGCTGTGGCTAGACGCTTCCGGCATCGTCGGTGAAGAGACCATCGAAGCTGACGACTGGACCGCCCACTATGCCGGTTCGCCCGATCGGTTCCTGCGGACCGAAATCGCCGCGGCCGCCAACCGGAGCGCGATCGTCGAGACATTCCGGGAGGCCGTCTACGGCAAAAATTTGCCCTGGGCGCTCTCGGAGGACGATCTCTCGAAACAGACGATCCGCCGGGCCATCAGCAATCCGATCTATTGCCGGCCCAACTGACGGCCGCTGCACTCCGCAACTGATCTCATTCTCAAAGTATGGGGCATCCGATTTCGGCACGCTCATATTTTCCGCTTTACCGACACATTTTACGATTGCAGCAATTTTAAGCAGAAAATTTCCGTGCTAAGAAAAAAGGCAGAGACTACCGCGATAGCACGTTAGGACCCCCATGGCGGCACGCCAGCGCATCATTCCCGTCCGGCGGGAATACAATCGTTGGGTCGCCAACCAGACGCTTGAAGACTATGCGCTGCGCTTCACCGCCAAGAGCGCCCGGCGCTTCTCTTCCGAACGCATTTCCCAGACCGCCATCGGCGCGATCTCCTTTCTGGCGCTGGAAGCGATCGGTGGCGCCATCACCATGTCCTATGGCACCACCAATGCGATCGTTGCGATCGTCGTCGCCAGCCTGATGATCCTGACCGTGGGCCTGCCGATCAGCCGCTATGCGATCCGCCACGGTGTCGACATCGATCTGCTCACCCGCGGCGCCAGCTTCGGCTATATCGGCTCGACGGTGACCTCGCTGATTTATGCCAGCTTCACCTTCATCCTCTTTGCGATCGAGGCCTCGATCATGTCGGGCGCACTCGAACTGGCGCTCGGCATACCGCTCTGGATCGGCTACATCCTGAGCGCCGTCGTCGTGATCCCGCTCGTCACCCATGGCGTGCGGCTGATCAGCAAGTTCCAGTTGATCACGCAGCCGTTCTGGATCGTGCTCAACGTCCTGCCCTTCGTCTTCATCGCCTTTGCCGATTGGGAGAAGGTCGGCGCCTGGCTCGCCTATGCGGGCATGCATCACGCCTCGGGTCCTCCGGGTACCTTCGCGCCTTTTGACCTCGTCGAATTCGGTGCGGCCTCTGCCGTCATCTTCGCGCTGATGGCGCAGATCGGCGAACAGGTCGACTTCCTGCGCTTCCTGCCGCCGGACGGACAGCGCAAGCTGCACCACCGCATCGCCGTCTTTCTCGCCGGTTCCGGCTGGGTGATCGTCGGCGCGCCCAAACTGCTCGCCGGCTCGTTCCTGGTGGTGCTGGCGCTTTCTGCCGGTGTGCCTTCGACCAAAGCCGCCGATCCGGCGCAGATGTACTACACCGCCTTCGGCTACATGATCCCCTCCGATACGGCAGCACTTCTCCTGATGGTCGCCTTCGTCGTCGTGTCGCAGTTGAAGATCAACGTCATGAACGCCTATGCCGGGTCGCTCGCCTGGTCGAACTTCTTCTCGCGGCTCACCCACAGCCATCCGGGCCGGGTCGTCTGGCTGGTCTTCAACGTCGCGATCGCGCTCCTTTTGATGGAGCTCGGCATCTATCGGCTGCTTGAAGAAACGCTTGGCGTCTTCTCCATTATCGCCATGGCCTGGCTTTGCACGATTTCGGCCGATCTTTTCATCAATAAGCCGCTCGGCCTGTCGCCTCCCGGCATCGAGTTCAAGCGCGCCCATCTCTACGACATCAACCCTGTGGGTCTCGGCGCGATGGCGATCTCGGCGACCGTGGCGCTGACAGCGCATTTCGGTGCCTTCGGCGAGATTGCCGCCTCGCTCGCGCCATACATCGCGCTGGTCGTCGCCTTCATCGCCTCGCCGCTGATTGCCTGGGGCACCGACGGCAAGTTCTATCTCGCGCGCAAGCCGCGCAGGAGCTGGGCCAACCGGATGGACATCACCTGCTCGATCTGCGAGCATCCGTTCGAGCCGGAGGACATGGCCTGGTGCCCCGCCTATGCAGCGCCGATCTGCTCGCTCTGCTGCTCGCTCGACAGCCGCTGCCACGACATGTGCAAGCCGAAGGCCCGCTTCAACGCCCAGGTCGCGACCGTCGCGACCACGTTGCTTCCACGCACCGTCACGGAAAAGCTCGCGACGCGGCTCGGCCGCTACGCGATCTCTGCGGTGCTGTCGATCGCCGGCATCGGCCTCATCCTCGCGATGATCGCCCACCAGACCGCCGGCACATCTCCCGAGATCGCTGCGGTCGTCGAGCGCACGGTCGCCGTCGTCTTCTTCGTCTTTGCCGTGCTCGCTGGTATCGTCTCCTGGTTCTACGTGCTCGCCCATGACAGCCGCGTCGTCGCCGAAGAAGAATCCTCGCGCCAGAACACCCTGCTTCTGAAGGAAATCGCCGCCCACAAGAAGACCGACGCCGCACTCCAGCAGGCAAAGGAAACAGCGGAAGCAGCCAACCGCGCCAAGAGCCGCTATGTCGTCGGCCTCAGCCATGAGCTTCGCACGCCTCTCAACGCCGTGCTCGGCTACGCCCAGGTTCTGGAGCGCGACGAGACGATCCCCCCGGCGCGTCAGGGCGCGATCAAGGTGATCAAGCGCAGCGCCGACCATCTTTCCGGCCTGATTGACGGCCTCTTGGATATCTCGAAGATCGAGGCCGGCAAGCTGCAGGTCTATTCCAATGAGATCAACATTCACGATTTCCTCGACCAGATCGTCGAAATGTTTCGGCCGCAGGCATTGGCCAAGGGCATCAGCTTCGAGCACGAGCGCGCTAGCGGCCTGCCACGCCATGTGAAGACCGACGAAAAGCGCCTGCGGCAGATCCTCGTCAATCTCCTATCCAACGCATTGAAGTTCACCGAGCGTGGCGGCATCCGCCTGGATGTCGCCTATCGCAGCCAGGTGGCGACCTTCACGATTGCCGACAGCGGCCGCGGCATTGCCGACAAGGATTTGCCGCGCATCTTCGATCCGTTCCAGCGCGGCGAGGCCGAGCATCTCGGTAGTATGCCGGGCCTCGGCCTCGGCCTGACGATCACGCGGCTCCTGACGCAGACGCTCGGCGGCGAAATCGCAGTCACCAGCACGCCTGGGCAAGGCACCACCTTCCGCGTCCGGCTGATGCTGTCGGCGGTAGATCGTCCGCTACCTCCCGCAGCCCCGCGCCGTATCACCTCCTATCTCGGCCCGCGCCGCACCATCGTCATCGTCGACGACAATGCCGACCATCGCGACCTCATGCGCGAGATCCTCGTGCCGATGGACTTCACGGTGCTGACGGCCGCGTCCGGAGCCGATTGTCTGGCGCTGCTTCAAGACCTCGGCGCCGACCTCTTCCTGATCGATATCTCGATGCCGGGCATGAGCGGCTGGGAGCTTGTCGAGCGGCTGCGCCAGGGCGGGCAGATCGCGCCGATCATCATGCTTTCGGCCAATATCGGCGATGGCTCGGCGACCGGAGCATTCCGCGGCCACAACGACACGCTCGCCAAGCCCTTCCCCGTCGGGCAACTCGCCGACAAGCTCGCCGTACACCTTGGCCTCACTTGGGTTCACGAGGGAGAGGAGAAGCAAGCACACCCGTCGCCGGCGGCCGAACCGTTGACGCGCCCCGACGCCTATCACGTGGAAGAGCTGATCCGCCTTGGAGAGATCGGCTATGTCAGGGGCATCGAAGCCAAACTGACGGAGATTGCCCTGCAGCCCGAGCACCAGCCCTTCGCTGAGGCCGCCCGCGCCTATGTGCAGGCCTTCGACCTCTCGGGCTACGACGCTTTCCTCAAGAACAACGCAGCCAACGGAGACGACGCCCATGGCTGAGGCCAACGACCGCCGCGACATCGTGCTTCTCGTCGACGATTCCCCGGAGGCGCTTGGTTTCTTGACGGAAGCGCTGGAGCAATCCGGCTTTTCCGTGCTGATCGCGACCTCCGGCAGCGCCGCCCTTTCGATCGCCGAGCGCATCACGCCCGACGTCATTCTGCTCGATGCCGTCATGCCCGGGATCGATGGCTTCGAGACCTGCCGACGCCTCAAGGGCAACGCCGCCGTCGGCCAGACGCCGGTGCTGTTCATGACCGGGCTGACCGAGACCGAACATGTGGTGCGTGCGCTCGAGGCCGGCGGCGTCGACTATCTGACCAAGCCGATCAACATCGATGAGCTGAGGGCGCGCATTCGCGTCCATCTCTCGAACGCGCGTTCGGCCCAGAGCGCACGGGTCGCACTTGACGCGGCCGGCCGCCATCTGCTCGCGGTGCGCAGCGACGGAAGCGTCTGCTGGTCGACGCCGCAGGCGACGCGTCTCGTCAACGCCGCAACCGGCCGCGACGATGGCATGGCGATCGTCACCCGGCGCATCGCGGGCTGGATGGCAAACCGCCTGCGCACCGGAGCGCCCGACGACGGCACCTTCACGCTCGACCAGCCCGAGCAGTCGTCCCTGCAGATATCCTTCCTCGGCTCGATCGGCCCGAATGAACATCTCTTCCGCCTCACAGCCGAAAACCGCCGCTCCGACGATGCGGTGTTGCGCCAGCACTTCGCATTGACCCCAAGGGAATCGGAGGTGCTGCTGTGGATCGCCAAGGGCAAGGCGAACCGCGACATCGGCGAGATCCTCGGCTTGAGCGCGCGCACGGTCACCAAGCATCTGGAGCAGATCTATGTGAAGCTCGGCGTCGAGAACCGGGCGTCTGCCGCGGTGAAGGCGACGCAGGTTCTGCACAGTCTGTAGGCAGGCTGCGGTCCGATTTCCGTCCCGCTTCTTGCTGCCGCACGTCCAGCGTCATGGGCGGGTCAGCACCTGCTGAAAGCGACAGCCGACCGGCACGCATCGCAAGCAGCAATCTGCACGCGCTCAGGCCGCGCCCGCCGTTCACCTTGCCTGCAACGCTGCCCAGGCGAAGGCTTCATCGAGTGCGGCAAACTTGACCGCTTGCCAATGGCGGTAATCGTCGACCAGGTCACGCGAAATCCAGAGCGGACCGCGGCTGCCGGAACTCTCCCAGCCGAGAACGCCGAGATCACTGGCACGCGCGAAAACCCTCTGCGCATGGGTGCGCGAGATGATGTAGCGGCTGGAGATCTCACCTGGCTTCAGGGGCCCGATCCAAATCCGCTGATCGGGCAGGACGCCCGTCGGCAGCCGCGCCACCAGGTCGTGCAGGATGTTGCTGCCTGACTCCGTCGAGACGAAAGCGGCGATGCTTTCGGGTGGCTCGCACCAGGCGCGATCCGCGATGAGCCGCCGCATCGCACGCGGGAGCGCATGATGCATCAAGGTCGGCTCGGTTTGCGACTGCGCCAGCCTTGTCCCCTCGTCGAGCCTGTCGAGCGACGAAAGGTGCCCCTCGAACCACTGCCGGATCAGGCCCTCGGCGACATCGGAAAGGATCAGGGGCCTGATCCGCTTGTCACCGCCCTGTTCCGCATCGAGAAGCAGTCGATAGTTGCGCATCTCGGCCAGGTGCGCCGCTGCCGTGTTCTTGCTGGCTACGTTGTTGCCGGCGATAAAGTCGATCAGCCTTGCCGCCGTCAGTTCGGGGCGGGATGGGTCGGTCAGACGCTCGAAATGCAGCGTCAGGATGGCCTGGGTGAGCAGCCATTTTCTCAGGCTGGCGGTGTAGCGCACGATGCGCGGAGCGGCGTCATGGATCGCAACCATATGAAGGGCCGCCTGACGCAACGCCTCCCCAAAGAGCGGATCGCCGACGAGCCGCGCAGGCGTGAACGGCATTTCGCCGTCCGGGGATCGGACACATTCGGATCGCGCCGTCACGGGCAGTCTCCAGACAGCGTAACCGCTGTTCGTTGCTTGCGACCGCGTGAAATGAACCGGTGGCTGGCGGGTGCCTTTAGGCGGACCCGGGCACCCGGATCGGTTGAAAAAGGCAAAAAGCGCGTAGCACCGAACATAAACCAGTCCCCCTCCCGCCCCGGTGGCCAATAACTAAATCGGACAGACAGCGCAGATCGAGGTCTATACTTACAAGGTAACGAAGTCTTTACCCGTTTTTACGGATGGGGACGACGAGACGCTGTTTCAGAGATCAACGTTAATACGGGAAATTGAAAACAGCAGCGCACGTGCAGGCAAATCTGATAAAACAGCGCCAGCGATCACATTTTGATGGCTACCCGGATGCGTGCCCGATTGTTGATCGATCGTAAGATCCGGCCAGATAATGAAGCCAATGAGGAACTTCGCCGCCACATGTTGCGTTGACGCTCATGTGCGGCAACGGGGTGTTGCAGCATCCACGCAAATGGGAGGTGCAAGGCATGTGGCGATGGCTCCTGATGGCCGCACTCATCTTGCCGTCCACGAGTGCCTCACGGGCAGACGAGGGCGCGTTCTTGAAGACCCTCGGCGGCAACTGGGCAGGCACCGGAACGGTGCGCATCCGTGCCCACATGTCTCCGATGAACATTTCCTGCAACTTCAGTTCCAAGGCGAGCGACGCCGCTCTATCGATGGAGGGCGTCTGCCGCGGCATGCTGCTGATCTCGCGATCCATCGACGCGAAGCTGCGCTTTACCGGGTCCACCTATAGCGGCTCCTATCTCGGCCCCCGCGGCGGCCGCGCCGGGCTCAACGGCACACGACGCGGCGATGCGATCAACCTCACCATTCGATGGGCGAAGGAAGTCAATGGCGACCGCAGTGCCGACCTGACCTTACGCAAGGTCGGCACCAACGGGATGCAGTTGAAGACGATCGACGTCGATCCCGCTTCCGGCAAGCGGATCGTCACGAGCGAGATCAATCTCAAGCGAAAATAGCCTTGGGCCACCATGCCCCCTTCGGACCGGAACCGGGGCGGAGTTGGCGCGTTGCCGGCGCCGTCAGGCTACCGCTGCCACCCGGGCATCGAAATCCGCGGTCCATTGTAGCGACGGCCGCGCGCCACAGCGCTCGACCCAGTCCTTGATGACGGCGCTATCCGGCGTTGCCGCGGGATACCAGGCGAAGGGCGAATGCAAGAGCAGGTCGGCCGCCGAGTAGTGCTCGCCCATCAGATACGGACTGTCCTTCAACGCGTCTTCCAGGCGTGCCGCCATCTCTGTCGGGCCGCGGAAGGTGGCGTCGAAATAGGGATGCGAAACCCCCGCGGCTTGCGCGATCAGCACCGGCTCGACCACACCGGCATACCAGGCAAGCCAGCTGAGATAACGGCCACGCTGCGGATCGCCAGCATGCGGCGCCATCCCCTTTTCCGGGAAGAGGTCGGTCAGGTATTGGATGATCGCAATGGTTTCCCAGAGCACCACACCGTCATGAACGAGCAGCGGCACCTTACCCTCCGGGTGCGGGTTCGCCGGATCCTTTCGACCGCTGCCGTCACCGCGAGTGATGTCGACGATCTCGACTTCCACCTTGTCGAGAGCATCGAGTTCGCGAAGCAGGGTGATGATGCGCGACGAGCGCGAGCGCGGGGCGTGAAAGAGTGTCAGCATAGTCTGGATCCTCGGTTGCGTTTGGCGATGCGGATCTTATACAGTCGGCCAACTGCCAGTTTTCGTCAGTAGGGTTCGTCTATCTTTCAGCCATGGCCCGTAGTGATCGTCTGTTCCGCCTGCTCCAGGCGCTGCGCACACTCCCCTCCCCGGTAACGGCGGCCCGCCTTGCCGAGGAAACCGGCGTGTCGTTGCGCTCGCTCTATCGGGACATCGACAGCCTGCGCGCCGCCGGCGCCGTCATCGATGGCGAGCGCGGCTTCGGCTACCGGCTGACGGAGGATATCGCCTTGCCGCCGCAAACCTTTACCCGCCTGGAGATCGAGGCGCTGGTGCTCGGCCTTGCCGAGGTGCAGCACATGGGCGAGCCGGATCTTGCCGCGGCGGCACGCGCCGTCCTTTCCAAGATAACGGCGACACTGCCCGATCGGTTGCAACGCCAGGCGCTTCATGCAGTCTCGCAGGTCTATCGCTTCGACAGGAGAGGGCCGCCAACCGTCGATGTCTCCCTGCTGCGCGAAGCCTCCTGGCAGGAACGCGCCGTCATCATCGGCTATGTGGATGCCTTGGGGCAGCGGACCGACCGGCAGGTTTTGCCGCTTGCCATCGTCTATCTGGAACGGGTTCTGGTGCTTCTCGCCTGGTGCTGCCTTCGAGAAGGTTACCGCAAGTTCCGCGTCGACCGCATCGTCGATATCAGCACGACGGAGGAGAGCTTCCGTCCGCGTCGGGTGCCGATGCTCCGGGAGTTCATCGGCTTCTTGAACGCTGGCGCGCCGGACACATCGAAGATGACGCTGAGCGGCCAATAGCCGCAAACGACGACGCGGCCCGTGTTGCCACGGACCGCGTTCGGACTGCTTTTTTGCAGTCATGCCTTGGGAGGCAAACTCATTCCGCCGGCTGCAAGGCCGGCTGCGGCAGCGCCTCCGGCGCACGGCCGCCAAGGACCGCGGCCATCTGCGCTTCATCCAGTTCGCCTTCCCACTTCGCAACGACGATCGTGGCGACCGCATTGCCGACGAAGTTGGTGAGCGCGCGGCATTCCGACATGAAGCGGTCGATGCCGAGGATCAGCGCCATGCCGGCGACCGGCACCGCCGGGACGACCGAAAGCGTCGCAGCCAGCGTGATGAAACCGGCGCCGGTGATGCCGGCAGCACCCTTGGAGCTCAACATCGCGACGAGAAGCAGCAGCACCTGATCGCCGAGCGACAGCGGGATATCCATCGCCTGGGCGATGAAGAGCGCGGCCAGCGTCATGTAGATGTTGGTGCCGTCGAGGTTGAAGGAATAGCCGGTCGGGATGACCAGACCAACGACCGAGCGCTTGCAGCCGGCCTTTTCCATCTTGCTCATCAGACCCGGAAGAGCGGCTTCCGACGAGGACGTGCCGAGCACCAGGAGCAGTTCTTCCTTGATGTAACGGATCAGCGCAACGATCGAGAAGCCATTGTAGCGGGCGACCGCGCCAAGAACGACGAACACGAAGAGGAAGGACGTGATGTAGAAGGTGCCGATCAGCATCGCCAGGTTGGCGATCGAGCCGACGCCGTATTTGCCGATGGTAAACGCCATCGCGCCAAAGGCGCCGATCGGGGCGGCCTTCATCAGGATGCCGACGAGCTTGAAGACCGGCAGCGTCAGCGCGTGCAGGAAGTCGACGACGGGCTCTGCCTTCTTGCCGACCATGGCAAGCGACAGACCGAAGAGCACGGAGATGAACAACACCTGCAGGATGTCGCCATCGGCAAAGGCGCCGACGAGCGTCGTCGGGATGATGCCCATCAGGAAGCCGGTGATCGTCTGCTCATGCGCCTTTTCGGCATAGGTGGTCACCGCCTTGACGTCGAGCGAGGCCGGATCGATGTGCATGCCGGCGCCCGGCTGGACGACATTGGCGACGATCAGGCCGATGATCAGCGCGAGCGTCGAGAAGGTCAGGAAATAGATCATCGCCTTGCCGGCGACGCGGCCGACCTTGGCAAGATCGGTCATGCCGGCGATGCCGGTCGCGACTGTCAGGAAGATGACCGGCGCGATGATCATCTTGACGAGACGGATGAAGGCGTCGCCGAGCGGCTTCAGCTCGGTGCCGAGCGACGGATAGAAATGGCCGAGCAGGATGCCTGCGGCGATCGCCACCAGAACCTGGACATAGAGATGGCGATAGAAAGGTGTCTTGCCGCGCGGTTCCGCGGATTGTTCGATAATCATGAGATCCTCCACTGGACCCAGTCCGGCGTCATGCCGGGCCTCCCGGGTCAATTTCCGATGCGCGACAGCGCGGGCTGTCATGAGGATGTCATTTGCAACGGTCGTGCCAGTTGGCCGCGGCAGGAACCAAGCCTTTGAATTGATGAGGATGTTTTGTGCAGGCGGCTCGGTGCGCACAAAGAGTTGAGCGGATTTCCGCACAAGCCATCTGGAAGACTGAGCGAAAAAATGCACAATTGGGCCATGTTCAACGCCCTGTCCGCCCCCCTCAATCTGGCAGATCTCGACCAGTCGATGCGCCGCACCTGGCTGGTCTTTGCCGGCCTTGCCGTCGCGCTGCTTGTCGCCGCGCTCCTGCTTGCCGGCGAGTACGGCCGAAGCCAGGCGCTCGAAACTGTCGATGCCCAAAGCCGGATCGATGCCAATCTGAAGGCCTCGCTGCTGCGCGCCGTACTCGAACGCCAACGCTCGACGCCGCTGGTGCTGGCCGACGATGTCGAGGTGATGGCAGCCCTTTCGACCCGCGGCACAGAGGCGCTGCAACGGCTGAACGAGAAGCTGCAGGCGCTGGCGACCAACACGGACGCCGCTGTCATCTACGTGATCGGCCCCGATGGCGTCGCCGTCGCTGCCAGCAACTGGCGCGAGCCGACGAGTTTCGTTGGCAACGACTATGCCTTCCGCGAATATTTCCGCATGGCGATGCGCGACGGCAAGGCCGAGCATTTCGCCATGGGCAACGTCAGCAAGCGGCCGGGCCTCTACATTTCGCGTCGGGTCCAGGGTCCTGACGGCCCGATCGGCGTCGTCGTCGCCAAGCTCGAATTCGACGATGTGGAAGCCGAATGGCTCGCCTCCGGCAAGCCGGTCTACGTCACCGACCGGCGCGGCATCGTGCTGATCACCAGCTTCCCCTCCTGGCGCTTCATGACGACCAGAACAATTCCACGCGACCGCGTCGCCGCCATCCGCGACAGCCTGCAATTTGGCGATGCCTCGCTGCTGCCGCTGCCCTTCCGCGACATCGAGCCGACCAGCGATGGCTCCAGCGAGTTGCGCGCACTGTTGCCGGGCGAAAGCGAACGTCGGTTCCTCCGGGTCGAAACCATGGTTCCGACCACCAGCTGGCGGCTGGAGCAGCTAGCACCGCTCGATGGCGCGATCTCGGCGGCAACCCGCGAGGCCCGGCTGATTGCCCTGGCCCTCCTCGCACCGCTGCTCGCTTTTACCGCGGTCCTCCTGCGCCGCCGCCAGACGCTGGCACTGGTGTCTGCGCGCGATCGCGCCGCGCGCGACGAGCTGGAGACCCGCGTGGCGGAGCGCACACATGACCTCAGCCTTGCCCGCGATCATCTCGAAACGGAGATCGCCGACCACCGGCGTACTGGCGAGAAGCTGCAGGCGGTGCAGCAGGAACTGGTTCAGGCGAACCGGCTGGCGATCCTTGGCCAGGTGGCGGCCGGCGTCGCCCACGAGATCAACCAGCCGGTCGCGACCATCCGCGCCTATGCCGACAACGCCCGCACCTTCCTCGAACGCGGCCAGCAGCAGACCGCGGTCGAGAACCTTGTCAGCATCGCCGAACTGACCGATCGGGTCGGCACCATCACCGACGAACTCAGAAGCTTCGCTCGCAAGGGCCGCTTCGTCGCCGAGCCGACGCCCATGCGCGACGTGATCGAGGGGGCGATGATGTTGCTGCGCAGCCGCTTTGCCGGCCGCATGGATGCGATCGTCATCGACCTGCCGGAAAATGGCCTCAGCGTCCTCGGCAGCCGCATCCGGCTCGAGCAGGTGCTGATCAACCTTTTGCAAAATGCCCTGGAAGCGCTCGGCACGCGCAGCGGCGCCGAGATCCGCGTGCGCTGCGAGGACGGTCCCTCCGGGACGGTTTTGCTCGTCGTTGCCGATAACGGCCCAGGCATTCCCCTGCACATCCACGAGGATCTGTTCACGCCGTTCAACACCTCGAAGGATGAAGGGCTCGGCCTCGGCCTTGCCATCTCCAAGGAGATCGTCGCCGACTATGGCGGCGATATCACCGTCGAAACCAGCGACAGGGGCACCGTCTTCACGGTTCGCCTGAAGAGGGCCTGAGCGATGCAGCCGACCGTCTATCTCGTCGACGACGACAACCATCTGCGCAAGGCGATGACGCAGACGCTGGAACTCGCCGGCCTCGCCGTTACCCCTTTTGCCAGCGCTGCCGAAGCGTTGAAGACGCTGGATGCGAATTTCGACGGCGTCGTCGTCAGCGATATCCGCATGCCGGGCATCGACGGCCTCGCCTTCTTCCGCCGCATCGAAGCTTTCGACGCGGATCTGCCGGTGATCCTGGTGACCGGCCATGGCGATATCCCGATGGCAGTGCAGGCGCTGCAGGATGGCGTCTACGACTTCATCCCCAAACCCTTTGCCGCCGACCGGCTGGTGCAGAGCGTGCATCGCGCGCTGGAAAAACGCCGGCTCGTGATGGAAAACCGCGCGCTGAAACGGGCCGCCGAGACGGCCGGCGACAACCTGCCGCTGATCGGCCAGACGCCGGTCATGGAACGTTTGCGCCAGACGATCCGGCACATTGCCGATACCGATGTCGACGTGCTCGTCGCCGGCGAGACGGGCAGCGGCAAGGAGGTGGTGGCGACGCTGCTCCACAATTGGAGCCGACGCCGCAACGGCAACTTCGTGGCGCTGAATTGCGGGGCGCTGCCCGAAACGGTGATCGAAAGCGAACTCTTCGGCCACGAACAGGGCGCCTTCACCGGCGCCTTGAAGAAGCGCATCGGCCGGATCGAGCATGCGAGCGGCGGCACGCTGTTCCTCGACGAGATCGAGGCGATGCCACCGGCGACTCAGGTGAAGATGCTGCGCGTTCTGGAAGCGCGCGAAATCACGCCGCTTGGCACCAACCAGGTTCGTCCGGTCGATATCCGCGTCATCGCGGCTGCCAAAATCGATCTTGGCGACCCGGCGCAGCGCGGCGATTTCCGGGAAGACCTCTACTTTAGATTGAATGTCGTAACGCTGTCGATCCCACCGCTGCGCGAACGTCGAGACGATATCCCGCTGCTCTTCTCGCACTTCCTGACCCGGGCGGCCGAGCGCTTCAAGCGCGACGCGCCTGTGGTCACATCGGCCGTGCAGAGACATCTGATGACGCATGCCTGGCCGGGCAATGTGCGCGAGCTCTCGCACTTTGCAGAACGCGTGGCGCTTGGTGTCGAAGGTCCGCTGGGACAGCCGATTGCGCCCACCGAACAGCCTGGATTTGCACTCCCGGAACGGCTCGAACGCTACGAGGCGGAGATCCTGAAAGAGGTGTTGCGGGCTCAGCGCGGCGACGTCAAGGCGACGATCGAGGCGCTCGGCATTCCGCGCAAGACATTCTACGACAAGCTCCAGCGCCACGGCATCAACCGTGCCGATTACGCCGAGCGGGCCGCACCGGAAAAGGCCGGCCGCTAGCGTCAAACCCGAATCCGTCACCACACGCAATAGGTGCATCTTTGTCGGCAGGCGAATTCACGCTTGACGACCCGGGCCGATCGATGGCTATGATCTAGGCATTCACCAGGGGGGTCCCGCAAGGGGCTGAGATTCTGCTGGATGGCCGGCTTGCCGGCTGTGGCGCAGTGACCCGTTGAACCTGATCCAGTTCATACTGGCGTAGGGACGGTGCAGATATCGAAGCCAGGATTCCGTGCGTCCAGCATCTGGCGGAGCGTCTTTCATCTTTCCGGCATCAGAACTGGGTCTCCAATTGCAAACTTGGAGCCTCGTCATGAATATTGCCACCAAACCCGCAGCCCTCACCGTCACGCAAGGACCGCTTCCCGCCTCCCGCAAGATCCACAAGCCGGGCGTGCTTCATCCGGATATCCGCGTGCCGATGCGCGAGATTGCGCTCCACCCGACGTCGGGCGAGCAACCGGTTACGGTCTATGATTCCTCCGGCGCCTACACCGCCGACGACGCCGAGATCCGCATCGAGGACGGCCTGCCGCGGCTGCGCCGCAACTGGATCGTCGACCGCGGCGATGTGGAAACCTATGAGGGACGCGTGGTCCGCCCCGAGGACAACGGCTTTGTGAGCGGCGACAGGCTGACACCGACCTTCCCGTTCCAGCATGCGCCGCTGAAGGCCACGGGCGGCCGCCCAGTGACCCAGCTTGCCTATGCCCGCGCCGGCATCATCACGCCGGAAATGGAGTTCGTGGCGATCCGCGAAAATCTCGGCCGCGACGCGGCGCGTGCGAAAGTCCGCGACGGCGAGAGCTTCGGCGCCCACATCCCCGATCACGTGACACCCGAATTCGTGCGCCAGGAAATTGCCAGCGGCCGCGCGATCCTGCCTGCCAACATCAACCATCCGGAATCCGAGCCGATGATCATCGGCCGTAATTTTCTGGTGAAGATCAATGCCAATATCGGCAACTCCGCCGTCACCTCGTCGATGGCGGAAGAGGTCGAAAAGATGGTCTGGGCGACGCGCTGGGGCGCCGACACCGTCATGGACCTTTCGACCGGCCGCAACATCCACAACATCCGCGAATGGATCATCCGCAACTCACCGGTTCCGATCGGCACCGTGCCGCTTTACCAGGCGCTGGAAAAGGTCAACGGCATTGCCGAGGACCTCACCTGGGAAGTCTATCGCGACACGCTGATCGAGCAGGCTGAACAGGGCGTCGACTATTTCACCATCCATGCCGGCGTCCGGCTGCACTACATCCCGCTCACCGTCGATCGCGTCACCGGCATCGTTTCGCGCGGCGGCTCGATCATGGCCAAGTGGTGTCTGCATCACCATCGCGAGAGCTTCCTTTACGAGCATTTCGAGGAAATCTGCGACATCTGCCGCGCCTATGACGTCTCCTTCTCGCTCGGCGACGGCCTGCGCCCCGGCTCGATCGCCGATGCCAACGACGCGGCACAATTCGCCGAACTCGAAACGCTCGGCGAGCTCACCAAGATCGCCTGGGCCAAGGATTGTCAGGTGATGATCGAAGGCCCCGGCCACGTGCCGATGCACAAGATCAAGGAGAACATGGACAAGCAACTCGCCGTCTGCGGCGAGGCGCCGTTCTACACACTCGGACCGCTGACGACGGACATTGCGCCCGGCTACGACCACATCACGTCGGGCATCGGCGCGGCGATGATCGGCTGGTTCGGCACCGCCATGCTCTGCTACGTCACGCCGAAGGAGCATCTCGGTCTTCCCGATCGCAACGACGTCAAGGTCGGCGTCATCACCTACAAGATCGCCGCCCATGCCGCCGATCTCGCCAAGGGCCATCCGGCCGCCCAGGTGCGCGACGACGCGCTATCGCGCGCGCGCTTCGAATTCCGCTGGGAGGACCAGTTCAACCTCTCGCTCGACCCGGAGACGGCCCGTAACTTCCACGACGAGACACTGCCGAAGGAAGCGCACAAGGTCGCGCATTTCTGCTCCATGTGCGGCCCGAAATTCTGCTCGATGCGGATCTCGCACGACATCCGCGCAGAAGCGCAGAAGGAAGGCCTGGAGGCAATGGCCGCGAAATACCGCGAGGGCGGCGACCTCTATATGCCGGTGGAAGGGGCGGCTGGCGCGGCCGAGTAGACGACAGAGACTCGTTGAAGGGGCCAGTCACGGCCCCTTCAGTTCACTCAGGGCTGCGCCTCCCGCCTCGGAAGCGGAAGCGGCGATCGCCAAGGCTCTCCTCCTCCGTCATGCTTGGGCTTGAGCCGAGCATGACGGAGGGTGGGAGGCGCGCCAACGACCCCGTTCAATCAACAAACATGCAACGTCCTCTGTCCCTCTCGCGACGCCTCAGCGATGAGGGCGATCATCTGTATGTCGTGGCCGCCGCCAGAGGCCCGCACCTTGCGCTCCGTGTCGCCCGTCCCCCCAATAGCTTGTCCCCACATCGATTGAACGATATGCAAGGCGCACGCAAAAGTCGCTGTCGGCGAAATTCATTCGCGGCGGGCAGCCGAACTGTACCCGCGCACGCAAGAACGCCGTTTGCACAAGGAGAATGACTTGAGGACATGCCTGTTGAGACTGACGGCCTTGTCCATAGGAGCCCTTGCAGCATTCGGCGGAGATCTGCCGCGCCTCAACGGTGACCGGGGCTTTGCCGGGGGCCTTTCCTGGATTTCCGCTGCCCATGCGGACGACGCCGATGCCGGCGGCACGAATGGTGAAGGTGCCGCGGGCGGCAGCGACCAAGGTAGCGAAAACGTCGGGAGCGGCGGAAGCAACGGCACAGAGGGTGGCGGCGATTGGGGCTCCGGCGATGGTAGCGGCGTGGGCGGCGAGCCCGGCGGGACCGGGGCTGGCGGTGGAGGCGGCGTCATCGACGGAAGCGGCCTGAGCGGCGGAGACAGCGAGCGCCACTCATCCTCTTCGCGCGACGGGCGGGATTACGGACCAACCGGCAGCGTATGGCACGGCGGCAGCAGTTTCCTCAATCTTTTTCGCCGGACACCGGAAGAGCCTCCCGAGGGGAGCGGGCCAGAGTCTTCCACCCGGCAGAAGAGCGATGCGGGATCCCGCAAAAGCGCGGGTCACACCAGAACAGAGCCCTGAAGAGATGTCTGCTTCGTCGCGCGGAAGGATGCCGTGTGCTGTTTATCGCAGACATAGAAGCGTCTGCGCCTGGATGCTTGGGCCAAGCCCTGGCATGACGGAGCAGCGGGAGGCGCGCTATCGATCCCGTTCGATCAACGAACGCGCAACGTCCCTATAGCCCTATAGCCCTCTAGCGACCACTCACCATCCGCTCGACCACATCGAGCAGCACGTTGGCGCCGGCGACCAGATCATCCGGCTCCGTGTGTTCGCGCGGATTATGGCTGATGCCGTCGCGGCTCGGAACGAAGATCATCGCCGTCGGCGCGATGCGGGCGATCATCTGGGCATCATGACCGGCGCCCGAGGTCATGCGCCGGCTCTTGAGGCCTCGCGCCTTCGCCGAAGCCTCGACCGCTGCGACGATGCCCTGATCGAAGGCGACCGGCTGGAAGCGTGCCAGCCGCTCGACCGAGATCGTTACCCCCTCTTCCGCGCCGATGCGCACCAGAAAGTCCGCAAGCGCCGCTTCGAGCGCCTGCAGCCGATCCTCGTCCGGATCGCGCAGATCGACGGTGAAGGCGGCACGCGATGGGATGACGTTGATCGCGTCGGGCTCGAAACGCATGGTGCCAATGGTCGCGACACTCGGCGCGTTCGACCGGGCAATATGCTCGCGCAGGAAGAGGCCGACACGCGCGGCCGCGAGACCGGCGTCGGAACGCATTGCCATCGGCGTGGTGCCGGCATGGTTGGCGACGCCATCGATCGTCACGCGCTGCCAGGAAATGCCCTGCAGGTTCTCGACGGCACCGATCGAAAAGCCCTCGCGCTGCAGCACCGGCCCCTGCTCGATATGGAGCTCGACATAGGCGTGGGGCTTGAGGAACCCCGGCTCGATGTTGCCGGCATAGCCAATCCGCTCGAGTTCCTCGCCCAGCGACGAGCCATCCGTGCCGATGGTCGCGAGCGCTGCGTCCAGCGGCAGGCCGCCGGCATAGACGAGCGAGCCGAGCATGTCGGGCGCAAAACGCACGCCCTCCTCATTGGTAAAGGCGGCAACGACGATCGGTCGGGCCGGCGTCACGCCACGGTCCTTCAGCGTCTCGATTACTTCGAGCGCGGCGAGTACGCCGTAACATCCGTCATAGATGCCGGCATTGATGACCGTATCGATGTGCGAGCCGAGCATGATCGGCGCTTCGCCGCTGTTCTCCTCGCTGCGCCAGATGCCGAAGATGTTACCAATCTGGTCCACGGCCACATCGAGGCCCGCCGCCTCGATCCAGGCGACGAGGCGGTTGCGGCCGGCCTTGTCGTTGTCGGAGCCGGCCAGCCGGGTCAGTCGCCCTTCTGCATCGCGACCGATTTCGCCAAGCTCGCGGATGCGCCCGATGAGGCGCGCGGCGTCGATGGAAGGAAATGACATGTTAGTCCTGCTTTCATGCGGATTTTGGTTCATGGCCGGCTATCAGCCAACGCCAGTCTCTGCCGGATAATCTCGGCGTGATAACGCGCGCCGAAGATCAGGGCGTCGTCGTTGAAGTCGTAACGCGGATTGTGCAGCGGCGCCGATGTCTCGCCATTGCCGATAAAGACGAAGCAGCCCGGAACGTGCTCAAGGAAGCGTGCGAAATCCTCCGAGCCGGTCATCGGCTCGGCGGCCGTTGCGACATTCCCGGTCCCGAACACCGTTTCTGCTGCGGCAAAGGCGTGGCCGGTCAGGGCCGGGTCATTGATCAGTGGCACGAACTCGCGCGTGTAGTTGACCTCGACCTCGCAGCCATAGGCATCCGCCGTACCCTTGGCGATCACCCGCATCTCCGCTTCGATCTTGGCGCTGACCTCCGGGCGGAAGCTGCGGGCATCGCCGAGGATGCGGGCGAGACCGGGCAGCGCGTTGCGCGTGCCGTCGGTCAAAAGCTCGGTGACCGAAACGACACCGATATCCGTCGGCGAGAGGCGGCGCGACACGATCGTCTGCAGATTGACGACGGTGGCGCAGGCGGCGACCAGCGTCTCGTTACCCCAGTGCGGCCGCGCCGCGTGCCCGCCGACGCCTTTGAGCACGATCTCGAAATTGTCCTCCGCCGACATGATGGCGCCGACGCGGGTTTCGAAACGGCCGACCGGCAGCCCCGGCATGTTGTGCAGGCCGTAGATTTCGTCGAAGGGAAAACGTTCCATCAGTCCGTCGTCGAGCATCGCCAGCGCGCCCTTGCCCCACTCCTCGGCCGGCTGGAAGATAAAGCATGCGGTACCATCGAAGCCGCCGTCTTCGGCGAGCATCTTGGCGGCGCCAAGCAGCATGGCCGTGTGACCGTCATGGCCGCAGGCATGCATGGTGCCGGGCTTCGTCGAGCGATAGGGAAGCTCTCCCTGTTCCGGTATCCGCAGCGCATCCATGTCGGCCCGAAGCGCTATGGCGCGGTTGCCGCTGCCGCGTTTCAGCCGACCGACGACGCCGGTACCACCGACACCTTCCACCACCTCGTCGAGCCCGAATCCCCTGAGCTTTGCCGCAACGAAGGATGAGGTGCGTTGTTCCTCGAAACCGAATTCCGGGTGCGCGTGCAGGTCGCGGCGCCAGGCGGTCATGTCCTTCACAAGCCGGTCAAAATCCATTCCCGCCATGGTCATCCTCTTTCGTTCGATGTGTTGGCGACGGTCTCGGGCGACAGGCCGACCAAGGCAGCATAACGCTCTGGGTCCGTCGCACCCTCGGTATTGATGACGAAGACGCGCGACTGCGCGGTCAGTCCGAGCGTTTCCCGCAGCGCTGGATCGCGGGCAACCGAAAGCAGCCCGGCCAGGCCGACGCCGCCGCTTTCGCCGGACACGATCGCCGGGTCAGAGCCTGTCGGCCGCGCAAGCCGGTTCATCACCGAAACGGCATCCTCCTCGTCGACGGTCATGAAGGCATCGGCGACGCGCGACAGGATACGCCAGGCGACAAGCGACGGCTCGTAGCATTCGAGCATCGCCATGATCGTCGGCTCGCCATGCGCCACCTTGACCGGATGTCCGGCTCTGGCGCTTTCGTAGAGGCAGGCGGCGCGCGCCGGATCGACGACGACGAAACGTGGACGCTCTGCGCCATAACGTAGCGCCAGATGCCCCGCGGTCGCCGCCGCAATGCCGCCAACGCCCGCCTGCACGAACACATGCGTCGGAGGCTCTTCCATCTGCCGCAGCGCCTCGCTCAGCAGCGCCGTGTAGCCCTGCATCACCAGGCCGGGAATGTATTCGTAGCCCGGCCAGGTGGTGTCCGAGACGACGGTCCAGCCATTTTCGTCACAGACCCGCGCGGCCTCCCGGACGGAATCGTCGTAGGTCCCGGCAACGCGGACGATCTCCGCGCCATAGGCCGCGATCGCCTCGATGCGCGTTTCGCTGACGCCTCCGTGCACGAAGATCACCGCTTTCGCGCCGACAAGCCGGGCGCCCATGGCAACCGAGCGGCCGTGATTGCCATCGGTGGCGCAGCCGAAGGTCTGGGCGGCGGCAATTGCCCGAACCTCTGGCCGGTCGAGATCGTCGAGATCGATGCTGCGACCGAGGCGCCGTTCCGCCTCCTCGACCACCAGCCGGATCACCGCATAGGAACCGCCAAGCGCCTTGAAACTGCCGAGACCCAGGCGATGGCCTTCGTCCTTGACGAAGACGCCCGCAATACCGAGTTCGTCCGCCAATGCGGGCAAGGCATGAAGCGGCGTCGGCCGATGGTCGGGGCGGCGCGCAAGCTGCTGCTCGACACGGGCGGCGGCGGCAAGCGACAGCATGTCGGCATCCGCGGGCAGTAGCGAGTGGCCGAAATCGGCATGGGAATTGGCGAGAAACATGGTGCAATCTCCGTAGACCACGAAAATCTATTTCATCGTTGCCGAGAAATGCGCTCTAAATGGCCGTCGAGAATGCAAGTTTGTAAAGTTAATGGGGTGCCGTGGCGTGGGGTTCCACCTTCAGGGCCCGGAGAGCAGGAACCGAAAGGCACTGGATGGCACCGTCGAAAAAGCCACAGGTCGAACTGGATCGCTTCGATCTTGCGATTCTCGCCATCCTGCAGAAGGACAATACGACGCCGCAGCGCCAGATCGGCGAGGCGGTCAATCTGTCGGCGCCCGCCGTCCAGCGGCGGATCAAGCGCATGGAAGAAACCGGCGTCATCCGCGCCAATGTCGCGCTGATCGATCCGGTCAGCGTCAATCAGGCGCTGACGATCCTGGTGGAGGTGGAGGTCGAAAGCGAGCAGATCGCCCTGCTCGATGCGGCCAAGGCGGCATTCACGGCGGCACCCGAGGTGCAGCAATGCTACTATGTCACCGGTGACGTCGACTTCATGCTCGTCGTCATCGTGCCGACCATGGCCGACTACGAGGCCTTCACCCGGCGCATGTTCTTCGGCAATGCGAACATCAAGCGCTTCCGCACCTTCGTGACGATGGACCCGGTGAAGGTCGGGCTTTCGGTTCCGCTCTAGGATAAAGCCGGAAGCGCGCAGCGATTGCCTGACGGACGTTGGAATTCACGGTCTATTTCCTGCCGGAGAGCGCCTTCTTCTCGGCGTCCGCATCGAGCGGCTGCCCGGCGCCGATCGACGTCAGGAAGGCATCGACGGTCTCAAGTGACGAGGCCGGCGCGTAGCCGTCTCCGCCTTCCGGCTTGGCGACGGCGAGCCGCGTCTGCCAGGTCGACGCCTTGCGGCAGGCGACCGACACCAGACCGGGCTCACCGGGCTGGGCGAGTTCGTATTCGCGGCAGAGCTGCCCCGAACCGAGCTCGAATGCCGATACCAGCCGGACCGTCCCCTGCCCTTCACCAACGGCGACTTCGTCTCCCGAAGCCGCCTTGTCGAGGATGGCGGAGAGCGCCGGGCCGACAGTGCCGGCCACCTGCATCGCGCCCGGCACCCCGCCTGGATCCGCCAGCCCACCGCCGCGAAGCAGGTAGCCGCCAGCGCCGCCGACGACCACCAGCAGCGACGCTGCCATCGCCATCAGAAACCGCGAGGGGCTACCATTCGGCGACGCCGGCTGATCCGCAGGGCGCCGGAAGGCCACGACATTATCGCCGGCTGCAGCCGGTGCGTCCGCCGCGCGCGCTGCGTCGCCTGCGGCCGCCGCCATGGCCCGCACCTTAGCGACCAGTTCGTCCGGCACCGGCTCGTCGAGCACCGGCTTCAGCGCCTCGCTTGCGGCGGCGCGCGTTTCCATGAACATCGCCACGCGCGCCATCAAATCGTCGTCCGTTTCCAGCGCCGCCTCGACACGGCGCATTGTCGCCTCGTCGAGTTCGCCGTCGGCGAACGCCATCAAGATCTCATCGCTGAATTCCGTGTCGCTCATCTTGTCCCGCCTCTCATGTCCTGTGAACGCGCGACCGGCGGTTCTATTCCCGTTGCCTCCGCAAGATTTTTACGCGCCCGGGCGAGCCTGCTCATGACGGTTCCGATCGGAATGCCGAGAACCTCGGCTGCCTCCTTGTAGGAAAGCTCCTCGACGCAGGTGAGGATCAGTACCTCGCGCTGTTCGAGCACCAGGCCGTCGATCGCAGCCGCCACGCTCTTCAGCGCCATGCGCGCCTCGCTCCCGGCCTCGCCCGAAGGAACGGCGAGTTCGGCCTGCGCCTCGATCTCCTCCGTCGGGCCGGCGGTCTTCTGCCGGCGCAGCTGGTCGATCCAGAGGTTGCGCAGGATGCGGAACATCCAGGCGTCAAAGCGCGTGCCTTCCTCGAAGCGGTCCGAACCGGCTAGCGCCTTTTCGCAGGCCGCCTGCACCAGATCGTCGGCCACGTCGCGCGACCGGCAAAGCGAAATGGCAAAGCGGCGCAGGTTCGGCAGAAACGCGACCAGGCGCTCGCCGAAGACGATGGTCGGATCCGTCATCGGGCGTTCCTTTTGGCGCTACCCTTCGTCACCGGTGGAATAATTTGTCCATTCATCCGTTGAGCGTTATGGGAACTACACCCGAAAGTCACCACTTATGGTCCGTCCGTTCACGGTAAGCTTTCGTTTTCGGATGGCGCTACACAAGGAGAAAACCTTGAAAAAACGCCTGTTTCGACTGACCGTCCTGTCGTTGTGCGGCCTGGCAACCGGTGCTGGGGATCTCTCCTTTGGCGGTAGTAACGATGGCAATTCAACCGTTCGCTTTGCCTCAATCAGTCAGGCCCAGGCGGACGACGACGATGACGATGGTGGCGGTGGCGGTTCGTCCCGCGGCTCAGGCGATCGCGACTCAAGCAACACCTGGCGGGGAGGCGGCAATCTGCTCGATCTCTTCCGCGGGACGTCGGAGCGCCGCGTCGTGCGCCAGCGTCCGGCAGCGCGCCGGGCAACCCATGTTCCCGGTGAAATCATCGCGCTCGGTCTCAACGATGCCGCTATCCAGCGCCTTGCGGAAAGCGGCTTCACAGTGCGTGCACGAGAGCCGCTCGGGCTTTCGACGACAGAGATCGTCAAGCTCGGCGCCCCCCGCGGCATGACGCTCGAGGATGCCCGCCGGCAGGTCGCGGATGCGACGCCCGGAGCAATCGCCGATCTCAACCACTATTTCGAGCCGAACGAAGGCACCGCCTCACCGGCTCCCTGTGCCGACGGCGGTTGCGCGCTCGTTCGCACCGCCATCGGCTGGCCCGACGCCGGCGCCGCGTGCCCGGCTGCCGGTCCGATCGGGCTGATCGACACGGCGATCAACCCCGCCCATCCCTCACTGAAAGACGTCAGGCTCGACATCGTCAGGCTGGCGGAGGAAGAGGCACCGGAATCCGGCCGCCAGCACGGAACCGCGGTCGCAGCTCTCATTGCCGGGCGGAAGGACAGTCGCGCGCCGGGCCTGCTCGGCAATGCCCACCTGATCGCCGTCGACGCCTTCCAGCGTAAGGGCGGCGAGAGCGATATCGCCGAGACCTACGATCTGGTACGCGCCATCGATCTCCTGGCTTCGCGCAAGGTCGCGGTCATCAACATGAGCCTCTCCGGGCCACACAATCTGCTGCTCGAAAAGACCGTCGCGCTTGTCGCCGAGCGAAACATCATCCAGGTGGCGGCGGCAGGTAATGACGGCCCGCGGGCTAAACCCGTCTATCCCGCCGCCTATCCGGCGATGATCGCGGTCACCGCGGTCGACCGCAACTTCAAGCCCTATCGCCGCGCCGGGCGCGGCGACCATATCGATGTCGCAGCACTCGGCACGAGTGTCTGGACGGCAGCCTCGATCGAGGGGGCAGCGCCCAAGACCGGCACATCCTTTGCCGCCCCCTTCGTCACGGCTGCCTCCGCCATTCTCAGGGCCTCGCATCCGTCGCTGTCGGCCCAGGAAGTTGCAAAACTCGTCACCGAGACGGCGCAGGACCTCGGCGCGCCGGGCAAGGATCCCGTGTTCGGCTGGGGCGTTCTCAATGCCCGCGAGCTCTGCCGCTCGTAGCAGCGTCGAGCGGGCAGCACTGAACTACGGCTTTTGCCAATCCATGACCAGGAACGAGGGGACCCTTCTAAAGAGGTCCCTTTGTTCCGGTTCGCCGCCACGCGGCAATGGTTCGTCGAAATAGCGCAACTGCAGGCCCGCTCCCAGCAACAGCGACATGTAGGTGCTGAGCGGCCGGTGCCAGTTCATGACCCGAAGATCGCCCCAGCCGATCCAATCGGACCGTTCATCCATGTAGTGGTCGATCATGAAACTGCGCTTGCCATCGCCGCCATCGCGCCAGCCGGTCGGGTTGCTGGCGCTGTAAAAGCTGGTCAGGTTCGCGATCAGCAGATGACCGCCCGGGCGCAGAACCCGGTTCATCTCGCCAACCGCCGCATCCAGATCGGCGATGTCGATGAGGCTGAGATAGGCAACGACCAGATCGAAAGTCTTCTCCGCGAAAGGCAGTCCTTCGGCCTGTGCGATGCGATAGTCACCATCCGGATGCAGACGCCTCGCCTGACTAACGAGCGACCCGGCGGGATCGATGCCGACGGTGCTCAGCCCCTCCGCCGTAAGCAGCCGGCAGAACCGCCCCTCGCCGCACCCGACATCGAGGACAGCCCTTGCCCCGCTTTGCCGCGCCCTTTCCAGCATGGGCGCATCGAGGACGAAGCGCCGCGCAAAATCCCCCTCGGCGCCCAGCCCGGAAATCCAGGCAGCCGCCGACTCCTCCCATCCATTTGACATTTTACGTTTGGCCCTCGTGATCCGTCCTGCGTTTACGAAGACTGAGAGGACAACCTTGGCGATTACATGACGGTAGCCGCCGCGCGGCTCCGGCGGGAGGCGGTAACGCCACCATCCCGCCAGACCGGTAGATGCGTCAATCAGGCAGCCAGTCCGCGTTCGTTGAGCAGCATGCCGACGCGCACCATGCGCACGGCGTCTTCCGCGGCGCGCACGAGCAGTTTCGGTGCTGCGTTGATGGCATCGTCGAGGGTGCAGGGCGCCTTCAGGATCGAGGCGAAGGCGTCGATGCCGTGCTCAAAATTGAGGGTCACGCCCTTGCCGATCGTACCGGCGAGAGCGATCACGGGGCGGCCCGCCTCCTTGGCCCTGTGCCCGACCTCGGCCGGCACCTTGCCGAACGGCGTCTGCCCGTCGAGGCTGCCTTCGGCGGTGATCACCAGATCGGCCCTGGCGATCATGCTGTCGAGATCGAGATAGCGCATCACGATGTCGTAGCGCGGATGCAGCGCGCCGCCGAGCAGCCCCATGACCGCCGCCCCGAGACCACCGGACGCGCCCGCTCCCGCTACGTCGCCGACCGCGATACCGGTTGCCGTCTCGATGGCTGCGGCATAGGTCTCCATCGCAGCCGCGAGCAGTTCCACCTGCTCCGGCGTTGCGCCCTTCTGCGGCCCGAAGACACGGGCAACGCCGCGTGCGCCGAGCAGCACATTGTGCCAGTTGACGGCCGCGTCGATGCGAACCTCGGCGAGGCGCGGATCGCGGCCCGAAATGTCGATGCGCGCCAGCGACGCCAGTGCCGCACCGCCGGGCGCAAGCGGTTTGCCCTTCCGGTCGAGCAGCTTCACGCCCAAGGCTGCGGCCATGCCGGCGCCGCCATCGTTGATGCCGCTGTCGCCGCAGCCAAGCAGGATACGGCGGGCGCCGGCGTCGAGGGCCGCCCGGATCAGCTCACCGACGCCGTAGCTGGTGGTGAGGCAGGGGTTGCGCCGATCGCGCGGGACCAGTCGCAAACCGGCGGCCGCGGCCATTTCGATGACGGCCGTGCGTTCGGACTGCCCGCCGAGGAAACCGAAATGCGAGGCGACGGGTTCGCCGAGCGGGCCGGTCACGGTCAGTTCGTGCAGGCTGCCGCCGGTGATAGCGACGAGCGCCTTGGTGAAGCCTTCACCGCCGTCGACCATGGGCACCTTGAGGACCTCGGCGCTCGGGCAGGCGCGCAGCACGCCCTTCTCGATGCAGTTGGCAGCTTCTTCCGCCGACAGGCTTTCCTTGAAACCGGACGGTGCAACCAGAATGGTAAGTGACATGTGACAATCTCCTTGCACTTTTGTGACAATGCGGATGCAAGGGAGAAACGGCAGCTCGCCACGTTTATTCCGGCCGAAATGCAGAATTCTTTCTTTTACGAAAAGAAAAAGAAAAGAGCCGAAGCGACAGACGCTTCGGCTCTTAAAATGACATTATATCAGATGCTTATCGTCATGTTTCCAACCCGACTGCAGGCCAGATCACAAGCGCGAACAGGGCAAGCAACGCGATGAACGGGAGCGCCAGCATCAAGGCCAAGCGCAGGAGATCGGAAGGGCTGAAAGCGGGTGGTTCCATACCTCCGAACAGCGCTACGGGCTTCGCCGAAACCATCAGCGTCTGGCAAAAGCCACTACCTATGGCTGTGACCATGATGAGGCTGGCGGGGCTGACCCCGAAGCCCGCCAGTGGCAGCGCAACGGCCGGAATGAGCACTGTCGCGCGAGCCGTTCGCGAGGCAAGGACGATATGGGCAAAGGTCGCGACCGCAATGGCGAGAAGCACGACCAGCCACGCCGGCGGCTTGCCGATCTGGCCGAAGGCACCGATCAGGCGATCGGCAAGTTCCGTCGCCGTGCCGGTCGACAGCAGCGCTTCGCCGATGACGAGCGTGCCGGCAAGAAACAGAAGCAGGTTCCACTCGACACCCTTCAGCGCCTTGCGAAACGGCATGCCGGAGATCTTTTCCGACGCAAGGACAAGAGCGCCGACGAGTGCCACCACCGGCAGCGCGATGCCGTGCAGGTCCGAGGTCGCGAGTGCTGCGACGATCGCAGCGGTCACGGCAAGGATTGCCTTGTCGCGCGCCGAAAACGGAGGTTTCTCCGTAGGCGCGGCCGGCAGGTCGAAGCGCGAGTTCCGGTCGGCATCGTCGAGGAAGAAGCGCAGGATCAGGCCGCAGGCAAGGAGGCTCGTCAGCAGCGCGAAGGGCGCGGCAAGCAAGGCCCAGCCGAGAAAACCCGGCGCCTCACCGCCGCTGCGGCGAATGAAATCGACGGCAACGAGATGGGCGCCAGCGCCGGTCAGCGAGGCGGCCGCCGAAAGCAGGATCACCGACGGGAACAGGAGGGCCAGCGCGCGGGTGACGCCAGGGCGGCCGATGGTCGAGGCAAGCCCCAGGAAGACCGGCATGAAGATCGCCGCCCGCGCCGAGGTCGAGGGGATGACGAAGGCAGTCACGAAGATCGTCAGCGTCACCACCCAGAACAGCCGGCTGACATCGCGGAAACGGGCAAGCAGCCGGAAGGCGAGCCGCTCAACGAGACCAGATGCCTGCAGCACCGCCGCGATCACCGATGCCGCCATCATCAGCCAGACGATGTCGTTGCCAAGCGCGGCATAAACCGCCTCTTCGCCGACGGCGCCGGTCACGGCCAAAGCCGCCGCCCCGGCAAGCGCCACCGGCGTTTCCGGCAGGTCGAAGATCGTCCAGCAGATCAGCGTCGTCGCAAACACCATCAGCGAAAGGCGCATCGGCAGCACCAGGCCGTCGGCCGCGAGAAAGATCAGGACGGCGGCAAAGGCGACGAGCATTGCGCCGACGAGCAGGCGCACCTGACTCACCGGCATATGGCCGTCAATGCGTTCGGCTACCGCCGCGTTCAGGGTGACGAGGTCTTTTTCCGAAGCGATCACCGGGCTGATGGTCATAGCTACGCTCCCTTTTTGCTGGCCCAGGCTCGCGCGGCAACCGCGCCGCACGAAAGCCACCGGGCTGATTTCGTGGGAGGGCAAACGGGGTGTCGGGCGGTTTATTCCGCTCGTGCCCGACAATTTTCGGCGCTGGAGGCCCGAAAGCCCGAATTGAGCGAGATCAATGCCTGTTCTCCTGACAGGCAGAGACTGGTGCCAGATGACCTCTTTCAAAAGGAGAGTTTCATGTTGATCAGGGAAATGTCGCGGCAGGAATGCATCGACCTCGTCGCCGAGAACCACATCGCCCGCCTCGGGTGCGTCCGGGATGGCCAGCCCTATGTCGTGCCCATCCAATATGCTTTTGCCGCCAACAGGCTCTACGGCTTTTCGATGCCCGGGCAGAAGATCGACTGGATGCGGGCCACTCCCCGCGTCTGCATTCAAATGGACACGGCAACGGACCGGAAGGACTGGCGAAGCGTCGTCATCTACGGCCGCTATCAGGAACTGCCGGATACGAAACAATGGCATCGCGAGCGCATGAACGCCTGGTCGCTTCTCGAACAGCGCGTGAACTGGTGGGAACCGGGCGGTCTGAAGCCCGGCGATCAGGCAATTACCGGCGCCTCGCCGCATCTCTTCTTCGAAATCGAGATCGATGAGGTGACCGGGCGGGCAGCCACTGTGGGTTGATGACCGTCGGCGCGCAGTCAGATGGCTGCGCGCTCGGCCGTGCCTGTCAATGGGCCATCAGCACGGGTACCACTGCGTTTTCGAGCATCGAGCGGGTGACGCCGCCGAAGACGCGTTCACGCATTCTGGAGTGGCCATAGGCGCCCATGACGATCAGATCGGCGGCCACGTCGGAAGCGAAGCGATTGATCACGTCATCGACCCGATGCCCGCCGCTCGGCAGCCGCTCGACGGAAACCGAAACGCCATGCCGGGCAAGGTAGCCGGCGATATCGGCACCGGGTTCCTCGCCGTTCTTGCCGTAGGCGGAACGCGGGTCGACCATCGTCACGTGGACGATCTTGGCGCCCTTCAGCAGGTCGAGCGCTTCGCGTACCGCACGGGCCGCTTCCAGCCGGGAGTTCCAGGCAAGCACCACCGTCCTCGGATCAAGCCGCGCGGGCTTGCCCTTGGGCAGGACGAGGACCGGTCGCGCGGAGTTGAACAGCGTCCCGTCGATGGTGCGCGACCGTAGCTCCGGGTCCAGCATCAGGCCGTCGCCCACGAGCGTCAGGTCGGCATAGCGTGCGCGCTCGCCGATCTCGTCATCGGCCCAGGCAGCCTCGGTGTATTTCGTTTCGACGCTGAACGAGATGCCTTCCCGGGTGAGAACGTCGGTTGCGCTTGCCACGCAGGATTCGAGCTTGTCGACCTCGCGCTGACGTTCGTTCAGCCAGTCAATCGAGATGGCGGCGGCAAAATCGCCGATCGGCGGAGAAGCGGCGAGCTTGACGATCAACAGGGAGAGGTGAGCGTTTGCCGAAGCGCAGACCTGTGCCGCGGCACGCAGATCGTCTGCGGAATGATCGACGCCGACCACGGCGAGAATTGTCTTGTATGTCATCGCGTTTCCTCCTCGCGACCGGACTTAAGAACTGAGTCAGCCTAGGCAAATGCGCACCCGGCGACATTGATCCCCGTCAACCGGGATCATGGAGGAAAGCGTATAATTATGGGGGGCTCTACGCGCAGGCGTCTACGCCGACCGCCCTCGTTGCGGGCGGGCCGGCGAAGACGGTCATTGCCTCCGCCGCCCAATTGCTCCGCAAACTCGGCCTCACGGCCTCGACCGCGCGGGCCTGAACTTCAGTCGTCAGGCACCCCGGCGCGCGACGACCGGCACGTAATGTTCGAGCTCCGGCGCCGGGAAGTTGAGCGTCGCGTTGATTTCTGCCGACCGGTAAAGCCCCATCAGCATCTCGACGACAGCAAGGCCGTCCTCGAAGGTTTCGAGCGGCTTTTCGCCCTTGCGGAAGCACTCGACCATGTGGCGGTTTTCGTCGGTATAGCCGTAGACGCCGGCCTCGTCCTCGAGCACCGGCATCAGGCCCTGCTCGGCATTCTGCTTTTCGACGAGATCCTCGCCCTCCGAGCCCTTGACCTCGCGCGACATGAAGATCTTCAGGCCGGTAGAGAGCGAATTGTATTCGAGCGCATATTCCGGTCCGAGCAATTCGAGCTGGATGCGCAAGCCGGCGCCGACATAGGCCCAGGAGGTGGTCGCCTCGATCATCAGCTCGTTGCCGTCCTGGTCTTCGAGCGTCACCGTGGCGCGGGCAAAATCCTCGGACGGCCGGTTGCGATAATCGACCTCGTTGCCGAAGCGATTGCGCAGTTGTTCGGCATAGTGGGGACGCGTCCATTTGAGGTTGGCGACGGTGCCGTTTACCGCCTTGATCTTCAGCGAATTGCGCGGCGCACCGGGCGCCGTCAGCAGGTAGCGCGCGACCTCGACGCTGTGGCACATCATGTCCGAAAGCACGCCGCCGCCCTGCTTGTCGCCCTGCCAGAACCAGGGTTCGTGCGGGCCGGAATGTTCCTCGGCCGCGCGCGCCAGATAGGGGCGCCCGGTGGTCGTCGCCGCGCGCCGCCAGATGATTTCCTTGCCACGCAGCACCGGCGTGCAGAAAACCTGGTTTTCCAGATAACCGTGGTTGAGGCCGGCATCCTCGGCCAGCGACAGCATCTCGCGGGCTTCGGCAACCGTGCGGGCAAGCGGCTTTTCGCAGGCAACGGCGAAGACCTTGCTGCGGCCGTCTTTGACGGCCTTGTGCAGCGAACGCATGACGTCGATGCGGGTGTAGTTGGGCGAAAGGATCCAGACCGCGTCGACGTCATCGGCGGTCAGCAGCGCTTCCAGGCTTTCATGCGTGCGGCAGCTGCCGAGACCAAGCGCCTCGACCTCATTTGCAAATTTCTCGCGGTTCTCGGCCTTGCGGCTGAAGACGCCGGTGACCTCGACATTACGCACGCCGATCATCGATTTCAGATGGAAATGGGCGATGAAGCCCGATCCGACGAAACCCACGCGCAGCGTCTGCTTCGGTAGCTGTGTCATTCTCTTCTCCCATTGATCGATTTTGGTAACGGCGGGGTGCGGGCGGAAAACCGCACGCGGCTTTCCTCGTCCCACCTCCGGCTATTTACGTGGCGGCGCGGTGCTGCCACGGATGTTGAGCGTGGTCGGCAGGACGATGGCCGGCTCTGCGGCGACGTCACCATCCGAGAGGACGTTGAGAAGCTGCGACATCGCCGTGCGACCGATGTCGGCGCGCGGCTGGCTGACGGTCGTCAGCGGCGGATAGAAGGCCTTGCTGAGATAGAGATCGTCGAAGCCGACGACCGAGACGTCGCCGGGCACCTCGCGGCCAAGCCGCCGTAGCGCATGGATTGCGCCGTAGGCCATCTCGTCGTTGGCGGCGAAAATCGCGGTCGGCGGCTCCGGCAGGGCGAAAAGGTCCGAGGCGCAGGCCTCGCCGCTTTCGAGCAGGTAGTCGCCGCGCACCTCGTACCCCTCGGGGACCGCAAGGCCGGCCGCTTTCATGGCGGCCCGGTAGCCGTCGCGGCGGTGGAGCGCCATGACCTCCGGCAGGGGACCAGCGATATGGGCGATGCGGCGATGGCCGAGCGCGATCAGATGGTCGACCGCAGCCTCAGCGGCGGCGACGTTGTCGATTTGCACATGCGGGAAGCCGGACCCCTCGATCATTTCGAGCGCGATAACGACAGGCAGATGCGAGAGATCGGCGCTTTCGCCCGGCTCAGGCGGCGGCAGCTTGCCGGTCATCAGGATCATGCCGTCGGCATGGCCGTCGCGCAGCATGTTGAAATACTCGACCTCGCGGTCCGGGTCGTTCTCGGTGTTGCCCATGAGGACGGCGTAACCGGCCTCGCGCGCCGTCGCCTCCACGCCCTTCAGGATCTCGAGGTAGAAGGGGTTGCCGACGTCGCGCACGACAAGCAGTACCGACATCGACCGGCGCGTTCGCAAGTTGCGGGCGCTGACATTCGGGCGGTAGTTGAGCTCGCGCGCCAGCGCGTTGATGCGCTGGCGTGTCTCGTCCGTCACCAGCGACGAGCCGCTCAGTGCCCGCGAAACGGTCGCAACCGAGACACCGGCGCGTTCTGCGATATCTTTGATCTTCGGCCGGTCGCTCATGCGCGCATCGCCCTCCCGCGGCCGTAGAACAGCATGAGCAGCAGCAGCGTCGCGCCGAACACCATCTGACGGCCAGACTCGTCGATGTTCACCGTCGTCAGGATGCCCTGGAGGATGACAAGCAGCAGCGCGCCGGCCATGGTCCCGGTGTAACCGCCCTTGCCGCCGGCAAGCGACGTGCCGCCAAAGACGACCGCGATGATCGACGACAGCATGTATTGCTCGCCGACATTGGCGAAGGACGATCCGGAATAACCGAGCAGGCAGAGCCCGGCGATCGCGGCGAACATGCCCGAGATCATGAAGAGACCGATGCGCATGAGCCGAACCGGCACGCCGGCCATATAGGCCGCGTGCTCGTTGGAGCCGATCGCGTAGATCCGATGACCGAAGACGGTGCGGTTCAGCATGAAGGCCATGAACAGGCCGATCACGATCCAGAGCCAGATGATGCCAGGAATGCCGAGCGCCAGCGGCTGGGTCACGAAGGCGGAGAGGCCGGGCGCGGCGCGACCCGAGGGAATGCCCTGGCGGATGACCACCAGCAGGCCCTGCAGCACGCCCAGCATGCCGAGTGTCATCACCAGCGGCGGGATGCGCAGAAGCGTGACGCCGAGGCCGTTCAAAAGGCCGAAGAAGGCGCCGGCCGCCAGGCAGGCGAGCACCGCCGGCAGGATGCCGCCATCGGCACCGTCCATGACATTGCCGGCGATGATCGCCGAGAGCGACACGACGCCACCCACGGAGAGGTCGATGCCCTCGCGGCCGCCGAGAATGACGACGTTCTGGCCGGCGGCGACGATGCCGAGCAGCGAGGCGACGATCAAGAGCCGCAGGATCTGATCGGCCGAGGCAAACCCCGGCGACAGGCTTTGGCCAAGATAGAGCAGCGCGACGATGAGGATGAGCGCCACGACCAGCGGCTGTTTGAAGAACGACGTAATCCAGCTCATGCGCGTGCCCTCCGACCGGCGAGCACGCCGGCCATCAAGACGATCAGAATGGCGAGGCCCTGGACGAAGTTCTGCCATTCCGACGGCGTGCCCATGAAGAAGACCAGCGAATTGACGAGGCCGATCGTCAGGGCGCCGAGCAGAGAGCCGACCACCGTCGTCCAGCCGCCGGCAAGCGCACTGCCGCCAAGCACGACGGCGGCGACGCTGTAGAGCGTCATCTTGCCGCCGACCAGCGGATCGCCGCTCGCTGTATCACCCGTGAGGCAGAAAGCGGCAAGCGCCGAGAACAGTCCGCACAGAAGGTAGCCCTTGATGCGGACGGCGACGACCGGAAGCCCGGTCTGATAGGCGGCCTGCTGGTCGTCACCGACGGCCAGCAGTTCGGTGACGATGCGCGTGCGCGACAGGAAGTAAAGCAGGACAGCCAGCGCCGCGAGCACGTAGAAGACGAAGGGCAGGCCCAAGAGGCGGCCGCCATAGGTGCGCCAGAACAGTGCCGGCGCCGGCGTACCGGCAACGGGCATGACATAGAGCGCCAGCCCGGTGAAGAAGATGCTGGTCGCAAAGGTGGCGACGATCGCCTGCAGCCGAAGTGCTGCGACGACCAGTCCGTTGACCAGCCCGCAGGCAAGTCCGATGAGGACGCCGAGCGCAAGTGCGAGCAGCACGGCACCGGCGCCGCCGCCCCAGCGCTCCATCAGGACGACGATCGCGACATTGACCAGCGACAGCGTCGCGCCGGCGGAAAGATCGATATCGCCGGCGGAGACGACATAGGTCTGCGCGATCGCCAGCATGATCAGCGCCATATAGGTGCTGAGCAGACCCGTCAGCGAGCGGTAGCTCAGGCTGTTGGGCGAAAAGAGGCCGTTCAGCGCCAGCAGCACGATGAGGATGACCAGTGCCGGCAGGAAGGGGTAGCGCTCGAGCCAGGAGCGCAGCCCACCGCTCCTTGGAGAGGAAATGTCTGTCGCGGTCGATGTCATCATGCGGCCTCGTATGCAGCCTGGTAGAGATTGTAGCGGGTGCGATCGTCACCGATCAGCTCGCGTGTCACCGAGCCGCCGTTGAAGACGAGGATACGGTTGGCGTTGCCGAGCAGCTCGGCGTCCTCGGACGAATAGAGCAGGATGCCGAGGCCTTCGGCCGCAAGCTGGCGAATGAGCGCAAAGAGATCGGCCTTGGCCTGGAGGTCGATGCCCTTGGTTGGGTCGTCGAGCAGCAGCACGTCGGGCCGATCGATCAGCCATCGGGCGATGATCACTTTCTGCTGGTTGCCGCCGGAAAGCGAATTGATCGGATGGAAGAGGCTCGCAAACTTGGTGTGCATCGCTTCGAGCGCCGGCATCGCCTTGTTTTTGAGGCTCGAGGGCCGCGCGAGCATCAGCCGGTCGCGAAGATAATGGATCGGCGTGACGTTCTCTATGATCGGACGGCCGCTGATGACGCCGTCGCGACCGCGGTCGCCGGAGACATAGGCGCAGCCACGGCGAATGGCGTCGCGCGGGCTTTTGGCATCATAGCGTTCGCCGCCGATCGTCACCTCGCCGGATGAAACGGTGCTTGCGCCGAAGATGGCCCGCAGCAGCGCCGATTGCCCCTGCCCGTGCAGCCCGCCGAGCCCGAGGATCTCGCCCTTTGCCACCTCGAAGCTGACATCGCGAAAGCCCTTGCCCGAGAGGCTACGTACGGAGATCGCCGTCTGCGCGCCAGTTTCCACCACCGCTGGTGCCGATGACCTTGCAGCCGGCATGTCGCTGGCGCCGCCGACCATCAGCCGGATGACCGTTGCCGGGTCGGTCTCGGAGAGTTTCAACGTCTCGATGGTCTCGCCGTCGCGGATGATCGTCACGCGATCGCCGATCGCGGTGATTTCGTCCATGCGGTGCGAGATGAAGATGATGCCGCGACCCTGGCCTTTGAGATCGCGCAGGATCTCGAAGAAGCGATCGACCTGGGCGCGGTCAAGTGCGGAGGTCGGCTCGTCGAAGATCAGGATCGGCGCTTCGCTGGCGAGCGCCTTCATGATCTCCACCAGTTGCCGCTGGTCCGCCCGGAGATTGCCGACCAGGGCCTCCGCGTGGAAACCTTCGCCGGAGACCTCCGAGAACAAGGCGATGTAGCGCGCCGCGCGCGCCTTCATTGCCGCCCGGTCGATGAAGAGGCCGGCCTTCACCGGCAGGGCGGAAAGGCAGATGTTTTCCTCGACCGACCGGTGGCTGGCGAGGCTGAGTTCCTGGTAGAAAATGCCGATGCCGGCGGCGCGTGCGGCTTGCGGCCCGGAGATCGTCACGCGCTTGTCGTTGATCAGGATCTGGCCGCCATCCGGCCGCACGCTGCCGGCGATGATCTTGCACAGCGTGCTCTTGCCGGAGCCGTTGGAGCCCATCAGCACATGCACTTCGCCGGCAGCGATCTCAAGGTCGCCGCGGCGTAGCGCCAGCGTTGCGCCGTAAGCCTTGCTCACGCCGTTCAGTCTCAGTTTCGACATCGGCTGTCGTCCATTTGGTTGCTTGCCGCATCTTCAGGGATGCTCGCGCTCGGCACCGGCTCCACTGCAGCAATCTTTCACGCCCGATCGGCCTTGGTCGGTGGCCATCGGCGGCATCGGTCGCCGGGCGGCTCAAGACAAGAGTCGCCCGGCGAAACCCGAACTTACTTGAACAACGCCGTGGCGTCGTCGATCGAAAGCGCGTTGGTGTAGGAGTAGTAGCCCGGCTTGCCGTCGAGCTGCTTGGCGGCGTCGCCGAGGTTCTTGCTGTCGATGAACGGGATCGGCAGATACATGGCGTTCTTGTACTGGCCAGCCGTTGCCGGCTCCTTCAGTTCCTTGCCCTGCAGCATCAGCACCGCGACGTTGAGCGCGCTTGCCATGACGCCCGGCGGGTTGACGGTCGCGCCGGAATTCAGCTTGTCCTTGACCCAGAGATCGATGAAATCCTTGCGGATTTCGCCGGTTGCGGCGATCTGGCTGGTCTTGCCCGCATCCATGATCGACTTCCAGGCGCCAGCCGCCATGCCGTCCTGCACGACGACGCCGTTGATATCAGGATAGGTCGCAAGAATGTTCTGCATCGCTTGCTGGCCCTGGGCCTGATCCCAGTTGGCGTTGACCTCGTTGACCACCTGCAGATCTGGATAATCCTTGAAGACGCTCTTGTAGCCGGCAACGCGCATTTCGTTGGCCGGATGGCCGGCGACGCCGTTGATGGCGACCACCTTGCCCTTGCCGCCGAGCGTGTCAGCCAGCCACTTGGCGCCGGCGGCGCCCCAGGCCGTCTGGTCGATGCCGACATAGGTCGCATCCGGCGAGGAAACCTCAGCGTCCGTCGCGATCACCAGGATGCCGGCTTCCTTCGCCTGGGCGAAGATCGGATCGAAGGCCGTCGGGCTGTTGGGGTTGATGATGATGGCGTTAACGCCTTCGGCGATGAAGTTGCGCACATGCGCGATCTGCCCGGGTACGTCGACATTGGCACTCTGGACGGAGACTTCGACGTCGACGCCCTTCTCCTTCCACTTCGCCGCGGCCTCCTTGGCCTCGTCGATCATCTGCGTGCGCCATTCGCTGCCGACCCAGCCGTTGGACAGGCCGATCTTGAAGGTCTCGGCATTGGCGAAAGAAGCGGAAATGGCAATGGTTGCGACAGCGCCTAGCGCTGCGGCGATAAATTTCTTCATCAGATCCTCCCAAATCTTGCGAAAACCATGAAGCCAGAAAATGTAATCGATTTCAATGGGCATTTTCGGGAATTTTGTGCGGTTTCGTTTCCGCCGCCGGGAGGATCAAGGAGATAGCGGAAAGCGTCGGGCGCGGGCAGAATAGACTTCGGAAAGTGTCTCACCGAGAGAAGCCAATAGTGCTTGGTTCCCCCTCCCCGCTGTGCGACAGCAAGGGCAGAGGCGGTGACGATTCGTCGTTGCGCCAACTGGAATGAACTGCAGGAATGACGCCATGACATGAAGGCGCTGCGGGATTGATCCCAATGGCCGCCCGAACAGCGGCCCGCCCGTTGCTCAAATCGCAACACTTCGTTGCTTGCCGGCCGGCTAGCCGCAATTTGCCCTCACCGCCTACTCTGAACGCTGGGCAAAGAACAACAACTGGCTCCCAACCAGAGGAGAACATCATGACCGGGAAAACCGGAGCCGCCTCGGGCGCGCTCTATCTGCATATCTTTGTGCTGGCGATCGTCATCGCCTCCGAGCTGATCGGCATTCAGCGTCTGCCGATCGGTATCGGCACCGTCATCTTCCTGCCGATCCTTTACGCCTTCGCGCTTGGCATCGCCTTCAATCCGGCCATTTTCAAGGCGACCGGCAAGTTCCTGTCGCGCGATGCGGTCAAGCTTTCCGGCGCGATGATCACCGTTGCCATCATGCCGTTCATCGCCAAGTTCGGAACGACGGTCGGCCCGCAGATTTCGCAGATCATCGAGGCCGGCCCGGCGCTGGTTCTGCAGGAACTCGGCAATCTCGGAACGATCATCGTCGCCTTCCCGGTCGCAGTGTTCCTTCTCAAGATGGGCCGTGAAGCCGTCGGCGCCACCTATTCGATCGACCGCGAGCCGAACATCGCGCTGATCGCCGACAAATATGGCCTCAACTCGCCGGAAGGTGCCGGCGCCATGGGCGTTTATGCGACCGGCACGCTGATCGGCACCTTCGTCTTCGCCATCATGCCGCCGATCGTTCACGGCCTCGGCATCTTCGACGTGCGTGCGCTCGCCATGTCCTGCGGCGTCGGCTCCGGCTCGATGCTGGCGGCCTGCACCGGCGGTCTCGTCGCGGCGGTGCCGGACCAGAAGGACATCATTCTCGCGCTCGCCGCCGCCAGCAACATCCTGACCTATGCCACCGGCCTCTATGTCGGCATGTTCGTGGCGCTGCCGTTGACGGAGTGGCTCTACAACAAGGCGCGCCCATCCGAGCGTCGCACCGCAGCCTGATCGGGAGAGAGAACCATGACCAACCAGAACACCTCCGCCAACTACGCCGACGATCTCCCGCTGAACCCCGAGGACGAACGCAAGCTCGATGTGATCGGCCATGCCGGCCTGCTGATCATCGCCTGTGCGATCGGCCTTGTCGCCAACTGGGTCGGCACCGGAACGTCACCGCTCACCGCATTGCCGGGCATGGCGACGCTATATGCCGCCTGTATCGTCGGCCTGGCGCTCGCCCGCTTCGTGCCCTTCTACCTGCCAAGCGTCGCCTGGGTTTCGCTGATCGCGATCCTCATCACCATCCCGGGCGTTCCGGGTGCAGCCTGGGTCAGCGAACAGGTCGAGCACCTCAACTTCCTCGCATTGGCGACCCCGGCGCTTGCCTATGGCGGCCTTGCCTTGACGGCGAACGAGTTCGCGATCGCCCGCCGCTCGGGCTGGAAGATCGTCATCGTCGCGATCTGCGTGATGGTCGGCACCTATATGGGCTCGGTCGTCGTCGCCGATCTCTTCCTGCGTCTCGGCCAGTAACGCGGCACGCAATTCCAGGAAGCGGTTTTCCGTCCGGAATTGTGTAAGAGAAACAGGTCGGCCGCTCTGCGGCCGGCCATCCCCTCAAACGACAGGACGCACGCCATGACACGCCACGACATCAGCCCCGAGCGCATCGAGGAAACGATCCGCTGGCGTCATCACCTGCATGCCCATCCCGAGCTTGCCTTCGAGGAACGCCAGACCGCGGCCTTCATCGCCGGCCGGCTTGCCGAATGGGGCATTGCCGTGAAGGACGGTTATGGCGGCACCGGGCTTGTCGGCACGCTCAGGCGTGGCACATCGAACCGATCGATCGCCATTCGCGCCGACATGGACGCGCTGCCGATCATCGAGACGAGCGGCGCTGCCTACGCCTCGAAGACGACGGGCAAGATGCACGCCTGCGGCCACGACGGCCACGTCGCCATGCTGCTGGCCGCCGCCCGGCAGGCGAGCGAGATGGACTTCGACGGCACCGTGCATTTCATCTTCCAGCCGGCCGAAGAGGCCGAGGGCGGTGCCCGCGTCATGGTCGCCGATGGCCTCTTCCGTGATTTCCCGGCCGATGCCGTCTATGCGCTGCACAACTGGCCGGCGCTCGACGTCGGCTCGGTGGTGGCCCGCGACGACGCGATGATGGCCGCCTTCGGGGTCTTCGAAATCACCATCACCGGTCGCGGCGCCCATGGGGCGATGCCGCATGAGGGTGCTGACCCGCTCGTCGCTAGCGCCCAGATCGTCACGGCCTTGCAGACGATTGCCAGCCGTAACGTCTCGCCACTCGAAGCGGCCGTCGTCTCCGTCACACAGATCCACGGCGGCGACGCCTGGAACGTGATCCCGGAAAAAGCCGTGATCCGCGGCACCACGCGCTGGTTCGACAAGGCGGTCGGTGACACGCTCGAAAACCGGATGCGCACGCTCGTTTCGGCCCTTGCCGAAGGGCTCGGCTGCACGGCCGAGCTCGATTATCAGCGCCGCTATCCGGCGACGATCAACGATCCCGCAGCCGCCGCGCTCGCACGCTCGGTCGCCGCGGCAGACCCGGCCTTGACGGTCATCGACGCGCCACCAAGCATGGCGGCCGAGGACTTCGCCTTCATGCTCGACGAACGTCCCGGCTGCTATCTCTGGCTGGGCGCAAGACGCGACGGCGCCAATCCCGGCCTGCACTCGCCGCACTACGATTTCAACGACGCGATCATCGGCCAGGGCGTAAACCTCTGGACACGCCTGATCGCGACCTCGCTTGGTCGTTGACCCCAAGGGGATTCCGTCGCATCCATGACCACCATGGACGTACTCGACGCGAAAGCGCTCAGGATCTTTATGGCGGTTGCGCGCATCGGTTCGATCCGGGGCGCTGCGGAGCATATGGGGCTGGCGCCATCGGTCGTCAGCCGCCAGATCGCCGACACTGAACGCGACATCGGCCTGTCCCTCTTCGAGCGCACCGCCCGCGGCACGGTCCTGACCGACGCCGGTGAACTAGTGCTCGAACACGGCAAACGCGTGCTCGAGGACAACGGGCTGCTTGCCGAGCAGCTCGACCAGATCCGCGGCGTGCAGCAGACCCGCATCCGCATTCGCTGCGGCGAAGGTTTCATGGCCGACCTGGTGGAGCACGGGCTCTCGTCGTTCTCAAAGGCACATTCCTATGTGCGCTACATCGTCGAACTCGGCAGCACCGAAGACGTCGTCGACGCCATCGCCAACAGCGACGCCGACATCGGCATCGCCTACAATCCCCTGACCGAACCGCGCATCCGGGCGCTGGCGATTGCGCGCCAGCCGCTCTGCGTCATCGTGCCGGCAGGCCATCCCCTGTCCGAGCGCAGCGACCTGAAACTTGCCGATTGCCTCGCCTTCCCGTGCGCGCTGCTCGGCAAGGGCAATGGCGTGACACAACTGGTGGCGCGGGTGGCGGCGGATGCGGGGCTGGCGCTGGCGCCGTTGCTCGAAACCCATTCGATCGAGGTGCTCCGCCGCTTCGTTGCAGCAAGCCTTGGCGTCACCTTCCTGCCGCGCACGTCCGTAACCGTGGAAATTACGCGCGGGTCCATGCAGGCGATCGACCTCGCCGATCCGCTGCTGAGCGAGGCGAGCGCGCATCTGATGGTGCGGGCGCACCGCCGCCTGCCGCTGTCGGTCGAAAAACTCGGCCAGCATCTCGCGCGCGAAATGCAGTCCTTCCAGACTTAGAAGACCGTCCTCGGCTCCATGAAAACCGCGCGTCGCTAACGCTCGCCTGTCCCATCACCGGCGGTCGAGCAGACGTTGCCACGCCAGCAACGCATTGTACCAGGCGCGCCGTCTACCCGCTCGCCAGCCCGCATGCCACCTTCGCCGGATCATTCTGATCATACGAGGGTAAGCGGATCATGACGGCGGAACGAACAACAGTTGGCGTGGTGGGTTTGGGCGCCATGGGGCTCGGCATGGCGACGACGCTCGCCGGCAAAGGGTTTGCCGTCAAGGGCTTCGACCTCTCCGAGGCCCGGCGCACACTTGCCGCCGAAGGCGGGGTGACCCCGGTCGAGGCTCTGACTGACGTCTTCTTCGACACCAACTTCATCGTCTTCTCGCTGCCGACCGCCAAGGACGTGGCAGCCGTCGTCGAGGCCAATCTCGAAGCGCTGAAGGCGGCCGGCCGCCGCGTCGTCATCATCGACACCTCGACCTCCGAGCCGGATGTCTCGCGTGATCTCGCCGCAGCCCTTGCCGGCCTCGGCCACGGCTTCATCGACGCGCCGGTCTCCGGCGGTCCGGCAGGTGCCGCAAGCGGCAAGCTGACGATGATGATCGGCGGCAGCGATCAGGACGTCGCCCTTGCCGACCCGGTCATCGACGCGATGTCGGCCAAGGCCCTCCATGTCGGCCCGAGCGGCGCCGGCAACGTCGCCAAGCTCGTCAACAACCTGCTCGCCGCCGCCCATATGGTGACGACGGGCGAAGGGCTGAAGCTGGCGCTTGCCGCCGGGCTCGATGCGGACGAGGCGCTGAAGGTGCTCAACGCCGCCTCCGGCAAGTCGATGATCAGCGAGGTGCATTTCCCGACCTGGGTGATGAACGGCCGCTTCGACAGCGGCTTCACCATGGGCCTGATGCGCAAGGACGTGCGGCTTGCCAGCGAGCTTGCGGCCCGCACCGGCGCCGATCTGCCGCTCTCGGGCGCGGTCGCCAAGCTCTGGGCCGAGAGCCCGCTCGAAAACGCCGAGGACTTCACCCGCATGGGCGCCTTCCGCCCGGTGGCCAACGACAACTGAGACTTGAAGGGAACGACGATGAACGACATGACCATGCCCGCCAAGGCCGAGCGCATCCGGGCGCTGTTCCACGGTATCATTCCCGGCACCGAGATCGGCAGCTATGTCGACGGCACGCTGGTGCCCGGTTCCGGCGACGAGCAGGCGCTCACCGATCCGGCGACCGGCGAAATCTTCGCCACCTTCAAGGACGCCGGCGCTGATGTCGTCGACGCCGCCATGCAGGCGGCAGCGCGCGCCCAGCGCGAATGGATCTCGATGACCGCTTCGGCGCGCGGCCGGGTGATGAACGAGATCGCCCGCAAGATCCGCGAGCGCGCCGGCGAGATTGCCGAGCTCGAAAGCCGCTCGGCCGGCCGGCCGATCCGCGACATCCGTGGCGAGGCGGTCCGGGTCGCCGAGATGTTCGAATATTATGCCGGCTGGTGCGACAAGCTGCACGGCGAGGTCATCCCGGTCCCGACCTCGCATCTGAACTATACCCGCAATGAGCCGGTTGGCGTCGTCGCCCAGATCACCCCTTGGAACGCGCCGCTCTTTACCGGCGGATGGCAGATTGCGCCTGCGATCTGCGCCGGTAACGGCGTCGTCATCAAGCCGTCGGAACTGACGCCGCTCAGCACGCTCGTGCTCGGTGCGCTCTGCGAGGCGGGCGGCGCGCCCCGCGGCCTCGTCAACGTCATCGCCGGCCAGGGCGTAACGGCGGGCCAGGCGATGGTCGCCCATCCGAAAACGGCACTCGTCGTCTTCGTCGGCTCGGCGCTTGCCGGTTCGGCCATTGCGGCAGCGGCTGCGAAGAACGTCGTGCCCTGTATCCTCGAACTCGGCGGCAAGTCCGGCAACATCGTCTTTGCCGATGCCGATATCGACCGCGCCATCGTCGGCGCCCAATCGGCGATCTTCTCTGGCGCCGGCCAGAGCTGCGTTGCCGGCTCACGCCTGCTCGTGCATCGCTCGGTGCACCAGCAGTTCGTCGAGCGTTATGCCGAGGCTGCCGCGCGCATCCCCGTCGGCGATCCCTATCTCGACAGCACGCAGATCGGCCCGATCAACAATGCACGACAATGGGCGAAGATCGCGGAAATGGTGCGCCAGGGCGTTGCCGAAGGTGCGACGCTTGCAACCGGCGGCGCCAAGCCGGCTTCTCTTCAAGCTTCCGGCGGCTTCTATTTCGCGCCGACCATCCTCGACAACGTCAAGCCGGACATGACGATCGCCCGCGAAGAGGTCTTCGGCCCGGTCGTCGGCGTCACCGTCTTCGACGACGAGGACGAGGCAGTCGCACTCGCCAACGATAACCCGTACGGCCTGGCCGGTGCGGTCTGGACCGGTGATGTCGGCCGCGCACACCGGGTCGCTTCAAGGGTGCGGGCCGGGACCTTCTGGATTAACGGCTACAAGACGATCAGTGTCATGTCGCCCTTCGGCGGCTTCGGCCGCTCCGGCTATGGCCGCTCCTCCGGCCGTGATGCACTGATGGCCTATACACAGACGAAGAGCGTCTGGGTCGAGACCGCGGAAAACCCGGCCGTCGTCTTCGGTTATTCGCCGGAAGCCTGATCGGCACGCCCCCCGAAACGAGAAACGGCCGGCAGAATGCCGGCCGTTTCTTTTTGTGACTGAAGCTCCTCTGGCTCAGAATTCAAACGCAGTCGACACCATGAAGGTGCGCGGCGCGCCGGCGGCAAGGAAGCCACGGGCGGACGAGGCCCAGTAGTTCTCGTCGAACACGTTCTGGACGGTCGCCCGGATTTCCACCGGCTTAGCGTTTTCACGCTCGAAGGAGTAACGCGCACCGAGATCGACCCGCGTCCAGTCCGAGACCTTCTGCGTGTTCCTCTGGTCGTAGTAGGTGCTGCCGGTATAAACGAGGCGACCGGTGAGCGTCAGGTCCTCGACCCAGGGTGTGTCGTATTCACCATAGAGGCTGATCGCGGTCGTCGGGACGCCGGGCACACGGTTGCCATCGAACCGCTCTCCTGTTCTCGAGTTCTCTGCCTTATCGAGCTTGGCGTCCATGAAGGTGATGCCACCAAGCAAGCGAACGCCGTCAACCGGTTCGCCATAGGCTGAAAGCTCGATGCCACGGTTCACCTGCAGGCCGTCGACGGCGAAGACGCCGCCGGTTGTCAAACCGTTTGGCTGCCTGATCTCGAACAGCGCTGCGCCGAGCATTACTTCGCCGAGGTCGTATTTGAAGCCGATTTCCTTCTGCTTGCTGACAACAGGAGGGAAAATCTGGTCGCTGTTCAGAGCGTTGGACGGCGCTGACGGCCCTTCGGTCAGAGCTTCCACGTAGTTGCCGTAGACAGAGAAGCTGTCGGTGACGTTTACGAGTGCCGCGACGGCAGGGCTGAACCGGCCTTCCTCGTAATAGTAGGTCTGTTGACCGAGCGGCACGGCGCCGGGACGCGTATTGTACCCTCGTACACGCATTTCCTGATAGCGCCCGCCGACCGTCAGCTGGAAACGGTCTTCGGCAAAGGAAAGCGTATCGGAGATCGCGACGCTGGTCGCGAGCAGGTCCGAAAACGCATGCAGGTCGTTCGAGCGCGGAAGCCCGCCCGTATTGACCCAATCGCTCGGCACATAGATCGGATTGTAGATGTTGGTCATGTAGCTTCTGAAGCCGAGCCTGCCCGGATGGAAGTAGCCGCGGTTGTTCTCGTTGAGCGCTCGGCTCACAGAAACGCTGAGCTGGTGACCGACGGGTCCGGTATCGAACTCCGAGCGGAGACCAACCTCACCCGAGACCCCCTGGATCTCCTGCGGATTGTAGCCGAACTCGGCCAGCGCATCGCCATTGGGATTTTGAATGGTGTAGGACGTGCTCAGGAAGTCCTCGCGGTAGCGGCTGATGCCGCCGGCGGCGTAAACAGTGGTGTTCTCCAGCACGTCGAACTCGACGCGGCCAGCGACCATATTGTGTTCACTGTCATGGTATTCGAACGGGTTGGACGTGTTGATCCGGCCGTCCGGCGCTTCCGGGATCTTGATGCCCGGCGCTGCCGCGTTGAACAGCGAGGCCGGCGCATTGATGTTCTGCTTGGAATGATTGAGGTCGAGCGAGGCACGCACCCGATCGCCGCGATAGTCGAGCCCGAGCGACAGCACGCCGATCTCGTTTTCGTTGTGGTCAAGCGCCGTGTCGCCGCCACGATAGGAACCGTTGAAACGGACGCCCCATTCGCCCTCGGGCCCGAAACGGCGACCGACATCGAGGTGCGACCACAATTGCGAGTCCGACATATAGGTGGTCGTCAGTCGCGTCAGCGGCTCGTCGGTGGCGCGCTTGGGCACCAGATTGATAGTCCCACCGACGCGGCCGACGCCGCCGTTGACCAGCGCGCTCGGGCCTTTCAGGACCTCGACGCGCTCGATACCCTCAAGGGGGCTGCGGCGCGGGTTGGTGATGTAGAAGAGGCCGTCATAGGCCGTATCCAGATTGGTGACCGAGAAGCCGCGAATGAAGAACGAATCACGCTCGCTGAACGCCGGCGCATCCATGCGTACCGAGGGATCGTTGAGGGTGACATCGGCGACCGTTCGCGCCTGCTGATCGCGGATCAGCTTATCCGTGTAGCTGGTGACGCTGAACGGGGTTTCCTTGACAGGACGGTTGCCGAGCGCGCCAAGCCGCGCACCGGTCGCCATCTGACCGCCCGCATAGGGAGCTGACGGCTGGCCGATGGTGCCGGTCTCAGGCGGCTGACCGCCCGCTTGCCCGACGGCCACGATGGGGGCCAGCTGCGTCGCGCCGCCCGAACTGCGTTCAGCCTGGGCCAGGCTTTCGACCCGGTTGGTCTTGCGTGCCTCCTGGGCCGACGCCGCCACGGCGGACATTGCCAGCAGCGACACGCCCGCCAGCACGACTTTGGCTCGCCGACGCGAAACCGAATTGAACCTGCCCCTTGCCATTCTCTTACCCCTGTAACTTCGATTAAGGTGAATTCCGTATCCGCCACTGTCGCCGGCCGAACCCAGCCGCTCAGAACGCGACGCACGCGCCTTGCCCGTTGAACAACGGTGCAGGGCGAGCCCCGGACATTACGTTCAGTTGCGGCTATTTCGACCGACAGACGGGTCTCGTGCGCAGCAGCTCGCTTCGGCAAAGCGGGTGCGTAACCGGCCCTTCGGTCACGGCGCGTTCGGTTGCGCCCATGCAGACTGGCTGCCAGACAAAGTGTCGGCGATCGCGGGTCATCCCACGCTTGGGAGCACTCTCAAAACTGGACGAGATTGCGAACATCGACATTGAAACATCAACTATAACAACAGCATAAAACTTGAATTTCAAAGTCAAGTCTGCGCACGTATAGTCGGATTCGGTCGGGCGTCCACGCTTTTTGTGCGTGAATTCAGCGGTTAACGGTAAACCGGGCGTTGTTTGCCAGATGTGGAAAGACAGGCAAATCGGGGCGTAGCGGGCCGTCAGCCCGCGTCCGGCGCAGGACAGCCTCAGCCTGGCGCCTGCGCTATGATCGGTGGGCCGCGTCATGCAAAGATCGGAGGGAAAAGGATGTTTTAATCGAGCGACGCCCGCGTCACCCAAGGGCTTGCCCTGTCGGCCGCAGCGGCTCGTTCGCGTGTCAGGCCCGGAAGCGATCGAAAGCGGTCAAGCGCTTGATCGGCGGATCGGCTTCCTTCCAGCGATAGATCTCCGAGCGGAGGTAGCCGAGTTCGTCTTCAAGTGCGGTTTCGGCGACTTCGACCCACCAGGATTTCGGACGGCCGTCGCTTCCGTCAGACCAGCGGTAGCCGCGAGCTTTCAGATGATCCTTCATGTCGAAGGGGCTGTTTTCCGCAAAAATGCGGACGCGTGATCGCTGGCTAGCCTCGCAGAGTTCGGCAAAGGGCGTGCTGCCGGAGCCGCCATCCTTGGCAAGGACTTCGAGCAAAGCGAAACAGTCGTCGACCGCCCGGTGGCCGTCGTGGAAGTAACCGGCCTGCCCGATCAGGTAACCGAGCTTGGTGCCTTCGAAGCCGCGGGAAGACCAATCGATCTCGGAGACGGAACAGGCCCATGCCTTTCCTGCGAAAACGGGCGAGAAGGCCTCGCAGAAGGGACGGTCGAAGCCGGCATTGTGGGCGATGACAAGGTCGGCCTTTTCCATCAGCGCCCGCACTTCGTCGAGGTCGATCGTCTTTCCCGCGACCATCTCGTTGGTGATGCCGGTAAGACGAGTGATTTCCGCAGGGATCGGATTGGACGGCTGGCGCAAGCCGCCGAAAACGCCAGTCACGTCTCCCAGGTTTCCCTTCTCATCGAAGGTAAAGGCGATCAGGCCGATCTCGATGATCTCATCCTTGCGATGGTTGAGCCCTGTGGTTTCGGTATCGAGAATGACGCCATGCAGGGGGAAGCCGGGACGCGCAACAGGCACCACAGCGCGCGGCACAAGCCGCTGCAACAGGCGATAGCGACCCGTGGCCTGAAGGTGGCGGACCATATCGTCCTCGGTCAGCGATGCCCGCTTGACCGCCGGTCCACCGCCCGCCTTTTTGGAAGTTGCCTCGTCCGAAACAAAGAGGTCGAACTGCTGCGTCATTCGGTTGTCCCGCAAATTAACGACTCACACGTCTGCGTTCCAGAATAGCGGCTAACAGGCATGCTTCCCAGCAAATCGGGAAGAAGGCGCAGGAGCGCCTGGATTTTCAGGCGCAAAAGATGGGGAAACGGTCTCGCGCTTCAATATGCTCGGCGGCACTGTTGTCCCCGTCCCCGTCAACACGGGGTGCAGAAACGACAGTGCCGCCGCAGCAAGAACTTCACTTGAAGTCGTGGCGATTACGCCGCTCGATCAGGCGGCGCGGCTCCAGCCTTCGCGGGCTGCAGCACCTTCCAGCTTGAACTTCGCCAGCATCGTGCGCAACTGACGGCTCTCTTCGGCGAGCGTGCCGCTGGCGGCTGTCGTCTCTTCCACCATCGCCGCGTTCTGCTGGGTCATCTGGTCCATGTGGTTGACGGAGGTGTTGATCTCCTGCAGTGCGGTCGCCTGCTCGCGCGCCGCCGTCGCGATCGTGTTGACGTGGCCGCTGACATTGTTGACCAGTGTCTCGATCTCCAGCAGCGCCTCGCCGGTCGAGCGCACCAGCGCCACGCCGTTTTCGACTTCCGACGCCGAGCTGTGGATCAGCGTCTTGATTTCCTTGGCCGCGTTGGCCGAGCGTTGCGCCAGCTCGCGCACTTCCTGGGCGACGACGGCAAAACCGCGGCCGGCTTCGCCCGCGCGTGCCGCTTCGACGCCGGCATTGAGCGCCAGCAGGTTCGTCTGGAAGGCGATTTCGTCGATGACCGAGATGATCTGGTTGATGCGGTTGGACGAACCCTCGATGCGGCCCATGGCATCGACGGCGCTGCGCACGATCGCGCCGGAACGGCCGGCGCTTTCCTTGGTGGCGCGCACCATCTCATGCGCCTCATTCGCCCGCTCCGAGGCGGTGCGCACGGTCGAGGTGATTTCGTCGAGCGCCGCTGCGGTTTCCTCAAGCGCTGCCGCCTGCTGTTCCGTGCGCTTCGACAGATCATTGGCAGCCGAGCTCAGTTCGGCGGAGTTGTCGTTGATGGTGCTGGCCGCGGTGCGCACGTTCTGCATGGTCGACCGCAGCGTCACCATCGTCTGGTTGACGTTCGTCTGCAGCTCGGCGAAGGCACCGTGGAATTCGCCGCGCATGTTCTGCGTCAGGTCGGCGTCGGCAAGCGCCGCAATCACGCGGCGGACTTCGGTGACGGTCTGGTCGACGCTGGAGACGAGCTCGTTGACGCTCCATGCGAAGCGGTTGAGGTCGTCGTTTTCATAGTCCTTGTTGATGCGGCCGGTGAAATCGCCGGCAACGGCAGAGGCGACGACGACGCTGATGTTGGACTGCAGGTCGCTGCTGCGCGCATGGAGGGCCGCTTCCTGCGCCTTCATCGCGCGCATGGCGATGCCGTTCTTGCGGAAGACTTCGACGGCACGGGCCATCTCGCCGATCTCGTCCTGGCGGGAAACGTCCGTCGCATCTCCATCCAGTTTTCCGTCGGCAAGTTCGCTCATGGTCGAGGTCAGGTCACGGACCGGCATGACGATGCCGCGGCGGGCAACGACGAGGCTGACGCCGACGCCGAAGAGCACGCAGGCCGCAGCGGCCGCGGCGAGGATTGTCATGGCGACGGACGAGGAATTCAGCGCCTCTTCACGAGCGGCGGAAAGCGCTTCGCCGGAATAGGTGCTGTAGGTCTTGACTGTTGCCGTCACGGTCTTTTGCGCTTCGAGCGCCTTGTCGAGTGCGGCCTTGACGGCACCGGCATCTCCGCCCTTCTCGGCGGCGACGGCGACCATGGCGCGGATCTCGTCGAAGTAGCTGTTGAGCGTCAGGCGGATGTCATTCAGCAGCTTGTCTTCGGCATCGTCGGCGACCGCCTCGATCTTGGTCAGGCGGCCGAGCATTTCGGTCGCACGCTTTTCGGTTTCCGCGCCGAAGTCGGCGGCGTTCTCCGGGGCGGCGGCGAGCTGATAGGTCATGCGGCTGATGGCGATGATGTCGACGCGCAGGTCCATTGCCTCGCGCGCTGCTTCCTCACGCGCGCCGACATCGACGATCGTCGCACCGAGCGAGGAAAGACCACGCGCACCGGCAAGCGCGATCAGAATGGAGGATATGCCCATGACCACGACCACAAGGCCGACCTTGGTCAAAATCGAAAGGTTCTTGAACGTCACTGCCGTGACTCCTGTGATGTCGCAATCGCGCTGATGGGAGGGGACATGGTCAGCCAAACCGGCGGGAGGAGGACCGGATGTTTGCGGCCCCGCAAGGGGAGGAACTGGGGCGCGCACTGACCAATAAGTACTTAGTAATTTCGAATTTAAATTCGGGTTAAAAAAGCGATCGCGTCTTTTCGCATATGCAGCAATAGTTGTTGTGCATATGCCGGAACGAAAAACGGGCGGACGATCGCTCGCCCGCCCGCAGACCACCGCAGCAGTCTTGGGAGATTTCAGTCTTTCCGGCCTATGACCGGCCGTATCCACCGCCGGTCGGCGTCACGACGGTAAAGGCTTCGCCAGCTTCGAGAACCGTATGGGCGCAGCCCGACAGTTCCTCCGTCCGGCCGTCATTGCGGCGCACGAGGTTGCGGCCGAGTTCACCCGGGCTGCCGCCCTTGATGCCGAAGGGTGCGACGCGGCGATGGCCGGAGAGGATCGCGAAGTCGAGCGTTTCCCGCGCCCGGATCGTGCGCTTCGTGCCGTTTCCGGCGTGCCACTGGCCGCGGCCACCGGAACCGACGCGAATGTGGAAGTCTTCGAGCACCACCGGGAAGCGGGTTTCGAGGATTTCCGGATCGGTGAGCCGCGAGTTGGTCATGTGCGTATGAACCGCATCGGCACCGTTGTAGCCGGGACCCGCCGGCGCGCCGGAGCAGATCGTCTCGTAATACTGATAATTGTCGTTGCCGAAGGTCAGGTTGTTCATCGTCCCTTGCGCGCCGGCCTGGCTCTGGACCGCGCCGAACAGGCAGTTCGTCACGGCCTGGCTGACCTCGACGTTGCCGGCAACGACGGCCGCCGGATAGCGCGGCGTCAGCATCGTACCCTCGGGGATGACGATGTGGATCGGCCGCAGGCACCCGGCATTCATCGGAATGTCGGCCTCGACCAGCACGCGGAAGACATAGAGTACGGCGGCGCGGGTGACAGGCGCCGGCGCATTGAAGTTGTCGCCGCGCTGCTCCGACGTGCCGGTGAAATCGACGGTCGCCTCGCGCTTGTCGCGGTCGACCGTGATCTTGACGACGATGCTGCAGCCCTGGTCCATCTCGTAGGAGAATTCGCCGTCTGGCAACTGGTCAAGCACACGGCGCACGCTCTCAGCAGCATTGTCCTGGACGTGGCCCATATAGGCCTCGACCACGTCTTCGCCGAACTGGGCGATCATCTTCTTGAGTTCGGCGACGCCCTTTTCGTTGGCCGCCACTTGAGCCTTCAGGTCGTTGACGTTCTGAAGGATGTTGCGCACCGGATAGCGCGCGCCATTCAGAAGCGCTTCAAGCTCGGCCTCGCAGAAGCGACCTGCATCGATGAGCTTGAAGTTGTCGATGTAGACGCCCTCCTCCTCGATGTTGGTGGCAAGCGGTGACATCGAGCCCGGCGAAATGCCGCCGATATCCGCATGGTGGCCGCGGCTGGCGACCCAGAAGCGGATCTCTTGTCCGGCATCGTCGAAGACGGGCGTGCAGACGGTGAGGTCAGGCAGGTGCGTGCCGCCGTTATAGGGCGCGTTGATCAGGAACACGTCGCCGGGCTTGATCACCGGGTTCTCGCGGATCGCGGTTGCGACCGAGGCGTCCATGGAACCCAGATGCACCGGCATGTGCGGCGCATTGGCGACGAGGTTGCCGCGGTTGTCGAAGACGGCGCAGGAGAAGTCGAGCCGCTCCTTGATGTTGACCGAATAGGCGGTGTTCTGCAGCGTCACGCCCATCTGCTCGGCGATCGACATGAAGAGATTGTTGAAGATCTCCAGCATGACCGGATCGGCATGGGTACCGATCGCGCTCTGCTGCTGCAGCGCCTTCACGCGGCGCAGCACGATATGGTCTTTCGCCGTCAGTTCCGCCTGCCAGCCGTCCTCGACGACGACGGTCTGGTTCGGTTCGATGATGATCGCCGGACCGTCGAGCCGCTGGCCGGGGCTGAGTTCGGCGCGCAGCAGGACCGGCGCATCGTGGAACTGGCCTTGCGAATAGAACTGAGTGCGGCGTGAAACGTCGGGCGTGCCCGAGGTGACGGATGCGCCTTCGCGCTCCATCTGGGCAGCACCGCCGCCGACCGTCTCGACTTCGACGGCGTCGATCACCAGCGCCTTGTTGTCGGCGACGAAGCCGAAGCGGCGCTTGTGCAGCTCTTCGAACTCGGCGCGCAGGCGGGCGATGTCGTCATGCGCCGGGAAGGTCGCGTCGACCGCAAGCACCGTGTCGGTGCCGGCATAGCGGATATGGGCGCGCAGATGGGTGCGAATCTCGTCGCGGGCAATTCCTTGTGCTTCCAGTTCGCCGAGGCAATCGACTTCCAGCTCGGCGCCCAGCGTGCTGAGGGCTGCCGGCGCCTTGTCGTCGAGCGCGACGCCGAGCGCCTTCTGGCGAGTCGAGCGGATATCGGCAAGTCCCATGCCATAGGCCGAAAGCAGGCCGGACATCGGATGCACGAGAATGCTCTTCATGCCGAGCTGGTCGGCAACGAGGCACGCGTGCTGGCCGCCGGCGCCGCCGAAGCAGCTCAGCGCATAGCGCGTCACGTCATAACCGCGCTGCACGGAAATCTTCTTGATCGCCTCGACCATGTTGGCAACGGCGATGCGGATGAAGCCGTTGGCCACATCCTCGGGGCTGCGGCCATCGCCGATCTCGGTCGCCATGGCAACAAAACGGCCGCGCACGGTCTCGACGTCGAGACGTTCGTCCTGGTTCGGACCGAACAGCGCCGGGAAGAAATCCGGCATCAGCTTGCCGAGCATGACATTCGCATCGGTGACAGCAAGCGGACCGCCATTGCGGTAGCAGGCGGGGCCCGGGTTGGCGCCGGCCGAATCCGGGCCGACGCGGAAACGTTCGCCGTCGAAGTGCAGGATCGATCCGCCGCCGGCGGCAACCGTGTGGATCAGCATCATCGGTGCGCGCACGCGCACGCCTGCAACTTCGGTCTCGAACGCCCGCTCATATTCACCATCGAAATGGGCGACGTCGGTCGAGGTACCACCCATGTCAAAGCCGATGACGCGATCGAAGCCCGCGGCTTCGCCGGTCTTGGCGAGGCCGACGACACCGCCGGCCGGGCCGGAGAGGATCGCATCCTTGCCCTGGAACATTTCAGCCGCCGTCAGGCCGCCGGAGGACATCATGAACATGACGCGTGCGCCGGTACGGGCAATATCGAGTTCGCCGGAGACCTGGGCGACGTAGCGGCGCAGAACCGGGGAGAGATAGGCGTCGATGACGGTGGTATCACCGCGGCCGACATATTTGATCAGCGGCGAGACTTCGTGGCTGACGGAGACCTGCTCGAAGCCGAGTTCGCGGGCGATGCGGGCAACGGCCGCCTCGTGCTCCGGATACTTGTAGGCATGCATGAAGACGATGGCGACGGCCTTGTAGCCCTTGCCCTTCAGGTCTTCGAGGGCAAAGCGCGCCTTCGCCTCGTCGAGCGGCTGCTCGACAATACCGTCGGCCAGCACGCGCTCGTCGAGTTCGACGATATCCTGGTAGAGCGCTTCCGGCTTGATGATTTCGGTCGCGAAGATCTTCTTGCGTTCCTGGTAGCCGATCTTCAGCGCATCGCGAAAGCCCTTGGTCGTCACGAGAGCCAGGGGCTCGCCCTTGCGCTCGAGCAGCGCGTTGGTGGCGACCGTCGTGCCCATGCGCACTTCGCCGATGAGGCCGGTCGGGATCGGTGCACCGGTCGCAAGGCCGAGATGCAGGCGGATGCCTTGCACAGCGGCGTCGCGATAGGCTTCCGGATTTTCGGACAGCACCTTGCGGGCATGCAGGTTCCCGTGCGGGTCGCGACCGATGACATCGGTGAAGGTGCCGCCACGGTCGATCCAGAAGTCCCAGCTGCCGGTTTCGCGTGCGCTCATTGTCCATCCCTCTCATTCGCGAGCCGCTTCATTGTGCAAGCCCGGAAATTCATCAAAGCAGTTCGTTGACAAAATGTCGATAAAATGATGACATAAAATCGTCAAGATGAGGAAGAGCTGAATGACGAAGAAGTCGGAGGATAGCTTCGAAGGACGGGAATGGGCCGAAAATGCCCTGCCCGAACATCTAAAGCCGGTCGCGGCCATCGGCCCGATCGTTTCCTCCGCGCACCTTGCTGAAGGCGGCTCTCCCGGCCTCTCCGAGGTCGAATACGGGTTGATCCTCGCGTCGCATGCCTTTCACCGCTGGATGATGCGCTGCATGGCGGCCGCCGGCGTACCCGGTCTTTCCCCGATCGAGATCCTGATCCTGCACACGATCCGCCACCGCGATCGCGGCAAGAAACTCGCCGACATCTGTCTCGTGCTCGACATCGAGGACACCCATGTCGCGACCTATGCCATCCGCAAGCTCGAAGCCGCAGGCCTCGTGACGACGGGCAAGGAAGGCAAGGAAAAGACCATCCTCATCACCGACAAGGGGTCGGACGCCTGCACGCGCTACGCAAAAATTCGCGAGCGGCTGCTGGTCTCCTCCACCGCCAAAGCGCGTCCTTCCGAGGAGACGCTTTCCGAGATCGCCGCCGTCCTGCGTTTCATGTCGGGCGCCTATGAACAGTCCGCGCGCGCCGCGACCACATTGTAACAAGGAAGACCGCGTGACCGTCGATACGCCTGCGCCCCTGCTCGCCGTTGAGAAGCTTTCCGTCGCCTTCAACGGCAATCCTGTCGTCGAAGACCTGAGCTTCACGGTGACGCCCGGCCGGACGCTCGCAATCGTCGGCGAATCCGGCTCCGGCAAATCGGTGACGTCGCTGTCGATCATGCGGCTCTCGGACATGATGGGCGGCCAGTTTCCGACAGGCCGCATCCTGTTTCGCGGCAAGGACGGCGAAATCGATCTGACGAGCGCCCCGCAGAAGACCATGCGCGCGATCCGCGGCAAGGAGATCGCCATGATCTTCCAGGAGCCGATGACGTCCTTGAACCCGGTCTTTACCATCGGCGACCAGGTCGCCGAAGTGTTGATGCTGCACGAGAAGATGACCAAGGCCGAAGCGCTCGTCGAGACGCGCCGCCTGCTCGACATGGTGCGCCTTCCTGATTCTGCAGAACTGATCGGCCGCTATCCGCACCAGCTTTCCGGCGGCATGCGCCAGCGCGTCATGATCGCCATGGCGCTTGCCTGCCGGCCAAAACTGCTGATCGCTGACGAGCCGACGACGGCCCTCGACGTGACGATCCAGGCGCAGATCCTGACGATCATCCGCGACCTCCAGAAAGAACTCGGCATGGCGGTGATCTTCATCACCCATGACATGGGTGTCGTCGCCGAAATGGCCGACGACGTCGTCGTCATGTGGAAGGGCCGCAAGGTCGAGGAAGGTCCGGTCGGAGAGATCTTCGCAAGCCCCAAGCACCCCTATACCCAGACGCTGCTTTCCGCAGTGCCGAAACTCGGCAGCATGACCGGCGAGGAATTCCCGAAGCGCCTGCCGCTGACCATGATGGTCGACGGCGAACCGAAGCGCGTCGGCGAAACCCATATCCAGCGCACCGCCCGCTACGACGCGGCACCGATCCTTTCGGTGCGTGATCTCGTCACCCGCTTCGACGTGCGCAAGAACCTTTTCGGCAAGGCGACGCACCGCGTGCACGCCATCGAAAACGTCAGCTTCGACATTTTCCCGGGTGAAACGCTGGCGTTGGTCGGCGAGAGCGGCTCGGGCAAGTCGACGATCGGTCGCACGATCCAGCAACTGCAGAACGCAACCTCGGGCGAGATCCTCTTTGGCGGTCGCCCGGTCTCGGCCATGAGCTATGCCGAGCGGCAGCGGCTGAAGCAGGAAATCCAGTACATCTTCCAGGATCCCTTCGCCTCGCTCGACCCGCGCAAGACCGTGGGCTTCTCGATCGCCGAACCTATCCGCACCCACGGCCTGATCCTCGGTGAAAAGGACATCGAAAAGCGCGTGCATGAATTGCTGGAGCGCGTCGGACTGACGGCCGCGCACGCCAAGCGTTACCCGCACGAATTCTCCGGCGGCCAGCGCCAGCGCGTCTGCATTGCGCGCGCGCTTGCCTCGCGTCCCAAGCTGATCATCGCCGACGAGGCGCTGTCGGCTCTCGACGTCTCGATCCAGGCGCAGATCATCAACCTGTTCATGGAGCTGCAGGAACAGGAGGGCCTCGCCTATCTCTTCATCAGCCATGACATGGCGGTGGTCGAACGCATGAGCCACCGCGTCGCCGTGCTCTATCTCGGCCAGGTCATGGAGTTCGGCAGCCGCCAGCAGGTCTTCGAGACGCCGTCCCATCCCTATACTCGCCGGCTGCTTTCCGCGGTGCCCGTCGCCGAGCCCGGCAAGGGTCGCGAGCGCGCCATGCTGGAGGGCGAGATCCCGAGCCCGATCCGCCGCGTCGGCGACGAACCCGCGGTGCTGCCGCGCAAAGAAATCGCCCCTGGCCATTACGTGGCCAAGGGTGCGTGAGCCGCTTTCTCTTCTCAGGAAGGCTGTCGAAACAGGAGTGAGTAAATGATCAACAAAAAGGGGATCCACGCCGCTTTCATCGCCCTTGCGATGGCGGGTAGTTTCATGACCGCAGCCCCGGCCTTTGCCGCCGGCACGCTGACGGTATCTTCGCCGCAGGATCCGGGAAGCTGGGACCCGGTCGACACCTTCCTCGTCAACTGGGCGTCGGTTGCCACCAATATCTATGACGGCCTGACCTATCGCGGTCCGGATCTGAAGCTCGTGCCCGGCCTTGCTACTGCTTGGGAAGAGCTCGACGGCGGCAAACGCTTGCGCTTCACGCTGCGCGAGGGCGTCAAGTTCCACAACGGTGAGCCCTTCAATGCAGAAGCAGTGAAGTTCACCTTCGACCGCCTGCTCGGCGAAGAAGGCTCCAAGGGTCCGCAGAAGTCCAACTATGCCGTGATCGAAAAGGTCGAGATCGTCGACGAAAAGACAGTCGACCTCGTCCTGAAGACGCCGGATCCGGTGCTTCTCACCAAGCTCGCCGGCTATGGCGCGATGATCGTGCCGCCGAAGTACATCCAGGAAAAAGGTGAGGACTACTTCAACGCCCATCCTGTTGGCACCGGCCCGTTCAAGTTCGTCTCCTACGAGCCGAAGGTCGGCATCAAGCTCGAAGCCTTCGCAGATCATTGGGGCGGCGCGCCGAAGCTTTCCAACCTCAACTACCGCTTCATTTCGGAGCCGGCGACCGCCGTTGCCGAGCTGCAGGCCGGCCGCGTCGATCTCGTCATCCCGCCGACCATTCCGATCGGCATGATCCCGACGATCCAGGGCGACAGCAATCTGGAGATCGTCTCCAGCGCCGGCCCGACGGTCTACGCGCTGCGATTCAACACGCGCGACGGCATCACTAAGGATCCGAAGGTCCGCAAGGCGCTGATCCTCGGCGTCGACCGCGACACCATCATCCAGTCGATCCTCGCCGGCCAGGCGGATCCGATCGCCAGTTTCCAGGGCAAGCTCTCCTTCGGCTTCGACCCGGCGATGAAGCCGCTGCCCTACGATCCGGAACAGGCAAAGGCGCTTCTGAAGGAAGCCGGTGTTGCGCCGGGCGCTTCCGTGCAGATCGACGTTCGCGGTAACGACGCGACCTTCAACGAGGTCGTGCAGGCTATCGCAAGCTACCTGCAGCTGATCGGCATCAACGCGACGATCAAGCCCTATGAAACCAACGTTCTCTTGAACGACATCATCCCGGCCGGCAAGACCGGCGCGCTGTTCCAGCAGTCCTGGGGCGGCTGGACGCTCGACTACGACAACACCGCCTACTCGATGTACCACTCGGGCGAAAAGTGGAACCCGTACGACAAGGACGCGGAACTCGACAAGCTGCTCGAATCGCAGCGTTCGATCACCGACCAGGCAAAGCGCGAGGAGATCCTCAAGCAGATCGCCAACTACGCCGCAGACCGTTCGCTCGAAATGCCGCTCTATAACCTCAACGCCATCTTCGGCGTGAGCAAGCGCGTCAAGAACTTCACGCCGGTGCCGGATAGCCGCTTGCGGCTGACGGACGTGACGGTCGAGTAATACAGGCCGGTCCGCCGCCTCACGCTTGAGGCGGCGGACCATTTTTCCAAAAGGGCGGGTCACTTGGCCGGATTTCTGATCAAACGTTTTCTGCAGGCGGTCTTCGTCGTGTTCGTCGTGACACTGACCGTCTCCTATGCCATCCGGTTCACCGGTGACCCCGCGCTAATGCTGGCGCAGGGCGCTGGCAGCGTCACCGAGGCCGACCTCGTGCGCATCCGCGAGGGGCTCGGCCTTAACCAGCCGTTCCTGGCGCAATATGCCGATTTCATCACGGGCATGTTCAGGCTCGATTTCGGCCGCTCCTTCATGGGCGGTACGCCTGTTTCGCAGCTGATCGCCTCTGCGCTGCCGGCGACCATGCTGCTCGCCTTCGCCTCGCTGATCGTCTCGATCGCGATTTCCATTCCGCTCGGTATCCGCGCCGCCGTCGCCCGCGGCAAGTGGGCCGACCAGACAATCCGCATTCTGTCGCTCGTTGGGCTTTCCTTCCCGAACTTCTGGCTTGCGATCATGCTGGTCCTGTTGTTCTCGATCGTCCTCAAATGGCTGCCGCCAAGCGGCATGGACGGTTTTGCAAGCTTCATCATGCCGGCGCTGACCATGGGCATCATCCTGACGGCGACCAATGTGCGCCTGGTGCGCACCGCGATGCTGGAAACCTTGCAGTCGCAATACATCATGGTCGCGCGCGCCAAGGGCCTCAGCGAAAGCAAGGTGCTCTACAAGCACGCACTTCGTAACTGCGCGATCCCGCTGATCACCTATTTCGGCCTGCAGTTCGGCGGCCTGCTCGGCGGCATCGTCGTCGTCGAGCTGGTGTTCAACTGGCCGGGCATGGGCACGCTCGCCTTCGACGCGGTCGCCTCACGCGATTACCCCGTGCTTCAGGCGGTCATAACCGTGCTTTCGCTAATGATCGTGTTCGTCAATCTTCTGGTCGACATCGCCTATGGCCTCGTCGATCCGCGCATCCGGACGGAGTGAGCCGATGTCGTCAAAGGCTTCCAGCACCCGCTTCGCCCGCTTCCGCAACCTCGAATTCATCCTCGGAGCGCTGCTCACCGGGGGCATCTGCCTCGCCGTTCTCTTCTCTGGCGTGCTCTTTCCCGGCGGCGTCGACAAGATCGACCTGATGGCGCGGCTGACGCCGCCCTTCGTCAATTGGGCCCATCCGCTCGGCACCGACCCGCTTGGCCGCGACGTGCTGGCTCGCGTGGTTGCCGGCGGCAAGATCTCGCTGCTCGTCGGCCTGACGTCGGTTGCCGGCGCCGTCGTCGTCGGCGTGGTCATGGGGCTTGTCTCCGGCTACTATCGCGGCTTCTGGGACATGCTCGTCATGCGCTTTGCCGATGTGCAGCTGGCGCTCCCCTTCATCCTGCTGGCGATCACCTTCATCGCCATCGTCGGCGGCGGGCTCGGCAATACCATCATCCTGCTGATCGTCTCGCAGTGGGTGCAATATGCGCGTCTCGTGCGCGGCTCGGTCCTGTCTCTGCGCGAGCGCGAGTTCATCCAGTCGGCCCGAGCCATCGGCGTGCGCGATTACAGGATCCTGTTCCAGCACCTGCTGCCGAACCTAATCGGCCCGGTGATCGTGCTGATGACGCTCAACGTCGCCAACAACATCCTGCTCGAAAGCAGCCTCACCTTCCTCGGCCTCGGCGTCGATCCGCTGATCCCGAGCTGGGGCGGCATGCTGGCCGACGGCCGCACCTACCTGCAGAACGCCTGGTGGGTCAGCGTCTTCCCGGGCCTTGCGATCCTGCTCACCGTTCTCGGCCTCAATCTTCTCGGCGACTGGCTGCGTGACAGCCTCGACCCAACCGGTAGAACTTCACGATGACGACGATTTTCGAAGGCGCCTTCGAGCGCACCCTCGACACGCTTCTGACCACCTACGGCAAGGAAGCCGCCCGCGGCACCAAGCTCGAAGCCTGGCTGTTCGACGATGCCGCCAGCCGCAAGGCTGCCGAACAGAAGCTTGCAAGCTTCGGCGTCAAGGCGGCGCTCAGGAGCGCCTACAAGCCGCTGTTGCATTTCTTCCTGGAAGAAGTGGATCGCGCAGCCCTCGCAAGCGTCGTCGTCCGCTATCCCCAGCATGAGGGCGCCCCTCAGAACCGCTTCCTGCTCGAAGCCTATCCGCTCGCAGCCCTTCTCGGCGACGCCGAGATCCGCTTCGAGGCCGGCAGCGCCAAGGCATTCACCTACGATGTCGCGCTGACCTTCCGTGACGGGCGCCAGGAAAACAACGCCGTATTCGCACCGAACCGCATCCACACCGATTTCATCGGCGAGACGCTTTTGTCGCCGACCGGCTGGATCCGCCTCGACGAGGGCTGCGACAAGCATCGCGAATGCCACCTCGATACCGACTATGAGCGGCTTTTTGCCGGCACGATGCAGGCGATCTCCGATCATGCCTGGGGTGACAGCGAGCCCTATTTCGAAGAGCTCAACATCCGCGTGACCCTGCCGATCACCGACTTCCGCCTGCCTGTCGGCGAGGAAGTCATCAGCCTGCGCGAAGCGCTGCACGAGGACTTCTATTTCTCGCTGCTCGAAGTCTTCCAGAAGAAGTCCGGCCGCCCGCTCGGCGACCGCGGCCTGAAGCCCGGCCAGATCGTGCCGGAGATCGTCTTCGGCGTCGGCAAGCCCACCGTCGTCGTCAAGGCGCGGCCGCTGCAGGCGACGGATGTCGAAGGCGAAACCCTGCCGCTCGACACCGCCGAGGTACCGCTGGCGGTGGCGCAGATCCATGCCGAACTCGCCGCGATCGACGGCCAGCCCTTCGAGGCCAGGTCGCGTGCCGGCCGGCCAGTGAAGGCCCGCTATCACAAGGGAAGCGATGCGCCGGTCATGATCAGCGGCGGTCAGCATCCGAACGAGACGACCGGCATCGTCGGCGTGCTTCGCGCCGCCCAGGCGCTCGCCGCCCGCACCGGTAGCCACTTCACCATCTCGCCGCTCGAAAACCCCGACGGCTATGCCGTGCACCAGCGGCTGCGCATCGACAACCCGCTGCACATGCACCATGCCGCCCGCTACACCGCCCTTGGCGACGATCTCGAATACCGCACCGGTGCAGCACTCAACGAGCGCGAGATCCGTAAGGAGGCGGAGCGGCTGACCGGCGCGCAGCTGCACGTCAACCTGCACGGCTATCCCTCGCATGAGTGGACGCGGCCGCTTTCGGGCTACGTGCCGCGCGGTTTTGCCATGTGGACCCTGCCCAAGGGCTTCTTCCTGATCATGCGCCACCACGCCGAATGGGAAGCGCGCGCCGAACAGCTGATCGCGGAAGTCACCGAGCGGCTTGCGGCCGTTCCGGGCCTGCTCGCCTACAACGACGCCCAGATCGCGCTTTACGAGACGCATGCCGGTGAAACCGGTTTCCGCATCATCAACGGCTTCCCCTGCATGATCTCCGTCGACGACCGCCACACGGCACCGCTGACGCTGATCACCGAGTACCCGGATGAGACCATCTACGGCGATGCCTTCATTGCCGGCCATGAGGCTCAGAAGGAAACGGTGCTTGCGGCCTATGATGCGTTCCAGCGGATCATAGCCGTCGCCTGACCTCCGTCATCGGCCGGCCCATGGCCGGTCCCGTGCCGCTGCGTACCCTTGCGCAGCGACACATCGTTTGACGATCTGCGCCTTGCGCGGCAGCGCCCGCCCGGCGCTGCCGCGCAAGGCAATTTTTGAGGGCTCTTGTCCGATCGCTCGCCCCGCAAATGCGCGGCTATTCTCTCCGTCCCATCCGAATACGGTAAGCCTCGGCCGCTCTGCATTGCCGGGCTCCCGTTCTCGCCGCTAGAAAGGCAGCGAAAGGCCGCAACGTTGTTGCAATCCTCGTCCACCAGACGTGAACGAGACACGCCTATCGGATTCGGAGATATTCAATGCGCCTGCTCCTTGTCGAGGATGAGCTGGAAATGGCGGCAGCACTCAGTGCCGCACTCAGCCGCTATGACATGATCCTCGACCATGCACCGTCGATCGACCATGCGATGGCGGCGCTGGCCAACCAGGTTCACGACGGCATCATCCTCGACCGGCAACTGCCCGACGGCGATGGCCTGTCGCTGATCCCGCGGGTGCGTGCGCTACGATCGGGAATCCCGGTAATCGTGCTGACGGCGCGCAGCGCCATCGATGAACGGGTCAGGGGGCTCGACATGGGCGCCGACGACTATCTCGCCAAGCCGTTCGCCGTGGAGGAATTGCTGGCGCGCATCCGTGCCCTGATGCGACGTTCACCTGATATTGCGCCGATCACCGCCCGCATCGGCCAGCTGATCTTCGATTTCGAAGGCCGACAGGCCCGCGTCGACGGCCGGGTGCTGGACCTGCCGCGGCGGGAGCTGCTGGTGCTGGAGGCTTTGGCGCGCCGGCAGGGGCGCACGGTGCAGCGCTCGACGCTGGAGGAATCCGTCTATGGCTATGACGACGAAATCCAGTCCAATTCTCTCGACGCGCATGTTTCGCGGTTGCGCCGCAAGCTCTCGGAAACCGGTGCCGGCGTTGAAATTCACAGCATCCGCGGCGTTGGCTACCTTCTGAGACCCTCTCCATGACGAACGCTTCCACCAACTCGCTGAAGAAGCGCCTGATCTGGCAGATCCTGACCTTTCAGGTGCTGCTGTTGATGGCGGTCATCGCCGGCTTCATGGCCTTGCTGACGCGCGCCGATCTCGGCGGCAAGTTCCTCGACGCCGACGCCGCGTCGATCGCGGCCGGGGCAATCCGGCCGGATCCCGCCGGTGGACTGACGCTGGTTGAGACGCCGCAACTGCTTGCCATGCGGGCCGAGTCCGCCGATTTCTGGTTCGTCGCACGCAACGAACGCGGTGACATGATCCGCAGCGGACCGGTGCCGGACGCCTATCGCAGCATTGGCGAGCACCTCGACCGCATCGCCTTTGGCGATATGCGTGACAGCATCGAGCCCTATACCCTCTCGTCGATCGTGCGCTCGGTGACCACGGACAACGGCACCTATACGGTGCTTGCCGGCGGAGGGCGGCTCTGGAGCGCGTCCTTCGCGGTGTTCATCCTGGCAAACCTTCTGCTTTTGCCGATCGTCTTGATCGTGGTGCTGATCCCGGCCTTCGCGATCCCGATCATCGTAAGGCGCGCCTTTGCCGGTCTTGCCGAGGTGGTCGACCAGGCAAAGACGATCGATGTCGAGCGCCGCGGTGCCCGGCTGCCCGATCATCGCATCCCCGGCGAAGTGCGACCGCTCGTTGAGGCGTTCAACGGCGCACTGCAGCGGCTCGATGAGGGGTACGAGCGCCGCCAGCGCTTTATCCTCGACGCGGCACACGAGCTTCGAACCCCGGTTGCGATCCTGCACACGCGCCTGGAAAGCATGGAGGCCGGCCCGCTCCGGAACCGCCTGCTGATCGATTCCAACCGCATTGCCGGCCTTGCCGAACAGTTGCTCGATCTCGAACGCATCGATCGCGACGGCACGGATTTCGGGCAGCTCGACCTGGTTTCGCTCTGCCGCGATGTGACGGCCGACCTCGCCCCGCTTGCGCTTTCGGCCGGCTGCGACCTTTCCTTCGCTCCGGGCACGGAGCGCGTCGTCGTGCGCGGCGATACCGGCGCCATCGAGCGGGCGGTCACCAACCTCGTGCGCAACGCCATCGAACACGCCGGCGGCCTGATCACGATCCGGGTGGAGCGCGGCGGCGTGATCGAGGTTACCGACGAAGGTCCCGGCATACCGGAGCGGGAACGGGCCCGGATCTTCGAGCCCTTCCATCGCCTGCAGCCGCGGGACCATGGCGCCGGCCTCGGATTGCATCTGGTCAGCGAGATCATCGGCCGCCACAAGGGTCACATCTCGGTGGTCGATGATCCCAAGGGTGGCGCCTGCTTCCGCATCACCTTGCCTGCCGGCTAGGATTTTTCTCAGTCGGCGTATGGTTAACAGTTAACTAACAACAAAATCAGTAACTTAGATAAGTTGCGCAATGTTGATGCAATCCGTGGGGCCGACAAAGGCCGTGTACCGTCCAAACATCGCCATCCCACCCCAAAGGTGAAGCGCGCATGGGAGGACGCAAGCGCCATCAAGGCGCGTTTCCTATGCACGGAGCAAGCAAATGCGGCAGTCCAGCAAGTTTTCCATCTGGTCGGGTCTTACCCTTCTCGCCCTCTGCGGCGCACAGCCGTCCCAGGCGGCTGATTTCTCCGCCCCCACCTATCAGGACCCGCCGGCCTTCAGCTGGAGTGGCGCCTATGTCGGTGCCCATGGCGGCCTTGGCTTTACCGGCAGCCCCAACCCGTTCGCCGACCGCAATGGCGTCGCGCTCGGCGTCCAGGCCGGCTACAACATGCAGGCCGGCCCCGGCATCGTTGGGGCGGAAATCGAAGGCTCCTATCTCGGCGACACCGAGCACAAGGTCAACGGCGGCAAGCTCAAGGAGAAATGGCGCGGCGCCATCAAGGCGAAGGCGGGTCTCACCTTCGACCAGACGCTCGTCTACGGCACGGCCGGTTACGCCATGACCAGCTACAAGAAGGGCGCCGACGTGCGTAACGACGTCGGCTTCAAGGGCGGCTACCTGCTCGGCGCCGGCGTGGAACAGGCCTTTGCCGGCGGCCTCTCCGCCAAGCTCGAATACAACTACATCACCACGCCAGATGTCCGCACCCACACGAGCTCAGGCTCCAGCGAGAAAGACATCAACAGCCACGTCATCAAGGCCGGCATCAACATGCGTTTCTGACGGGTCAGACGGTTTGCGGCGGCGCTGCAACGTTCCTCCCAGCAGCGCCCCGACAGACCGATGCCTCTGCCCTGATCACTCCGCCGCTTCCCGCGCCGATCGCTCGGGCGTTGCAAGCCGGCGCCAGATCGGCGCCATGGCAGCGGCGATCTCGCCGTAAAGCGCAAAGCGCCTGTCATAATGCGCGGCAAGTGCAGGGTTTGGACGGTAGTGGCGTTCGGTCTTGACCATCGCCGCAGCACCGGCGGAGATATCGGCGAAAAGGCCGATGCCGGCGCCAGCCGTAATCGCGGCGCCGAGCGCGCCGGTCTCGCGTGAACGGGCGACCGTCACCGGCACGTCAAGCACGTCGGCGAAGATCTGCGGCCAGATCAGGCTGCGCGATCCGCCACCCGAAAGCACCGCCTCCTCGAAGCGAGCCCCAGCCGCGCGCAACGCCGCGATATGCTGGCGATGGCCGAAGGCGACGCCTTCAAGCACCGCGCGGACCAGATGACCCTTGCCGTGCCAGCCGGCGACGCCGTAGAAGCCAGCGCGCGCGTTGCCGTCCTGCTGAGCGCCATAGAGAAACGGATGGTAGAGCGGGTCATCAGAGGCCGGCGTGACCTCGGCTGCCAGCTGGCAGCAGAGATCGAAGGGCGACCGGCCATCCTTGCCGTCGTGCGGGAAGAGCTCGCGCACCAGCCATTCCAGATTGGCCGCCGACGTGGCACTCGCCTCGATCGCCATGTAGCGCTTGCGATCGAAGGTCGAGGACATGAAGAGCGGACGTGAGAGATCAGGCTGGTCGATGATCACCTGGTTGATGCTCCAGGTGCCGGCGATGATCGAGGCAGCACCGGTGCGGGTGACGCCCGAGCCGATTGCCGAAGCGACCACGTCGAAGAGCCCACCGACAACGGGTGTGCCGGCAGCCAGACCCGTCTGCGCCGCCGCTTCCTCGGTAACGCGTCCGACGATATCGGCGCTTTCGGCGAGATCGGGCAGCAGGTCCATGTCTTCGCCGAGGCCATAGGCCTTCATTAATGCCGCATCGTAACGCCTTCCGGCGACATCGAGCAGGCCCGCGCCGCTCATGTCCGAGACGTCGCTGACGCGCGCGCCGGTCAGGCGATTGATGACGAAGTCCTTGCAGAGAAACACCGTGCCGATTTTCTCAAACTGGTCAGGCCGATGGCGCTTCAGCCAGGCAAGCAGGGTCGGCGTTTGTGATGGCCAGGGCTTCTGCCCGGCGATTGGATAGGTTCGCTCGCCGACGCCTGCGGCCTGCCACTCCTCGGCGAGGCCGGCGGCGCGAGTGTCGAGCGACTGGATGCCGACAAGCGGTTCTCCGTCTCGATCGAGCGCGTAGAGACCGTTGCCGTGCCCGGCGCAACCGATCGCCGCGATCTCGCTGGCATCGATGCCGGCGCGCTCGATGCAGGCGCGGATCACCACCTTGGCATGGCTCCACAGTTCGCCAAGCCCACGCTCGACATGGCCGGGCATCGGCACATGGCTGTGCCCTTCTTCCGCGGCCATCGCGATCTCGTTGCCGTCACGATCGAAAAGTACCGTCTTGATCACGGTGTTCCCGGCGTCGATCCCGAGCAGATACTTACCCATTTTCGAACCCCTCCCCAAGGTCCTTAATCCATTTGCCGGAACGCAGCCGGTGTCCTCACAGCGGCAGCGTTCCTCTTGCGCCGGAGCATCGCTGGTGAAGCGGTTCCGGCTGAGCGATTTCAACCGCGCTGGTAGAGCGCGTATGCTTCTTCGCCGCTTACATCCTCATGGATGATCGCCATCAGGCCGCGCACAACGGCGCTCGGATTGGCGTGCTGGTAGATGTTGCGCCCATAGACCATGCCCATTGCGCCCTGACGCATCAAGGCCGCCGACTTGTCGAAGACGTTGCGCAAGTCCTCCTTGCCGCCGCCACGCACGAGAACGGGGCAGCGCGCCGCCTCGACGACCCGGTGGAAATCCTCGGCATTGGTGGTCGGGTCCGCCTTGACGATGTCAGCGCCCATCTCGCGCGCAAGCCGGGTCAGCGTCACGATCTTCTCGGCGTCGCCATCGACCATGTAGCCGCCGTGCTCGGTCACCGGCTGCATCACCAAGGGCTCGATCATCAACGGCATGCCGTACTTGTCGCAATCGGCCCGCACGCGCGAGATGTTGGCGACGCATTGGCGGAAGAGATCGGGCTCGTCCGGCAGCATGAAGAGGTTGACGACGACGCAGGCCGCGTCCATCGCCAGCGCGCCGATCAACGGTTCGGCCTCGTTCTGCAACACGGCCCACATGTGCCGGTGGCGGATGCGGTTATAGGGGTTGCCCATGTCGAGACGCATGACCAACGCCGGCTTGTCCTTGCCCGGCACCTCCTGCAACAGATCCGCCTGGCCAAAATTCATCTGGATCGCATCCGGTGCGGCCGCGACCAGCGCCTTGACCACGGCTGACATGTCTTCAAGACCATTGAGGAAGGAGGGTTCGTTGCAGACGCCATGATCGATCGCGACGTCGAGGCAACGTCCACCGCCGAACAGACGGTTCATCCGGACCTTGCTGTTGTTTCGCATAATGCACTCCTTTGTTCGTTCCGTATGGATAGGGTTTCCTCGTCGACGCCATGGCGCTCGACGAGAAGGGCAAGAAATCGCTTACGCTCGACCGCGACACGCGGCGGCAACCATTGCTTTTCGATGGCAAGCAAGGCGAGCACCGCATCCACCATGTCGAGCGAGAGCTCGCCGGTGATTGCAAGCGTCGTGCGGCGCAGCAGCAGGTCCTCGATATGTTCGACGGCTTCGCTGCGGATCAGGTATTGCAGCTCGCGCGCGGAGTAATCCGGATGCGGCAAGGCATGGTCAGCGCCGGCGGCGATGAGATCGGCAACGTCTCGCGCGCCCGTTCCATAGCGGACGAAAAGCACTTGCATGCGCTCCCGCGAAAGCCCGGTGGCTGCCGCAACATCATCGACCCATCGGTCGCGATCGGAGGGATAGTCTTGCCCGCCACCGATGGCACGTTCTCCGGTGCTGACATGGCGCTGTTTTGCGAGCCGTTCCAGGGTGAGGTCGGCCGCCATTTCGCCGAAGGAGCGGAACGTCGTCCATTTGCCGCCGATCATGCAGAGCACCGGCGGACCGCCCTCAACACCCTCCACGAAGGTGCAGAAATGGTCGCGCGGGATGCGACCGGTGAAGCTGTCCTGGCTCGCCGGCAGCGGCCGTACGCCCGAGAACTGGAACACCACCTCTTCCGGCCTGATCCGGATGTCTGGCAGGACGAAGGCGAGCGACTGCAGGATGTAGTCGCGCTCGTCGGCTTCGCAGCGCACGGTTTCGGGATCATCGACACGAATGTCCGTCGAGCCCACCAGCACCTTGCCGAGATAGGGAAAGAGGATGCAGATGCGGCCATCCTCGTTCTCGTAGTAGATCATGTGGCCGTTAAGCGCGTCCATGAGTTGGGCATTGTCGATGATCAGATGCGAGCCCTTGGTGCCGCCCATCAACGGGGCCGGCTTCGACGTTGCGGGAAACAGTGCGCCGTTGGCGATATCGATCCAGCCGCCGGTGGCGTTGATGATGAGGCCGGGCTCGATCGCAGCGACCGCGCCGGTGACATCGTCCTTCAGTTCGTAGCGTCCGGGTGCGGCCAGCGTCAGTTCGGCGTAGTTCAGCGCCTGCGCGTGAGAACCGGCGGCAAGCCCGTCCTTCAACAGCTCGATTCCGAGACGTTCCGGCTGGCTGACCCAGGCGTCGTAATAGGTCGCGGAACTCTTGATGTCGGGATTGAGCGCCGGCCAGCGTGCAAGCGTCGTGCGCCGCCCGCGGAAGGCATGCTTCGGCATCAGCGCCCGCTTGCGCGTCAGGAAATCATAGATGCCAAGGCCCATCTTGACAGCGACGGCGCCACGGCGGCTTGGCCGCCGCGTCAATCCCAGGAAGCGAACCGCGCCATTGGCAAGACCCGAGAAGATGTCGAAGATCGGCACGGTCGTGGGCAGCGGCGCCACGTAATGCGGCGCGTTCTTCAGCAGCCGATCGCGTTCGACCAGCGATTCCCTGACCAGGCTGAACTCGCCATTTTCGAGATAGCGAAGACCGCCATGCACCATGCGTGACAGCGCCGCACTCGCGCCCGAACAGTAGTCGTGCTTCTCGACGAGCAGCACGTTCACCCCTTGCAGCGCCAGTTCACGAAAGACGCTGAGGCCGTTGATGCCGCCGCCGAGGACGCACACGTCCACCTTCGGGCTCTTGGCGAGCCCGTTGAAAATCTCTTCCCGGTTCATGATGGCAGTCCGTTAGCTGTCCATGTTGACGAGCGTCGCCGCGATGGCCGCGTCGATCCCCGCGAGATCATCGTGATCGAGCCGGATCGTCCCGGCCCTTGCATTGTCGAGCGCTTGCGCCGGATTGCGTGCGCCGCAGAGCGCGAAAGTCACGCCCTCCTGGCAGAGCGTCCAGGCAATGACGATCTGGGCGATTGTCGCGCCATGCTTTTCTGCGACCGGCTGGATGGCCTTGGCAAAGGCCGCGACCTTTTCGCGGTTGCCGACCGAGAAGCGCGGATTGTCGCGCCGCTGGTCGTCGCCTGAAAACACCCGCTCCGGTCCGATGCCGCCGGAGAGAAGGCCGAGCGCCAACGACGAGTAGCTGAGCGTGGCGACGCCGTTGCGCCGCGTCAGCGGCAAAAGCTCCGCCTCGATCTCGCGATCGATCATGCTGAAGCGTTCCTGGATCGCGTCGAGCCCGCCGATCGCGATGTACTGTTCAAGGTCGCTACGGCCGACATTGCTGGCGCCGATCGCCCGGATCTTGCCCGCCTGGCGCAGCTCTTCGAGCGCGGCCATGGTCTCCTCGATCGGCGTCGTCGGGTCCTGCCAATGGGTGATGTAGAGGTCGATGTAATCGGTGTCGAGCCGCTTCAGGCTCTGCTCGACCTCGTGATGGATCGCATCTCGGCCGAGGTAGCGGTGCACCGGCTTGCCGTCCTGGTCGAAGAAGTGCTTGCCCTTGTCCGTATGCCAGACGAGCCCGCACTTGGTGGCGATGATTGCCTTGTCGCGGCGGCCGGCCAAAGCCTTGCCGACGATCTCTTCCGAGCGGCCGAGGCCATAGGCCGGCGCCGTATCGATCAGCGTCACACCGGCGTCGAGCGAAGCCTGGATCGCGGCAATCGACTCCCGCTCGTCCGTGCCGCCCCACATCCAGCCGCCGATCGCCCAGGTGCCGAGCCCGACGGCCGAAGCCTTCACGCCCGATCGGCCGATCTCCCGCATCAATTGATCCCCGCTCATGCCAGAAGTCCCTTTTCGCTTGCCATGGCGAGCACGCGCTCGCCGGTCGCCTCGTCCGTCACCAGCGTGTCGAGGTGGTGTCCCCGCATGACGCTGAGGATCGGTCCGGCCTTGTTCGGTCCACTTGCCACGCCGATCTTCGTCGGGATCGAGGCGAACTCCTCGAGCGTCAGTGACACCAGCGAACGGTTGAGGCTGTAGTCACAGACACGTCCCTCATCATCGAGCAGATGGGCGAGAAGTTCGCAGCTTGCGCCAGAGCGCTCGATTGCCGCTCGGTCCGTGCTCGAAGACGGATGCAGGTCGTAGTAGCTCGAATCGTCCGAAAGGATCGAACCGATGCCGACCACCGCCACCTTCGCTTCGCGCGCCCTCCCGAAGACATCTGCCACCGAGCGCATGTTGATCAGCATCGCCCGCTCGGCGGCACTGTCGGCGAAGAGCGGCGCGTGGATCTGGAAAGACCGCCCGCCGAGCCTGTCGGCCATCATCGTCGAGACGTGGTTCACATCCGTATAGTGCTTGCCCTGGACGCAGCCGGTGCCAGGGATAACCTCGACATCGAAGCGGCGCGGCGCCTGCAGCCCCGCGACGACGGCACTGACACCCTTGCCGCCGGTGATGCAGATCGTGTCGCCATCGCCGATCTCCTCGAGCAGCAGCCGGGCTGCCGCCTCGCCGACCGCCTGGAGTGCGGTCTGCTGATTGTCGGAAACGGTCGGCACGACGATCGCCCGGCGGATGCCGCCGATCGCAAGCAACTGCTCTTCCATGTCGACCAAGGGCTCGATCGGCGACTTGATCTTGATCTCTACCAGGCCAAGCTGACGGCCGCGCTTGATCAGCCGGTTAACGGTCGGCTGCGAGATGCCGAGCCGATCGGCGATCTGCGACTGGGTCAGTCCTTCGAGGAAATGCAGGACGAGCGCCTGGTGCATCTGCCGCGCAACGACGAGTTCTTCTCGCGCACTTGAGGCCTGGGACAAAATGGGTTTGGCAATCGGCATGGTCAGGCTGCCTTCCGCTTGTGCAGCAGGTGGTCGATGGAAACGGCAGCCAAGAGAATGCACCCCTTGATCATGTCCTGCCAATAGACGGAGACGTCGAGCAGGATCAACGAGCTGGTGACGACCGAGAGAAGAGCGATACCGAGGATGGCGCCGAGGATGGTGCCCGAGCCGCCGTTGAGCGAGGCGCCGCCGATGACCGCCGCAGCGATGATGTTGAGCTCCATACCGACCCCGAAGGTGGGCGTCGCGGCGCCGAAGCGCGACATGTAGATGACGCCGGCGACGCCTGCGAGCGTCGAGCAAAGCACCGTCACCCAGAACTTCACCTGCTTGGTCTTGATGCCCGAATAGAGCGCCGCCTTCTCGTTGCTGCCGGTATAGAAAACCTTGCGGAAGGCGGTCGCCCGGCGCAGCAGGAAGTCGAAGAGCACGACGACGGCGACGAAGATCAGGATGACATAGGGCACGCCGTGGAAGGTGCCCTGCCCGACCGCCTTGAACGACGCCGGCAGCGTGAAGAGCGACAGCGGCGTGCCCTTGGTGATGACGAGGCAGAGGCCGCGCACGATCACCATCGCCGCCAGCGACGTGATGAAATGATTGAGCCCGACGACGGTGACGAAGAAGCCCATGATCATGCCGATCATGCTGCTGGCGAGGATGCCGACCAGCGAGGCCGTCCAGGGATCGACACCGGCGAGAAACAGCGAACCGGCCAGCACCATGGCAAAGCAGACGACCGAGCCGACGGCGAGGTCGATGCCGCCGACAATGAGCAGGATCGTCATGCCGACGACGACGATGCCTTCGACCGAGAAGCTCATCAGCATGGCGCGCATGTTGCCGAAGGTGAGAAAATGCGGCGAGGCAAAGCTCATGATGATACCGAGCGCCAGGATGATCGCGATCAGCCCCGCCTCACGCATCGTGCCGATGCGTTTCCAGGCGGGCGCCTGCGCATGCGTTGCAACCATCGTATCAACAGCCATTTCCGCCTCCCCGGCTCTATCAGTTCTTTCAGGCGACATGATCCACCATCCGGCCAGCCTCGGCCGTTTGCGTCACCCCTGAGGCCAGGCGGATCACCGCCTCCTCGCTCATTTCTCTGTCGTCAAGCTCGCCGGCGATCGCGCCTTCGCGCACGACCAGAACCCGGTCGCAAAGCCCGAGCAGCTCCGGCAGTTCCGACGAGATCACGACAATGCCGATGCCGGTTTCTGCAAGCTCGCGCAGCAGCCGGTGGATTTCGGATTTGGCGCCGACATCGATGCCGCGCGTCGGCTCGTCCATCAGGATCACTTGCGGGCGAACGGCGAGCTGCTTGGCAATCGCCACCTTCTGCTGGTTGCCGCCCGAGAGCGACGAGACCGGCATATCGATGCCGCCCATGCGCACGCCGAGCCGGCGGACGAAATCGCGGGCGAGATCGGCCTCGGCCCTGGAATTCAGCAATCCGAGCGGCCCGGTCAGCGTCTTCAGATCAAGCACCGAAATATTCTGCGCGATCGACAGGTCGACGAAGACGCCGGAGCCCTTGCGATCCTCCGAGAGATAGACGATGCCGGCATCGACCGCGTCGCGGTAGTTGCCGATGCGCTGCGGCTTTCCGCGCAGCGTAATGTCGCCCTTCGACTTGGCCCTCAGACCGCAGATCGCTTCGGCGATCTCGGTACGACCGGAGCCGATCAAACCGCCGATTCCAAGAATTTCGCCCCGCTTCAGATCGAAGGAGACGGTGTCGATGCGGTCGCCATCGCTCAAGCCACGCACAGAGAGAATGGTCTCATCCGTCCGCGCCTCCGGCGCCTGCTTTTGCGGATAGAGCTGGCTGATCTCGCGGCCGACCATGCGGCGTACGACATCGTCAGCAGTCACGTCGGCGATCTTCTCGGTGACCACATGGCGGCCATCACGAAACACAGTGACGCGGTCGCAGAGCGAAAAAATCTCGGCCATGCGGTGGCTGATATAGATGATCGATATACCCGCGGCCTTCAGGTCGCGGATGATGGCGAACAGCGCCTGCGCTTCGGCTTCCGTCAGCGCCGCGGTCGGCTCATCGAGGATCAGTACGCGGCAGTCGAGCGTCAGCGCCTTGGCAATCTCGACCAGCTGCTGGCTGGAAATGGCGAGGTCGGCGACCTTGCGCCGGACGTCGATCGGCGCCAGCCGGTTCATCACTACCTGGGCTTCGCGTTCGAGCGCGCCGTAATTCATCAGCGGCGAGCGCCGGCGGTTGGTGGCCGCCATGAACATGTTTTCCGCCACCGTCGCATCCGGGCAGAGCGCGATTTCCTGGTGGACGAGGCCGATGCCGAGCGTCTGGGCGGTCGCCGGCGAGGCGATTTTCACGGGCGCTCCATCCACCAGCACCTCGCCGTCATTCGGCTGAAGCACACCGGCAATGATGTTCATCAGCGTGGATTTGCCTGCGCCGTTTTCGCCGCAGAGTGCGTGGATCTCTCCCCGCTCAAGGCGAAAATCCACCTCCGTCAGCGCCTTCACCGCACCGAAATGCTTGGTGACGCGCCGGACCTCCAGAACCGGTTGTGCTGTCATGCTGTCCTCCACCCGCAGTCCTGGCTGCCCGGAAACGACCGGGCAGCCAATTCACGATCTTACTCGTCGATGCCCTTGGTGCCACGACGCTTCAGGTACTTGTCCCAGTAGAAGTCATCGGCATTTTCGGCGGTAACGATCGAAAGGCCGTTGTCGACGAAGGGGATGCTCATCGGGTTGAAGCCGGAACGCTTGGCGTCGTTCATCGGGTCGATCAGTTCCGGGTGCTTGGCCATCCACAGGAGCATGAAGCCCATATAGCCCTGCATGCCCTGGTTCGGGTTGATCGAACCGAAGACTTCGCCGGCCTTGATCATGTCGAGGATGTTGGCGTTGACGTCGGCGCACATGACGAGGACCTTGCCGCCGCTTTCCTTGCTGGCCTGGGCCGCACCGATCGCGGAGTTAGCTTCCGGCATGAACACGGCGCCGAGGTTCGGATTGGCCTGGATGAGGCTCATCAGACCCTGATAGGCCTTGTTCGGATCCTGGTTCGAGGCGGCGCGACCGACGAGTTTCATGTCGGGCCACTTCTCGGCCATGCGATTGACGAAGGCGGTAATGCGCTTGTCGTGGTTGTCCTGGCCGGGGTTTTCAAGAACGGCATATTCGCCCTTGCCGCCCATCTTCTCGGCAATCGCGTCGGCGGCATAGATGCCTTCGCGGGTGTTGTCCGAGGTGATGAAGGAGACGCGCTTCGACAGCGGCGAGTCCGCAGCGAAGGTGACGACTGCCGTGCCCTGATCGATCGCCCGGTTGATCGGCTCGATGAACGGATCGGAGTTCATCGGGTGCACCAGAATGCCGGCCGGGTTCTGGGCAAGCGCCTGGTCGAAAGTGGCGATCTGCTTGTTGACGTCATATTCCGGCGTGCCGGTATATTCGGTCTCGCAGCCGAACTGCTGGCCGGCCTGCTTGAACATTTCATAGACCGGGAACCAGTATTCGACGCCGGATACCATGACGTTCATGACGTATTTTTCGCCGGGCTGGCAGCGAAACGGGTTCGCCGTTTCGGCGCTTGCCGAACCTGCCCAAAACGAAGCTGCAATGACCGCCAGAGCGGTCGTGCTGAGAAATTTGCGCACGCGTCCTCCTCGAGGCCGAAGCCCCTCCCAAAAACCGATAGGGCCGTTTGTTTGCGGCCGCTGAATGTATGAGTTCGCCGGAACTCCTCCTCGACTTCCGACGATTGCGATTTAAGCCGCGGACTCAGCTTCTGTCAATATAATTCACAGCATGAATAATAATTCACGCGCGACGTGGAAAACCTCGGGTCCGGGCCTTCAATCAGCTGTCACGCAGACCCGTTAGAGCGCGATCATGGTTACCCTGCAACAGATCGCCTTTCATGCCGGCTGCTCGCTGGCAACCGTATCGCGGGCGCTCAAGGGCGAAGGTCCCGTCAGCGACGAGATGGTGCGTCGCGTGCGCCGGGCGGCGGCCGAACTCGGCTACCGGCCGTCGCCGGCCACGGGACGCGCCACCAACCGCAGCCAGCCCGTCGTCGGCGTGCTGGTGCCAAGCGTCACCAACCCGGTGTTTGCCGCCTCGCTCGGCGGCATCCAGCACCGTTTGCAGGCGGCGAACCATGGCGTGCTGATCGCCCAATCCAATTATGATCCCGCACTCGAGGCGCGCGCCGTGCGCTCGCTGCTCGAACAGCGGCCGACCGGTCTGATCCTGACGCTCTGCGACGCCAAGACCAGCGAGGCGCTTTCGGCGGCGCTGCCGCCGACGGTGCTTCTCAACAACCGGCCGGTCGCACGTTTCGCTGCCGCCGTCACCGTCGACAATTACCGGGCCGGTTTCGATCTCACCCGCCACATCCTCGACCACGGTCACCGCCGCATCCTCGTCGTCTCCGGCCACTTCCGTTCATCCGACCGGGCGCGCCTGCGCTATGACGGCTATTTGGCCGCTATGCAGGAAGCCGGCGCCCGGCCGATGGAGGCGGTCGAGATCCCCTTCGTCGACGGCTATGAAAACCTCGACCTCGCGACGGTTCTTGCGCAGCACCGCCCGACCGCAATCATTGCTTCCAACGATCTGCTGGCGCTCGGCGTGATAGCAGCGCTGCGGCGTGAAGGCCTTTCCGTGCCTGACGATGTCTCCGTCGCCGGCTTCGACGGCATCGCGCTTGGCCGGCTGATGACGCCAACACTCACCACCATCTCGATGCCCGACGGCGACATGGGGCTCGCAGCGGCGGCGCTGCTGCTCGATATGGCCGAGAATGCGTCGGGCTGCCGCCATCTCAATCTCGACTGCCGACTCTACGCAGGCGGGACTGTTCGCCACCTCGCGTGAGCAAACACGAAAACACCGCCTCGAAGTTTCCTTCGGGGCGGCGTCGATCGATTTGGTTACAGGATCAGCTGCGCGGCAGCAGGCTTTCGACTTCGGCCGCGGCCTCGTCCAGCGCTTCCTTCGGCGAGGCCTGCTGCTCGACGATGCGCGACAGGTTCTCGACGATCGTCTGCGTCACCTTCACCCCGTTGCTACCGGGGAAGGCATACCAGGGGCGCATCAGCGCCATCTGCTCGAGACCAGCGCGGAACAGCGGGTTTTCCTTGTAGAAGTTGGCGAGATACTCAGGCGACTTGGCGGCCAGCTCGTTGTTCGGCACATAGCCGGTGCCGGGAACGACAACCGAGGCGCCATAGGGGCCGGCTGCGAACTTCGCGAACTTCCAGGCGGCTTCCTGCTTTTCGGCGTCGCGCGTCAGGATAACGACGGCGTTGCCGCCGGTCGGCAGCTTGCCCTTTGCCGGGTCGATGAGCGGGATATGGGCAGTGCGCAGGTCGAACTTGTCGCCGACATTCTTGATGGTGTTGCGCAGCGCACCCGTCGTCTGGAAGGCGAAACCGACCTTGCCGGCAACGAAGGCCTGCTCGCCGGCCTGCTTGGTCAAAACCGGCAGACCGCCTTCCTTGACCATGCGGTCGAGCACTTCGACGGCCTTCTCACCTTCGGGACCGTTGAAGGCAACCTTGCTTTCGTCTTCGCTCAGCATCTCGCCGCCGGCGCCGAAGAGCAGCGCGGAGAACATCCAGTCATCGCCCTGCCAGCGGAAATCGATGCCCTCGTTGCCGTCGCCAAGCGCCTTGATCTTGCCCCCAAGCGCAATGACCTCGTCCCAGGTCTTCGGCGGGTTTTCCGGGTCGCCGCCGGCTTTGCGCACGAGATCGGCGTTGTAATACATGATCGGGTTGGAGGTGGCGAAGGCAAGGCCCACCTGCTTGCCGCCCACCTGGGCGAGCTTCAGGATGTTTTCGGAAAAGCCCTGCTCGGCCATGTTGCCGTCCTTGGCGATGAACGGGCCGAGATCAACGGGGACGTCGCGCTCGTTGACCATGCGCAGGCGGTTGAGGCCGATGAAGGTGAGATCGGGCATCTCGGCCGTTCCGGCCTGACGCATGATCGTCTGGATGCCTTCCTCATAGGTCGCCGACGGATTGGCGAAGGTGATCTTGATATCCGGGTTTTCTTCCATGAACTTCTTCGAGATCGTATCCATCACGTCCTTGAAGAAGCCGGGCATCGGATAATGCACCGTCAGCTGGGTCTCGGCGTTGGCGGGGGCTGCGAGGATTAGCGATGCGGCAGCCGCGGTGAAAAGCTGTCTCAGATGTGTCATGGGTTTCGCTCCAGGTTGGACCGTTCAGCCTTTGAGACCGGTCATGGTAATGCCCTCGACAAAACGCTTCTGCGCCAGCAGAAACGCGGTCACGAGGGGAAGGGTGATGATGAGGGTCGCGGCCATCAGCGCGCCGTAGTCGTCGCCGGCTTCTGCGGCGCGGAAGTAGAGAAGGCCGAGTGGCGGGGTCGCATAGTCCTGGTTGGTGACGACGATCAGCGGCCAGAAGAGATCGTTCCAGTGGGCGACGACCGAGAAGATTGCAAAGGCGGTGATCGCCGGCCAGGCGTTTGGCACGATGACGCGCGCGACGATGCCGGCTTCAGACATACCATCGAGGCGTGCCGCATGGATCAGATCGTCGGGCATGGCGCGGAAAAACTGCAGGAACAGGAAGATCGCAAACACCGAGATCGAGAACGGCGCCACTAGTGCTGCGTAGCTGTTCAGCACCGACAACCTGTCGAAGGCCACGTAAATGGGCAGCGCGGTTGCGTGGATCGGCACCAGGAGGCCGAGCATGACCAGCACCATCATGGTGCGGGCCGCCCGAAACTTCAGCTTCGCCATGGCATAGGCGCAAGGGATGGCGACGACGATCTGGATGACGAAGATCAGCGCGCAGACGACAACGCCGTTGAAGAGCAGGGTCGTCATCGAGACGCGCGACAGCGCCTTGGAAAAGTTCTCGATATAGGACCACTGCTCAGGGATCAGCGACAGCGACGAGGAGAAGATCTCGCTCTGAGCCTTGCCGGCGGTCGAGACCATGAAGATGTAGGGCGCGAGGAAGATGAGCGCGCCAAACGAGAGAACGGCGAGGCGAATGAGGCGGGTGACGGAGATGGTGTTGGTCATGCGTAGTGAACCTTCCGGTCGAGCACGCGGTACTGCAGGAACATCAGGACGACGAGGATGGCGAGGAAGACGACGGTCATGGCCGAGGCATAGCCAACGCGCAGATAGACGAAGCCCTCCTGGTAGATGGTGAAGAGCAGCACTTCCGACGCCTTGTTCGGACCGCCCTCGGTCAGCGTCTTCACCGTCTCGAACACCTTCACTGAGTTGATGATGCTGATGGTGGTGACGAACAGCGTCGTCGGCCCGAGCATCGGCCAGGTCACCAGCCGGAAACGATCGAACCAGGTCCTGGCGCCGTCGACTTCCGCTGCGGCATAGAGCTCGCGCGGGATGGCGGTGAGACCGGCAAGGAACAGCACCATGTTGAAGCCGACCGACTGCCAGATGCCGATGATCGACAGACCATAGAGCACCGTGCCGGAGGCCCCGAGCCAGTTGGGGCCGGCAATGCCGAAAACGGCCAAGAAGGTGTTGATCGGGCCGATGGTCGGGTGAAACAGGAACTGCCAGACCGTCGCCATGGCGACGAGCAGCGAGGCCACCGGCAGGAAATAGACCGTGCGGAAGAACGCCCGCCCCTTGGTTTCCGCCTCGATCAGCATGGCGATCGCCAGCGCCAGCACGATCGAAACCGGTGTGACGATCGCGGTGTAGATGGTGGTATTCCAGAGCGAGCGCCGGAAGGTGCGGTCGCTGAAGAGTTCGGCATAGTTCTCGAAGCCGACAAAGCGGAAGCTGCCGTAGCCGAGCTCGAAATCGGTGAAACCGAGAACGATCACCGCCGCGGTTGGTAAAAGGATGAAGAGGACGAGCAGCGTGATGGCCGGCAGCGCTAACAGCCAGGCAATGCGGGCCTCGCGGCGATCGGGATCGGTGGTCGCGGCATCGATCGCCGTTTGGGTCCGCAGCCGCTGCGTCGGCTGGACACCGTCTCGCAGAGATGAATGCTGAGGCATTGCCTCCAGCCGATCTCCCCCCTTGTGGGGGAGATGCCCGGCAGGGCAGAGGGCGGTATCCACGAAATCCGCCGCCCCTGCCGCCGTATCCCGATTGGAACCCGCCTTAGCCATGGATCTTCTCCAGCGTCGCGGCGATAGCGACCCGCTCGGCTGGCAGCCGGGTGCCCTCGCCGTCGAACAGCATCGCCCGTTCCGGCATGAACTCGACGTCAACGGGCTGACCGATCGCGAGCGCCGCGGCCTCGGCAGGTGCTGACTTGGCAGTGACCAGCTCGCCGATCGCATCGAGGCGGGCGTGAACGATTACCTCAGAGCCGAGGAACTCCATACGCTCGACCCGCGCGCTCAAGCGGCCGGCGTTTGCCGCATGGAAGCGCACGAATTCCGGGCGGATTGCGAGCTTCACTGAAGCATCCGGCGCCTGTCCGCGGCTTGCCAGAAGCACCAGATCGCCGAAGCGCACGATGCTCGCCCTATCCGTGCGGGTCTCCAGCACGTTGATCTTCGGCTGGCCGAGGAAGCGTGCGACCTCGATATGGGAGGGGTTGTCGTAGATCTCCTTCGGGGTCGCCAGTTGCAAGAGATTGCCGCCGATCATCACTGCCACTCGATCCGCCATCGACAGCGCTTCCGACTGGTCGTGGGTGACATAGAGCGTCGGCACGCCGGCGCGGCGGTGGAGATCGACGATCTCGCCGCGGGCGTGGACGCGCAGGTTGGCATCGAGATTGGAGAGCGGCTCGTCCATCAGGAAGACGGCCGGGCGGCGCACCATGGCGCGGGCGAGCGCCACGCGCTGGCGCTGGCCGCCGGACATCTGGCCGGGCTTGCGGTCGAGCAGGTGATCGATCTTCAGCGCCAGCGCCATTTCCTTGACCTGGCGCTGGATATCGCTGCGGATCTGCTTCTGCCCCGGCATCAGATTGCCGATCACAGGCAGACGCTGCGCCGCTGTCAGCCGCCGCATCGCAAGCGGCACGGCGATGTTCTCGCCCGTCGTCAGGTGCGGATAGAGGGCATAGGACTGGAAGACCATCGCGACATTGCGATCGGCCGCCGCCATGCGCGCGACACTGCGGCCGCCGATGACGATCTCGCCGCCGTCGCCATGATCGAGACCAGCGACGATGCGCAACAGCGTGCTCTTGCCGCAGCCGGAAGGACCAACGAGCGCGATGAACTCACCCGCCTCCGCCTGCAGGCTAACCCCCTTCAGGATCGCGTTGCCGCCATAGGACTTGGTGATACCCTCTAGCGAAAGCACGCTCATTGCGCGGCCTCCACACGGACCGTCTTCTTGGCCGCCAGCGGGTAGACCTCTTCGACGATCGGATCGAGCAGGTGGCTGGTCAGTCCCGGCACCGCGATGATCTCGCTTTTGACGTTGACGTCGCTAAACTCGTGTACAACGGCGCCGACCAGCCGCTCGCCCGGCATCGGCCGTTCCAGCGTATCAATGATGAAGGAGGTCGGCGGCGCCCAGACGAGAGACGTCCCGGCGTGCTTGCCCGACCAGGCCCAGTGCAGGTGGCCGCTTGCATGGAGCGCCACCTCGGCTTCGGCGAAAAGATCAAACAGGCGTTGGCGCTGGCGCGGACGGATGCCCCAGTAGCCGGTGTCGCCTTCGCCCGGATCGTCGACGAAAAGCGGCTTGTGGGCAAAGACGGCCACCCGGCGGCCGTCGCGGCTGAGCAACTGTTCCTCCAGCCAGGCAAACTGCCTGTCTTCTTCTTCGTCCTCGAAGCCGATCAGCAGGCTGTTGAGGCCGAGCAGCCGCCAGTCGCCATGGTCGCGGCCCCAGTAGTCCGGACCGGCGAGCCGGCGCCAGCGGGCAAGCCGAACTGGATCCACCGGCTGGTGCGAACCCGGCAGATGGCCGACATCGTGATTGCCGGGAACGATCAGCACCGGCATCGAGAGCTGGCCGATCAGATCGAGCGAGAAGGTGATGTCGTCCTCGTGGTCGGCGCCATCGATGGTGACGTCGCCGGTGTGGATGACGAGATCGGGTGCCACCGCCTCGATCCAGGCGCGAACCGGTTCCCAATTGCCATTGAAGTGGCTTTTGGCGGGGCTGAGATGGGTGTCGCTGATCTGGACGATTTTCATGGAAACGGGCCTCCGACGATGGCTTGCGGTATCCGCGTCGAAGGGCTGATACTTCCCTTCTCTGCGGTTGGCCGCAGTCTTTAGGGAGCCGCCATGTCAGTTTGGTAACAGCCGTTCTCAGCTGATTTTCAGTTTCTCCATGAAAGCGTCATCTTCGGGAATGCCAATAGGTCGCGAAATTCGCCCTTGCCCACCCCGGTGGAGCCGCCGCGATCGTTGTGCTCAAAATTTTACGTTATCGTATACAATAATTTGCGCATATTGACGACAAAAAGCCCAAATCATGGGCAGTCGCCCTACGCCGTGAACGACACAATCCGGCACAAAAAACGGCCATTCTCGCTATAAAACATAGCCTTAGGCACGACGATCGAATTTGGCACGATTGATGCTTCTTCTTGTTGCAAGGAGAAAGCCTCATGTCGAAAGCCGCAGAGATCGATATCGTTTCCGTTTCCAAGATGTATGGCGCGACCACGGCCGTGCACTCCATCAGCCTGAAGATCCCTGCCGGCAGCTATTGTTGCTTCCTTGGCCCGTCCGGCTGCGGCAAAACTTCGACGCTGCGTATGATCGCCGGCCATGAGAGCATTTCCTCAGGCGATCTCAGGCTCGGCAATATCGTCGTCACGGATTTTCCGCCGGCCAGGCGCAGCACGGCGATGATGTTTCAGTCCTATGCGCTCTTCCCTCATCTCGACCTCATCGACAACGTCGCCTTCAGCCTGAAGATGAAGGGCGTCACCCGTGACATCAGACGCGCCAAGGCGCTCGACATACTGAAGCTGATGCAGATGGAGGCCTACGGCACCAGGCGCCCGGCCCAGCTTTCCGGAGGCCAGCAGCAGCGCGTGGCGCTTGCCCGCGCGCTGATCACCGAGCCGGAGGCGCTGTTGCTCGACGAGCCACTCTCGGCGCTCGACCCGTTCCTGAAGATCCGCATGCGCGTCGAACTGAAGAAGCTGCAGAAGACACTCGGCATCACCTTCGTACACGTCACCCACAGCCAGGAAGAGGCAATGGCGCTCGCCGATCTGATCGTCGTCATGAACAACGGCCGGATTGAGCAGGCGGCAGCACCCCGCACGGTGTTCGAGCGGCCGGCCACCGCCTTCGTCGCCCGCTTCATGGGCGACCACAACGTTCTCTCCGGAAAAGTCCGGGCGATCAGCGACAACGTCGTCGAAATGGAGACGGCCGGGGGCCAGGTCTTTACGGTGCGCGATATCGCCCAGCAGGTGGGTCGGCCGATAGACATCGGCATCCGCACCGATCGCGTGCGGCTCGCCCCGCCCAGTGAGAAGGGCCTCGGCTTCCAGGCGGTGGTCTCCAACATCGAATATCGCGGCGCCTCGGTGAAGCTCACCGCCACCGGCGCCGGCAGCGACGACTTCACGGTTATCGTCAGCGACGCCGACCATTTCAGGAAGCCGGTCGCGGTCGGCGACGCGGTGTCGCTGAGTTGGACCCTGGAGGACGTCGTCCCCCTCGGCCGCCTTTCCGCATGAGCTAATCAACCATCACAAGAAGGGGAACTGCACATGACGACTGAAACCAAGACCGAGAAACCTGCGAGCGGCCTAACACGGCGTTCGCTGCTCAAGACCGGCGTTGCTGCCGTCGGCGCGATCGCCGGATCCGGTGTGATCACCGGCTTCCCAACGATCTGGGCGCAAAATCCAATCACGCTGCGGCAGTTCGGCACCGGCGTTTCAAACATCAACGCGATCGCCGAGAAGTGTAAGCAAGACCTCGGCATCACGCTGGAGATGACGGCGACCGATTCCGACGCCGCCGCGCAGCGGGCGGTAACGCAGCCCGATTCCTACGACATCGCCGACATCGAATACTGGATCGCCAAGAAGGTCTTCCCAGCCGGCGTGATACAGCCGATGGACGTCAAGAAGATCAAGTACTTCGACAAGATTGTGCCGCTGTTCATAGACGGCAAGCTGAAGCCCGAAAGCGTCGTCGCGCAAGGCACCGCGCCGCACACCGTTGGATTTGTTGACGCCCAGGATTCCAAGACCTTCGCCAAGTCGCCGACCGACTGGATGACCCTGATCCCGACGATCTACAACGCCGACACGCTCGGCATTCGCCCCGATCTCGTCGGCCGCGAAATCTCGACCTGGGCCGACATCATGGACCCGGCCTTCAAGGGAAAGACCGCGATCCTCAACATCCCCTCGATCGGCATCATGGATGCGGCAATGATCATGGAGGCGATGGGTAACATCAAATATGCCGATAAAGGCAACATGACCATGGACGAGATCGACAAGACGATCGAGTTTCTGATCAAGGCCAAGCAGGACGGCCAGTTCCGTGCCTTCTGGAAATCCTTCGACGAGAGCGTCAACCTGATGGCCTCTGGCGAAGTCGTCATCCAGTCCATGTGGTCGCCGGCCGTCGCCGCCGTGCGCTCCAAGGGCATTGCCTGCAAGTACCAGCCGCTGAAGGAAGGCTATCGCGCCTGGGGCGGCGGACTCGGCCTTGCCGCCCATCTTCAGGGCGCGCAGCTCGATGCGGCCTACGAATACATCAATTGGTATCTGTCGGGCTGGGTCGGCGCCTATCTCAACCGCCAAGGCTACTATTCCGCCGCGATGGAAACCGCCAAGGGTTTCATGTCCGAGGACGAGTGGGGCTATTGGGTGGAGGGCAAGCCCGCCAAGGGCGACATCCTCTCGCCGGAGGGCAAGGTGATGGAAAAGGCCGGCGCCGTCCGCGACGGCGGATCGTTCGAACAGCGCATGGGCAAAGTTGCCTGCTGGAACTCGGTCATGGACGAGGACCGTTATATGATCAAGCGCTGGAACGAATTCATCGCGGCGTAGTCGCAGGCACGGGTACGACTGCGCCCGCAGCGGTCTTGCCCCTCACCCTAACCCTCTCCCCGCTCGCGCGGAGAGGGGACGTGCCACACCTGCGGTCCAGATGTTTGTGAGGCGGTGCGGCATATCCCTTCTCCCGCCTGCGGGGAGAAGGTGCCGGCAGGCGGACTAGGGGCAATCCCTCACCGCGCGGATAAGGGGCACCCCCTCGTCCAAAAATCGAAGAGAGGACCAACAATGGCGACAATAGCCACTTCGCAGTCAGGGGAGATCGGAACAGAGACGGCGCCCCGTCGCCCCGCCATTCCCCGCGCGCTTGCCTCCTACATCCAGGCGCTGCCGCTGACGCTGATCCTCGGCTTCTTCTTCGTGTTGCCCATCCTGACGATCGTCGTCGTCAGCTTCTGGGATTATGATTTTGCCGGTCTCTACCCGGACTTCCTGACGATGAACTACGCCGACACGCTTGGCTCCTGGGTGACGTGGAAGACCTATCTCAACACGCTGAAATTCACCGTTCTCGTCTGGGCACTGACCCTCGCGATCGGCTTCTGGGTAGCGTATTTCCTCGCATTCCATGTTCGTACCACCACCATGCAGATGGTGCTCTTCCTCGTCTGCACCGTGCCGTTCCTGACGTCGAACATCATCCGCATGATTTCCTGGATCCCGGTGCTCGGCCGCAACGGTCTTGTGAACTCTGCCCTGATCGAGCTCGGCCTCATCCCACAGCCGATCGAGTGGCTGCTCTATTCCGATTTTGCCGTGGTGCTCGCCATGGTCCATCTCAACACGCTGTTCATGGTGACGCCGATCTTCAACACGCTGATGCGCATCGACCGATCGTTGATCGAAGCGGCCCGAGACTGCGGCGCCTCCGGCTTCCAGATCCTCTGGAACGTCATTCTGCCGCTCGCCAAGCCCGGCATCGCCATCGGCTCGATCTTTGTCGTCACCCTCGTCATGGCGGATTTCTCGACCGTGCAGGTCATGTCCGGCGGCCAGAGCGCCTCGGTGGCGCTGATGATGAAGAACCAGATGTCGCTCTTGCAGTATCCGGCCGCCGCCGCCAACGCGGTGGTTCTTCTGATCGTCGTTCTCCTGATGGTCGCCGCCATCCTACGCGTCGTAGACATTCGCAAGGAGCTTTGACATGCCTCACGAGAAACGCGGCAAGGAATTCTACCTGCTTGCAGCCTTCTTCACCCTGTTCGTGCTGTTCCTCTACGGCCCGCTCTCGGCGGTGCTGATCCTCGCCTTCCAGGGGCCGGACGGCGGTCTCACTTTTCCGCTGAACGGCGTCTCCGTGCACTGGTTCTACAATCTGTTCGAAAGGCAGGCGGTCGGTGATTTCGGCGCTTCGTTCCGCCGGTCCTTCACGCTGGGGCTGATGGTCATGGTGGTCAATGTCGTCGTCGCCCTGCTTGCGGGCCTCGCCTTCCGCCGGCGCTTCCGCGGCGCGACCGCACTGTTCTATCTGACTGTCGCCAGTCTCGTGGTGCCGTCGATCATCATCTCGCTCGGCATCGGCGTCGTCTTCCAGCAGTTCGGCCTGAAACCTGCCTGGTATTCCTCTGGCTTCGGCGCGCATCTGACCTGGACGCTGCCCTTCGGCGTGCTCATCATGTTTGCGGTCTTCAACCGGTTTTCGCCGGCCTATGAAGAGGCCGCTCGCGATCTCGGCGCGACGGCGTGGCAGACCTTTCGCCATGTGCTTTTGCCGATGATCGCCCCGAGCCTGATCGGCGTCGGTCTCTTCGGCTTCACGCTCTCCTATGACGAGTTCGCCCGCACGCTGATGACATCAGGCAGCTACAACACCCTGCCGCTCGAGATCTACGGCATGACGACGAACGTGACGACGCCGGTGCTTTATGCGCTCGGCACGGTCACAACCCTCTTCTCCTTCACCATCATCCTAGTCGCGCTGGCTGTCATACTGATGCTGCGGCGCCGCCAGGCAAAGCTGAGCTAGGACCGATGCGCATTCTGATCGTCAATCCCAACACCACCGCCTCGATGACCTCAAAGGCAGCGACTGCTGCGCGGGCGGTCGCCGAACCCCACACGGAAATCCTCGCCCGCACATCGAAATCCGGTCCGGTCTCGATCGAAGGGCATTATGACGGTGCGATTGCGCTTCCGGGCCTGCTCGCGGAGATCCGTGACGGCGAAGCCGCGGGCGCGGACGCCGCCGTCATCGCCTGCTTCGACGATACGGGGCTTGAGGCGGCGCGCGCGCTAGCCCGCATGCCGGTGGTGGGCTTATGCGAATCCGCTGTCGCAACCGCAGCCATGGTGGCGCAGCGCTTCACCGTCGTGACGACGCTGGAACGTTCGCGGGTGCTGATCGAAAACCTGACCCGGCACTACGGCATGGCGGGCCGGGCGAAGGTGCGCGCCGCCGATATTCCCGTGCTTGAACTGGAGGACAAGTCCTCGAACGCCCTTGCCAAGCTGCGGAGCGAGATCGAACTGGCGCTTCATCAGGACGGCGCCGAGGCAATCGTGCTCGGTTGCGCCGGCATGGCGGATCTCGCCCGCATGCTCCAGGCCGACTACGGCGTGCCGGTCATCGACGGCGTGTCGGCCGCGGTCAAGCAGGCGGAAGCACTGGTGTCGCAGGGGCTTTCGACGAGCAAGCGCGGCTCCTACGCAGCCCCGCTCAGCAAATCCTATTCCGGCTTGGTGAGCGCGCTTGCGCTGCCCCCTGGATGAAGCGACCTGGACACCTCCATCACGGTGGCAAGCATCGCATTCGACGCATCGGCTTCGGCAACGACCCAGTCGCGAAAAGCCTGGATCTTCTTCTGCCGCCTGGTGCTTTGCGGATAGACGAGCCAGTAGGCGCGGCCGTCGCGCACCACGTGCTCGAACGGCCGGATGAGCCTGCCGCTCTTCAGTTCATCCATCAGGAAGGTTGAGACGGCAATCGCAATGCCGTGATCCGCCAGGATTGTGGCGACATCCATCGCCTGGACGTCGAAGATCAATTCGGTGCCGTTGCTTGCCGGCGGTTCGACGCCGGTTTCGATCATCCATCGCCGCCACCAGCTGGCGTTGCCGAAACGCCGGACCCTCAGAACGTCGGCGGGCTCCTTGAGCTGGTGCTTCTCCAGGAAGGAGGGCGTGCAGACAGGCACGTAATCGAGCGGAAACAAAGGAAAGACATCGTTGCCCGGCCAGTCGCCGGCGCCGCTGCGCACCGCGAGATCGACGGCGTCGCGCTTGAAGTCGACCAGCTCGGTCGACATGTGCACCCTGATGCTGATATTGGGATGCGCGGTCTGAAACGAGGCGAGGCGCTGGCCGAGCCAGCTCGAAACGACGGTCGGGAGCACGGAGATGTGCAGGTGATGCTCGGTCTTGTCGGCGATCTCCGAGAAGGCTGCCCCTAAGAGATCGATCGCTTCGGTCACCTTCGGCGCCAACTGCCGCCCGGCGCCAGTCAATCGCATCTCGCGCGGAAGCCGGACGAACAGCGGCGCGCCGATGCGATCTTCCAACAGCCGGATCTGATAGCTGACGGCCGCCTGCGTCATGCTGAGCTCTTCGGCGGCGCGGGTGAAACTCAGGTGCCTGGCGGCGGCCTCAAAAGCGCGCACCGCACTCATGGGAGGAATCTTGCTCATGGAACTGAGATAAGCATTCTTTATGCCAGCATGCGAGAAATCGCTTTGCGCGAAACGGCAAAAACCCTCACTTTTTTCGCGAACACACGACCTCTTAGAGAAGTGAGGATAGCAATGCTTAGCGCAATGCGATCAACGATTTACTATGTTCTGAACTGGGCCGATAAGACCCTCAGCCCCTCCGTTGCCATCGATACCTTCAACGAGTTCCAGCTCCGGGATATCGGCTTGACGCGGGACCAGGAGCACATTCGCCCGCGCATCGGCGATACAGCCGATCCGTGGCACTGGCCCGAGGAAGAGGCCTCATCCGTGCCGCAAACCTCGGCAGGCTGCAAGGGCGCGAGCAAGCCACGGGCCATGGCGGTCTCGCCGCGTGCGCAACCCGGCGAAAACAAGGACGTCAGCATCCTGCTTTGCGATTGAGCGAGTGCCGAGACGCGACGGGCCTGGATCGCCTAGTGCAGCATCCGGCCCGCGTGATGGCTCCATCGAAATTTCTCCCCAAAACCCTGCGAGCGCTGCGGCGCTTGTTGCCGTTTCGGCGGCGAGACGAAGCCCCCGACGGAGAGCCGTTTCAAAGCGCCGTTTACTCTCCGTTATCCACACTGCAAAAGAAAAGACCCTCCGCACGGGCCGTCCGGCACCTCACACCTATTGACGTAGATTTGCGATGAACTACTATATCTAGTGTTCGAGGTTCTTCCGATTCGCAAGGATTGGGAGCTAAGACGGGAATACGGTGCGCCGGCGGGTTTCCGCTGAGGCTATGCCGTAGCTGCCCCCGCAACTGTAGACGGCGAGCGACTGTCCGGATTTGGACCACTGAGGCATGAGGCCTCGGGAAGGTCGGGATGGCAGCTTTGACCCGTAAGCCAGGAGACCTGCCTCGATCACCAAACGTCCACGGGCGGGGTGTCCGGAGGGGTTGAGTGCGTGGCAGGATGAGCCTGCCCGATCATCTCGACGTCTCCCCGGCAGCCCGTCGAAAGCTTCGGGGTGAAGTCATGCCAGTTTCTTCCAGTTCAGATCCACCTTCTGCGGACGGGTGCGCGTTGTTGCGCGCCTGATTGAAAGGCCGCGCCTTGAAAACCCGCATCCGCGGAATTCCTGAGCGCCCGACCAAAACGAGCCGGCCCGGTTGCGTAACCGACCTTGGGCCAGCTTGACGACGTCAACTCCGGTCGAGTCGACCGGGGAGCGATGTTTCGTGTCCAATCGCCAACACCACGGTTCGCGTTCGCGCGATCCGACGACTTTTTGCGCCCATTTGCCAGACCCTACGAGGAACCCATGTCGATCACCGTCTACAGCAAACCAGCCTGCGTCCAATGCACCGCCACAACCCGTGCGCTCGACCGCCAAGGCATCGATTATCGCATCGTCGATATCTCCGAGGATTCCGATGCATTCGCGCTGGTGCAGGGTCTTGGCTATCGGCAGGTCCCGGTCGTCGTCGCCGGCGAGCGGCATTGGGCGGGTTTCCGCCCGGACATGATCAGCGCGCTTTCCTGAAGGACGCGGGCGATGGGCCTGATCGTCTATTTTTCCAGTCGCTCGGAAAACACCCATCGCTTCGTCGAAAAGCTCGGCCTTCGCGCCGCCCGCATACCGCTCAGGGAAAGTATGGACGCACTTACGGTCGCAGAGCCCTATGTGCTGATCGTGCCGACCTATTGCGGCGACGATGGCCGCGGGGCGGTGCCGAAGCAGGTCATCCGCTTCTTGAACGACGCGGGCAACCGCTCTCACATCCGCGGCGTGATCGCAGCGGGCAACAGCAATTTCGGCGCGACCTACGGGATCGCCGGCGACGTGATTTCGGCCAAGTGCCGGGTACCCTATCTCTACCGGTTCGAGCTGCTCGGGACCGACGAGGACGTCGCCAATGTCAAAAACGGGATGGAACGATTTTGGACGTCACGACACTCGAACGCCCCTTGAAGGCGACGGAAGCAGCGCTCGACTATCATGCGCTGAACGCAATGCTGAACCTCTATGACGAAGAGGGACGGATCCAGCTCGACAAGGACCGGCAGGCGGCGAAACAGTACTTCCTCCAGGACGTCAACCAGAACACGGTGTTCTTCCATAACCTCCGGGAAAAACTCGATTATCTGGTGACCGAGGGCTATTACGAGCAGGAAGTGCTGGACCAGTATTCCTTCAACTTCGTGCGCGATCTCTACGATCATGCCTATTCAAAGAAGTTCCGCTTTCCGACCTTCCTCGGGGCGTTCAAATACTACACGTCCTATACGCTGAAGACCTTCGACGGAAAGCGCTACCTGGAACGCTACGAAGACCGTGTCTGCATGGTGGCGATGGCCTTGGCGCGCGGCAACGAGGGGCTTGCCCGCGATCTCGTCGACGAGATCATCTCCGGCCGCTTCCAGCCGGCAACGCCGACTTTCCTCAACGCCGGCAAGAAGAGCCGCGGCGAGCTCGTCTCCTGCTTTCTGCTCCGGATCGAGGACAACATGGAGAGTATCGGCCGCGCCATCAATTCGGCGCTGCAGCTTTCCAAGCGCGGTGGCGGCGTGGCGCTGTCGCTCACCAACATCCGCGAGATGGGCGCGCCGATCAAGCAGATCGAGAACCAGTCATCCGGCGTCATCCCGGTCATGAAGCTGCTCGAAGACAGTTTCTCTTACGCCAACCAACTCGGCGCGCGCCAGGGAGCCGGTGCTGTCTACCTGCACGCCCACCACCCCGACATCATGCGCTTCCTCGATACCAAGCGCGAAAACGCCGACGAGAAGATCCGCATCAAGACGCTGTCGCTCGGCGTCGTCATCCCCGACATCACCTTCGAGCTCGCCCGCAACAACGAGGACATGTATCTGTTCTCACCCTATGACGTGGAGCAGGTCTATGGCGTGCCCCTCACCGAGATTTCGGTGACCGAGAAGTACCGCGAGATGGTCGAGGATGCCCGCATCCGCAAGCGCAAGATCAAGGCGCGCGACTTCTTCCAGATCATCGCCGAGATCCAGTTCGAGAGCGGTTATCCCTACATCATGTTCGAGGACACGGTGAACCGGGCAAACCCGATCGCCGGGCGCATCACCATGAGCAATCTCTGCTCGGAAATCCTGCAGGTGAGCGAAGCGAGCGCGTTCAACGACGACCTCTCCTACAAGCACATGGGCAAGGATATCTCCTGCAATCTCGGTTCGCTGAACATTGCCGCTGCCATGGACAGCCCGGATTTTGGCCAGACGATCGAAACCTCGATCCGCGCCCTCACCGCCGTCTCCGAAATGAGCCACATCTCGTCCGTGCCCTCGATCGAAAAGGGCAACGACGACAGCCACGCGATCGGCCTCGGGCAGATGAACCTGCACGGCTATCTCGCCCGCGAGCGCATTTATTATGGCTCCGAGGAAGGCATCGATTTCACCAACATCTATTTCTACACGGTGACCTATCACGCCATCCGCGCGTCGAACCGGCTGGCGGTCGAGAAGGGCAAGAGCTTCGCCGGCTTCGAAAACTCGAAATACGCGTCGGGTGACTATTTCGACAAATACACCGAGACCGAATGGCTGCCGGCGACCGAAAAGGTGAAGGGCCTGTTCGAGGAAGCCGGCATCTCGATCCCGACTCAGGAAGACTGGCTGGAGTTGAAACGGGCGGTGATAGCTGGCGGCCTTTACAACCAGAACCTCCAGGCCGTGCCGCCGACCGGTTCGATCTCCTACATCAACCACTCCACTTCCTCGATCCATCCGATCGTCTCGAAGATCGAGATCCGCAAGGAAGGCAAGATCGGCCGCGTCTACTATCCGGCCGCCTTCATGACCAACGACAATCTCGAATACTACCAGGACGCCTACGAGATCGGGCCGGAGAAGATCATCGACACCTATGCGGCCGCCACCCAGCACGTCGACCAGGGCCTGTCGCTGACCCTGTTCTTCCGCGACACGGCAACGACCCGCGACATCAACCGTGCTCAGATCCATGCCTGGAAGAAGGGCATCAAGACCATCTACTACATCCGCCTTCGGCAGATGGCGCTCGAGGGTACGCAGGTCCAGGGCTGCGTTTCCTGCGCGCTGTAACCTCGCATTCCAGTAACGGCCCCCCACCCTAGCCCTCTCCCCGCAAGCGGGGAGAAGGTGCTGGCAGGCGGATGAGGGGCACCCCCTCACCGCGCGATGAGGCATACACGATCACAAAGGTTCAACGACATGAACATGCACACCAAACCCGCAAGCCGCATCCGCGCCATCAACTGGAACCGCATCGAAGACGACAAGGACCTGGAGGTCTGGAACCGTCTGACCGGCAATTTCTGGCTGCCGGAGAAGGTGCCGCTTTCCAACGACATTCCCTCCTGGGCAACGCTGAAGCCGGAGGAGCAGACACTCACCATCCGCGTCTTCACCGGCCTCACCTTGCTCGACACGATCCAGAACGGCGTCGGCGCCGTCCGACTGATGGAAGATGCGACCACCCCACATGAAGAGGCGGTGCTTTCCAACATCTCCTTCATGGAGGCGGTGCATGCCCGCTCCTATTCCTCGATCTTCTCGACGCTCTGCCTGACACCCGATGTCGATGACGCCTATCGCTGGTCGGAAGAGAACGAGTTCCTGCAGAAGAAGTCCGCGCTGATCATGGCGGAGTATGCCTCCGGCGATCCCCTGAAGAAGAAGGTCGCGAGCGTCTTTCTCGAAAGCTTCCTGTTCTATTCCGGCTTCTATCTGCCGATGTACTGGTCGAGCCGCGCCAAGCTCACCAACACCGCCGACATGATCCGGCTGATCATTCGCGACGAGGCGGTGCACGGCTATTACATCGGCTACAAGTTCCAGCGCGCGCTGGAGCGCTTGAGCGAGGAACGCCGCCAAGAGATCAAGGTTTTCGCCTTCGACTTGCTGCTCGAACTCTACGACAACGAAGCGAAATACACCGAGGCGCTCTATGACGGCGTCGGCCTGACGGAAGACGTGAAGAAGTTCCTGCACTACAACGCCAACAAGGCGCTGATGAACCTCGGCTACGAGGCGCTGTTTCCGGCGGAAGCCTGCAAGGTCAACCCGGCCATTCTCTCGGCGCTTTCGCCGAATGCCGACGAGAACCACGACTTCTTTTCCGGTTCCGGTTCGTCCTACGTTATCGGCAAGGCTGTGGCGACCGAGGACGAGGACTGGAATTTTTAAGGACGGCCCATTCGGTCATACCTGACAACAAAAGGCCGGCGAGGACGCCCTCGCCGGCCTTTGTTCAGCAATAGCAGCGCCTACTCTGCCGCGACCACCCGGCTGCGGCCGATCGTTGCTTGCGTCAGCAGGAAGGCGGCAAGGGCGCAAGCGGCGATCGCGCCGGCCATCGGCAGGGCCGTTCCGTCGAAGAAGATAGTCGCAACCACCATGGCGACGGCGGCGGTGACGAAGTGCAGCGTACCCATCAGTGCCGAGGCCGTTCCGGCGATCTCGCCGTGGTCTTCAAGCGCCAGCACCGCCGAGGTCGGGATAACCAGGCCGAGCACGCCATAGCCGACGAAGAGGAACGCGGCCATGACAGGCAACTGGTTGAAGCCGAGGCTCATGACGATGAACATCGTGACCATGGTCAGCGCGAACGCGCCGACGGCAAGATGCATGACCCGCACCAGACCGAAGCGCTCGCCGAGCCAGCCGGTCGCCTGCGACACAGCGAAGAACGACACGGCATTGATCGAAAAGGCGATGCTGTACTCAGTCGGCGTCAGCCCATAATGGTCGATCAGCACGAAGGGCGAATTGGCGAGATAGACCAGGAACCCGGAAATGCCGAGGCCGCCGATGAAGGTGAGCGTCAGGAAATTGCGGTCGGAGAGGAGCAGGCGATAGGCGGCAAGCGCACTTGCGATACTGCTGTCGGCACGATCCTTCTTCGGCCGGGTTTCCTGCAATTGCGTCGAGAGCAGGATCAGGCCGATGAAGGCGGCGATGGTCACCGCATAGAACACGCCGCGCCAACCGTAGAAGCCGATGACGGCGCTGCCGGCAAGCGGCGCCAGGATCGGCGAAACGCTGAAGACCAGCATCAGCATCGACATCAGCCGCGCGGCCTGGACGCCCGTGTGCATGTCGCGCACCACGGCGCGCGGAATGACCATGCCGGCGGCACCGCCGATCCCTTGCAGGAAGCGGAAAGCGATCAGGGTTTCGATGTCGGTCGAAAGCGCGCAGCCGATGCTGGCGACGGTGAAGAGGCCGATGCCGAGATAGAGCGGCGCCTTGCGGCCCCAGATATCGGAGAGGGGCCCATAGACAAGCTGCGAGATGGCAAAGGAGATGAAGAACGCCAGCAGGCTGAACTGCACCACGCCGTTTTCGGCCGTCAGGTCCTTGCCGATTGACGGCAAGGCCGGCAGATACATGTCGATTGCAAACGGGCCGATCGCCGAGATCAGGCCGAGCACGATCGCCGTGCGGAGGAAGGACGTTGTCATGGCAATGAACTTTCAGAAATCGCGGCGCCGAAATCGCTGCCGCCCGGATTGAAACTCAAAGACATCGTCGTGCCAGGATCGAACGTTGGGGATACGCATCCTGCGCCGACTATTCCGTCCATTAATTTGGACATACGTGTAAAATTAGACAGCATTGTCTAAATCGTCAATGGCGCCTATCTTCGGTCCATGAAGAAATTTGATTTGGCCTCGGCTGACGCTCGCCCCCAGAAAGGGCAATTCGCGAAACGCCTTTCGATCCTGGAGGCCGCGGCCGATGTTTTCTGTCGGGAAGGCTTTTCCGGCGCCAGCATCGACGAGATCGCCGTCGCGGCGGGTGTCTCGCGTCAGACCATCTACAATCACTACCGCGAGAAAGAGACGCTGTTCATGGCGGTGATCCAGGACATCATGGATCGCGTGAACGGCGTGCTTTTCTCCATCCTCGCGACCTTTCCCGAAAACGCCGACAACCTCGAGGAAGACCTGGCCGAATTTGCCGTGCGCCTCAACAAGAACTGCAATTGCAACCAGGACGCCAAGTTCATCCAGAAGCTGATCTCGACCGAGGGCAACCGCTATCCGCATCTCTTCCAGTTCTGGCGGGAGCAAGGACCCGGCAAGACCGATCGGGCGCTGGCGGCGCTGTTTGCGCGCCTTGCCCACATCGCACCGCTCGACATCGACGATTTCGACCTCGCGGCGCGCCAGTTCATCGCACTGATCAAGGCCGACCTGCAGATGGGTGGGCTGTTCGGTGAAACGCCGAGCGAAGCAGAGCTGGAGATCAGCGCCCGCAGGGCGGTGAAGACGTTCCTGCGCGCCTATGGCCGGCCGTCAACGGTTTCGGCAGCCTAACGCCAACCGGCGCTAAAAACCAATCCCGGCCTATTTGGTGATGCGAAAGTCACCGACGTGCTCAGGCGGCTCGACAAATTCGGCAACCACCTTTGAAACCCATGCCGCCGGCGGCCCGTCATGCAGGCGCTCGAGCATGAGGGTGACCGCGTCCTCCGGGCCGCTGATCAAGGCGGCTACCGACCCGTCCGCCTCGTTTCGAACCCATCCCACCAGACCGAGCTTGCGCGCCTCGTCACGCGTCCAGACCCTGAAGCTGACGCCTTGCACCCGCCCGAGAATGCGGACCAACGCCGTCTTGCCGGTCTCAGCCATGGCTCGTCTCCTTTGCCGTTTGTCATGAAATCTGGCGCAAGGCTGCGGAAAGACAAGCCACCCGCAAAAGGACTGAAAGGACGACCGCTGCAACCTAAAAATTTCCACACTGCGCCCCCAATATTTTGTTCGTGTATTTTTAAAAGTTGACGCGCGAAAACTTTTATGATTTTTACGGCCTCACCAAGACGGCGGTGGGAGGGCCTCGCCAGCTTGGCTGAGACACAAGAAGGCCCGCGCCGTTTCCAGGGAGGAAACCATGAACATGTCCCGCATTCTGAAATCTCTCGTCGCCGGCACGGCGCTGTCGCTCCTTGCCTCCTCGGCTTTTGCCGACGGCATCGGCGCGTCGCTTCTGACCCAGCAGCACCCGTTCTACATCGAGCTCGCCGACGCGATGAAAGCCGAGGCTGAAGCCAAGAACGTCAAGCTCGAGGTCTCGATCGCCAACCAGGATCTGAACAAGCAGCTCGCCGATGTCGAAGACTTCATCGTCAAGGGCGTCGACGTCATCGTCATCTCGCCGGTCGACAGCCAGGGCGTGCGCGCTGCGATCGAAAAAGCCGAGAAGGCCGGCATCAAGGTGATCACCGTCGACGTTCCGGCAAATGGCGCGACCGTCACCTCGCATATCGGCACCGACAACTTCACCGGCGGCGTCAAGGCCGGCGAGCTGATGGCCAAGGTTCTCGACAACAAGGGCAAGGTCGCCGTCATCGACTATCCGACGGTCCAGTCGGTGGTAAACCGTGTCAACGGCTTCAAGGAAGCGATCGCCAAGCATCCGGACATGGAAATCGTCGCGATCCAGACCGGCATCACCCGCGCCGAAGCATTGGCCGCCGCCCAGAACATGCTGCAGGCCAATCCTGATATCACCGGCATCTTCGGCTTCGGCGACGATGCCGCCCTTGCCGCTGCCGTTGCGGTCAAGGCTGCGGGTCTCGAATCCCAGGTCAAGGTCATCGGCTTCGACGGCATGAAGGAAGCGCGCGACGCCGTCGACACGAACCCTGTCATGGTCGGCGTCATCCAACAGTTCCCGGACCAGATGGGCAAGCAGGCGGTCGACACCGCCGTCAAGGTTGCCGCCGGCGAGACCGTGCCGGCCGAACAGCCGATCGTCCCCGGCGTCTACACCGCGAAGTAAGTCCTCCCAGGACAGCCGCCGCCTCACCTCAGGGGCGGCGGCAACCCATCAGGGTCCGTTTCCGTCCTCTGGCCGGAGGCGCTGCTCTCGGCTGACCTGAAGGAGGCCGCCATGTTTGGTTCGACCAGCGATACCATTCTCGAAATCGACAACGTCACCAAATCCTTCGGCCAGGTCGCGGCGCTGAAGGGCATGCGCCTCAAGGTTCGCCGCGGCCGGGTGCACACGCTGCTCGGCGAAAACGGCGCCGGCAAATCGACGCTGATGAAGATCCTCGCAGGGGTTCACGAGGCGACCTCGGGGGAAATCGCCCTCGATGGGCGCCCCTACCAGCCGCGCAATCCGCAGGATGCCGCCGCACTCGGTCTTGCCATCGTCTTCCAGGAACTCAGCCTCTGCAGCAATCTGACGGTGGCCGAAAACATTCTCGCCACCCGCGAGCCACGCCGCTTCGGCTTCATCAACGACAAGGAACTGGTCGTCAGGGCCCGCGCGATCGTCGCCGATCTCGGCCTGCCGATCGATGTCAGCGAGAAGGTCGGCAATCTCTCGATCGCCCAGCGCCAGCTGGTAGAGATCGCCAAGGGCTTAAGCCACGAGGCCAAAGTCGTCATTCTCGACGAGCCGACGTCGTCGCTCAGCGACAGCGAAGCCGAGATCCTCTTCGACATCATCGCGCGGCTGAAGAGCCGTGGCGTCGCGGTCATCTACATCTCGCACCGCATGGAAGAGATCATGCGGCTCAGCGACGACATCACGGTCATCCGCGACGGTGAATATGTCTCCACCCATGATCGCGACGACGTCACCATCGAGACGCTGATCGCGCTGATGGTCGGCCGCCGCATGGACGAAATTTATCCGCCAGCGGCACACGAGCAGAAGCCGGATGCCACGCCGGTTCTCTCCGTCGACGGCCTCACCCGCGACGGCGAGTTCGAAAACATCTCCTTCGACATCCGGCCCGGTGAAATCCTCGGCTTCTTCGGCCTCGTCGGCTCCGGCCGCTCCGAGGTGATGAACGCGCTCTTCGGCATGAGGGCCGCGACCGGAACTGTGCGCTTCGAGGGGCAACCGGTCCGCTTCCGCTCGCCGGCAGAGGCAATCGCCCGCGGCATCGGCTTCGTCACCGAAAACCGCAAGGAAGAGGGCCTGGTCCTCAGCCACAGCGTCGGCTGGAACATCTCGATGGCGGCGCTCTCCGATTTCACCGGCCCGCTCGGCTTCACCCGCAGCCGCGCCGAACGCACGGCGGCAGCCCAGGAAGTCGGCCGGCTGGCGATCAAGACCCATTCGCTCGACACGCCCTCGGGTTCGCTCAGCGGCGGCAACCAGCAGAAGATCGTGCTCGCCAAGTGGCTGCTGACCCGGCCCAAGGTGCTGATCCTCGACGAGCCCACTCGCGGCGTCGATGTCGGCGCCAAGTTCGAAATCTACAAGATCATCCGCCAGCTGGCGGCCGAGGGGACGGCGATCCTGCTGATCTCCTCCGAGCTGCCGGAAGTGCTGGGAATGAGCGACCGCGTCGTCGTCATGCACGAGGGCGTCATCGGCGCAACGCTTTCCGGCGCCGAACTCAACCCGGAAACGATCATGGCGCACGCAACGGGATTTAAATCATGACGCAGCAATCCGAACTCCAGGCCGCCTTCCTGCGCGCCCTGAAACAGTATGGCGGCATCCTTTTGTCGTTGGTGATGCTCTGCGTCATCTTCTCCTTCCTCAACCCGCGCTTCATGTCGGTCGTCAACTTCATGAACATCCTGCAGCAGGTGGCCGTGGTGGCGATCGCCGCCTTCGGCATGACCTGGGTGATCCTGCTTGGTGAGATCGACCTTTCGGTCGGCTCGATCATTGCGGTTGCGGGCATGGTCGGCGCGCAATGTTTCGCCTTCGGCCTCGGCTTCGCGCCGGCGCTCGCCATCACGCTTCTTGCCGGCGCCCTGATGGGCATGCTGAACGGCGTACTGACGGCAAAGCTGCTGCTGCCATCCTTCATCGTCACCGTCGCGACCATGGGCATCTACCGCGGCATGGTCAGCCTGCCGACCAACGGCGCGCCGGCGATGATCGAGAACTCGACCTGGACCGCCATCGGTACCGAAAGCTTCCTCGGCCTGCCGATCATCATCTGGGTCGTCGCCGTGCTCTTCCTCGTCAACCACATCCTTTTGAGCAAGACGAGCTTCGGCCGCCGCGCCTATCTGACGGGCGGCAATCGCGAGGCAGCGGTCTATTCCGGCATCAAGGTCGACTGGCTGAAGATCACCATCTTCATGATCTCGGGCGTGATGGCGGCGATCAGCGGCGTGCTTCTCTCCTCCCGCCTGTTCTCCGCCCAGACCAATGCCGGCATGAGCTACGAGCTCGACGCGATCGCGGCGGCAGTCCTCGGCGGCACCTCGCTTGCCGGCGGCGTCGGCACCATGGTCGGCACGCTGATCGGCGCGCTCATCATCGGCGTCATGAACAACGGCATGAACATGCTGTCGGTCCCCTACTTCTACCAGCTCATCGTCAAGGGCCTGGTGATCCTGATCGCCGTCTGGCTCGACGTACGCGCCAAGCAGGCAAAGCGCTGATCTTTCCGAAGAGAACATACCCATGCACAAGATACTGACGATCGGCGAAATTCTCGTGGAGATCATCGCCACCGAAAAGGGCGACGGCTTTCGCCAGGCGACCTCTTTGATCGGCCCCTACCCCTCGGGTGCGCCGGCAATCTTCATCGACCAGGTCGGCAAGCTCGGCCAGCCAGCGGCAATGATCTCGCGCGTCGGCAACGACGATTTCGGCCACGTCAACCTCGATCGGCTCAAGGCCGATGGCGTCGACATCTCGGGTATCGCGGTCGATCCGCTCGGCACCACCGGCAGCGCCTTCGTGCGCTACCGCGCCGACGGCAGCCGCGCCTTCGTCTTCAACATCCGCCACAGTGCCTGCGGCACGATCCGGCTCGACGAGGCGACCCGGGCGCTGGTCGGAACTTGCAGCCACCTGCACGTGATGGGCTCGTCGCTCTACGCTCCAAGCGTGGTCGAGAGCATCATCGCCGCGATCGAGATCATCAAATCAGCCGGCGGCACCGTCTCCTTCGACCCGAACCTGCGGCCGGAAATCCTCGACAGTCCCGGCATGCGCGAGGCGCTGCAGGCGGTGCTCGCCAAGACCGACGTCTTCCTGCCGAGCGGACAGGAACTCTTCCTGTTCACGCAGGCAAAGACCGAAGCGGAAGCCATTGCCGAGCTGCTCGCCACCGGCATCAAGGTGGTCGTCGTCAAGCGCGGCGCCGAAGGCGCCAGCTATTTCGATCGTGAAACGACGCTCTCGCATCCGGGCTTTGCCGTCGAGGAAATCGACCCGACCGGCGCCGGCGACTGCTTCGGCGCGACCTTCGTCACCTTCTGGCTGAACGGAGCCAAACCCGCTGAAGCACTGGAATTCGCCAATGCCTCGGGCGCGCGCGCCGTCATGATTTCCGGCCCGATGGAAGGCGCATCGACGCGCGCCGATCTCGAAACCTTCATCACCGCGAAAAAGGGCTGACCGCCATGCAACAGAACCTTCTGATCGACATCGCCCGCTGGTCCGAACGCCCCGGCCCGCGCGGCATACCCTCCGTCTGCTCGGCCCACCCGCTGGTAATCGAAGCCGCCATGCTTCGGGCGCTGAAGGAAGATGCCGCGCTTTTGATCGAGGCGACCTGCAACCAGGTCAACCAGGACGGCGGCTATACCGGCATGACGCCCGCCGATTTCACCCGCTTCGTCGCCGGGATCGCCGATCGTGTCGCCTTCCCGAAGGAAAAGATCATTCTCGGCGGTGACCATCTGGGCCCGAACCCGTGGAAGCACCTGCCGGCGGATGTAGCGATGGACAAGGCCGAGACGATGATCAAGGCCTATGCGCAGGCCGGCTTCACCAAGCTGCATCTCGATACCAGCATGGGCTGCGCCGGCGAGCCGGTGGCTCTGCCCGACGCGGTGACGGCGGAGCGCGCCGCGCGGCTGGCGGCTGCCGCCGAAGCCGCTATTCGCGGCGAAAACCACACCGCTCCCGTCTACATCATCGGCACCGAAGTGCCGGTTCCGGGCGGCGCACTGGAAGAGCTCGACACGCTGGAAGTCACCGCACCCGAGGCGGCGGTCGAGACCGTCTCCATTCATCGCCAGGCGTTTGAAAAGGCCGGCGCTGCCGACGCCTTCGGACGTGTCGTCGGCGCGGTGGTCCAGCCGGGCGTCGAGTTCGGCAACGAGAACGTGATCGCCTATGACCGGGCGAAAGCGGCGAACCTCAGCGCCAGCCTGAAACAGCTCGACGGCGTCGTCTTCGAAGCGCATTCGACCGACTACCAGACACCAGAGGCGCTGCGCGATCTCGTTTCCGACGGCTTTGCCATTCTCAAGGTCGGCCCGGGCCTGACCTTCGCTTTGCGCGAGGCACTCTACGGCCTCGACCAGATCGCCGCCTTCCTTTTCCCCGAGGCGCGCAAGCAGACGCTGGCGGCCGTCACCGAGGAAGTGATGCGCGAGGAGCCGGGCAACTGGGGCAAGTATTACCACGGCTCGGCGGAGGCCCAGCGGCTGCAGCGGCACTTCTCCTATAGCGACCGCATCCGCTATTACTGGCCGCATCCGAAGGTCGCGGCAGCCGTCGAAGAACTTCTGGCACTGCTTGACGGCGTCGTCATCGCGGAAACGCTGATCAGCCAGTATCTCCCCGGCAATTACGAGCGCGTGCGCGACGGTGAAGTCGCGGCTCAAGCAAAACCGCTGGCACTTGCTGCCGTCGATCGGGTTCTCGAGGATTACTTCAGGGCCTGCCGCGCTTAGCGCCCGGCCCTCTGTTCGGTGAATATTTGCGAGCCGGTACTGCCTATCCCCTCGAAATGAACCTATAAACGAAATCAAAACAATATGGGGCACAGCGACCGTGGACAGACAGATCAAGACCATGGAGGATTTTTCGGAGTTCGTCGGCCTGTCGCGCCCGACGGTCTCGAAATACTTCAATGATCCAGGCTCGGTCCGCAAGAAGACCCGCGATGCCATAGAGGCTGCGATCAAGCAGTCGGGTTTTCGCCCGAACATCTTCGCCGTCAACCTGAACCGCCGCCGCACCAACATCCTCGGCGTCATCGTCCCGAACTCGACCGACCCTTTCTACATGGCGCTGACGCGCCGGATCGAACACATCGCCAACCAGGCAGGGTTCCTTGCCTTCGTGCTCTCCTCCGACGGGCGGCCGGAAATGGAAGAGCGGGCGATCGAGACCTTCAAGTCGATGAACGTCGCCGGCGCCATCATCGCGCCGCTCGGCGTGCAGTCGCATCACCGGACGCTGACGGCGCTCGGCGCCAGCATTCCGCTGATCTATGTGGACTCGCCACTCGACGACAGCTCGTCCTTCGTCGGCACCGACAACCGCCAGAGCTTCCGTCTGATGGTCGACTATCTTTGCCGCTCCGGCAGCCCGCCCTGCTACTTCGGCATGCCGCCGGTCAACAACAACGCGATGGCCCGGCGCGACGCCTATCTGGAAGCGATGCAGCAGCTGAAGATGGAGCCGGCACTGGTCGAAACCACGCCGAATGCCGCCTGGGATTTCGAAAAATTCGGCTTCGACGAGACGCTGCGCATCCTCGGCTCCGGCGGCTTTCCAACCAGGACGGTGCTTTGCGCCAACGACCGCGTCGCCTTCGGCGTCATTGCCGCCGCCTTCCAGTCGGGTCTCAAGGTCGGACGCGATGCCGATGCGGATCTGCGCGTCGCCGGCCACGACGACCATCCGCTGTCGCGCTACACCTGCCCGCCGCTGACGACGGTGGCGCAGAACTACAACGAGATCGGTCGTCTGGCGATCGAACTGCTTTTGTTCAAGCTCGGGGAAACCACCGACGACGGCGGCGCCTTCCCCGAGGACGAGCGCATTCTCTTGAGCGCCGAGATCATGCTGCGCGGTTCCGCCTAGCAAGGTCGGGCGACCCGTTCTGTCCGAATGCGACGTCTCAGAAGAGCGCGTTCCAGACAGGCCCGGTTGGGCTGCTCAATCAGGACCGGCGCGCCAGCGCCAGCACCTGATCGGTCGTCAGGATATCGCCGAAGGTGTCATCGATCGTCGCCAACGATGCGCGATGCAGCAGCGCATGCGGAACGACGTCACCTTCCCCCGTATCGAGATCGCGTGTGGCGCAGGCATCCGAAGCGACGATGACGTTGAAGCCGAGCGGCACGGCATCGCGCGCTGCACCGGCAACGCAGGCATGGGTCATCAGCCCTGACATGACGAGCGTATCGACGCCAGCCTGCCTCAACTGGGTGCCGAGATCGACGGCCTCTGCCTCGGCACCTTCGTGCTCGCCGAAGCCGGCCTGCTCGACGGCCGGGCGGCCTCGACGCACTGGGCCTGGGCGGACGAATTCGAGCGTGCCTACCCGCAGGTCGCGCTGAACCGGAACGCGCTCTATCTCGACGAGGGCGATATCCTGACGTCCGCCGGAACGGCCGCGGCGATCGACTGCTGCCTGCACATCGTGCGCAACGACCACGGCGCCGAGATCGCCAACCGCATCGCCCGCCGGCTGGTCGTCGCACCTCATCGTCACGGCGACCAGGCGCAATATATCGAAGCGCCGCTCCCTGCCCCCGGCAGCGGCGACCCGCTCTCAGCGACGACTACCTGGGCGATCGAACATCTCGACGAGCAACTGTCGCTCGAACGGCTGGCCGATCACGCCGGCACGAGTCTCCGCAGCTTCACCCGGCACTTCCGCAAGAAGACGGGAACGACGTTCACGCAATGGGTTCTGGCGCAGCGGTTGGCGGTGGCGCAGCGCCTGCTGGAGACCGGCTCCTGTTCGGTCGATCACGTAGCGGAGATGGCGGGTTTTGGCTCCACCGTCTCCTTCCGCCAGCATTTCACCCGCGCCCTCTCCATCTCGCCAGCCAGCTATCGCCGACAGTTCCGCAACCGGCCAGCACGTGCATCCGCGCCTTAACCGGTCCCTTGCCCGTGTACAACAGGTAGCGCCGGCGTCAGCGCAAGGCGCGCTGCGCGTCGGCCCGCATCGGCGGCCGCACGAGGAACGCCAGCAACGGCACCGCAACCGTTGAAACCCCTGCCGCGCAAATAAAGAAGGCGGAATAGCCGAACCGTTCGGCGATCCAGCCGGCGCCCAAGCCCCCGGCCATGCTGACAAGGCTGTCCATGCATTGGAACAGAGTGAAATCTACGCCCGCCTGGCGCGGATCGGCCCAGCCCATGAACTGTGCATAGAGCGCGACGAAGCCGATCGCCATGACGCCGGAGGAACTGGCGACCGCAAGCGTCATCACCAGCGGTCGCGAGACATCACCGGAGGCGCCGACATAGGCGAACGCGACCAGCATCGTCACCTGCAGGAGCAGCGCGCCGATCAGCACGGCACCGGTACCGCACAGGCGCACGAGCAGACCGCCGAACAAGGCCCCACCGAAGCCGACGAGCATGCTGCCGACACCATTGAGCATACCGACAGAGGCGAGATCGAACCCGTAGTCGATCAGGAAAGGGCCGAGCATGGCAAGGCCCCATTTCTGCGCGGACACATAGATCGCTGCGAGCAGAAGCCTTTGCGCACCTCCGGCCGGGCGAGCGCGGCCTTGAGCGACGGAGTGTGGCTGCGCGCCTCGTTCGTCGGGCGCGAACCGGGCCCGAGCAGGAAAGGCAGACCGAGCCCCAGCACGACGGCGGCCATGATCCACACCGCCGGGGCCCAGCCGAGCCGATCGACGAGCACGAGGAACAGGCCGGCACCGATCGCCGAGCCGACATAGGAGCCGCCGACTTGGGCGGCATTGCCCCAACCGTGATGCTCTTCGGCGAGCGTCTCGACCGCAAAACCGTCGCAGGCGATGTCGACGGTCGAGGTGAAGAGCGCGATGAACACGAGGCAGGCGAGAACGGGGAAGAGCCGCTCCGGGCCGATGAACCCGAGAACCGCCAGCATCAGCGCCGACAGCGTGCCGCCGACGACAATGATGACCGCCGAGCGGTTGCGACCGACCACCGGCAGGCGGAAACGCTCCACCTGCGGCGACCAGAGGAACTTCAGCGCCCAGGGCAGCACCGTCAGATAGACGAGGCCGATCTGGTCGAGCGGGAGGCCTTGCGTCCGCAAGACCGCCGGCAGGCCGAGCATCGTCAGCCCGCCGATCACGCTCTGCGCGACATAGAGCCCACCGACCGCGAAGAAGATCGCGGCCGGCGACGGCCTTGGCTGGACTGCCTTTTCCGACGCCATCAGAAGCGGTAGCGCAGGCTGGCGACGACCTTGCGGCCTTCGTCGAAGTAGCAGAAGCCCGTTGTGCAAAGCTGCTCGACTTCGTCGAAGAGGTTGGTCGCATTGAGCTGAAGCCGCACGCCCTCGAAGTTCGGATTGGCAGCGCCAAGATCGTAGCGCACCGAAGCATCGACAAATGTGCGCGCCTGGTTGTTGAGGACCGGCGTGTGGACGTTGTCGCCGAAGCTCGAGCCGACATAGCGCACGCCTGCGCCGACGCCGAGCCCTTCGAGCGGTCCGGACTGCACCTCGTAGTCCGCCCACAGCGAGAACATGTGGTAGGGCGAGGAGTTCAGCTGGTTGCCGAGCGTTTCCGACGTCAGCTTGGTGATTTCGACGTCGTTGTAGGAGTAGGACGCGATGAAGTTCCAGCCGTTGTCGAGCGAGGCCGTGCCCTCGAGCTCGAAGCCGCGTGACTTCAGATCGAGCTGGCGCAGGAGGTTGAGACCCGATGACGTCTCGTAGACGGTGGCGTTTTCCTGGTCGATGTTGAAGACCGCGGCCGTAATCGTCGCGTTCTGGCCGGGGATCTCGTACTTGACGCCCGCTTCCCATTGCTTGCCGAGCGTCGGCATCGCCGGCGTATCGGTGCCGCCGAGATTGAGGATCACGCCCGGGTTGGAAACGAAGGCCGTGCCGTAGCTGACATAGGGCATCATGCCGTTCGGCAGCACGTAGCCAAGGGCGGCGCGCGCGGTCGTCTCGCTGTCGTCGCGGTTGAAGCGCCTTCCGTCGATGGAATATTTGTTGTCCACCCAGTCGTGGCGCAGGCCCGCCGTCAGGCGCCAGGCCTCATACTCGATCTGGTCCTGGATGTAGATGCCGATGCCGCTTTGCGACTGCTTCTGGGTCGAAGTCAGCTTCGGCACATAGGTGAAGTCGTCGGTGAAGAGATCCGGCCCGCTGCCCTGCTGCGAGGTGTACTTCATGTAGCTGTAGTCGATGCCGGCGATCAGCTGGTGCGCAGCGGCACCCGTGTCGAAGTCGAACTTCAGATAGGTGTCGCTGGCAAGGCCGCTGTTGTCCTCGACGGTCAGGCCCGGATACTTGGCGAACACCCATTCCTGCCGCGTCGAAATGTCGGAGTAGCGCAGCTTGTGGAAGAGCGTGACGCTGTCTGTGAGCTCATGCTCCAGCTCGTAGCCGATGCGCGCCTGCTTCTGGGTGAAATCGTTGAAGCGGGCGTCGCCGCCATAGGTCGGGATCGCGCCGATCGACTTGCCGTCCGGCCCGTAGCGGTTGAGGTAGCCCCAGGTGCCGCCGGTGGTCGAATCCATGTACTCGCCAAGCAGCGTGAACTTGGTGCCCTCGTCCGGCTGCCAGGTGAAAGCGGGCGCGATGAACAGGCGGTCGTCCTTCACCGCCTCGATCTCGGTGCGGCCGTCGCGCGCAAGACCGGTCATGCGGTAGAGCATGGTGCCTTCGTCGTCGAGCGGTCCGGAAACGTCAAAGGCGCCCTGCACGCGACCGAAGGAACCGTATTGCACCTCAACCTCGCGCAGCGGGTCGCTGGTCGGGCGTTTCGAGACGATATCGACGATACCGCCAGACGAGCTGGCGCCGTAGATGGAGGCGGCCGGGCCGCGCAACGTGGCGATTGCCTCGACGCCATAGGGCTCCAGCCGGAACAGGCCGTTGGGGCTTGCGATCTGGCGCAAGCCGTCTCGGAAGATTCCGGTCAGCGTCAGGTCGATGCCGCGCACCTTGAAGGCGTCGAAGCGCGGCTCGGCGCCGTACTGGCCGACGCGGGCGCCGGGTGTATAATTCAGCGCTTCCATCAGGTTCTGGGGCTTCAGGTCCTGCAACTGTTTCTGGCTGATCACTGACATCGACTGCGGCGTCTGCATGACCGGCGTATCGGTCTTGGTGGCGATCCTTGCGGATTTCGCCACGTAGCCGTCAGTCTCGACGATGCCTTCGGCGCCGGTCCGCTCGCCGGTCGCGGTGATCTTTTCCAGTTGCGTTGCGCCATCCCTGACGACGGCGCCGGTGGTGATCGTCGCGTCCGCCGGATCGAAGATCTGCACGGTCGTTGCGCTGACGATGCGGAAGCGAAGCCCGGTCCCGTCGAGCAGTTGCACAACCGCCGCCTCGGTCGCGAGCCTGCCTTCAACGCCCTTGGTCACCTTGCCGCTGGTGAGCGCGCTCGGATAGAGCAGGCGCAGGTCGGCCTGCCGGCCGAGCTTGAGAATGCCCGTTTCAAGGGAGCCCGCGGGAACGGAGATCGCTTTGGACGCCGTGATCGCGGACGGTGCCGCCGTCGCCTGTGCCTGCACTGCGCTCGCGCAGGCGATGAAAGAAACACTGGCGAGCGCCAAGCATGCAAAAGACCGGCGTCGCGATCCACGACCCTGCAAAATTCTCATCCGAGATCCCCTACTCCAACTCCGGGCGGGCCACCTCGAACCAGGTGCAGCGCCGCCACTGCTGACTAAGAGTGTGGGGAGCGCGTTCTCCTGACGTCACCGGACGATTTTTGTCAGAAAAGATTCTTGTAAGGCGCGAAACCGCCTTGCCGCCGGCGTCAACCTAACGCGACTGGACGAGGACCATCAGGCCCGAGAGCCGCAAGACACGGAGCGGCAGACTGGCTTCGAGAACGCTCAGTGCGTCGTCGGTATCGTGCAGATCGAAGATGCCCGACACTTCGAGCGCGCCAGCCTTCTCGTCGATGAGCAGGATCCGGCCGCGGCGGTAGCGCTCGAGCGTCGAAAGGACCTCACGGAGCGGCAGACGGGAGAAGACAAGCTTTCCGTCGCGCCAGGCCGTCCCGGCGGCAACATCCGTCTTCGTCAGGAACAGGCGACCCTGCCGGTCGATCGTTGCCGCTTCGCCGGCGCCCAGGATGGCTTTCTGCCCGGCCGCCTCGACTTCGACACGGCCCTCCTCCACCTTAACGTCGGCCGCTCGGTCCGCCCCCGTCGCGCCAACCGAGTAGCGGGTTCCGAGCGCCGTCGCGCTGATCGAGCCGTCTTCGACCACGAAGGGCCTCTGCGGATTTTTTGCGACGGCGAAGAACGCCTCGCCGCGCAGCAGCCGCACCTTTCTTTGCCCCTGATCATAGTGAACGACGAGCGCCGTGTCGGTGTTGAGGTCCACCTGCGTCCCGTCCTCCAGCGCGATGCGCCTGACCTCGCCGACACCGGTGTAGTAGTCGGCGCGCCAACGGTCGCCATAGGGCGTCGCCAGCGTCAGGATCGCGACGCCTGCGGCAAGACAGAGCCCGACGAACGCTCCGACGCGGCGGCGGCGCTGCGCCCTCAGTTCCCCAAGCCGTCCCTCAGGGATCGACACATCTCCCAGATCGCCCCAGAGCGCCCGCAACTCATCGTAGGCGGCCCGATGATCCGGATCTGTGGCGATCCAGCGCTCGAAGGCCCGGCGGTCGGCATCCGTCGCGTCATCGGACTGCAGCCTCGCAACCCAGGTCGCGGCCGCCTGCAGAATGCTGTCGTCGATGCTGTGGCGGTTGCCGCTCATTCCTGTCTTCCGGTCGATCTGAAAATGCCGTCGGGCGATCCGCTCGGAGAATCGCCTTCATCATCTTAGAGTTGAATGGACGGTTTTGCCTGACGTCGGCTCAGAAAATAATCTCGGCGCGCATTCTCCGGCATTCGAGCAGCGCCCGGATGATGTGCTTTTCGACCATGTTTCTCGATATGCCGAGTTGCTCGGCAATCGCGCCGTTGCTGAGACCGTGCAGGCGGCTGAGGATGAAGACCTGCTGGCAACGGTTCGGAAGCCCCTCGATGGTGCGCGCCATGATCAAAAGGCACTGGCGGGCGTTGACGATGCGATCCTGGATCGGCCTGTCTTCGGCATGCTCGATGCCGTCCTCGTCGGCAACGAACAGCGCCTGCTCGCGCGCGGTGCGCTCGGCGGCGACCCGCGCGACGGAGCGCGCGACCTGGAACAGATAGGCTTGCGGGTTCTCGATCAGCGTCGAGCGCGATGCCTCCAGCATGCGCATGAACGTTTCCTGCGTGGCGTCGACGGCATCCTCGCGACTTCTGAGGCGGCGGCTGAAGAAACGGCGTATCCTGCCCTCTTCCCGTTCGTGGAGCCCCTGCACCATCGCATCGGTCATCAGACTGCCTCTTCATCGCGGGCGCCGCGCGGCCGCCGCCGTAACAAGCGGCAGCGCCGTGCGCCGCCGCTTATGTTGAATGTGTTACTCATGTTTTATAAGTGAAGCCGCGCGCGACCGCAATGCGCTGGCATGCCGCATTGGAAAACGGGGGGCGATACTGTTGCACGACGGCCACGTCGGCAGCGGCCACGGGCGGACGTGTCGCCGGCCCTATGCGTCTCCAATGCGCGTCAGGACAGTCTCGATCGAACCGAGTTCCGAAGCGATCCGCTCGATCAACAGCCGCACCCGGCGTGGCTGGACGTTCGCCGGCGGATAGACGATCTGCAACCCGGTTTCGCCGACCGCAAAATCCTTGAGAAGCTCGACCAGCGCGCCGGAGGCCAGGTCCTCGGCGATGTCCCACACCGACTTCAGGGCGATGCCGTGCCCCGCCCTGCACCACGCCCCCACCAGTCCGCCGTCATTGGCGACGCGACGCCCGCGCACCAGGACCTTGTGCGGCTTGCCATCCACCTGAAAGGCCCATTCGCGGTCGAGATTGGCGCCGAAGCGCATGACGATGCAGTCGTGGCGGGAGAGATCGTCGGGATGCTCCGGCCGGGCCTTAGCTTCGAGATAGGAAGGCGCCGCACAGACGACGCGCCGGTTCTCCCCGAGCGACCGAGACCTCAGCGTGCTGTCGGCAAGCACGCCGTGCCGGATCGCGAAATCCATGCCCTGGCCGACCAGGTCGAGGTAACCGTCGGTGAGATTGAGATCCACCGTCACATCGGGGTGCTCCGCGAGAAAGCGATCGAGGATCGGTACGATGTAGCGCCGCCCCATATCCTCAGGCGCGCTCAGCCGGATCGGCCCCGAGATCGTGCGCGTGCCCGACCGGATGCCGCTCTCCAGTTCGTCGGCCTCCGCCAGCAGCCGGCGGGCGCCGTCCACCAGCAGGCGGCCCTCCTCCGTCAGGCTGATCGCCCGCGTCGTGCGTTTCAGAAGTGCAGCGCCATAGTGGGCCTCGAGAGCTGCCAGCCGCTCGGAGACGGAGGCTGGCGACAACCCCTTCTCGCGGCCGGCGGCGGAAAGCCCACCCTTTTCGACGATCAGAAGGAACAGAGCCAGATTGTCGAGTAGCATTTTTCGCTTTCTCCGAAATATAATTTTGGAAATAAGCCAATTATCCGGATGCACCGCAAGCGCTAAATTTGCTGGCGAAAGGAGACGCGTGATGCACATCGACCACGTCACCATCCGCACCACCGATATCGACGCCACACGCGCGTTCTTCGAGACGGTCTTCGACCTGACCGTCGGCGAGCGTCCGGCAGCTATCGCCGAATCCCCGGCTGCTGGCTCTATGCCGGAGGCAAGCCGATCGTCCACCTCATCGGCAGCCGTGGCGTGGGCTTCGAGCGTGCGGCCGAAGCGATCGATCATGTCGGCTTCCGGTTCGAAGGCTACGCCGCCTTCCGCGCCAAGCTCGACCGGCTCGCCATTCCCTATTCGACCATGGACCTTGCCGACATCGGCGAGCGGCGGCTGTTCCTGCGCGCGCCCGGCGGACCGCTGCTCGAAGCCGTCTTTTCCGAACCCTTTCCCACTCTTCCTCCGGAGAATGACCATGACTTTCACTGACACCACCGTCTCCGTCGTCATCGGCGGCACCAGCGGTATCGGCGCCGCCGTCGCCAAGGCGCTTGCCGAGCGCCCGGGCCGGGTAGAGATCGCCAGCCGCGCCACCGGTCTCGATCTTGCCGATGCCGCGGCAGTGGTCGCCTATTTCCAACAGCTCGGTCCGTTCGATCACCTGATCGTCACGGCTGGCTCCTCGGCGCCGGGCGGCACCGTCGTCGATATCGACCTCGAAGCAGCCAAGGCCGCCTTCGACGTCAAGTACTGGGGCTCGATCCTGCTTGCCCGCGAGGCGGCCAAGAGCATTCGGCCCGGCGGTACGATCACCTTCACCTCGGGTTTTCTCGCCCGCCGAACGGTGCCGGGCACCTTCGTCAAGACGGCGATGAATGCGGCACTCGAAGCAACCGCCAAGGTGCTGGCCAAGGAATTGGCACCGCTGCGGGTGAATGTCGTCAGCCCCGGCCTGACGCGAACGGAAGCCTATGCCGGCATGGCCGGCGAGGCGCGCGACGCGATGTTCGATCGCGCCGCTGCAACACTGCCTGCCGGCCGCGCCGGGCAACCGGAAGATATCGCCAGCGGCTATCTCTTCGCCATCGACAATCCCTTCGTCACCGGCTCGGTCATCGACATCGAAGGCGGCGCACTGATCAACTGACGTGCCTCCCCGTGCTTGGCCCTGCCGCTATGCGACTGCCCCTCACAAAGGATCTCACCATGCCATCGCTCTTTTCTCCGATCCCGCTCGGGTCCTTGACCCTACCCAACCGTGTCGCGCTTGCGCCGATGACGCGGGCGCGAAGCAGCCAGCCGGGCAATGTGCCCAACGCCCTGATGGCCGAGTACTATGCCCAGCGCGCCTCGGCCGGCCTCATCGTCACCGAGGCCACCCAGATCTCGGCGCAGGGCCAGGGCTACTCGTTTACACCCGGCATCCACTCTCCCGCGCAGATCGCCGGCTGGCGGCTCGTCACCGACGCCGTACACCGGGCCGGAGGCCGCATCATGCTGCAACTCTGGCATGTCGGCCGCATGAGCCATGAGAGTTTCCACGACGGCGGACGCCCGGTCGCACCGTCTGCGATTTCGCCGGACGCAAAGGTCTGGGTGGCCGATCCAGAAACCGGCATCGGCGCGATGGTCGACAGCCCCTTGCCGCGCGCCTTGGAGCTGAGCGAGATCGCCGGCATCGTCGAAGATTTCCGCCAGGCGGCGGCCAACGCCATCGAAGCCGGCTTTGACGGCGTCGAGATCCACGGCGCCAACGGCTACCTGATCGACCAGTTCCTGCGCCGCTCGTCCAACCGGCGCGACGACCGCTATGGCGGCCCGGCCGAAAACCGCATCCGCTTCCTGGTCGAGGTCGCCGAGGCGGTCGCCGGCGAGATCGGCGCCTCCCGGGTCGGCATCCGGCTGTCGCCCTATATCACCCAGCGCAACATGAAGGACGACGAGATCATCCCAACGATCCTGAGGGCCTCGGGCGAAATCGACCGCATCGGCCTTGCCTATATCCATCTGGTGGAAGCCGACTGGGACGATGCGCCCTTCATCCCCGACGACTTCCGCCGCGAGCTGCGCGCCACCTATTCCGGCCGCATCATCGTCGCCGGCCGCTATGATCGTAAGAAGGCCGAGGCGATCCTTGCCGCCGGTCTTGCCGACATCGTCGCCTTCGGCCACCCGTTCATCGCCAATCCGGACCTGCCGCGCCGACTGAAAGACGGGCTGCCGCTCGCAAGCTTCCACGGGGCCACGCTTTTCGGCGGCAGCACCGAAGGCTACTCTAGCTATCCGGCACTCGAGCGCGTGGCATGACCGCGGCAATCACACCTCTTCACCCCACAAAGGAGCAACTCATGAAAGCTGTCGCCCTCACCCGCTATCTCCCGGTTTCCGACCCGGAGAGTTTCCTCGATGTGGAGCTCCCGAAGCCGGAGCCCAAAGGGCATGATATCCTGGTCGCGGTCCGCGCCGTCGCGGTCAATCCCGTCGACGTGAAAATGCGCGCGCCGAAGGACAAGGTCGAGGAAACGCCGCGCGTGCTCGGCTGGGACGCAAGCGGCGTGGTCGAGGCCGTCGGTGCTGATGTGACGCTGTTCCAGCCGGGCGACGCCGTCTACTACGCCGGCGACCTGACTCGATCGGGATCCAACCAGCAGTATCAACTGGTCGATGAGCGCATCGTCGGGCGCAAGCCGAAGAGCCTGTCCTTTGCGGAAGCGGCCGCCCTGCCGCTGACGACGATCACCGCCTATGAGGCCTTCTTCGACCGGCTCGGCATCGACCGGGACGGCGCCGACCACGGCCAGTCGATCCTCATCGTCGGTGGCGCCGGCGGCGTCGGCTCGATCGGTATCCAGCTGGCAAAGCGCGCCGGCCTCACCGTCATCGCCACCGCCTCGCGGCCGGAAACCATCGCCTGGGTCAAGGAACTTGGCGCCGACCACGTGGTCAGCCACCGTGAACCGCTGGTCGCGCAGGTCCGCGCGCTCGGCTTTCCCCATGTCGACCACATCGCCATCTTCAACGACATGCGCCACTGGGACGACGCTGTCGAGCTGATCCGGCCGCAAGGCGGCATCGTTTCGATCGACAACACCGACGTGCCCATGCCGATGGCCGGCATGAAGACCAAGGCGGCGAGCCTCCATTGGGAGTTCATGTTCGCCCGCCCGATGCACCAGACGCCCGACATGATCGAACAGCATCGTCTGCTGAGCTTCGTCGCCGACGAGATCGATGCCGGACGGCTGAAGACGACGCTTGCCGAGGTGCTGTCGCCGATCAACGCGGCGAACCTGCGCGAAGCGCATCGCCGCATCGAAACCGGCGCTGCCAAGGGCAAGATCGTCATTGAAGGCTTTGCCGGCTAAGTGCACCAGCTGCCGATTTAAACGAAATCGCTTGCCGCGACATAGATTGCGGCAAGCACCTGTCACCTCTGAAATTTCCGCGGCACCCGCGCCGCGCCAAACGGCCGAGCGACATTGGCGGTCGCCGCGACCCGCGTCGCCCTGTGCACGGCAATCGCATCAACGCTCGCCCCGATGAAATTGCGATCGCGGCGCGATATCGATATATCCACGTAGATATATCGAATCTTCGAGGCTTCCCTTCAAACCAATCCCACAGATCCCCTCGAAAACGCTGAAACAGGCGGGCTTTGCAGGTGCGCCCAATACCGGCGTTAACGCCCACCGAAAATGCAAGGAGAATGCCCGTGCCTTATAAACTCGTCGTCTCCCAGGGACGCATCGCCGACAGAACGTCCGGCGCTATCCCCGGGGCGGCCCTGACGGCCGAAGCGCTGAGCAAGCGCACCGGGCTGCAGCCGACCGTTATCGGCAGCCCGTCACCGGCAAAGGAAGACGACTGGTCGGCAAGCCTGCCTGAGGCCGGGGAGACCCTGGCCGCTTTGCAGGCGGCGATTGCCGCAACACTTGCGCGGGGCAACAAACCACTTTTCATCGCCAATACCTGCTCCGCCAGCCTTGCGACACTGCCGGTCGTCGCGCGGGAACGCGCCGATGCGGTCTTGCTCTGGTTCGATGCCCATGGCGATTTCAACACGCCGCAGACCACCGAAAGCGGCTATCTCGGCGGCATGGTGCTGGCTGCCGCCTGCGGGCTCTGGGAGAGCGGCCACGGCAGCGGGCTGAACCCGGCAAAGGTCGTCATCGTCGGCGCGCGCGACATCGACCCCGCGGAGATGGATTTGCTGCGGCAGGCAGGCGTGTGCATCCTTTCGCCGACAGAAGCGACGCCGGAGGTCATCCTTTCGTTGATCGGCGATGCGCCGGTCTGGATCCATGTCGATTGGGACGTGCTCGAGCCGAAGCATGTGCCGGCCGCCTATGCGATCGGCGATGGCCTCTATCCGCAGACCTTGCGCGCCATCTTCGCGGCGATCCCGAAAGAGCAGATCGCCGGCATCGAACTCGCGGAATTCGAAGCGTCTGAGGCGGCGCTGAAGAATGAAGCTGCGGTCGAATGCCTGCTCGGCGTCGTGGAGCCGTTGCTGGCTTGGCGCGGAGCGGCGTCGAGCCAGCGCCGCCGAAGCCGCGTCACCCGTCCGTTTCCGGATCGGCCTTTACGTTCGTGATGATCTCGCCGAGCACCAGATGCAGCGCGTCGCGGTAGCCGTTGCGGGCCGACGGCCCACTTTCGGCCGATGTCATCACCACCGTCAGATCCAGGTTCGGCACGATGTAGAGCATCTGGCCGCCATAACCCCAGGCGAAATGCACTTCTTCACCGGCGATCTGGCGCTCGAACCAGCCGTAACCGTACTCGTCGCCGGAGAAGCGCGAATTGGTTCGATGCTGCCAGGAGGCCGCGACCCACCCTTCCGACACCAGTTGCTGGCCTGACGCCGTGCGGCCGCCATTGCGATAGAGTTCGCCGAAGGCAAGCAGGGAGCGCGGGCTCATCGCCATCTGGTTGCCGCCAAGGTAGATGCCTTGCGGATCGCGATCCCAGGCCCCGATGCGGAAGCCCTCGAGCGGCCCCAGCCACGCGCGCGCGAGCGCCAGGGTCGACTTGCCGCTGACCTTCGTCAGGATCGCCGAAAGCAGATGGGTCGAGGCGGTGGAATAGAGCATCTCACCACCCGGATCGTCGTCGAAGGGCTGGGCAAGCGCCGTGCGCACCCAGTTCCGGCTGGCGACCCATCGCCCATAGTTCGGCCCCGAGAGACGGCCGAGTCCGGCCTGCATCGAAAGCAAATGACCGATGGTGATGTCGTTGATGCGCGGATCAGGCGAGGCCGGCAGGTCCGCCTTCAGGATCGGCGCGATCTTCTGCTCCGGACCTTCGAGCAGCCGCTTGTCGATGGCGATGCCGACCAGCGCCGAGATGATCGATTTCGACGCCGACTTGATGTTGGTCGAGTCCGTCACGCGGTTGCGGCCGTAACCACGCTCAGCGACGATCTTGCCGTCGCGGGCGACGATCACGGTCTTCAGGGGATCAAGCTCTGACCGTGAGGCCAGTTCGTCCAGCAAGGCCGAAATCGGCGATGGCGTCTGAGCCGCGACCGGCAAGGCGACAAGCGTTGAGACGACGAGTGCCAAAGTGGCGATGCGGGCAACGAGGACTGCGACAAATCTGATCATGGATCAGCATCTAAGACCAGCTTGCGCCGCCGTCATCCACCGCACGGCCATCTCACGGCGATTTGACAGACCGGTGAGCACGCCACTGCCGCAGTTGTCAGCCTGCCGGCCGTCTCGCAAAAGCTTCGACGAAGCGCGTCAGGCTCTGCTCGACAAAGGCCGTGACCGGCACCTGCGGGTCGAAGCTCCACCAGAGCAAGGATCCCTGCCATTGCGACGCCATCAGCAGACCGAGCCCCGGGCTCGCAGCGGGAAGGCCGGCGAGGCATTCGTCGAGCACGCCCGAGAGCACGTCGCGCCACTTTGCGCCGCGGGCACGGAGCAACGGATCGCGCAGGTCCTCCCGCAGAATCCGGAGGTCGTCGGCATAGCTGTCGATACCGCCATAATCGCCCGAGAGGCCGACGAGCAGCGCGATGGCGCCCTCCGGCGTCCGCGGCACGCTCGCAATCAGCTCCGCTGTCTGCCCGTCCAGCCCGTCCCAGGCCTGGCTGAGCGCCCGCTGGATCAGCTTCGCCTTGTTCTCGAAGCGCTGCACCAGCGTGGCGCCGGAAAGGCCCGTACGTGCAGCCAGCGCCGCGAAGGTCAGGCCATCTGGACCATCGGCCCGCATCAATGCGAAGGCGGCGGCCAGCAGCTCTTCGTCAGGCATGGTTTTTGGGCGAGGCATCTTGACTCTCATTTATAACCGAACAATCATTTATATATCACCCGAGCAGGAAAACGCCAGCCGGCAAGCGGCCGCGAAGGAGAAGAATCATGACACTCGAAGCAAAAGTCGCCCTCGTCGCTGGCGCGACGCGCGGCGGCGGACGCGGCATCGCGACCGAACTTGGCGCCGCCGGCGCCACCGTTTACGTAACCGGCCGCACCACGCGGCAACAGCAATCCGATTACGGGCGTCCCGAAACGATCGAGGAAACCGCCGAGATCGTCACCAGCCTCGGCGGCAAGGGCATTCCCGCCCAAGTCGACCATCTGCAGCCGGCGCAGGTACAGGCGCTTGTCGAGCGCATCCGCAGCGAACAGGGACGGCTCGACATCCTCGTCAATGACGTCTGGGGCGGCGAGTTGCTGTTCGAGTGGAACAAGTCGGTCTGGGAGCACAATCTCGAAAACGGGTTGAAGCTCCTGCATCTCGGCGTCGATACGCACCTGATCACCGCCCACTATGCCCTGCCGCTGATGATCGAGAAGCCCGGCGGCCTCTTGGTCGAGGTGACCGACGGCACCGCCGAATACAATGCCGAGAACTACCGGCTGTCGCCGTTCTACGACCTTGCCAAGGTTTCAGCGAACCGCATGGCCTGGGCCCACGCCAAGGACCTTTCGCCGCACGGCGCAACCGCGGTTTCGATCACGCCCGGCTGGATGCGGTCGGAGATGATGCTCGAACATTTCGAGGTCGGTGAAGACAACTGGCAGGACGCCACAAAGAACCAGCCGCACTTCGCCATTTCGGAAACGCCACGTTTCGTCGGCCGCGCCATCGCGGCGCTCGCGGCCGATCCGGACAAGTCCCGCTGGAACGGCCAGTCGCTGTCGAGCGGCGGGCTGGCGCAGGTCTACGGGTTTTCCGATCTCGACGGCTCGCGGCCCGATTGCTGGCGCTACATGCGCGAGGTGATGGAGGCGAACAAGCCGGCCGACGCAACCGGCTATCGTTAGGCGTTGCCGCCAAAACCCGTCACCGGCAAACTTGAAACGACGGGCGGCCTCCTATAGTTCGGTGTTTCGGGCAACCAAGCGCCGCCGCCCGGATGTGGCAGCGCTATCGAGTGTGATTGAACATGGCATCGCGGGATCGGTATTCGAGAAAGCTGGAATGCGCCAAATGCGGAGCCGCCGGCTTCGCCGAAGCGTCGGAAAACGACAAAGGCAAGGGCAGCAATCGCGGCTTTACCATCGACGTGATGCCCAAGGGCTTCTCGACTGAACGCACCTCTCCCGACCCCGCCAAGCACATGGTGCGCTGCCGCTGCGGCAACGTCTTTGCCTTCAAGCAGAAGACCGTCTATGCGCCCGGCAGTGAGCCGCGGGACTGACGCAGCGGGACTTTTCCGGCGCCCGCGTTGAGAAAAAATTCACCATCTTGTCTCAACATCGACCCAATCGGCGGTCAGCTATGGCAGCGCGCGTTCAAGAATTTTTGATCGCGAGCACCTTGGACAAAGGCTTGCAGCCAGGGCTGTCACCGCTTAATCGCTGAACTTGAGGCTGAACCGAACTGCGTCGAACGCAACCGGCCGGCACACACGCCACACGAAGGACGCTTGGTGGCGGAAGCATTTCCAGGAGCCCGCATGCGGCGCGAGACGATCAAGAGCCCTTCTTCCGAGACACCTCAGGCCGGCAGGATATTCGCGCAGGTACGACGGATGCGGCATGCCTTGGCGATCGGCGCGATCGCCCTGGCGCTGTCCGGCTGCATGGCGCTCGACGCCGACGACGTGCGCGAGCCACCGCCGATCCCGGCCAAGCTGATCGCCGCCATGGCGAAGAACGGCAGCAAGCCGGAAAGCCCGGTGTTGATCCGCATCTTCAAGCAGGAAAGCGAACTCGAGGTCTGGAAGCAAAACAAACAGGGCCAGTACGCCCTGTTGAAGAGCTATCCCATGTGCCGCTGGTCCGGAAAGCTCGGCCCGAAGATGAAGGCCGGCGATCGCCAGGCGCCGGAAGGTTTCTACCACGTCTCCGCCGGCATGCTGAACCCGAAATCGCAATATTTCCTGTCGTTTAACCTCGGATACCCGAACCGGCTGGAATCGGCGTTCGGCTACACCGGTGAAGCGCTGATGGTGCACGGCGCCTGCTCGTCGTCCGGCTGCTACGCCATGACCGACCAGGGTGTCGGCGAAATCTATTCCGTGGTGCAACGCGCGCTCGCCGGCGGCCAGGGCACGTTCCAGGTTCAGGCCTATCCCTTCCGCATGACGGCGGAGAACATGGCCAAACACCGCGGCGACCCGAATTTCGACTTCTGGAAGAACATCAAGCAGGGCTACGACATCTTCGAGGCGACGAAGCGTCAGCCGAAGGTTTCGGCCTGCGGCCGCCGCTACGTCTTCAACACCGATTTCGCCGATGGCGAACCGTCCGACCCGCTTGCCGCCTGCCCGGCGGCGATCTCCACGCCCGATGCCGGGCTGGTGGCGCGACTGCAATCGGAGGACGCGAAGCTCGCCGGCATGATGACCAACCAGACGTCGGCGCCGCTGAACGCCTATGTCGATGGCGGCATGCATCCGAGCTTCCGGGCGCTTCTTGAGAAAAACGGTGCTGAAAAGCTGGCCGCGAAGATCTCGGGAACTAAGTATCCTATCAGCCGACCCGAAGCGGCGCTGGCGGACCCCTACGCCGGCCTGTGATCGTTCCGTCGGCTGGCGACGCACAATTGACTTAAAAGGTCGGTTGCATCGCCGGTAGCGAATAGAGGACGATCGAGGATTACATGCCCGAAAGAGAGTTCCGCCGCCGCGCCTTCCTGCAGCTTTCCGCCGGGTTGGCGGCCGTTGGTCTCGCCGGCTGCGCCTCGCCGCGGCCTACTGTGACGCGCTCCTATGCGCCGGAACCGGTTCCCGAGACCAACACGTTCCTGGCCGACATGTACGGCGAGAAGCCGAACGAGCCCTACCCGCTGCCGGCCATTCCCTACGAGAAGATCGATCCGCGCTTCTACCGCCAGATGGTCGCCGATCCGACCGGCGAAAAGCCGGGAACGCTGGTCGTCGACGTCGGCAGCCACTTTCTCTATAGGGTCTATGAAGGCGGCCAGGCGATGCGCTACGGCGTCGGCCTCGGGCGTGCCGGTTTCGCCTGGGCCGGGCGCGGCGTCATCCAGTACAAGCGCGAATGGCCCCGCTGGAAGCCGCCGAACGAGATGGTGGCGCGCCAGCCCGAGCTGCAGCAATTCAGCATCGAGGCGGGCGGCATGGATCCCGGCCTCAAGAACCCGCTCGGCGCCCGCGCCATGTACATCTTCCAGAACGGCGAAGACACGCTCTACCGCATTCACGGCTCGCCGGAATGGTGGACGATCGGCAAGTCGGTGTCGTCGGGCTGCGTGCGCATGATCAACCAGGACGTCGTCGATCTCTACAACCGCGTGCCGAACGGCACGCCGATCGTCGTCACCGATCTCTCGGGCGGCGGCATGGTGCAATCGCAGCCGATGCAGGACGCGCAACCCCTGCCGGATGGGCAACCATTGCCGGACTCCCAGCCGGTGCAGCGGTCGCCCGACTATATGCTGATGGGGCCGGACGGGCTGCCGCTTCCGCAGCCACTTTGAGGCATCCGTCCGGCAAGGGCGCAGAAATTACCAGATTGTCGCCCATCACAGGACGAGCAGCGGCGTCTTGCCTCTGACGCGATCATAGAGATCGATCGCGTCCTGCTGCAGCATCCGCACGCAGCCCGCCGACGCATTCTTGCCGATCGAGCGCCACTGCGGCGAGCCGTGGATGCGGTAAAGCGTATCCTGGCCGTCCTGGAAGATATACATGGCGCGGGCGCCGAGCGGATTGTCGAGGCCCGGATCCATGCCGCCGGCATCGATGCCGTATTTCTTGAGGTGCGGCTGGCGTGCGACCATGTCGTCGGGCACCGTCCAGCGCGGCCACTTGCGCTTCCACTGCACCACGGCACGCCCCTTCCAGGCGCGGCCGGCTGCACCAAGACCGACGCCGTAACGGATGGCGCGGCCGCCGGGCAGGACGTAGTAGAGGAACATCGTCTGGGTATCGACGACGATCGAATGGGGCGGCTCGTTGGTGGCATAGGCCACTTCCTGGCGCAGGAACTGCGGCTTGATCTCGGTGTGCTGGATGCCCGGGACGTCGTAGCCTTCGTCCTTCACCGGCGCGTAGATTCTGGCATAGTCGAAGGTCTTCGTCGGCACGCCCGCCGCATCCGCCGCCTTTTCCGGCGAGCCGCCATCACCGCCGATCGGCTCGATCAGCTTCGGTTTCGGTTCGGGTTTCGGGATCTGCGTGCAGGCGCTCAAAACAGAGCTGGCGATCACCGCGAGCAGCGACCGGCGGGACAAATTCATCGACACTGTATTCAATTCCAGGGTTGGAGATTTCGGTTGGGAGGTCCGAGGGAAGGCCCAAGCCTGTTGGGCCGAACCGTGACCGAAATGTGGTGAAAATCTTTCTTTGGCGTGGATCGCTTGCGCGAGGCGGTACTCGTTTTCGAAGTGTTGCAGAATTCCCGCGCTCGCTGCCTGCCCTCACCTAACCGATCGCCATGTCGCCCTTGGTCGGATCCGGAATGACGACGATGGTGCTGCCGTCGCGGACCTGATCATGGAGGTAGACGACATCCTGATTGAGCAGGCGAATGCAGCCGGAAGAGACCGCCTTGCCGATCGAAAATGCCTCGGGACTGCCATGGATGCGGTAGAGCGTGTCCTTGCCGTCCTTATGGATATAGAGCGCGCGGGCGCCGAGCGGGTTCTTGATGCCCGGCGGCATGCCGCCATTGGCGATACTGTAGGGCTGGAGTTTCGGCTGACGCGCGACCATCTCGTCGGGCGGCGTCCAGCGCGGCCATTTGCGCTTGTAGGCGACGATCGCCCGGCCCGACCAGGCAAAGCCCTCGCGCCCGACGCCGATGCCGTAGCGCATCGCCCGCCCGCCCGGCAGCACGTGATAGAGGTATTTCGCGGGCGTATCGACGATCAGCGTGCCGGGCCGCTCACTGGTCGGATAATCCACCTCCTGCCGCCAGAACTTCGGATCGACCTCGGCGATCTTCACCTCGGGGATCGGAAACTGCTCGTCGGGCATCGCATAGTACATCGGCGGCACCGGCCGGCCGGCTGAGGGGCGGACGGGCGTGACGGCTGCCGGCACCACCGCCGGCGTCGGGCGGGCGGTCGCGCAGCCGGTGACGAACAGCGAGGCCGCGCCGATGACAAGGCTGCGGCGGGTCAGCGTGATGCCGGTCTTGTGATCGGCCGTGGAGGAAGAAGGCTCGTGTGCTTCGGTCATATCGGGCATTCAACGATTCGATTGTTGCAATGCCGCCTCAGAGGGAAGTCCTACCTTAAGGCTGCCTTAAGGGAGCGATTAAAGGATCGCGCTCTCAGAAATGTTAGGAGTAGCGATGCGAGTCCTGATCGTCGAAGACGACGATATCCTTAGAGACGGCCTGAAGGTCGGCCTGGCGCTGGCGGGCTTCACCACCGATGCCGTCGGCACCTGCGATGCGGCCGCGACGGCGCTTGCCGCCAACGGCTTCGACGCGGTCGTGCTCGACCTGATGCTGCCCGACGGCTCCGGTCTCGACATTCTGCGGGACCTGCGCGCCAAGCAGAGCGACATTCCGGTGCTGCTGTTGACCGCACGCGACACCGTGCGCGATCGCGTCGCCGGCCTCGACACTGGCGCCGACGACTATCTCGGCAAACCCTTCGACCTCGACGAGGTCGCCGCCAGGCTTCGGGCGCTGGCGCGACGCTCCAGCGGCCGGGCGAGCGCCGCGCTGGAATGGTCAACGCTCAGGCTCGATCCGGCCAGGCAATCGGTGGAACAGGCGGGCAAGCCGGTGCAACTCTCGCGGCGCGAATATTCCATCCTGCATACGCTGATGTCGCACCCGGGGGTGATCTTCTCCAAGACCAAGCTGGAAGACAAACTCTACGGCTGGCAGGAGGAAATCGAGAGCAACGCCGTGGAGGTGCACATCCACCATCTGCGCAACAAGCTCGGCCCGGGACTGATCGAAACCATCCGGGGCATCGGCTACCGGCTGGGCGGAGCCGGCTGATGCAATCGCTGCGCGCCCGGCTTTTCGCCATCCTCCTGATTACGACGGGGCTCCTGTGGCTATCGGCCACCGTCTGGATCTTCCTCAGCACCCGCGCCGAAGTCGAGCGCGTGCTCGACGCGCGGCTGATGGAGGCGGCGCGCATGGTGAATTCGCTGATCGTCAGCCCAGACATGATGAAGGAGGAAGGCGACACCCATGCCAACCGCCCGGCGCAGAGCGCGATCAGGATCCCGCTGCTGGAGCACCCGCATTACGACCGGCAGCTCTCCTGCCAGATCTGGTCGCTGGACGGAACTCTGATCGGCAAGTCGGACAGCGCGCCCGATACAACGCTTGCGCCCCACGCCATGGGCTTTTCCGAAACCGTCATCAACGGCGAGACCTGGCGTGTCTTTGCGGTGGAGAATGCGAGCCTCGGCGTGCGCGTTCTCGTCGGTGACAACCTGCGCATCCGCGACCGGCTGGTCAACGACCTGGTCAAGGGGCTGTTGCTGCCGGCGCTGCTGATCATTCCGCTTCTGGCCGTGCTGATCTGGCTCTGCGTCGGGCGGGGCCTCGCGCCGCTGCGCAAGCTTGCCGGCGACCTTGCCGCGCGTGAAGCCTCCGACCTGCACGCGATCGAGGACACCGGCACGACGCGCGAGATCAGCCCGGTCTTGAAGTCGCTGAACGGCCTTTTTGCCCGTGTCGCCGGCGCCCGCGAGCGCGAGCAGAATTTCATCGCGTTTGCCGCCCACGAGTTGCGTACGCCGCTGGCGGGCCTCAAGACGCAGGCGCAGGTGGCGCTCGCCAGCGACGACGGCGAAATCCGCGAGAAGGCGCTCGGCCAGATCGTCGCCGGTGTCGACCGGACCGGCAAGCTGGTGCGGCAACTGCTCGATATCGCCTCGGTCGAAGCCACCGAGAGCGGCAGGCCGGCGGCCGGTTTTGATGTCGGCGAGATGCTGACAAGTCTTCGCACCGAACTCGCCGGCCAGGCGCGTCGCGTCGATGTTGTCGTCGACGGGGCGATGTCCGGTCTCAGGATCAATATGGATCCGGACCTCTTCCGGCTCGCGGCGCGCAACCTGCTCGAAAACGCCATCAACCATTCGCCACCGGGCGCAACGGTCTCTTGCCACGCCGAGATACGGGGCCAGCATCTGGCAATCGCGATCAACGACGAGGGGCCTGGCATCCCCGAGGAGGAAATGCCGCGCGTGACCGAGCGCTTCTTCCGCGGCCGGTTCAAGGCGGCGGCCGGCAGCGGGCTCGGCCTCAGCATCGTCGAGCGTGCGCTTGACCGAACCGGCGCCGAACTCGAACTGCGCAACCGACCGACCGGCGGCCTCTCGGCTCGCATCGTATTGTCGCAAGCCCTCGCGCCGTGAGCGATCGGGATTGTTTCAACAGAGGGGATGCGGGCGGAGACCGCACCCGTGTTGTCGTCTCGCTCTAAGCGCTTTTCCGCATCGGTGGGTCCGGCAGCGGCACCGCGGCCATCAGCGCCCGGGTGTAGGCGTCCTGCGGATCCTCGAACACGGCGCGGCGCGTCCCCATCTCGACGATGCGGCCGCCGCGCATGACGGCGACATGGTGCGACATCCGCTCGATCACAGCCATGTCGTGCGAGACGAAGAGATAGGCAAGACCCATCGTCTCCTGCAGTTCGAGCATCAGATCAAGCACGCGTGCCCGCACTGACACGTCGAGCGCGGCCACGCTTTCATCCGCGACAATAAGCTTCGGATTGACCGCCAGCGCGCGGGCAATGCAGATGCGCTGCCGCTGTCCCCCGGAGAACTCGTGCGGATAGCGGCTGGCAGCATCGGGCCCAAGCCCGACACGGCGCAACAGATCGGCGACGCGATCCGTGCGTTCGCTGCGATTGCCGATGCCATGGATGAGCAGCGGCTCGGCGATCGCCGCCCCGACCGCCATGCGCGGGTCGAGCGAGGCATAGGGATCCTGAAAGATCATCTGCGCGGAGCGGCGCACGGGCCGCATCTGGCGTTGCGACAGCGCGCCGATCTGCTGGCCGTCGATCGCCACATCGCCATCGAATGGAATGAGGCCGAGCACCGCCTTGCCGGTGGTCGACTTGCCCGATCCGCTTTCGCCGACGAGCCCCAGCGTCTCACCGGGGAAGATGTCGAAGGAAACGTCGCTGACGGCGGCGGCCAGCTTCTTTCCGCCCAACAGTCCGCTGGGCTTTTTTCCGTAGTGGACAGCGAGGTCACGCACGGACAGGACCGGGCTCGCCGCCCGCGAGACGGATGCCGCAGCCGTTGCGGCGATGCGCGGCGGGCCGTCGGTGCCGGCATGCGCGCCCAGCCTCGGCACGGCCGCCAATAACTCCTGCGTGTAGCGCTCGCGCGGCGAGCGGAAGATCGGCAGTACGTCGCCCTGCTCGACGATGCGGCCCTGCTGCATGATGACCACGCGGTCCGCCATCTGCGCGACCACGCCCATGTCGTGGGTGATCAGCACGATCGAGGCGCCGAACTCCCGCTTCAGCTCTTTCATCAGCGTCAGGATCTGCGCCTGCACGGTAACGTCGAGCGCCGTCGTCGGCTCGTCGGCGATCAGCACCTTGGGCCGACACGAGAGTGCCATCGCGATCATCACGCGCTGCCGCATCCCGCCGGAAAGCTCGTGCGGATATTGCGTCATGCGCCGCGCCGCCTCGGTGATGTGCACCGCATCCAGCATGCGCAGGGCGACGGCACTCGCCGTTCCCCCCTCGGAACCCTGATGTTCGCGAATGGCCTCGGTCAGTTGCTCGCCGATCGACATCACGGGATTGAGCGATGTCATTGGCTCCTGAAAGACCATCGCGACATCGCCGCCGCGCACGCTGCGCATCGCACTGTTGGAGAGCTTCGAGAGTTCGCGCCCTTCGAGCTTGATGCTGCCGGAGGCGATCCGCAGCGAGGCTTTCGGCAGGAGCCCCATGACAGCAAGCGAAGTCACGGATTTGCCCGAGCCGCTCTCGCCGGCAATGCACAGCGTTTCGCCGCTCATGAGGTTGAAGCTGACGGCATCAAGGACCCTTCGCGGCCCTTGCGGCGTCAACGCATCGACGCAGAGGCCATCGATGCCGAGCACGGGTGCTGCCGTTGTCACGAAAAGACGATCCTCGGGAAGTAGAAGGAAACGACCCAGTTCGGAGCGTCGACGATCTCGCTGATGCGGAGGTCGCCGCAGACCGAGCAGAGCAGATAGGCATCGACCGGACTCAAGCCGTGTTCGGCGCCAAGCAGGTCGATCATGCGCATCAGGCTTTCGCGCGCGCCGGTCATCAGATCCGGGCCGATGCCGGTCGTCACCTCGTAACCGGCAGCATCCAGATGACGAGTCACCGGACCCGGCGTAGTGAACCGCGGGCTGGCGAGACGGGCATCCTTGACGAGCTCGATCGTGGCTTCGACCTCCATCTGGCTCTCGATCGCGGTGCCACAGACCTCGCCGTCGCCCTGGGCTGCGTGGGTGTCGCCGATGGAAAACAGCGCGCCCTCCACCTCGACCGGCAGATAGAGGGTGACGCCCGATGTGAGATCGCGAATGTCGAGATTGCCGCCGACCCGGCGCGGCGGCACCACCGAATGCAGGCCCGGTTCGGCCGGCGCGACGCCGATCGTGCCGGCGAAGGGCTTCAACGGCACGCGGCCGCCCGGTCCATAGAGCGCCGGCGCCATGGTATTCGCATCATAGGACCACATGTGCAGCGCCGGATCGGTGAACTGATCGGCGAGCAGGCCGAAGCCCGGAATGTTGGCCGTCCAGCCAACGCCCGAGGGCACGAAGCGGCGGATCGTCACCTTCAGCGCGTCGCCGGGCGCAGCACCTTCGACATAAACAGGCCCCGTCACCGGATTGATCTTCTCGAAATCGAGCGAGGCCAATGTGTCGAGCGTCGAGCCAGCGCCGAGCTGCCCGCCGGAAGAATCCAGGCATTCGAAATGGATGGTCTCACCGGTCTTGGCGATCAGCGTCGGCTCGAAGTCGCGGTTCCAGCCGAAATGATGCTTGGCGCGATGGATGGTGTGTGTGCAGGCAACGCACATGAAATCTCTCCCAAACTCATGAAGAGGCTCCCCGAAGACGACCTCCGGAGAGCCTGACGCTTATTGCTTCACGAAGATCGCGTCGTAGTTGATGACCCGGGTCGGATCGACGTAGATCTCGCCCTCGCCGCCCATGCGCGGCGACTTGGCAACGACGCGGCGCTCGTTGGTGACAGGCACCCACGGCGCATCGGCCATAATGTCGGTGAAGATCTTGCCCCATTCCGCCTGACGCTCGGCCGCCTTTGCCGGATCGGACATGGAATCGGCGGCAACGGCGCGCTTGTCGAGTGCCTCGTTGCAGTACCACGACCAGTTCCAGCCGCCCTGGACCGCACCGGAGCAGCCGAGGATCGGGCCGTAGAAGTTCGACGGGTCCGGGAAGTCGGCGATCCAGGCCATACCACCCGACCAGATCATCGGCGCTTCGCCTTCGGTGCCGCCGGCGGCAATGACGTTGGCCTGGGCCAGCGCCCGCACCTCCGCCTTGATGCCGATGGCGGCCAGATCCTGCTGGATCGCCTGGGCGATGCGCGGCTGCGGGTCGGTGTTGGTCGAATAGAGCACCGTCTCGAAGCCATCGCCATGTCCGGCCTCGGCGAGCAGGGCCTTCGCCTTCTCGACGTCATAGTCATAACCGGTGAACGCCTTGTCGTAACCCGGCATCAGCGGCGGCAGCGGCTGGTTGGCGGGCGTCGCGCGACCATTGAGGATGCGGGTGATACGCTCCTTGTTGATCGCCATATTGACGGCCTGACGAACCTTTACGTCGTCGAAGGGCTTCACCTTGGTGTTGAGCGTGACATAGCCGGTATGGAGCTGCTGTCCATCGACGATAATCTCGGCGCCTTCAGGCGAATTCTTGATTTCGAGGAATTTTGCCGGCGGAATACCGTCCCCGGCAATATCGACCTCCCCCTTCTGCAGTCGCAGCAGCGCCACCAGCGGCTCCTGGCCGACCTCGACCGTGAACTTGTCGATATGCGGCATGTCCTTGACGAAATAGTCGGGGTTGCGCTCGAAGGTCAGGCTCTGACCGACGGTCCAGTCCCTAAGGACGAAGGTGCCGGAGCCGACCGGCTTCTTGCCGAAGTCGCCGGCGGCAGCCTCGACCGCTTCCTTTGGCACGACCGAGGCGAAGTTGACGGCGAGCACGTGCAGGAAGGTTGCGTCCGGGCGCGACAGGTGGAAGACGACAGTCGCATCATCCGGCGCCTCAATGCCTTCAAGCGTCGCCGCCTTGCCGCCCGAGAGATCGTCGAAGCCCTTGATCGCGCCGAAGAAACCGGCGCCCGGCCCCTGCGTCTTCGGGTCGACCGCCCGTTCGATCGAATACTTCACGTCCGAGGCGACGATCTCGCGGCCGTTGGTGAATTTCACGCCCTTGCGCAGCTTGAACGTATAGGTCAGGCCATCCGGCGCGACGTCGAAGGTTTCGGCGAGCGACGGCACCAGCTCGGTGGTACCCGGCTTGTAGTCCATCAGGCGCGAGAACAGGCTCTTGATCATCGACCAGTTGACCCAGTCGTAGCCGATGGCGGGATCGAGCGTGGCGATATCGTCCTTGTAGGTGATGACGATATCTCCGCCCTGTTTCGGCGCATCCTGTGCAAGGGCCGAGAGCGGTGCTGCGAGCAGTGCCGCAGCGACGGTTGAAGTTCGAAGCCAGCTTTTGAACATTGTTGTTCCCCTTTTTGGTTGGTTTCGGATTAGCGGGCGCGGATGCGCGGATCGATGAGCGGCGCGACGAGGTCGGCAAGGAGGTTGCCAAGCACGATCGCGAGCGCCGAGACGAGCGTCACCCCCATGATGATCGGAATGTCGACCTGCTGGATCGCCTGCCAGGCGAGCTGGCCGATGCCTGGCCAGCCATAGACGGCCTCGACGACAACGACCCCACTCATGAATTGGCCGATATCGATGCCGATCATGGCGATGACGGGTAGAAGCGCGTTCGGCAGCGCATGGCGGAAGATGATGCGGAACGAGGACAGGCCCTTGGCACGTGCGGTGCGCACATAATCCTGGTTCAAGACGTCGATCATCGCCGAGCGCACCATGCGCGCATACCAGCCGGCACCGAGGATGCCGAGCGTCAGCGCCGGCAGGACCACATGGGCGAAGCTGCCGAAGCCGCTCATCGGGAACCAGGCGAGCGTGACCGCGAAGACATAGAGCAGCAAAAGGGCCGCAACGAATTGCGGTGCCGAGACGCCGACGAAGGATGCCATCATCACGAGCCGATCGACGAAACCGCCGCGCCGGATGGCCGCGACGACACCGAGAAACACGCCGAGCAGGACTTCGACGAAAATTCCGGCCGCCATCAGGATCAGCGTTGCCGGCAGGCGCGCCGCGATCAAGGTACCGACATCGGTCTTCTGCGCGTAGGAGCGACCGAGATCGCCCTGCACCAGCCCCTGGAGATAGCTCCAGAACTGAACGAGCAGCGGCTGGTCGAGCCCGAGTTCCCGACGAATGTTGGCGACCGTCTGCGCCGTTGCGCTGCGCCCGGCGATCATGCGCGCCGGGTCGGCGGGAAGCGCATAGAGCAACAGGAAGGTGATGGCGGCAACGCCGAGCAGGATGAGCGCGGTCTGCACGAGACGGCGCAGCAGAAGGAATGCCATCTCAGCCCCTCCCGCGTTGCGTCGGGTCGAGGATATCGCGGAGCGCATCGCCGACCAGATTGAAGGAGAGCGCGGTCAAAAGGATGACGGCGCCGGGGATGAACACCAGCCAGGGCGCGGCCTGGAAATAGCTCTGGCTCTCGAAGATGATGTTACCCCAGGAGGGTGTCGGCGGCTGGACGCCGATGCCGAGGAATGAGAGCGTCGCTTCGAGCAGCACCGTGGTTGCGATGCCGAGCGTGCCCCAGACGATCGCCGTCGGCACCAGATGCGGCAGGATGTGGTGAAACAGGATGCGCCCGTGGCCGGCGCCGAGTGAGCGCTCGGCGAGGATGAAGTCGCGTTCAACCAAGCCACGGGTCTCGGTATAGACGATGCGGGCGACCTGGACCCAGTTGACGAGCGCGATCACCATGGCGACGATCCAGAGGCTTGGGCGCAGCAGTGCGGCAAGCACGATCGCCAGCAGAAGCGCCGGAAAGGCCATCATCAGATCGGTGAAGCGCATCAGTGCGTTGCCGATAAGGCCCCGCATGTAGCCCGAGAGAATGCCGATCATGAGCCCGATCGAGACGGCAACGCCATTGGCGACGAGGCCGATGACGAGCGAAGTTCGGGCGCCATAGAGCAGGCGCGAAAAGAGGTCGCGGCCGAGCGTATCGGTACCGAGCAGGAACTGAGCACTCGGCGGCAACGGCGCTCCTTCGAGCGTCAGCCCGTCGAACATCTGTTCGTCCGGGCTATAGGGGGCAACCAGCGGAGCGGCCAAAGCGAGCATGACGACCAGTGCAACGACGACGAGACCGAACAGCGCCGCCGGCTGCCTGAACATGGATTTCAAAACCTGCATCAACCGGCCTCCGGCAGGGGCTCGGCACCGCCGAGGATGGAACCGGCGATCTGCTCCATCGACAGGCGCTTTTTCATCGCGCAATTGCGCAGGATTCCATAGGCTTGTTCTTCGTTGACATGGCAGGCCTGACCGATCTTCTGCACGGCGGCATGAACGAGCGGGCGCATGCGCACCCGTTCTTCGAGATGGGCGATCTTGTCGGCGACGGCGCGGCGCTCCTCGTGGATCCCAACCGCCAACACCAGGGCCGGGTAGACCGCCGAGGACGCGACCGGCTTGGCGATGATCGCCGCAACCCCCTGCCCCATCGCCCAGGCGACCCGGCCCGGTGCTTCCGAGCCGAGCAAGGCGATCAGCGGCCGTGGCGCCTGCTCGTCCTTCCAGGGCAAGAGCCCGCTCCAGCCCTGGTCAGCGTCGACGAGGATGATATCGGGCAGGTCGCGCGCATCGAGCGGCTGCCATTGTACGGTGACGTCGAAGCCGAAGAGCTTGAGCTGTCGCACGAGCCGCTCCGTCGTCTGGTCTTCGCGGTGCAGGATTGCCGCACGCCAGCCGGTGAAGTTCGGTGTTTCCCTCATGAGACGATCCGCAATTGGGGCGCCTTGCGCTTGCGCTGGCCGGTCAGATAGGGGTCGGCGGCAATTGACGGCAGCGATGTGACGATGTCGAAGCCTCCGTCGTCGCTGATGCGGCCGAGATGGAACGGCAACGCCGCATGGTGGGTCTGCGGATCGATCCTGAGCGGGCCGAGCACACTCTGATGCGCCGCTGCCGAAACAAGCTGCGTGATCGTCAAGGGATCGTCGACGCCCGCCTCGATGATCGCCTCGGCGCAAAGCTTGACGGAGGCATAGGCGCTGGCAAACAGGCTGGAGATGCGTCGCCCGGGGCCGAAGCGACTGGCAACGCGCAGCTTGAAGGCCGCATTGTCGGGCGAAACCACCGTGTCGAAATAGGAAGCGGCACAGAGCTGGCCGGTCGCGACCCCGAGGCCGATATCCGTCAACTCGCACTCCTGAAGGTCGCAGCTGACGACCGGGCAGTTTTCCGGTCGGAACCCCGGATCGCGCACGGCGAGCGCCCGGATCGCCGCGTGAAAGGCGTAGCTGGAAGGACCGACGAGATTGTTGAGGATGAAACTCGGCCGGCGCTGCTCGATTTCGGCGACGATCCGCTCGACCGCGGTTTCCTCGAGCGGCAGGTAACGCTCGCCGAGGATTGCGCCGCCGGCTTCCTCCACCAGCTCACGCGCCAGGCGGTTCATTTCCCAGCCCCAGACATAGTTTGCGCCGATCAGATAGGGCCGGTTGCCGAAACGCGGCAGCAGATAGTCGAGCAAGGGCAGCAAATGCTGGTTCGGGCAGCCGCCCGTATAGATCACGTTGTCGTTTGCCTCGAAGCCCTCATAGGGGCACATGTACCAGAGCAGGCCGTCGTGCTTTTCGACAAGCGGAATGACCTCCTTGCGAGCGAGCGACGTGATGGTGCCGATGATGTGGCGGCATCCGTGGTCGCGCAGCAGCGATCTGGCGCCTTCGAGATAACGGTCGATATTGGCTTCCGGATCGATGAAAACAGGCTCGATCCGGCCGGGATGGCTTGCCGCAATCTCCTCGATCGCCAGTTCCGCGCCGTCGCGACAGTCGCGGCCCATCGTCCCGTAGGGCCCGGTCGTCGAATAGAGGATGCCGATCTTTACCGCGCCGCTCATGTACCCGCCAAAAACCAAAAACCCCACGACGCCGGGCCCATCGAAGATGGGGGCATCATGGGGCGAAACTGCCCGTCGACCATCGAGGTCATGTGAATGGATTGATCATGCTCAATCTGAGAGCATGATTAAGATACGGGCAATCGACGGCTGTCAAGCAAGGATTGGCAAGCTCGCAACCTATTATACGCAACTTTACAGACAGAGGCGGGTGGAGCACCGCAATCAAGCGCCACTGCTGCGCGGAGGCGCGTAGGAGGACATTCGGCCGGCCCGCATTCCGGCCGGCCGGGTCCATGTTCCGCTCAGAACTTGCGGCTGATCGCGATCTTGAAGTTGCGGCCGGGCATCGCCGAGATCCCGTCGCTGAGATAGGGCTCGTAGTATTTGTCGAAGATATTGTCGACGGCGAGATGCACTTCGCCACCCTCCATGAAGCCCGATGTCGGCGTCCAGTCGAGGAAGAGGCCGTGCACCGCATAGCCGGCACTCGGCGGGCGCGCGTAGGTCTGTCCGCCCTGATTGTAGGGCGTGCGGTTCTGGTCGTCGACGAAGGTGCCTGTCCAGCCGAAGGCGAGGTCCTGATCCGGTACCTTGATCCCGGCCGTCGCGATCACGGTCAGGGGCGCCAGATCGTTGATATAGGTGTCCGGTCCCCAGACGTTGTTGACGGCGCCGGTCCGCTCGCCGGTCATCCAGGACACGCCGAGATCGGCGAACATACGCTCGGTCTCGTAGTGCGCCTGCCACTCGATGCCGCGGATATCGTAGGACGGCGTGTTCCAGTAAAATGGCACGTTGCCGGTAACGTCGGCGAGGTTGGCCGTGCCGAACCGGCGCGTTACCGGATTGGAGACGTGGTTGTTGTAGACCGAAATACGCGTCGACAGCATGTCGTCGGTCGTCAGCACGTCGTTGAAGCTCAAGTCGACACCAATGTTGAAGGTGCTGTTACGCTCGACCTCCAGATCACGGCTGGTGCCGGAAGCCTTGGTAAGCACGCTCTGGGTCGAATAGATTTCGTCAATGTTGGGCACCCGCATCGCATAGGCCCAGTCGGCAAAGAACCGCACCGACGGCGTGGCTTCCCATGACAGGCTGATCGCCGGCGTCACACCCTGGTGCGACACGGCTGAATAGTCGTGCCCGGCCAGCGGATTGTTGAACCGCGGCGCCTCGTTCGGCACGCCCTTCGAGCGCACATGGTCGTAGCGCAGGCCCGGCGTCACGGCAAACGTGTCCGTCAGTTCGATCCGATCGCGAACGAAAGCGGCAAAGGTCTTCTGCGAGCCCTCGGGCATGAACCAGGGGGCGTAGGAGCCGTAGTTGTACTGCGCCTGGGTGCGGTTGGCGATGTCATACATCCAGATGTCCCGGTCATGATCCAGGTACTGAATGCCATAGTTCAGGCTGTGCGACAGTCCGCCGAGCGTGAAGTTGGAGGTATTCTCCGCTTCGAACTTGATGTCGGTGTAGGTGGCATCGTTTTCGTAGCCGCCGACGGATGCGCTGGGGTTGAGCCCCGGAATGTCGGGCCGCTTCGCATGCTGGCCGGTCGACGAGAAGCTCCCCATCATGCGGTAATTCACCAGGTCGCTGTCGCCCGTATAGCTATAGGTAAGCGTCGAGGTGAAATCCTCGATTTCACGCCAGGTGAGAAGCCGGCGCATCGCTTCCTTGTAGCCGTAGCGGGTGATGTTGTAGTCCGACGGCGCCGACTGGCCGCGGATGGCGGCCACGGGTCCCCAATTGTCGTTTTGGCCGTAGGCGACCGTCCCCCTGATCTCGTGGCCGTCATATGCGGCACCGACATTGGCAAGCAGGGTGGTCAGCTTCGAGTTGGAATAGTTGTAGACCTCGCCGCCGCCGACGCGCATGTCGTCGCTTTTGCGCCATGTGCCGGCCAGAAGGCCATCATAGGTGATGGGGCCGCCGAAATCCGACTTTCCGTAGAGCGCGCCGGTTTCGAGAAACTGCTTGTTGGCACTCTGGAAACCGGACTTGGCCCAGACGCCCCATTCTTCGCCGGGCCTGAGCATGTCAGCCGCGTCCTTGGTCTCCATCAGCACCGTGCCGCCGAAGCCGCCATTGCCGTAGCGCACCGATGTCGCCCCCTTTTCGATCTCGACGCGCTTGAGCAGTTCGGGCTCGATGAAGACTGTGCCCTGGTCGTACTTCTCGAAATTCTTCGGCGCGCCGTCGAGGATGATCCGCACGTCAGACTGCCGGGCAAAGCCGCGGATGGCGAGCGTTTGTCCTTCGATGCGCACGCCACCGCCCATCGACACGCCGGGCGTCTTCTGCAGCAATTCCGGAAGGCTCGATGCCTGGGCCTTTTCGATGTCCTCAGCATCAAGGACCGCGATGTTCGGCGCGCGGTCACCGTCCTTGGCGTCGCCGCGGGCGACAATGGGCGCGAGCTTCGTGCCTTCGCCGTCTGCCGGCGTCGCGGCTTCCACCGCACCCATCAGTTTCACCGTCGAGCTGCCGACGAAACGATAGCGGACGCCCGTTCCGCTCAGCAACCGCGCCAGCGCCTCTTCGGCCGTCATCTCGCCGGAAAGGCCTGGCGTGGTGACGCCAGAGGCGACCGAGCTGTCGAACACCACCTGCAGCTTGAGCTGTGAGGCCAGGCGATTGACGGCCGTCGTCAGCTTGCCCGCAGGTACGTCGACGTGATGCCGCACCGCATCTTGCGCAAGAGCGATGGTGGTGGTGAGGGCAAACACGGTGCCTGCCATCAGCAGGTTGAGAATTCCGGATTGGCGGCGGCGGCCGGTCGTATTCGAATATGACATGATGGTTCCAGACAGAGAGATGGCCGAAACGGCCGGGGTCTGGTTTCTGGACGAACGAGGTGCCGGTTCAGGGACACCTCGTCCTCGATTTTTTTAGCGCAGGATCGTGACGTAGCGTCCGATCCGGGTGACCTTGACGTCGAAGGCTTCGGCAAGACCTTGCAATGCGCCGACGGGATCGGAGAGATCGAAGCTGCCGGACACCCGCCTGGCGCCGACGCCGGCATCGGCGATCAGGATCTTGCCGGGAACGTAGCGCCCGATTTCCTCGACGACGGACGCGATCGTGCGTTCCTCGAAAACCAGGCGCCCCTGCCGCCATGCTGCTGCCACGAATGGATCGACCGGCGTGACATCGCCGAGCCGGCCGTCATGGTCGTAGCTGACCTGCTCGTTGACCGCGACGCGGCGCGGCGGCATTGCCGCGTCCGTCGCGACCGATACGGCGTGTTCGAGAACGGTGACGCTGGTGCCGTCGTCGGTGAGGTTGACGTCGAATGCCGTCCCGAGTGCCGTCGTCGTGCCGCCTCCGGCCTTAACGACAAAGGGCCGTTGGCTGTCGGCCGCGACCTGGACGAAGGCCTCGCCACGCAGCAGCACGATCCGCCGCTCGGCGGAAGTGAACTGATAGGCGACGGCCGACTGGGCGTTGAGCTGCAGTGTCGAGCCTTCCTCAAGGGTAAGAATCGGCCTTTCACCCTTGCCGGCGATGACGTCCGCCTGCATCCACAGGGCGCCGTCGAGCGCAACAAAAATGCCGGCGCCGACGCTGACGATGGCCGCCAGCGCTGTTGCGGTTTTTCGCCGCGTCCCTGTCCGCTTCACCGCCCTTTGGGCGAATTCCGGTTCGCGCCGGATCAAGAGCGATGCGTCACCGATCGCCCTTTGAGCGCGCGCAAAAATCTCGGCATGGGCAGGATCCTCCGCGCGCCAGCGTTCGAAGGCGAGCTGCAACGCTTCATCGTCGGGATCACCCGTTAGGCGGACGAGCCAATCCACCGCCTGCTCGCGCATCCTCCTGTCGCGCGCCGTCACAACACCTCCTCCAACCGGTCGAGGCAATGCAGATAGGCCTTTCGCAGATGCCGGTCGACCATGTTGCGACTGATCCCTGTGCGCATGGCGATTTCGTCCGAGGTGAGGTTGCCGATGCGGCTTGCGAGAAAGACGCGCCGCCGCTGCAGCGACATGTCCATGATCGCCCTCTTCAGGATCGCCAGCCGCCGGGGAAGATCGATGTTGGCATCAGGCGCAGTGATATCGCTGGCGACAGCCAGAGCGTCTTCTTCGCTACCGGAGAAAAGCTTGAACTCGAAGCGGTCGCGCCGCAGCCGGTCGATACCGAGATTGGCACAGGCGCGGCGCAGAAACGCCCTGAGCGACGACTTGCCCTCAAGCGGCGTGCGCCGATCGACCAACCGAACATAAAGCTCGTGAACGACCTCGTTCGCGGTTGCCGCCTGGTGACCACGCCGCCGCGTCATCGCGCAAAGCTCGTCGTAGTAGGCGACGATCGCGTCGTCGAGCATCAAATGCGAAGATGATTTCTCTGGCATGATAGGTTTCAGGGCCGATCCGGAGCCGTCGGCAGAGCGAAGATGAGAGACAGGGCGCGGTGCAGACGAGGCAGCGCCGGCGTTCATTAGCGCGCCCGTGCGGTGCGCACAACAAATATGAGTATTGTACTCATCTTTAATTTCCGAGGCCGTCAGCAGTGCAACTAGCTCGAAAGGAGGCGTTGACCTCAGGGCTCAGAGTGAGACCCTCAGGCAGGGTTCACGCCGGTTATCAGCAAGAGCCAGATCTCCGGGCGACAAGAACCGAAAGGAGAAAGTCATGGCAGCGAACGGCAGCCTCAACGGAAAGTGCTTCTGCGGCGCAGTCGAGATCGAAGTGAGCGGCGATCCGGCCGCCATGGGTTATTGCCATTGCAGTTCCTGCCGAAGCTGGTCGGCAGGCCCGGTCAACGCCTTCACGCTCTGGCCACCGGAGAAGGTCAAGATCGTCAAGGGTGCGGACAATCTGGTTGGCTACCAGAAGACGGCAACGAGCGTGCGCAAATGGTGCAAGGCCTGCGGCGGGCATCTCATGACCGAACATCCGCTCTGGGGTGTCACCGACGTCTTTGCAGCGGCAATCCCGTCGCTTGCCTTCAAGCCGATGCTTCACGTCAACTATCAGGAGACGGTGCTGCCGATGAAGGACGGCCTGCCGAAGTATCGGGACTTCCCGCCGGCCTTCGGCGGAACGGGCGAGATGATGGCGGAATAGCTCATTTTCTGAGCACAATTCCGGACGGAAAACCGCTGTGCCCTTTTCCTGGAATTGCTTTACGCCTGCGCGGCGCCGGCCAGATAGTGCTGGAGCGCCGTGCGGGTATTGACGAACAGGCGGTCAGGGCCGAGCTGATCGGCAAAGCCGGATGCGCGCACATAGGCAAGCACGTCCGGGTTCAGCTCGGCCAGCCAGACGGTGACGCCGTGTTCACTGATGCGGCGCTCGCCCTCCATCATCATCTGCAGCGCCGAATATTCGATGTCGAAAACCCGGCTCATGTCGAGCACGACAACTCTGGGCTTCTGCTTTGCGACCAGCATCTGCGCCTGGTCGGCCACCTGCTGGGCATTGCCAAAAAAGAGCCGACCCTCCGGGCGTAGGATCAAAAGCCCCTCGAAGGTCTCGTCATCGGGGTGCGCGGACGAGAGCGGCCGCAGCCGATCGGTGCCGCGCTTGCGGCCGACAACATAGACCTTCGCCGAGGCCGCCTGGCGCGCGAGCCCGATGAACGACAGCACGATTGCAACGATGATCCCCTGCAGCGTGCCGAAAAACAGCACGCCGAGAAAGGCGGCCAACGCCCAGTGAAACTCCATCAGCCGGACCTTGCGGACGGAGAGGAAGTCCGCGGGCTTGATGAGCCCGACCGAGTAGACGATGACGATCGCCGCAAGCACGGCCTGCGGCAGCAGGCCGAGCAGCGGCGCGAGGACCAGCATGGTCGCAGCCGCAGCCGCCGCGGTGACCAGAGACGCCATCTGGCTGTGGCCGCCGACCGCTCGCACCACGGCGGTCTGCGACGTGCCGCCGCCGGCACTCATGGCACCGAAGAAGGCGCCTCCGAAATTCGCGGCACCCGTCGCCAGCAACTCGCGGTTCGCCCGGATCGGCGGGTCGGACGGGGCGGCAAAGGCCCGGCCGGCGGCAATGGTCTCGGTGAAGCTCATCAACGCGATGCCGAGCGCGCCCGGCAAGAGTTCCTGAACAAGACCCAGGCTCGGAAGTGTCAGCGAAGGCAGCGATTGCGGGATGAAGCCGACGGTGGAAACGCCGAGCGCGGCGAGACCCGCGAACCAGGAAAGCGCGATGCCCGCGGCCACCGCCAGAAGCGGCGCCGGCGAATGCGGCCAGAGGCGCTCCATCGCAAGCAAAGCCACCAGAGCCGCAGCCGCAATCGCGAGCGTGAGCATCGATGTCTCGGACAGGTGCCCGGCGATGCTGAGGATATCGCGGAAGAAGCCTTCCTTGGTGATGTGAATGCCGAGCAGCTTCGGCACCTGGTCGAGCACGATGACAAGGCCGATGCCGGCCTTGAAGCCGATCAGCACCGGCGACGATATGAAATTGGCGACAAAGCCGAAACGCAGCAGCGATGCCAGGAACAGTAGCGCGCCGGTGAGCGCCGTCAGCGTCGCGGTCGCCGTCAGCAGCTTGGCGGGATCGCCATCCGGGACGGCAAGGCCGAGCTGCGTGCCGGCGAGGATCGCAAGCGTGGTGGTCGACGAGACGCTGAGAACGCGCGACGTGCCGAGAAGCGCGTAGATGATCATCGGCACGAAGGCGGTGTAGAGGCCGACACTGACGGGCAGGCCGGCGACCGTGGCATAGGCCATCGCCTTGGGCAGGACCACGGCGGCGGCCGTAAGACCTGCGATCACGTCGAGCCGCAGGCCAGCGGAGAGAGAGCGGCCGTCGCCGGCAAGTGAATGCTCATGCGATGCCATCCGGGTTGTCCTTTGGCAGGAGCTTTCATGAGATTATTCTAAAGCGATAGCACTCGGCCAAAGCGGTTGCAAGAAATGCAACTGACGGCATCGCATCCCGTTTGCCGGCCGGAAAACAGGCGCTGGAAGCCGACCCGACTCAGGGCTATCTTCAGAGCGGCGGCGGTGCGTTCGCGAAGGGATTTCGACGGCGGCAAGCGAGCCTTGGGCCGACCGTCCTGGGGGCGTGGCTGGTTCGCCTTCCGGGCCTATCCGCGAGAGGGAGGATTGCGTGGCGGAATCTCAACGCCGGCGGCAGACGAAGAGAATGCGACGCCGGTTCTTCTCCAATCTCTACCAGCAGCTTCAGCTGCTCTGGCCGATCTTCTCAGCAATCCTGATCGTAATGGCAGGAACCGGCGTCGTCATCGGCCGCATCGAAGACTGGCGGCTCGACGAAGCGTTCTATTTCACCTTCGTCACGGGCCTGACCATCGGCTACGGCGACATCACGCCGAAGCATCTGAGCGCTCGGGTGCTGGCGCTGGTGATCGGTTTTTCCGGCATCGTACTGACCGGCCTCGTCGCTGCGGTCACCGTGCAGGCGCTGAATGAGACTAGCCGGGATGAGACCGACGACCACTGAGGGGGCAAGCCGGCAAGCCTTGCCCGCCCCCTCGTTTGACGGGTCAGCCGGCCACGAACCGGCCTTCGGATACGATCTCCGACAGCGCCTTGCGCGGGCTTGGCTGCTCGCGCTGCTGCAGCGCGTGCGGAAGCAGCGTCTTGTCGCCGAGACGCCCGATCGCGACAGCCGCTTCGATCCGATAGTTCTCGGGCACGCCGAGCTCCGTTCGCGCGCGCTCATAGTCGAGACCGGCCATACCATGCGCCTGCCAGCCGGAATGCGCTGCCTGCAGCGCAAGCGCACCCCAGGCGGCACCGGCATCGAAGGAATGGGTGTAGGACGCCACCTCTTCGCTACCGCCGGGCGGCAACAGTGAAGTCTTCGACAGCACGAAGATCAGCGCCGATGCCTCCGCCGCCCAACTCCGGTTGAACTCGTTCAGGAGACCGAGCAGCCTCTCCCAGCCTTCACTGCCGCGGCGCGCATAGACGAAATGCCAAGGCTGGGCATTGTAGGCGGACGGCGCCCAGCGAGCAGCCTCAAGAATCTCGAACAGCTCGGGCTCGGAAATCTCGGCACCCGAATAGGCGCGCGGAGACCAGCGCTCGAGAAAAAGCGGGTTGATCGCATAATCTGCGACGCGGGAATTTACATGCAATGTCATGGGGATTTCCATTCATCGACGGCGTGCCGTCGTCACTTCAGGTAATTGTTGGCGGATTTGGTCACTGACGGCCGAAGCTTTGATAGCGTCCGCAGCGGCTTTTCAAGGTCGAGATCTCATCGGAGAGTTCGGCAATGCGATCCTTAAGCTCATGGACCGTGCCATCCTCGATATCGTCGAAACCAAAACAATCGCGTGCCTCGTGCAGTTCCAGCCGGCCCTGCAGGACCTCGCGGATTGCACTCAAACGCTCGTATTGCCGCAACATGCTCATCATGGACCTCATCTCAGGCGGCCGCCGCAAACTCGCGCCGGCCGACACCACCGAGATTATCCACTTAAACAGTAGATTAAAGGAATTCTGACCCAAAGAGCGGGCGGGACGTGGAAAACTGCTCCGCCGGGCGACGACGCTGCGTCGCGGGCAAGAAAAGACCCGGGCGGTGGGAGGTCCGCGCGGGTCTTTTGAAATCATACGGTTGGGCGAAATCATGCGGTCGGGAGGTCGTGCCCGTCGGGGCGGTTGCCGTCGAGAAAGCCCATATCCCGCTTCAGGTGATCCGACAGATCCCTGACGTCGACGACATCGGTCGTCCGGCTCTTCCTCGCGAACAGGAGCGCCAGCCAGGAACCGACGGAAAAATCGTTTGTCGACGAAAAACTACGTACTTGAATAGTTGTCATAGCCGTCATCCTCTTCATCAATCCGTCTAATGGACGGACCTTGAAAATGGTTGTGGACGGCATCAACTTCCAATCGAATATCGGTCACCATGCATAAGGCCATTTGATGCATAAGACACTTCCGCTTCCCCCATTGACGGCGATACGGGTCTTCGAGGCGGTCGCGCGCCATGGAAGTTTCACCAATGCCGCAAGCGAACTCGGCATGACGCAAGCTGCGGTGAGCTATCAGATCAAGGTGCTGGAAGATCGGATCGGCGCACCCCTGTTCCTCCGCCGCCCACGCCAGATCGCGCTCACCGAGGTCGGCCAGCGGCTTGCACCGGTGGTGACGCAGGTCTTCGAGCAGCTCAGCGAAGCCTATGTGACCGCGCGCGGCGGCGCCCAGGGAACACTGGTCATCAGTACGATCGCGACCTTTGCCTCCAACTGGCTGGCGCGGCGCCTCGGCTCGTTTCAGATCACTCACCCCTCGCTTGCCGTGCGACTTCAAACCGAGCCGCATCTCGTCGACTTCAGTCGCGAGGAGGTCGATATCGGCATTCGCTCAGGCCGCGGCGAGTGGCCGGGACTTGCCGCCCACCGTCTGATCAACGCCGATTTTTCGCCGATGTTGAGCCCAGGCCTTGCGGCCAGCATCGGTGGCGTGAAGGAACCGGCCGACCTCCTGCGCCTGCCGCTTCTCGACCCCGGTGATCCCTGGTGGGCGCAGTGGTTTGCCGCCGCCAACGTGCCGGTGGAAGGGCTTGCGAGCCGGGCCGGCTCCAGCATGGGCGCCCAAGTCTATGAGGGAAATGCGGCCGCGGCCGGACAGGGCGTGGCGATCCTGACGCCGGCCTTCTTTGCCGCGGAACTCGCCGACGGGCGTCTGATCCAGCCCTTCGATCTGCTCTGCGACGAGAGCCAGGCCTTTTGGATGGTCTATCCGGAAAGCCGGCGAAACGCCCCGAAAATCAGCGCCTTCCGCCAGTGGATTCTCGGCGAGATCGGCCAACAAAAACGTTGAGGGCGGCTGTCGAAGCGGGGTGGCCTTGCGTCTCGACCGCCCCGGAAATTTCTCCCGTTCTGGAACCCTTCGGGCCACCGGGGAGTTGCACCCCCGTAGCGACCAGAGCGAGGGAGTGCGGGAGCGAAGATGCAAAGCGAGCCGACGGAACAGTTCCGCTCAGCCAGCGAAACCACCTGGTGGACCGCACACCGCGGCGATGGGCCGATCGTCGGCACGGCGATCCACAACGGGCACGCGATGCGCAGCGACGCCCGCGCGCTCACCGCCCTGACAGACGAGGAACGGCTGCGCGAGGAGGATCCGTTCACCGAGTTCGTCATCCGCGATCTTGCCAACCGCATCGTCGTCCACAGGTCCCGCTTCGAGGTCGACCTCAACCGTGCCCGGACGGGCGCGGTCTATCTTCAGCCGGCGCAAGCCTGGGGCCTTTCCGTCTGGCGGGAACATCCGCCCGTCGAGATGATCGAGGCGTCCCTCGCCGTCCATGACGACTACTATGCCATGCTGCATTCGATGCTGACGGCGATCGAGCGCCGCCACGGTCGCTTCATCGTGCTCGACATGCACAGCTACAACCACCGGCGACAGGGACCGGACGCCGCGCCTGCGGCTCCCGACGAAGCCCCGGAAATCAACATCGGGACCTCCTCGATGGATCGGCTCAGATGGGCCGGCGTCATCGATACGCTGATGTCGGCGCTCGGCACCGCCTCTATCGACGGCCGGCCGGTGGATGTACGCGAGAACGTCGCCTTCCAAGGACGCGGAGAGCAGACGCGCTTCATCCACGAGCATTTTCCCGAGACCGGCTGCGCGATCGCGATCGAGTTCAAGAAGACCTTCATGGACGAATGGACCGGCAAGCCGGATATCCGGGCGCTTCGTTCTCTGCGGGCACTGGTCTCTTCCCTCGTCCCGATCCTGACCGAAACGTTGGCGAGGCAGCGATGACGGAGGAGAGAGCGACGCCCGTAAGTCCGGCCCCGGCCTGGCTCGACGAAGCCATCGGCCGGCTGACGGATGGCCGCGCCGTGCGGCGCGATTTCGGCGAGGGCGGACGGCTGCACATCGACCGCCTCGTTCCCTTCCTCTGCGTGCACATCGCCGCCGAGCACCAACAGCCGGTGGCGCGCGACATCGCCCAGGCGAACGCCGCCTATCTACTGGCGCCCGACATCGATACCGCCGCCGCAATCATCGAACGTGTCGGGGGCGTAATCGAACAGCGACTCGGCCTTTTCATCGTGCTCGAATTCGGTGAGCTCGAAAGCGATGAACCGCCGGCCAAGGACGCGCCCTTCCTGCCGCCCTTTTTGATCGAGGTGGTCGCCGGCGCGCGTGCCGCCGAGCAGGTCGCCGCCAAGGCCCTGATCGAGACGGCGGCAACGATCGAAGGAAAATTCCGCACACCGCATGTGACGCTCGTCGAGCGCCCAGCGGCGACAGCGACAGGCCGAAAGGCGCTTGCGCTCGACACCCCACACCTGACGGTGCGCTTCGCGCCGATCTACTGCGAGCCGGGAACGCGCCGCATCTATCCGCAACTGCGCGAGCGGCTGGTCGCGAGCATCTTCGACGCGGGGCTAAGAGCCGTTGCTGCTTTCGCCCGCGCAAAATCGGACAGTTTTCGGCTGCCGACGCACCGCGCCTTCGGCCGAAAAGCCTTCGTCGATGCCGTCGTGCGCGCCGACCGCGGCATCGACGAGATTGCCTCCAGCTTCGACTTCCTTCTGGCGGTGACGCCAATCAACGCCGAAGCCGCTTGGACGGAGTTCGCTTCGGGCGGCTTCTCCAAGAGTCCGCGTCTCTACTACCGGCCGCTGACGCTGCAGATCGAGACGGCCAAGCGGAAGCTCTTTTCCCTCAACTTCGAACATCTCGAAGATCCGCTGCTCTACGCCCTCTACCGGGAAAAGCAGCAGGAGGTCGATCTGCAGTTGTCGATGATCTCGGCGCGGGAGACGCGCACCTTCGTCGAGTTCGGTCGCGCCCTCTATGGCCCGGTGGAAGCCACGCTTCATGACGCCGCCTCCGAAATCCTGGCGCGCACTGCACCCGACCGCGATGCACGGTCTTCGGCCGCAGACAGGCGCGATTGCGAGTACATAAGGGAGCGCGCCCAGGCGATGATATCGGCCTATCGGCGCCAGTCGGCCGATTTTTCCGCCTCCGTCGACATTCGCGACGACCTGCCGGCTGGCTTGCTCGTTTCGCGCGGCCAGCTTTTGATCGCCAGGAGTTCCGCGCTCGACGCCGATCGCGTCGAGGCGCTGCTCAACCACGAGATTGGTGTGCATCTGCTGACCTATTTCAACGGTTCGGCCCAGGGGCTGCGTATCCTTCGCTCCGGACTGGCCGGTTACGAAGGCATGCAGGAGGGGCTCGCGGTCTTTGCCGAATATCTGAGCGCCGGCATGACGATAGACCGGCTGCGCGTGCTGGCGGCACGGGTCGTCGGCTGCGCCGCCATGCTCGACGGCGCACCCTTTCCGCAGACCTACCGGCTGCTCGTCGACGGTCATGGCTTTGCGGCCACCGAGGCCTTCAACATCACGCTGCGCATCTATCGCGGCGGCGGGCTGGTCAAGGACGCGATCTACCTGCGCGGCCTCTTGCAGCTTCTCGATCACCTCGCCGGCGGCGGCACTCTCGAACCGTTCTGGATGGGCAAGATCGCCGCCTCGCATTTCGGCGCGATCCAGGAACTCAGCCTGCGCGGCCTCCTTGGTACCGCAGCGCTCCGCCCTATCTTTCTCGATGAGGTCAAAGCGCGCGACCGACTTCAGCGAGCCCAAAGGGGACTGTCCCCGCTCGACTTGATCTCAGAGTAGGAAACCGAATGCGCATTGCCTTTCTCGTCAACTCCATCGAGGGCGAAGAGACGTTCTATGCGACGACGTCGCTGGCACTCGCCGCCCTCGCCCGCGGCCATGAGATCGTCTACCTCACGCCAGGCGATTTCGTTCTGACACCCGACGGCCGCCTGATCATCCATGCGCTTTCTCTCGGAACTGCAAAGCCGCGCAAGGCTGAAACCTTCATTGCGGCACTGCGGGGTGATGCGACGCGGCGCGAGGTCCTGGACATTACGGATATCCAGATCCTCTTTCTGCGCAACGACCCCTCGGAGGATGCCGCAACGCGTCCCTGGGCGACCCAGGCCGGCATCATCTTCGGGCGGCTCGCCGCCGAGCGCGGTGCGATCGTCGTCAACGACCCGGACGGATTGGCGGCAGCACAGAACAAGCTCTATCTGCAGGGTTTTCCCGAGGTCGTCCGTCCAACCACGCTGATCACGAAACACATGGAGGAGGTCCGGTCCTTCCTCGACGCCCATCCCGAAGGCGTCATCCTGAAGCCGCTGCAGGGCTCCGGCGGCAAGAACGTCTTCAAGGTCGGCTCCAGCCATGAGACGAACCTCAACCAGATCTTCGAGGCCGTCAGCGAGATGGGCTATGTGATCGCGCAGGAATACCTGCCGGCGGCGACGGAGGGCGACGTCCGCCTGTTCCTGATGAACGGCCGGCCGCTCAAGCGTGGCGACACCTATGCCGCCGTGCGGCGCGTTCCGGCGGAAGGCGAGTTGCGCTCCAACATGCATGTCAACGGCCGGCCCGCCGCGGCCGTCGTCACCCCGGCGATGCTTGCCGTCGCCGAAGAGATGCGCCCCAAACTGGTGCGCGACGGCATGTTCCTGGTCGGCCTCGACGTCGTCGGCGACAAGCTGGTGGAGGTCAATGTCTTCACGCCCGGCGCCCTGCCCGAGATCGCCGAGCTGACCTCGATCGATTTCAGCGAAGACATCGTCGCCGAGCTCGAACGGAAGGTCGAGATAAGGCGGGCCAATGATGGCGTGCTTTCCAATCGGGAGCTTGCGACCCTTTGATGGCGGCCAAGGTGGCTCTCACCCGGCGACGGCCTCGTGCCAGTGGCTGGCCGGCGGCACCACGCCCTTGGTGAAGAGGAAGCTGCCGAAGCGGCGCGCCTCGCCCGTCACGATGATACAATAGGCGCGCTTCGCTTCCTCGTGGAAGGCGAAACGCTCGATCGCATACATCTTCGAAAGAATACCATCCGCACGCACGAGCTCGGCCTGCACCTCGCGCTGGACGTCCGGCAGTTCGCCCGCCTCTCCGTCCGGCGTCAGCCGCGCCGCCGAGGGCTGCAGCGGCGTGTCGAGCGGCATGACGGAAAGAATGGCGCGCACCGCACGCGCGGCCGAGACATTCGCAATGTGCAGCGGTAGGCCGAGCCGGGTGTGGCGGGCGATCGTGTCGGCGGGAAAATTCGCGTCAACGATCGCGATCCGGTCTCCATGTCCCATTGAGCGTAGTGCATGCAGCACGTCGGCGTTCAGCGCCGGATCGATGTTCTTGAGCATCAGCCTAACCTTCCCCATTTGCTTCTGCGTGAAAACCAGGCCGCAGAGATCCCCGCGGGCGGGTCTATCGACCCGACCACCTTGTCCTTCACCGCGTTTCGTCGATTGCGGCGGGCGGCGATCCGTCCGCACGTGGCTCCCGGTCTTAGATACCGGTCAGCCGTTCGCGATATTTATCTATGATGACGGCGAGGATGATGACGACACCGGTGATCATCTGCCGCATGAAATCGCTGAGCCCGAACAGGATGAGGCCGTTGGCAAGCACCCCAGTGATGCAGGCACCGAGCAGGGTGCCGATCACCGTGCCGCGGCCGCCGTTGAGGCTGGTGCCACCGATGATGACGGCGGCGATCGCGTTCAGCTCGAAGCCGATGCCGATGATCGGGCTCGCGATGTTAAGGCGGGCCATGTAGACCATGGCGGCGATGCCGACGAGCGCACCGGCAATCGTGAAGGCCGCCACTTTGTAGAACATCAGCGAATGGCCGGCGAGACGCACGGCCTCCTCGTTGTTGCCGATGCCATAGAGCAGCCGGCCGAACACCGTCTTTGACAGTACGAACCAGGCGATCGCGACGAGCAGCAGCGCGATCAGGAAGACGACGGGGATGCCGAAGATCATCTGCGAGCCGAAGGCGTTGAAGCTCGGCGGAAACGAATAGATCGTGCGTGCGTCCGTCACCTGCAGCGCGGCACCGCGGGCGATGTTCAGCATGCCAAGCGTGACGATGAAGGAGGGCAGCCCCCAGAAGGCGCTGATCCAGCCATTCAGGAAGCCACAGACGACGCCGGTGCCGACAGCGGCGAGCGTTGCCAGCGCCACGGCCTGGAACACCGAGAGATCGGGAATCGTCAACACCGTGCCGCCGACGACGGCGCAGAAGGCCAGCATCGAGCCGACGGAAAGATCAATGCCGCCGATCAGGATGACGAAGGTCATGCCGACGGCGAGGATCAGGTTGATGGTGATCTGCGTCAGGATGTTGGAGATGTTGTTGGCCGTCAGGAAGTGCTCGGTCGAGACCGAGAAGAAGAGGATCAAAAGCAGGAGCGCCAAGCCGATGCCGGCATCGCGCAGGAGCACCTTTGGCGACCAGCCCGGCAGCTGGCGGGCATGGACGGTTTCGCCGGCTTGTGTCTTTTCGAGTGCTTGCATCTTACTGCCTCGCCTGTTGCTGCTCGCCCTGGTAGGCAAATTGCAGAATACGTTCTTCGGAGAATTCCGGCCGCGACAGCTCGCCGACGACACGGTGCTGCGACATCACGAGGATACGGTCCGACAGGGTCATCAGTTCCGGCAGCTCCGACGAGACGATCAACAGCGCCAAGCCACGTTCGGCGAACTGGCGGATCAGGGCATAAATCTCGGCCTTGGCGCCGACGTCGACGCCGCGTGTCGGCTCGTCGAGCAGCAGTACCTTCGGAGTGCGCGCCAGCCATTTGGCGAGCACCACCTTCTGCTGGTTGCCGCCCGAGAGCGTCGCGGCATTCTTGCCGGGTCCGCCATATTTCAGCTTGAGCTCGGCGCCGAGCCGTTCCGTCACTTCGATTTCCGCCTTCCTGTCAAGGATGCCGGCACGCGAGACGTCCGAGAGGGACGCGAGCGTGACATTGGCCGAAATCGGCATGTTGAGGATCAGGCCTTCCTCTTTCCGGTCCTCGGTCACGAAGCCGATACCGGCATTGATCGCCTCGCGCGGCGAGTGGAAGGAGGCGCGCTTCCCCTCAAGGAAGAGCTCACCGGAGAGCGGCCGTTGAGCGGCCGCGATCGCCCGCAGAAGCTCGGTGCGGCCGGAGCCGACAAGCCCGGCGATCCCCAGGATTTCGCCCTTGTGCAGGTGCAGTGAAATGCCCTCGGCATGCGGCGATTGCGGCGGGCGAAACCGGGCAAGCGACAACGCCTGTGCCGGCCGAGCAAACGAGACCACTTCGCTCGCCATCTGCTGCTGCAGCTTGCGGCCCACCATGGCGCGCACAAGTTCGTCCTGATTGGTCTCGACGATCGGCCGCGAGAACACCGTCTCGCCGTTGCGCAGCACCGTCACCCGATCGCAGATGCGGAAGACCTCGTCGAGATGATGCGACACGAAAACGATCGAGACGCCGCGACGGCGAAGGTCGCTGACGATCTTGAACAGCCGCTCGGTTTCGCGCGACGTCAGCGTCGCCGTCGGCTCGTCGAGGATGAGAATACGGCTTTCCGTCATCAGCGCGCGCGCCACCTCGACCAACTGTCGGTGGGCGATGCCGAGGCGCGCGACCGGCCAGCGCACGTCGATGTCGCTGAGGCCGATGGCGTCGAGTGCGGCCCGTGCGCCGGCATGCATCTCCTGCCGTCTAACGACGCCGAACGCATTGCGCGGCAGATGCTCGATGAAGATGTTTTCCGCCACCGACAGATGGGGCAGAAGGTTGAATTCCTGGTGCACCACCTGGAGACCGTTGGCCTTGGCCTCCCGGGGCGTGGCCGGCGCATAGGCCCGGCCTGCAAGATTGATTGCGCCCTCGTCCGGACGGACGATACCGCAGAGAACCTTGATCAAAGTCGATTTGCCGGCACCGTTCTCGCCGATGAGGCCGTGCACTTCGCCCGGCTGAATGGAGAGGCTGACGCCGTTCAGTGCCTTGGTACCCCCGAAGGCCTTCTTAACATCGTGCAGTTCCAGAACCGGCGGCATCGAAACGCCAGCCGCTTCCGCCTGCACGGTTTGCGTGTTCATCATGACCTGGCCCTTTTGAAACGCAGCAATTGCGCACGCAAACCATTGGCCTGCGGCGGATGCTGTCCTTGCCGAAGCGCACCGGGCAGCGCCCGGTGCGCACGCGCGGTCTCAGAGCTATTTCACGTTGTCCTTGGTCACGAGCTCGATGTCGGTCTTCACCCAACCTTCGAGTTTGGGCCCGCCGGCCACGACTTCGAGCGCCTTGTCGATTGCGTTCGCCGCCATCTGCGAACCGAACTGGTCGACTGTCGCCAAAAGCTTGCCGTCCTTCAGCATGGGGGCTACCGCCGGCACATTGTCGAAGCCGACGACCTTGATGTCGTTTCGGCCAGCCGCGTCGAGCGCCTTGACGACACCGATCGCCATGGAATCGTTGGCGGCGAGCACACCCTGGATATCGGGATGCGCCGTCAGCATGGTCGAGAAGACGGAATTGGCCTCTTCCGTTTCCCAATGCGCCGTCCGAGAATCGAGAAGATCGAGCTTGCCTGCCGCGATCGCATCCTCGAAGCCGAGCTTGCGCTGCGCTGCATTGTCGGCGCCCGGATTGCCCTCGAGGATCACGACCTTACCGCCGGCGCCGAGATCCTTGGCGAGCGCATCACCGACCATCTTGGCGCCGCCTCGATTGTCAGGGCCGACGAAGGCCAGATCGACGCCGGCATCCTTCTTTGCCTGCTCGTCGAGCGAAACGTCGAAATTGATGACGACAATACCCGCATCCATCGCCTTCTTCAGCGGCGCGACCATGGCGCGGGAGTCGGCCGGCGCAATCACGATCGCATCGACGCCCTGGGTAATGAAGTTCTCGACGCCATTCAGCTGGCTCTCGAAGTCGGTCTCGTTCTGCATGCCGATGGCTTTAAGCTCGTAGTCGCCACGCTTCTGCGCATGTGCTTCGGCGCCTTCCAGCATGTTCTTGAAGAAGTCGTTTGCAAGCGACTTCATGACGAGGCCGACGACGGGTTTATCGGCAGCCATGGCAAGTGTCGGCAATGCGGTGGCAACGGTAAGTGCGACGATAGACGCATACAGGGAAAATTTCATGGGTTCTCCTCCGGTGAAAAGATGGTCCTCCAACCATCAATGAAACGTTTCATCACATGAACATGCGTGGCCCGCTTCGACCTTTAGAAGATAGAAAGGCGGTATCGCTGTCAATATGAAACGTTTCATCGCTGAGAAATTTGTGCTGGAAGCCGCTACCGGTTCGCGGCATTCTCTGATCTAAGAGGAAGGCCAGCTGCCGTCGGGCGGACCCGCGGTCGCTGGCGTAAGACTTTGATCCGTTGCATGATTTTACCCTCCTGATCGATGCAGCGAACGTGATAGGGAGCCGACCGTTTGAACCCGACGATCAAGGATGTTGCCCAGCGCGCCGGGGTGTCCGTCGGCACGGTTTCGCGTGTGCTTGCCAAGAACAAGACGGTGAGCGAGGACATCAGGGCTAAGGTCGAAGCAACGATCGACGCGATCGGCTACCGACCGAACATTCTCGGTCGCAGCCTCCGGCTCGCCAAGACCGACATTATCGGCCTCGTCGTGCCTGACATCACCAACCCCTTCTTTGCCGAGCTTGCCAAACAGGTGGAGATGTTGGCTTCCGCCGAAGGCTACTCGGTGCTGCTTGCCAACACCCATGACGACCCGGACGCCGAGAAGCAGCAAATTGAAACCCTGCTCGGACGGTTGCCGGCCGGGCTGATCCTCGTTCCCGTCAGCAACAGCCTCGCCGATGGATTGGCGTCGCGCACGCGCACGGTGACCGTCGACCGGCCCTTGAGCGGCCATGCGCTCGTCTCCGTCGACAATCGTCAGGGCGGTTATCTCGCCGCGGACCACCTGCTTTCGCTCGGCCATCGTCGGCTTGGCTATATCAGCGGTCCGGGCACGACCGAAGTCTCCGGCGAGCGCCGCGGCGGTTTCGTTCAACGGCTCGAGGAATTCCGGAAAAGCCACCCAGGCGACTACGTTCCGCCGCAGATCGTCGAGGGGCACTTCGACTACCGCTCAGGTGAAGAACTTGGTAAGCAGCTGCTGACGCAACCCGTAGCAAGTCGCCCGACTGCGATCGCCACCGCCAGCGACCAGCAGGCAATCGGCTTGCTGCGCGCCGCCGACGACATGGGGCTTCGGGTCCCGAACGACCTTTCGATCGTCGGCTTCGACGACATTCCTCTGGCTTCGCTGGTGCTGCCGCGGCTCACCACCATTCGCCAGCCGATCGACGAGATCGCCCGGCTGGCACTCGAAGGCGTGCTCGGCAGCCATGCGCTGCAAGAGGAATACAAGCTGCAGCCAATGCTGATGAAACGCGGCTCTTGCGCCGCGCCCTCAACACCCTGACATCACGGCGCGCGCCCCGGGTTACGCGGCGTGGCTGCCGTCGACGCGTCATCAGATCGCGAGCACTGCCGCCCCTCCCGCAAGCCCCGCGCCGGCCGCCGTCAGCAACAGCTTTTCGCCGGAGATGAAGGGTTTTTCTCGGTGCGCCAGCGATAGCGACAGCGGGATGGTCGCGGCCGACGAATTGCCGTAGTCCGAGATCGTGCGCACCGTTTTCGACGGCGCGATGCCGAGACGATCGCAGACGGCGTCGAAAATGCGGGCATTGGCCTGATGCGGCACGAAGCGGCTGATGTCCGGGGCCACGCAGCCGGCGGCGCCCATGGCGTTCACGGCACAGGCCGTCATCATCTCCACCGCCTGCGCGAACATCTCGCGCCCGTCACGCATTGTCATCAGCAGATCCTCGGGCCTGGTGTCGGCGGAAAACGGCCTGTTGCTGCCGCCGGCGGCAATCGAGATCAGATCGTAGCGACTGCCGTCGGCGTCTAGGTCAACGCCGACGAGGCCGGTTTGCGGGTCATCGGACGGCGCGACGACGACGGCGCCGGCCGCATCGGCAAAGAGCACGGCGCTCGCCCGCTCGGCCAGATTGATCCTGCGGCTCAAGATGTTGGCCGCCACCACCAGCACCGGCTTTCCCTGAGCCCGCGCGAAACCATCGGCAAGCGTCAGCGCGTAGAGGAAACCCGAGCAGGCGCCGGCAAGGTCGATCGCACCAGCGTTGGAAAGGCCGAGACGATGGGCGAGCAGGGGTGCTGAAGGCGGCAGCAGGTGATCGGGCGTCGAGGTCGCAAGCAGGACCAGGGCGATATTGGCGGCCGGGGTGCGGGCATCTTCGAGCGCCATTGCGCCCGCCTTTGCTGCAAGCCCCGACAGCGTGTCTTCAGACGCGGCCCAGCGCCGCTCGCGAATGCCGGTGCGGCGCTCGATCCAGCCGGGCTCAAGCCCGAGCGTCGTCTCGATTTCGCCGTTGGCGACACGCCGCTCCGGCACCGCATGGCCGAAACCGACGATCCGGGATGAGCGAACGAGCCTCATAGCTGCCCTGCCCCGAAGAGCGACGCCGCCTCGTCGATCGCGTCATAGGCCCGCCCGAGATCGGCATCGGTGACGCAATAGGGCGGCATCAGGTAGATGACGTTGCCGAGCGGACGGATCAGCAAACCACGCTTGCGGAAAAACGCCCTGAGCTGCGGGCCGACCTCGGCGAGATAGCCGCCGGACGGCACCGTGAGGTCGAGGGCTGTAATGGTGCCGATTTGGCGAACGTCGACGAAGCGAGGATCGTCGGCGAAGCGCGCCAGATGTCGACGCTGGCGCGCGACCAAGGTTTCGATACGCGCGCCCACCGGCTCCTGTCTCCAGACGGCGAGATTGGCAAGTGCCGCGGCACAGGCGATCGGGTTGGCCGTGTAGGAACTCGAATGGAAGAAGGTCTTGCGTCGGTCGACCGAAAGATGCGCCTCGAAGATCTCCGAGGTGCAAAGCGTCGCGGCCAGAGGAAGCGCGCCGCCGGTCAGCCCCTTCGAGGTGCAGAGAATATCGGGCGCGATCCCGGCCTGCTCGCAGGCAAACAGGCTGCCCGTCCGCCCCCAACCGGTCATCACCTCGTCGGCGATCAGCAGGCTGCCATGCCGTTCGGCAATGCGTTTCAGCTCGGACAGCACGGAAGCCGGATAGGTCTTCATGCCACCGGCGCCAAGCAGCAGAGGCTCGATCAACAGGGCGGCAACCTCGCCGGAAGCGCAAGCCTGTTCGAAGGCGTCGAGCGTTGCCTGCTCCCGGCCCGGCTCCGGAAAGGGCAGGCGATCGACGGCGAAGAGCAGCGGCGCGTAGGCGGCATTGAAGACGCCTCTTTCGCCGGCCGACATCGTGCCGATCGTGTCGCCGTGATAGCCATGCTCCAGCACACAGATCCGGCTCCGCGGCTGGCCGCTGTTGTGGAAGAACCCGAGCGCCATCTTCAGCGCGACCTCGACCGCAGTCGAACCGCTATCGGAATAAAACACATGGGAGAGCCCGGGCGGTGCGATCTCGATCAGCCCGCGCGCCAGGTCTTCCGCCGGTGCGTGAGTATATTCGGCGAAGATGATCTGGTCGTAGGTCTCCGTAGCCCTGCGGATCGCCTCCATGATCGTGGGGTGACGGTGGCCGTGGGTGATAACCCACCAGGACGAAATCGCATCGAGGATCGACGCGCCATCTTCGTCGACGAGATACGCTCCTTCGGTGCCGACGATGCGGCGCATCGCCGGTTCGAGGGCATGCTGGGTGAAGGGATACCAGACGGCGGAGCTCTTCATGCCGGCATCCCTCGAAAATCGGCGATGTTGAAATTCTCGGCGAAGGCGTGGCGCAGGCGGTCGGGCGTCAGCGGGTCGAGCCGCGGCAGCCGCCCGAGCCGGCGCACCCCGCCAAGGCGCGTGATGATCGCTTCGGTGTCCTCCTGCGCGTCACCAATGAAGGCGACGCCGAGAACGGGAATGGCGCGGCGGCGCAGCGCTTCGAGCGACAAGAGGGTGTGGTTGATCGTGCCGAGCCCGGTGCGAGCGCAGACAACCACCGGGATCAACCAGCGCGCAAAGACATCCGCAAAGACCGTGTGCTCCGTCAGCGGCACCAAAAGCCCGCCTGCGCCTTCGATCACCAGCGGTCGTTCCACCGCCTGCGGGGAAAGATGCTCCGGGTCGATGGTGACGCCATCGATCCGTGCTGACAGGTGCGGCGACGCCGGTGTTGCGAGCCTGTAGGCTTCGGGCAGGACGCGGTCAGACGACAACCGACCGAGCCGGGCGACGGTCTCGCTGTCGGTTTCTTCGTCGAGCCCTGACTGCACAGGCTTCCAGTAGCAACCGTCGAGCGCATCGGTAAGCGCCGCGGAAAAGATGGTCTTGCCGATGCCGGTATCGGTACCGGTGACCACAATACGGGTTTTCATGGCCGCTCCTTCGCGATCGCGATCTTCAACTGCTGCAGCATCTGCACGATTGCGGCCCGGTCGACGTTGAGGGTGATGGCGATCCGAAGACGCGCAGTGCCTTCCGGCACCGTCGGCGGGCGGATTGCCCTGACATCGTAACCCTCGGCGCGCATACGGGCGGCGATGCGGACCGCTCGGCCGTTATCACCGATCGGGATGGGCAGGATCTGCGAGCCGCTGCCTTCGATGCCGAGCACCTCGGCGAGCGCCCGGTTGGCGAAAGACCTGAGGCCGTCGAATGCGGCGCGGCGTTCCGGCTCGTCGACGAGGGCGGCGAGCGCTTCACGCACCGCGGCCGCGATGAGTGGCGAGGGCGCGGTCGAATAGATGAAATTGCGGGCGCGGTTGACGATATAATCGCAAAGCACGGCGCTTGCTCCGACCAGTGCGCCGGAAACACCGAGCGCCTTGCCGCAAGTATGCAGCATGACGACGTTCTCCCGGTCCTCCAGCTCAGCGGCGAGACCGCGACCTTCCGGCCCGAAGACGCCGGTCGCGTGCGCCTCGTCGATGACGAGAAAGCCGTCATGCTGCGCGGCAAGCGCTAAGAGGTCGGCGAGCCGCGCCCGATCGCCATCCATCGAATAGAGGCTTTCGACGGCAATCCACGGGCGCCCTGTGCCGCCGGCGCGGCGCCATTGGCCGATCGCATCGGCAAAGGCGTCGATATCGTTGTGCGCTGCCGCAACCGCATCGGCCTTGCTCGCAGCGATGCCTTCATGGGCGCTCGCATGGATCAGGGCATCGTGGACGATGAGGTCGTCGCGCTGCGGCAGCGTCGAAAACAGGGCAGCATTGGCGGCGTAGCCGCTGCCGAAGAAGAGCATTCGTTGCGCGCCGAAGAAGGTGGCCGCTTCCGCCTCAAGTGCCTCGTGTTCTTCGTGATTGCCGCGCAACAGCCGTGAGCCGCCGGAGCCGACCGGCACGCCGCGCGCGATGGCACCCGTTATCGCCGCCTTCAGCCGCGTCGAAGCGGCGAGCGCCAGGTAGTCGTTCGAGGTAAAATCCAGGCCGCCAGCGGGGGCAAGTGCGCGCCGGCGGCCCTTGCGATCAAGGCCCTCCAGCGTCTTCTCATAGCGCGCAAACAGACCCAGGGTCATTCGGCCGCATCCTGCCTTGCCGCCGGAGCCATCGGCTTCAACCCCAGGCGTCGGAAGAGCGCCGCATCATGGTCCTCGCCGGGATTGTCGGCGGTCAGCAGGGTTTCGCCGACAAAGATCGAATTGGCGCCGGCGAAGAAACAGAGCGCCTGCGTCTCGTCGCTCATGTCGGTCCGGCCGGCCGAGAGCCGGACATGCGATAGCGGCATCAGGATGCGGGCAAGCGCGATGGTGCGGACGAAATCGATCGGATCGACGGGCACTGCATCGGCCAGCTTCGAGCCCCGGATCGGGATCAGCATGTTGATCGGCACGCTTTCGGGCGGCACCGGCAGATTGGCGAGCGTCACCAGCATGGAGATCCGGTCGTCGGCGGTTTCGCCCATGCCGAGAATGCCACCGGCGCAGACCTTGATGCCGGCGTCGCGGACATTCGCGAGCGTCTCCAGCCGATCGGCAAAGCTGCGGGTGGTGATGATCTCGCCGTAGAAGCGTTCTGAGGTATCGACATTGTGGTTGTAGTAGTCGAGCCCGGCCTCGGCGAGCCGTGCGGACTGGTCCGGCGTCAGCATGCCCAGCGTCATGCAGGTTTCCATGCCAAGCGCCCGCACACCGCCGATCATGGCGACGATCGCGTCCATGTCGCGGTCCTTCGGGCTGCGCCAGGCGGCCCCCATGCAATAGCGCGTCGCACCGCCGTCGCGCGCCTGTCGCGCCTCGGCAAGCACACGCTCGACCTCCATCAGCTTCGATGCCTTGAGCCCGGTCGGATAGTGGGCGGACTGGCTGCAATAGCCGCAATCCTCGGCGCAGCCTCCGGTCTTGATCGAGAGCAGCCGGCTCATCTGGATGGCGTTGGGATCGAACTGCGCACGATGGACCGTGTGTGCGCGGTAGAGCAAATCGTTGAACGGCAAATTATAGATTTTTTCAGCTTCCGCTTGGGTCCAGCGGGCTTCGCCCGCGTCGCCCGGGGTAAAATTAGCGCCAGTTGATAGGGTTCCGTCCAGCATTTCGGCTCGTCCTCCAGGTCATCGCAAACGCGAAATAGATAGAATCTGATATTATCTATAATTTTATCGACGAGCAAAGTTCGCAAGCACCCAGATGGAGAGTTTCCGTTAACGAATGCCCTTCTGGTTGTATTTTTGACCGTGAGTGAATCTGGAAACCGCCGGGACGGGGCAACAATCACCAATCAATCGGTCGCAGCTCCCATTTCCGAAATCGGGCGTACCGCACCCGAGAAACAAGGGCGCGGCTGGGCTTCTCCGGTGTTTTTCGACCCGCTCCACCCGGTTGCCCCACCTCCTTTCATCACGCCGCCAAAGCTTCCGCTTTCTCGTCGCAAATTATAGATAATTTTTTCGGCATATGAGATCGCATCGCACACGAATGCTGGCTCTTGACAAAAACCGCCCCGAACGGTCAGCTTGGAGCATTCACCAGGGGTGTCCCGCCAAGGGGCTGAGATTCTGCTATGCGATTTGCGCGGCGCAGTGACCCGTTGAACCTGATCCAGTTCATACTGGCGTAGGGACGGTGCAGACATCGCTGCCGCAAACGTCGCCTTCACGCGACCATTCAACGGCAAGGCGTCCTTCCCCTTCCTTCGCTCGTGAACTGGGTCTCCACAATCGGAGCCTCGGCATGCACACCGCCAACACCATCCCGCTTCCCTCACGACGGCCCGCCCACGCCTCGCGGGAACACTGAGCCATGCGGATCCTCGTCAAAGGTGCCGGCGTCGCAGGGCTCTGTCTGGCGCATGAACTTAGCGCCCGCGGTGTCGCGGTGACGGTTGTCGAGCAAAAACCAGGCTTTGCCGGCGCGGCCTCCTGGTTTGCCGGCGGCATGCTGGCACCCTGGTGCGAACGCGAAAGCGCCGAAGAGGTGGTGCTGACGAAGGGCATCGGCGCCATTGACTGGTGGGACGACGCCCTGCCAGGCGAGGTTTCCCGAAACGGCACGCTTGTCGTCGCCCCGCCACGGGATGCGGGCGAACTCAAGCGCTTTGCCTCACGCACCTCCGGCTTCGAATGGCTCGACGCCGCCGCGATCGAACGGCTGGAACCGGCACTTGCCGGACGTTTCCGCGAGGCGCTGTTTTTTCCCGGTGAGGCGCATCTCGACCCGCGCCGGGCGCTGAGCCGGTTGCGGCAGAAGCTTGTCGATCACGGCGTCACCTTCCTCGATGAGACGAGCGACGATGGCCACCACGATCTCGTCGCCGACTGCGCCGGCGCGGCACGCATCGGCGAAACGCCGGGCCTGCGGGGCGTGCGCGGTGAAATGCTCTACCTGCAGACAAGCGACGTGGAGCTGTCGCGGCCGGTCAGGCTCATTCATCCCCGCATCCCGCTCTACATCGTGCCGCGCGGCGGCGGCCTCTTCATGTGCGGGGCGACGATGATCGAGACGGATGACGGCGGACCGATCACCGCCCGCTCCCTCATGGAACTGCTGAACGCCGCCTATGCGCTGCATCCGGCCTTCGGCGAAGCGCGCCTCTTCGAAACCGGCGCCGGCGTCCGCCCCGCCTTCGCCAACAACCTGCCGCGCGCCCTGCGCACCGGGCAGACCATCACGATCAACGGGCTTTACCGCCATGGCTTCCTGCTTTCGCCGGCCCTGGCGGCGGAAGCAGCCGACCTCGCGCTTGCGCAGGACCTGAAGGGAGATGCCGCATGAGACTGACCGTCAATGGCGAGGATCACGACCTCGCCGTCACCACCCTCGCCGAGCTTCTGGCCGCCCTTGATTTCGAAGGTGACTGGCTCGCCACCGCCGTCAACGGCGAACTGGTGCACCGGGCCGACCGTTCGGGTCATGCGCTCAGCGACAGGGACCGGATCGAAATTCTCTCGCCGATGAAAGGAGGCTGAGACATGCTGACGCTTTATGGACAGGACCTGCGCTCACGGTTGCTGCTCGGCACCGCCCGCTACCCCTCCCCCGCCGTTCTGGAAGATGCGGTGCGATCGTCAGGCACTGAGATCGTCACGGTCTCGCTCCGGCGCGAAACCGCCGGAGGCCGCCAGGGCGGCGCCTTCTTCGAACTGATCCGGGCGCTCGGCGTGCACGTGCTGCCGAACACCGCCGGCTGCCACTCGGTGTCAGAGGCGGTGCTGACGGCCAAGATGGCGCGCGAGGTCTTCGGCACCAACTGGCTGAAACTCGAAGTGATCGGCCACCACGATACGCTGCAGCCCGATGTCTTCGGGCTGGTCGAGGCGGCGCGCATCCTCTCGGCCGAAGGGTTCGAAGTCTTTCCCTACACCACGGATGATCTCGTGGTTGCCGAACGGCTCGTGGAAGCCGGCTGCAAGGTGCTGATGCCCTGGTGCGCGCCGATCGGCAGCGCCATGGGGCCGCAGAACATCCAGGCGCTCAGGGCAATGCGGGCCAACTTTCCCGATGTGCCGCTGATCGTCGATGCCGGCATCGGCCGGCCCTCGCACGCAACGACGGTGATGGAGTTCGGCTTCGATGCCGTCCTGCTCAACACCGCCGTCGCCGGCGCCGCCAAGCCCGCGCTGATGGCCGCTGCGTTCGCGGGCGCGATCGATGCCGGCCGGCAGGCCTTCGAGGCGGGCATGCTCGAACCGCGCGATTTTGCCGTCCCTTCCACCCCCGTCATCGGAAAGGCGGTGTTTGCGTGAAACTTGACCCCTTCTATCTCATCGTCGACAGCACGGATTGGATCGAGCGGCTGGTGCCGCTCGGCGTCAAGCTGGTGCAGCTACGCGTCAAGGATCGTACGGAAGCGGAGATCCGCCGCGAGATCCGCGCGGCCAAGGCCGTTTGCGACGAGCAGGGCTGCCAGCTCATCGTCAACGACTACTGGCAACTGGCGATCGCGGAAGGCTGCGACTTCGTCCATCTCGGCCAGGAGGACCTGGCGGAGGCCGACCTTACTGCAATCCGCGCCGCCGGCCTGAAGCTCGGACTCAGCACCCATGACGAGACGGAACTGGAGACAGCACTTGCTGCCAAGCCCGACTATGTCGCGCTCGGACCGGTTTACCCGACCATTCTCAAGGCTATGAAGTGGGCGCCGCAGGGACTGCCGCGCCTTGCCGCCTGGCGGAACCGTGTCGGGTTGCTGCCGCTGGTCGCCATCGGCGGCCTCAACGTCGAGCGGATCGCCGGCGCCTTCGAGCACGGCGCCGACATCGCCGCCGTCGTTACCGACATCACCCGCAACGCCGACCCGGAAGGCCGGACGCGCGAATGGATCGCCAGAACCGCACCGTGGCGATAGGCACGTGCCGGACCGCGGGTAGCAGTTTCGCGGTCAGGCGATCTCCAGCTGCGAGAGCCAGGAGGCGTCCAGGCCACGCTTGCGACAATAGGTGGCAAGCCGCTGGCGGGTCGGCCCCGGCCGGTCGAGGCCGAGGTAACGGGAGGCGTTCTTCCAGAAGATGTTCTGCTGGTCCTCCTCGCTCACATTGGCCTCCTTCAGTTGCTGGGCGATCCGCGGGACGTAGGCGTTGTAGTCCTTCTCCAGCGCCATCATCGACCAGTCGGTGCCGAACATCAGATGGCGCGCATCGGGATCGTAGTCCCGCAGCCATTTGTCGAGCAGCGCGCGGATTTTTTCGTGCAGCCCGGGCGTGTTGTCGGTGACGAGCTCGCTCAGGTAGCTCAGGTCGGCAAACAGGTTCGGCCGGCGCCCGTGGCCGATCGTCTTGCCAATGATGTCCTCCCAGGTCGGCGGACCGGAGAATTTGTCCTGGGCGCAGGACACCATGACCCCCGTCGGCGCGCCCGGGCGAATGACTTCATCGAAAGCGCCGAAATGCGCCAGATTGATCCGCAAGTCATTGTAACGGTTGGTGTCGAGCAGCTTCTTCCAGTAGGCGGGGCTCGCCATATTGCCATAGCCGCAGCCGGCGCCGATGCTGTTTTCCGCATGCGCCATGATCGGCACGCTGTTGTCGCGGCACCAGTCGTAGAGCCGCTTCAGCGCCGCATCGATCGCCGGATCCGCATTGCCCCATGCCTTGAAGCCCATCGGCGGGTAGATCTTCACGCCGATGAAGCCCTTTTCCATGATCGCGTAGCGGACGTTTTCCAGCGACGAGCCACGCTTCTGCGCCTCCCGGTGCGGATCGAAGCCGACGAAGCTGTGCATGTGGATGCCGTGCCGCTTGATCACCAGCTGCTGGATCTCGTCCATCACGTCGATCTGGTCGTGCTGCGGCGATGCCCTGCCGCCGATCGACTTCTCGAAATCGAGGATGCTCGGCGTGATCATGGAAAACCGGCATTTCGACGCGAAGATCCGGGCATAGGTTTCCGCCAGGTTTTCGCGGTAGTCCTGCATGAGGCGCACGAAGGAAAGGTAGTTGCCGATCTGTTCGTGGGCCTTGGCGGCCGACGCCAGGGCATCGACATCCGTCTCCTCCACGCTGCCGGAGCGCCGCTGCAAGCCCTGCGGCAGGCCGGGGGTGCCGCCGATCTGTTCCAGCAGGCCTTGATAATCCGGCGTTTCGGCGCCGCTTCGTGCGGTCAACGATGCGCGCTGCTCGCCGGCTAGCGCGACCAGTTGCTTGACGGCGATGCGCAACTGCTCGTTCTTCTGCCGCTCGAACTCGGCGTCGGAGGGGCGCGGCACCCGCTTCTTGAGGATAGCGTCCTCAGCCTTGGCCTTGGGCGCGACGTCGCCAAGGGCCGTCACGAGGAAGACCACCAGGGCGTTTTCCAGACGCTTCGACTGCAGCGGATCGGCGGAGAGTTTTGCTTCCGGCAGTTTCTCCCGCAGCGCCACATAGCGCACCAGCCCTTCCACGGGCACATCGGCCGCGTTGAAGAAATGGCAGTGAACGTCGACGATCGGGTAGGGAAGCTCGCAGGCCGCGGCCGGTGGCCAGTCGTGTCGACACCCGGAAAGCACATTCGCCATCACGCCTGCCGAGAACAGCCGCAAGACATTGCGGCGTGTCACGGCGGCGACCGGACCAGCCCAGTCGACCCCCATCATCCCCTCCTGTTGCGAGACCCCCTCGAACAATCGGGCAAACATTACTCCGTTCGCAAGCGGCGTGGAACAGATATTTACTTGCCGTTACTGGAAACCCATAGGTCAACACGGGCGGCCTTTAAGTGCGAAAGGAGGCATGTTACTCTAAAATCTTGGGGAGAATTTTGCGTGGTAGGTGGCGCCGGCAAGAATGAATTCCAACGTTACCTGTCGGGAGCCCTGGTTCGATGGTCTGCCCCGGCGGCGACGGATTCGGCTGGCCCGACGCGCGAGGACTTTCCCGGCGCCTTGCTGTTCGCCGACATCTCCGGTTTTACCCGCCTGACCGCCAAATGGTCCGAAAGCGACCGCGCCGCCGGCGCCGAACGGGTGAGCCGGCTGCTCAACGGCTACATGGGGCCGCTCGTCCGGCATATCGAGGAACATGGTGGCACCGTGTTGAGCTTTGCCGGCGACAGCCTGCTTGCCGGCTGGCAGGCTGCCACCGACAGCGAGTTGGAGCAGGCCGCCTGGCGCAGCTGCTATTGTGCCGGCCGCATCCGTGAAGAGATCGGCGGTCCGGGCGGGCCGGAGGACGCGCTGCAGCTGCGCATCGCCGTCGGCGTCGGCACCATCACCCTGCTGCACCTCGTTCCCCGCATCGACCAGCGCTGGCTGATCGTCGGCGGCGACTGCCTGGCGCAGGCGGACCATTGCGGCCTTTTGAGCGATGCCGGCGAAATCCTCGTCTCCGACGCCGTGTGGCAGCTGATCGGCAAGCGGGCAACCGGCCGGCCCGGCCGGGAGGGCACCGCCCGCCTCGAACGCATCGATCCCTATTCGACCGCAACCGGGCAGCCCCACCCCCTTTCGGGCTTCGCCAGCAAGCGGCTTGAAGCCTACCTGCCGCTTTCGCTGCGCGGTCGGCTTCTATCGCCGCTTTCGGAGTGGCTGGCGGACCTGAGAACCATTACGGCCCTGTTCGTGCATATCGTTGGCCCGGACCTCGAGAAAGATCTCGATCGGCTGAACCAACTCGTTGCACGGTCGATCGCCGTTGTCGGCCGCACCGGCGGGGAAATCCTCCACACAGCCCTTCACGCGAACAGTCTCGAGATCTTCGCGGTCTTCGGTCTGCCCGGCCCCAAACATGCCGACAATGCGCGCCGCGCGATCGTTGCGGCGCTGCGTCTTTCAGGCGAGCTCGACGATCCCGATATCGGCCTTTCGGCCGGCATCTCCACCGGCGAAAGCTTCTGCGGCGCGCTCGGCGCCAGCCACCGCGCGGACTACACGGTGGTCGGCGCCGCCGTGAACATGGCCGCGCGCCTGGCAAGCGTTGCCGCCGGGCGCATCCTTGTCGACCAGGCGACGGCAAAGGAGACGGCCAGCCAGATCGCCTTCTCCGGACCGTGGTCGCTGGCCATACCGGGCGTGCGCGGCGGCGTGTCTGCCTTCGCGCCGATTGCCGAGACGGTCGCAACGATCGACACCAAGTCACCGGCACTCCTCAACCGCGCGGCCGAAATGACGGCCCTTTCCGCCTATCTCGAAAGCGCGCCCAGGGGGCAGTCCGGCATCATGATCGTCAAGGGCGATTCCGGCGTCGGGAAGTCGGCCCTTCTGCGCGCCTTCGTCGAGCGCTGTCGCGACCGCGGCAACCGCGTGCTCGTCGGCAACGCCGACGACATCGAAAGCGACGTCCCCTATTTCGCCTGGCGCGGGGTTATCCGCGACCTGCTCGGTATCGGCGATCTGCGCGGCGCCGAGGCCACGGACCAGGTGGCGCTCTTCTTTGCGGAAAGACCGGAGCTTGCTTCCCTCGCGCCGCTGCTCAACGATGCCATCAACCTCACCTTGCCGGACACGCCGGAGACCCGGGCCATGTCCGGCGACGGGCGCTCCCATCGGCTACGCGAGCTGCTGAGCGAGCTCATGGCCGACAGTCTCGCCGGGGGACAGGGCTTCGTCGTGCTCGAAGATGTGCACTGGCTCGACGAGGCGTCCGGCCAGCTGCTCGGGCGGCTGGTTTCAGGGGCGGCACCCGTGCCGGTGGTCGTATCGACCCGGACGACCCGCACACAGGAAGACCTGACCCGGTGGACCGGCCTGCACCACAACGGCGCCCAGACGCTCGATCTTTTGCCGCTCGACTTCGAGGGTACGATCGCGCTCGTTCGCGCATCAATCGGCAGCAACTCGCCCGCCGACGGCTTCGGCGAGGCGGTCTATGCGCAGTCGGCCGGAAACCCGCTGCTGATTTGCGAAATCTGCCGGATGATCGGCGAGCGCCGGCTGCCCAAGGCGGCCGAGCCTGCCGCAGCCGTCTCGCTGCTCTCCGAGCCCCGCTCGAACGATGCGACCCTGCTCAACACCGCCAAGGTTACCGTGATTGCCCGGACCGACCAGCTTCCGGCAGAGCTGCAGGTTCTCCTGAAGATCGCAAGCGCCATGGGCGCGACCTTCTCGCTTGCCGAGCTTGGCGCGCTGCCGCCGATCAGGAAGACGTCACTGGACATCGAGGCGAGCATCGAGCGGCTGCAGGCGGCGCATCTGATCAAGCCCGCCGACGACCGCCCGGGCCGGTTCATGTTCAGCCATGCCGTCATCCGCCAGGCGATCTACGAAAGCCTGCTGTCGGAACAGCGCCATGAAGCGCATCGCGCGATCGCCAAGGCGATGGAGGAAGGCGGGCAGCCGGACAATGCGGAAAACCTGCCGCGCGTACTCAGCCACTGGGAGCGCGCAGGCGACGCCGCGCAGGCCTTCAACTATCTGGACCGCGTTGCCGAACTGCGGCTGCGCCAGTTCGACAACGCCGCCGTCGTCGATCTGATCGAGCGCTTCTTCAAGACAGCGCGCGACCTTTCGATCACCATTCTACCGGCAAGACGGGCGGCCGCCTGCTTCCTGCTCGGCGAAGCCAGCCTCAATCTTGGCCGCGCCGAAGCGGCCCGCCATGCCTATGAGGAAGGACTGCGGCTTTCCGGCCTACCGCTGCCGCGCACCTCTGCCGGCCTCGCGCTGCATCTCGTACTCGATCTCGCCGAACAGGTGTGGCGCCGCACCATCCACCGCGACGCGGACTGGATCCTGAAGCGTGAAATCTCGCGATCGCCGTCCGATCCCTTCCTGCTTGCGGCGAAGGCTCATGAGGACCTGACGCGGATCTATTACTTCACCAGCGAGAAGCTGCGGCTGATCCATGCGACGCTGAGGGCGACGAACCTTGCCGAAAGAAACAAATACGTCTCCCCGACGACCGCCGCCAATTATGCCAGCCTCGGCGCCATATGCGGCGTGATCCCGCTGCACAGCCAGGCCGAACACTACAGTCGGCTGGCGGCAGCACTTTCCGAACGCGTCGACCAGTTGGGAACGCGCGTGCGGGTCGACTTACTGTCGGGCATGTACCAGATCGGCATCGGTCATTGGCACGCGGGCAAGCGGGCGTTCGAGGCCGGCCTGAACAATGCGGCGACGGTCGGCGACCTGAGGCGCTGGTGCGAAGTGGCGGTCGGGCTGGAGACGATTTCCGGCCCTTGGCTTTTGACCTCCGCCTTCGAGGGCATCGCGCCCTGGGAGATCCTCGTGCAGCGGATCTGCGAGGAAGGGCGCCGGCGCGGGGACATGCAGGTGCTCGGCTGCGGCCTGCTCGGCCGTCTCAGGGGCCACGCAGCACTTGGCCGCTGGAACGCGATCGACACCGACCTCGACGAACTCGAACAGATCCTTCGCGAAAAGGGTGACGGGCTGGAACTCGTCCATTCGATCGAAGGCGCATCGCTTCTGAGCGAGGCCGCCCGGCGACGGGGCAACAGCACGGAGGCCGCAAGCTGGCTCGAGCGCGCGCTTTCCTGGTGCGAGACGCTCAACCCGGCGATGAAGACGCGAACGCTACCGGCGCTCGCCCGTCTCTTCGATGTCGCCAGCGACCCTGACGGAGGCGACCTGCTGGCCGCACAGCTCGTCCTTAGAAAACTCGAGCGCTTTGCGCGGGTTTACCCGATCGGCCGACCGGTGGCAGCGCTCGGCGAAGCGACCCTGCATCTGCGCCGCGGCCAACAACGCCGCGCCGAGCGCGTCACCCAGTATGCCCTCGCGGAGGCGATCCGGCTGGAGATGCCGGCCGTCGCGCTTGCCGCCCTGCAGCATGCCGCCGGACCGAGAGACGCCGAAGCGCGCCAGGCGTTCGAGACGATGTTTTCGCTGCGCCGGGCCACGTGGTGCGAGGTTCTTCCGCTTGGCCAAACCGACCAGACAACGCATGTCCAGTTTGCCAGATCTCAGGGGAGCCGCGCATGAACCGTCCCAGTCCTCCCCGCATCCTGATCGTGCTAGCCCATTTCGACGAAACCCGGAACCCCAGGGGCCGCCCCGACTTCATCCCCCAGGGAACCGGCCACCTGTTCCTGGCGGGCGCCTTTGCCCGCGACCGCGTGGACCTTCGCGCCTACAGCGAATTCCATGACGGACCGCTCGTCGACGAGGCAGCCTTTGCCGACCTCGACATGCTGGTGTTGACGGGCGTGACCGCAGCCTTCGACCGGATGCAGCACCTGACGGCCTATGCCCGCACCAAGTCACCCGGTTGCGTCGTCGTCGCGGGCGGGCCGGTCGTGCGCAATCTACCGGTTTCGAGCGCCGAAACCTTCGACTACGCCTGCGACGGTGACGTCGAGGAGATGCGGGCGGTCATCAGGGAGGTGTTTGGCGAATGGGCCGTCTCCGAGACGATCCTGCCGCGCTTCGACCTTGCCAATTGGCGCGGTCCGGTCAGCTACATCGAGACGAGCCGCTACTGCAATTTCAAGTGCAGCTTCTGTGCGCTGACCGCCGAAGGCAGACGCTATCACAGCTACGACCCCGCCTATATCGAGGCGCAGCTGCGCAACGCCCCGCCGAAGAAATACGTGCTGTTCATCGACAACAACTTCTACGGCAACAGCAAGGACGTCTTCTATGACAAGCTCGAAGTGATCCGATCGCTGTGGCGGGAAGGGCTGTTTCAGGGCTGGATTGCGCTCGTCACCGGCGACTTCTTCCGCGATCCCGCCAATCTGGAAGCCGTGCGGGCGGCCGGCTGTCTCGGCCTTTTCAGCGGCGTCGAAACGCTGAACGAAGCGCAACTGAAACGCTACCAGAAAAAGCAGAACCTGGTGGTGCCGCAACTGGAGGCGATCCAGACCTGCCTCAACGCCGGCGTCGCCTTCCAGTATGGCTTGATGTTCGATCCGTCGTCGCAGACGATCGAGGCGATGCAGGAGGAGCTCGCCTTCATCACCGGCGAAACCACGATGCCTCTGCCGGCGTTCCTGAGCCTGACGATCCCGCTGCTCGGCACGCCGCTCTTCGACGAGTGCGTCGCCGACGAACGCTTCCTGCCCTCGGCCAAGCTGCGCGACATGGATGGCTTCACCCTGATGACCCGTCCGCTCGATGGTCTTGAGGACGTGGCCCTCTTTGCCCGCAAGTTGTCGCGCCTCGACGGCAACCGCGCCCGTATCCTGCGCCATTGCCTGGGGTTCTACCGCAACTACCGCCACTCGCTTTCCGGGCGGCAGATGATCCACCTGCTGGCCAACAGCCTGCGCCTCGCGCTTCCTTCGGTCCTGCATCGCCACGGCCTGCCGACGCGCTCGGGAAGCGACGAAAATCTCACCTATGTGACGACGACACAGCCGCTCGGCCCGCTCTACACACCAGCCTTCCGGGTCGGCGAGGGTTTCCGTTCGCATTTTGCGCCGACGATGATCACCGACGCGTCCGGCGCGCTCGACGACACCATCGCCCGCAACCTCGAATTCCGCACCAGCCGCCGGCAACGGACAGGCACCGGCATCGAACATTCGTCCAGCTGACAGCGCCACCACGCCTGCGTCAAAGTGCCCGGCCCGATGCAACCTCCAGTGCGTGAAATTGGGTTCGCTTGGTAAGATTGGATTCAAACTTTTTGGGTAAGCTTCCGTTAGCTATTTCACACCTGTCGGCCGGCGATCGCCGTCGACCTTGTTTTGCGTACGGGTGCCCATGCGTCTTTCAGCTGCGACCGCAATCCTTTTTGCCGGCCTCATTTCGGGCTGCTCCTCCAGTTCGAGCCTGGACACCATCGCGCCGCCCTCGCGCGAAACGACGAGTTCGGTCGCGATGTCGGCCGCACCGGTGCCCGCCGCCAATGTCGGCGCGCGGGTCGCGCAGATGACGCCGCCGCAGAACGTTCAATCGGCACCGCCCCAAGAAATGCTCGCCTGGGCCGGACCGGTCCCGGAGCCGGAAGCCTTTGCACCCGCGGCAAACACCACGACGACGCTCGCCGCGCCTGTTCCGGACGCGCGGCCGGTCGCTTTCGTCGCGCCGGAAAATCCGGTGACCCAGGCGATGCCACAGGGCCGCTCGCGGATCTACGGTCATCGTTTCCGTGACGCCAAGCCGATCAACTTCGGCCGCGCCAAAAATCCGCGCAAGATGGCCGTGCATGGCGTCGACGTCTCGCGCTGGCAGGCTGACATCGACTGGGCTCGGCTGCGTACACAAGGGGCGAACTTCGCCTTCATCAAGGCGACCGATGGCGGCGACCACCTCGACCCGATGTTCAAGAAGAACTGGCGCGCTGCCAAGGCGGCCGGCATCCGCCGCGGCGCCTATCACTTCTTCTACTGGTGCCGCACGGCCGGCGAACAGGCCGACTGGTTCATCCGCAACGTTCCGCGTGAACCGGGCGCGCTGCCGCCTGTCATCGACGTCGAATATAACGGCGAATCGAGCTGCAAGCGTCGCCTGTCGCCCGAGCGCGTGCGCGAAAAGATGCAGGTGTTCATGGACAAGCTCGAGGCCCATTACGGCCAGCGTCCTATCATCTACACGGCGCCGGACTTCTACGCCGACAACCTGCAGGGCGCTTTCAAGAACTATCCGTTCTGGCTGCGTGCCGTCGCCCAGCACCCGTCGATCGTCTACCCGAACCGCAAGTGGCTGTTCTGGCAGTATTCCGGTTCTGGCCTTTCTCAAGGGGTCGATGGCAAGATCGACCTCAACGTCTTCCACGGCAGCGAGGACCAGTGGCACGACTGGCTGGAGGCACGGGCGAACTGAGCCGGAAGGCTCTCGCTAACCTGCCTTCTCAGTCTGCAACCTCTCAATCCGCGCGGGCCAGCTCCGGCCCGCCATGGTTGACGCGGTCGAGGAACCGCCGATAGCCGGCATGGTCGCGCAACAGGCGCCGGCCGAGATCCGCAAGAAAATCGACGTCCTTTTCGTTGAGGCTCAGCCGATTGTGCAGCCCGAGGATCCGCCGCGCCAGCACCGGTTCGGATACATCCGACAGCGCCAGCCGGATGATCTCGACATCGAGATCGCCGCAGCCCCGCTTGGCGCCGCTGCTGCCGCACCGCCAAGTCACGAAGCTTTCCCGCCAGGCCGGCAGATGATCGCGCAGCGCATCGAAGCTCTGAAGATTGGGAATATTGATCATCGCGTCGATGGCGGCGACGATCGCATCGGGAGCCTTGGGGCTGTCGACCGTCTTCGAGATGTCCCCGCCGATCCGCGTGGAGGCATCGACGACGATGACAACCAGATGCCTGAGACGGAAGGCGCGCTCCGCTGGGATGGGTTCCGGAGCACCCCGGCCCATCAGGTGCAGCAGGCTTTGCGTTCCGACGCCATCGACCAGGCCGCCATCGTAGAGTTTCAGATAGTTGAGATCCCTTGCCGTTTCATAGCGCCTGAGGGAGCCAGCGTATTCGCGCGCAACGAGCGAGCCCGGCGCGCGAACCCCTGTCTTCTGTGTTTTCGCTTCCGGCAACGCCTCGCAACCGCTTCGGAAGTTCTGCAAGGTCAGCGGCGCGAAAACGACCGGGACGGCGGCCGAGGCCGCAACCGCATAGGCGAGCGGATAGTCGTCGTAGCTGCTGCAGATGGCGGTGAACGAGGCGCGGTCGAAGATGAACGGTGCGCGGTTATAGAGATCGGTCGCGTGGATCACCAGGCGCGGATGGCCGGAGCGCGAGATGTTGCCGAGCGTTGCGCCGTTAAACAGGTTGGCGTCGAGCCAGGCCGGAAAACCGGAGAGATCGTTCACCCCGCCGCGATAGCCGCGCAGGATATTGGGCGGTGAAAACGACGTCCTGAGCGAGGCCTCGACATCGCGTCCGAGAAACCGCTTGCGGAAATCCTCAAGGCCCGCGCGGCCGTTCAAGGCAAAATAGGAGGCGAGCACAGCACCTCCGGAGACGCCGGCAACAACCGCGACATCGTCGGCAAGCCGGCGCCCTCGCCCGCCCGGGGACGGCGCCTCGGCCAACGCCGACAGGACGCCGTAGCCGAAGGCAGCAGAGCGGGCGCCGCCACCGGAAAAGGCAAGGATAATGCCGGTGTCGCTCACATCAAACGTCGACTGCGCAAGCGGCACGGCACCCGTCGTCAATTCAAGTCGCCTGTTTGTGGGCGTCACGTCCGGGCCGGCGCAGCCGGCGGTGGCAAAAGCGAGCGCCAAGGTACCGTGACGCAGGAACCGACCTGCGCGCGCAAGTGCAACCGGATGCGCTGCACGCCAGCCAGCCGGCCTTTCCCTGCGTTGTCTGAGTGTAGGCGACGTCCGTTTGCTGAATGTCATGCGCCGTGATCCGGGTTGGCTTTGCCCGCGAACCCCGTTCTTGAGGTTTCACTGCTGCACAGCCTAAGGATCAAGATTGAGACAGCATGTCATGCAGGGCGCCCGCAACGAATGATTGTGCGGCGACAAAGATCGGGATTACCTTGCGGCGGGATGACAGGTTCCCTCAATGAAGCGGCACTAGGATCGCGCGCGTAGGCACGTTGCACGGGGTAAAGCGCATTCATGCGGGTCTTGCTGGTCGAAGATGAGAAGGAGCTCGCGGGGGCGCTGAAGGCCGCGTTGAGCCATCACCGGATGATCGCCGATCATGCGCGCGATCTCGCTGAGGCCGCGCTGATCCTCAACGACGCCGTCTATGACGTGGTCGTGCTCGATCGCAAGCTGCCCGATGGCGACGGGCTCTCGCTCATCCCAGTGATAAGGGCGCGCGGCAACACCGTGCCGGTGCTGATGCTGACGGCGCTCGACGACCTCGCCGACCGGGTGGCGGGGCTCGATGGCGGCGCCGACGACTATATCGGCAAGCCCTTCGCCTTCGAGGAACTGCTGGCGCGGCTGCGCGCGCTTGCCCGTCGCCCGGTTCCGGTGCAATCCGATGTCGTCACCGTCGGTCGGCTCTCCTTCGATCTCGCCCATTGCGAGGCGAGCGTGGCCGGCACGCCGCTGAAGATGCCGCGGCGCGAGCTTCTGGTGCTTGAAACGCTGACCCGTCGCATGGGACGCATGGTGCTGCGTGCCGCCCTGATGGAGGCCGTGTTCGGGCTCGACGACGAGATCCAGTCCAATGCGCTCGACACCCATATCTCGCGCGTGCGCCGCAAGCTGGCGGACGCAGACGCGGGCGTGACCATCAACGGCATCCGCGGCGTCGGCTATCTTCTCAGAGAAGACCAATGAGCGGCCGCGCTTCCCATTCCTTCAAATGGCGGCTCGTCGGCTGGCTCGTGCTGTTCGAAACGGTAGCGACCCTTGTCGTCATCGCCATTGCGGTCGGCCTGCTCTGGGTGACCGGCTATCTCATCGACGGCTACGAGAACGGCAATGTTGACGTCTTGAAGGACGCGATCACCCGCAAAGCCGATGGCGGGCTCGAACTTCAGGAAACGCCGGAGCTGCAGCGGCTGCGCCAACAGGCGGGAAAGATCTGGTTCATCGTTCGCGACAGACAAGGGCACAGCCTCTCGGACGGCACGGTGCCGGAAGAATTCGCCTTTGCGGTCGCCGGGCTCGAGCGCATGAACGACGCCCGCTTCCGGCTTTCGCCCGACAAGAACGCCCGTCCGGAAGCGGTCGTCAAATGGCTCGAGTCGCCGGCCGGCATGGTCCAGATCTTCAGCGGCACGGAGGGACAATTGACGCTCGGCCGCCTGCTGCTCAGCACCACCGGCGCCTTCCTCAGCATCTTCGTGCCGATGCTGCTACTGCTCGCCTTTGCGACCGTGGTCGTCACCCCGATCGTCGTTCGAAGGATGCTCTCGGGCCTGTCGCACGCGGCCTCGCATGCCGCCCACATCGAATATGACCAGCGAGGCATCCAGATGCCGGTGACGGGTGTTCCCAATGAGTTTCTGCCGCTGGTGACGGCCGTCAACGATGCGCTGACAAGGCTCGATGACGGCTATACGAGACACAAGCGCTTCCTGGCCCAGGCGGCGCATGAGTTGCGCACGCCGGTCGCCATTCTCGGCGCTCGCATCGCCTCGCTGCCGCGGGGACCGGACAAGACCCGCCTCAACGAGGACGTGACGCGCCTTTCCATTCTGGCGGGCCAGCTTCTCGATCTCGAACGGCTCGACGCCGAGAACGATGAGTTCAGGCCCATCGATCTCGCAGCGCTTGCCGAGCGGGTGATCGTCGCGCTCGCGCCACTTGGCTTCGGGGCGGGTTACGAGATGACATTCGAGGCCGATCAACGCCCTGTCATGGTGACGGGAGACGAGGCGTCGCTGGAGCGAGCGCTCACCAATCTCGTGCAGAACGCCATCGACCACGGCGGAAGGCGCGGCACAATCACGGTCAAGGTCGATCCTCAGGGCGTGATCGATGTCTGCGACGACGGCGACGGCATTCCGCGCAGCGAAACCGACCGGATCTTCGAGCCGTTTCAGCGGCTGCGCAAGGACGGCAAGGGCGCGGGCCTCGGCCTCAACCTCGTGCAGAAGATCGTGCACCTGCATGGCGGCTACGTCGACGTCTCCCGCTCGGCGTCCGGCGGCGCCTGCATGCGGATCGTGCTGCCGCTGGCGGCAGCCGTAACAGCTTGAGAAGAACAAGCCCCGGAACCGGCTCTGTCGGTCTTGCCCCGTAAATCGGCTAGGACATGGGGGAAAGACGACATGCGGTTCCGGGGCTCGACGCGGCCTGACCGGGAGAAAAAGTCAGGCTGCCTGGACCTTTTTCGACACGCGCGCCCATTCCGGGATCCAGTCACGATGCGCGACGAGCAGGTCGTCGACGAGCGACCAGATCTGGTCGAGATCGAGTTCGGCCGCCGTGTGCGGATCCATCATTGCGGCGTGGTAGAGATGCTCACGGTTCTCGGTCATGAGCGCCTGAACCGTCAGCTCCTGCACGTTGATGTTGGTGCGGATCAGCGCCGTCAGCTGCGGCGGCAGATCGCCGATGAAGGTCGGCTGGATACCGGAGGCATCGACCAGGCAGGGAACTTCAGCGGCGCAATTTTCCGGCAGCGAGGTGATGCAGCCGTTGTTCCTGAGGTTGCCGTAGATGACGGAGGGTTCGCCGGTCCAGACCGAGTTCATGATCGAAGACGCGTATTCGTGGCTCTCGGCCACTTCGATCGTCTCGGCTTCCTTGAAGGCAGCCGCCTGCCCCTTCCAGCGCTCGATCTGCTCGACGCAGCGCTTCGGGTACTCGTCGAGCGGGATGCCGAACTTCTCGATCAGGTCGGGACGGCCGTCCTTGATGAAATAGGGCGTGTACTCGGCGAAATGCTCGGAGCTTTCGGTGACGAAATAGCCGAGCCGCGTCAGCATCTCGTAGCGCACCTTGTTGGGGCAGCGCGGGTTCCAGTGGCTGGGCTTGGGGAAGCGGCCTTCGCGGTAGCCGCGCACCAGATCCGGATAGAGATCGCGGAAGCTGCCGTCGGCCTGTTTGTGTTCGAACTTGAGGAAGAAGGCCATGTGGTTGATGCCGGCGGCGCGGTAGCGGATCTCCGAAACCGGGATGTCGAGATCGCGTGAAAGCTCGTAGGCCGTGCCCTGGACGGAATGGCAAAGGCCGACCTGACGGATCGTCGGATACTTCTCGGAGATCGCCCAGGTGTTGATCGCCATCGGGTTGACGTATTGCAGCAGGATCGCGTTCGGGCAGACCTGCAGCATGTCCTCGCAGATCTTCCAGAGATGCGGCACGGTGCGAAGGCCGCGCATGATGCCGCCGACGCCGAGCGTATCGGCAATGGTCTGGCGCAGGCCGTACTTCTTCGGCACCTCGAAATCGGTGACCGTGCAGGGCTCAAAGCCGCCGATCTGGAAGGCGACGACGACGAAGTCCGCACCCTCCAGCGCCTTTTTCTGGTTGGAATGGGTCTCGATATCAGCCTTGACGCCGAGCGTGCGCACCAGCTTGCCGGCGACGACCTCGCTTTCGCCGAGGCGCTCGGGGTTCACGTCCATCAGCGCGATCGTCGCGGCCGACAGCGCCGGACGCTGCAGTACGTCGCCGATGATGTTCTTCATGAAGACGGTGGAGCCGGCGCCGATGAAGGTGATCTTGGGTTGTCTGGTCATGGATTGCCTCTCAATTCTAGCGGTCATGCTGCCACATCGAAGGCGGCTCTCACGAGCCTTTCGGTGTAGGCGGTCTTGGGATTGGACAGAATTTCGCTCACCGGCCCCTCCTCGACTATTCTGCCGTGCTGCATCACCACCACCCGATGGCAGAGCGCGCGCACGACCTTGAGGTCATGGGAGATGAAGAGGTAGCTCAAGCCCCGCTCGTCCTGCAGCTTGCGCAGCAGTTCGATGATCTGGGCCTGGACCGAGAGATCGAGCGCCGAAGTCGGCTCGTCGAGCAGGATGAATTCAGGCTCAAGCGCGATGGCCCGGGCGATCGCAATGCGCTGGCGCTGGCCGCCGGAGAACTCATGCGGAAAGCGCGACAGGATGTTGCCCGGCATGCCTGCGGCGTTAAGCGCATCCACCACCCGGTCGAGCCGGTCCTTGCGGTTCTCACCGATGCCGTTGACGACCAGCCCCTCCTCGATGATCTGGCCGATCGACATGCGCGGGTTGAGCGAGGCGAAGGGGTCCTGAAAGACGATCTGGATGCGCGAGCGCAGAGGCCGCATCTGGGTCCGGTCCTTGTCGTGGATCGGGATGCCGTCGAAGTAGATCTCGCCGCCATCGGGGTTGAGCAGGCGGATCAGCGCCTGGCCGAAGGTCGTCTTGCCCGATCCGGATTCGCCGACGAGCCCCAGCGTTTCGTGCTTGCGCAGATTAAGGCTGAGCTTGTCGACCGCGACCAACTCAGAAAACTGCGAGCGGAAAAGACCGCCCTTCTTCAGCATGAAGGAGACCTTCACGTCCCGCCCGTCGAGCATGATCGGGGCGTTGTCCGGTAGCGTTTTAGCCGCACCCGACGGCTCCGACGAGAGCAGCCGTTTGGTATAGGCATGCAACGGGTTGGCGAAGAGCCCGGCCGTGGTGTTGTGCTCCTTCACCTCGCCGTACTGCATGACGTAGACGTAGTCCGAGAACTGCCGAACCACCGTCAGGTCGTGGGTGATCAGGATCACCGCCATGCCGAGCTCGCGCTGCAGGTCTCGGATGAGGTTGAGGATCTGCGCCTGGACGGTGACGTCGAGCGCCGTCGTCGGCTCGTCGGCGATCAGCACATCCGGATCGTTGGCGAGTGCCATCGCGATCATCACCCGCTGGCGCTGGCCGCCGGAGAGCTGGTGTGGATACTGATTGATCCGAAGCTCCGGGTCCGGGATCCGCACGTGGCGCAGGAGCTCCAGCGCCCGCTCGGTCGCGGCGCGTCGGCTTATCCTGCGATGCGCCCGGATCGCCTCGATGATCTGCGTGCCGACCGTGTAGACCGGATTGAGCGAACTCATCGGCTCCTGGAAGATCATCGCAAGGCGATTGCCACGCAAACCGCGCCGCTCACGCGGCGAGAATTTCAGCACGTCCTTGCCGTCATAGTCGATGCGCGATTGGGGGGCGATCGTGGCGCGCTTGGAGAGCAGCCCCATGACGCAGCGCGCGGTAACCGACTTGCCCGAGCCGGACTCGCCGACGATGGCGATGGTCTCGCCGCGGTAGAGCTGGAAGGAAACATCCTTCACCGCCTCCACCGTGCCATGTTCGACCTTGAATCGAACCGCGACATTGCGGGCGTCGATGACCGGCCGGCCATCGCGTTCGGCAAGGTCCCTGCGCTCAAAGGGCGCGGCAGTGAGGACGTCGATTGTCTCTGTCATGATGCGTCCTCCTCAATAGGGATCGATGGCGTCGCGCAGGCCGTCGCCAAGCGCATTGAAGGCGAAGACCGTGACAAGCACGAAGGCCACGGGCGACAGGATCCAGGGATAGGACCCGATGACGGAATAGGTGGAGGTATCCTGCAGCATCAGCCCCCAGGAAATGAGCGGCGGCTTGACCGCAAACCCCAGGAACCCGAGGAAGGATTCAAGCAGCACCACCTGCGGGATCGACAGCGTGACGGCGACGATCACATGGCTCATCACGTTCGGCAGGATGTGCTGGAAGATGATGCGCCGGTCGCTGGCGCCGACGGCGATCGCCGCCCGCACATAGTCGATGCGGGCAAGCGCCAGCGTCTTACCGCGCACCTCGCGCGACATCTGCGCCCAGCCGAGCGCCGACATGACGATGATGACGAAGGCGAGGAAGACATTGGTGGGTGCCGTCACCGGGATCAGCGAGGTCAGCGCCAGATAGAGCGGCAATTGCGGGAAGGCGAGCACCAGTTCGACGAAGCGCTGTGTCCAGACGTCGAAGCGCCCGCCGAAATAGCCCGACGCCATTCCGACGGTCGTGCCGACGACGGTGACGATCGAGACGACGATGAGGGCGATCATCAACGAGATGCGCGAGCCGACGAGAATGCGTGACAGCACGTCGCGGCCAAACTTGTCGGTACCGAGCAGATGCACCGGCGAGCCATCGACCGCGCCAAAGAAATGGCGCTCGGCCGGGATCAGGCCGAAGAGACTGTAGGGCGCGCCCTTGACGAAGAAGCCAAGGATCTGCGGATTGTCGTAGTCGGGGCCGATGATCGGCTGAAAGGTGATCGGGTCGAGTTCCGTACCTTCGCTGAGCGGATAGCTGCGCGGCGAGAAAACGAGGTTGCCGTCCTTGTCGGTAAAGCTGATCGCCTGCGGCGGCGCAAAGGCGACGCCCGTGGCCTTCGGATCGACCGGCGACAGGAAGTCCGCAAAAATAGCCATGAAGAGCAACAGGCCAACGAGCACGAGGCCGAGCATGCCGGTCCAGGAGCGCTTCAGCCGGCGCCAGACGAGCGCAGGATAGCTTTCGTTGTGCTGCTCGTTCTTGGGTTCGACGACGAGCGAAAGGGTTGTTTGCATCTCGACGGTCATGCCGGGGCTCCTCCGAGACGCACGCGCGGATCGAGTGCGGCCAACAGCATGTCGGCGATGATGTTGCCGAGGATAAGGGTCGCCGACAGAACCAGCATGAAGGTGGCGGTGACATAGACGTCGCCCACCCACATGGAGCCGACGATAGCCGGACCGACGGTCGGCAGCGCGAAGATGATCGCCGTCTCGATCTCGCCGGTCAGCATGTAGGGCAGCACAACGCCCTGATACATGATCAGCGGATGCAGGGCATTCGGCACCGCATGGCGCATGACCACCGCGCCTTCGCTCAGGCCCTTCGCCCGGGCGGTTTCGACATATTGCGCGTTCAGCGTGTCGAGCAGATTGCCGCGCATCACCCGCATATTGTAGGCGAGGCCGCCGAAAGTGGCGATCGCCACGACCGGCCAGACATGTTTGACGAGGTCGACGAATTTGTCCCAGGACCAGGGCGCACCGCCATAACGGGCCGAGTGGAAGCTGTTGATTTCGCTCACATTGAAATGGAAGACGAGGATGTAGACGATGATCAGCGCCATCAGGAAGCGGGGCACCGTCATGCCGAGGAAGGCCACCGTCGAAAGCAGGCTGTCGATCCAGGAATACTGCCGTGTCGCGGCGATGATACCGAAGGATATGCCGATGATGGACGCCAGGATGTGGCAGACGAGCGCCAATGCCAGCGTGCGCGGCAGGCGTTCGCCGACGACATCGGCAACAGGCTTGTTGTAATAGAGGCTGTGGCCGAAATCGCCGCGCGTCAGGATGCCGGTCATCCAGTTGACGTATTGAACCGGCAGCGGCTTATCGAGGCCATGCTCCTTGCGATAGGCCTGCGCCTGGGCTTCGGCTTCCTCATAGGATGCGCCACCCTGGTTGATCAGCTGCGAGCGGATGTAATCGCTGTAGTCTCCGGGCGGCGCCTGGATGATGGCGAAGGTCGCCACGCTCAAGACAAGCAGCACCGGAATGGCAGAGGCGATGCGGACAAGCAGAAACCTGAACATGCCGTTTCCTTCTGTCGGTTAAGATGAGGCGCCGCCCCTCCGGCTTGGGGCCGGAGGGGCGGCCTTCGATCAGTTGCTCAGGCTCTTCTCGCCGGGCTTGCCCGGGAGCTGCTCGGCGAAGAGCTCGAAGTCACCCTGCTTGTCGGCGGGGACAAAGAGACGCTCGCGCATGATCGTGTCCTCGGCCCAGTTGAACATGAAGATCGGCGCTCCTGTCGGCACGTTGGCGAAGCGCTTGTTGATGATCAACGCGCCCGGATATTCGGTAAGGCCGACTGTATCGAGGTTCGTCGTCGCGACCTTCTGGTACTGCTTCATCAAGTTCGCGCGCTCGGCATTGTCGTTGGTGGCGATGAACTTGTTGATGATGTCGACGAGTTCCTGTTCGAAGGGCATCAGGTCAAGCTGACCGCCTTCCGGTGCACGGTGGTGCCAGCTGGTGCGCGGACCGGCGGCCGCCAGCTGCGGCGTGTTCTGCACGACGGAGGCATATTCGGCGGCGTTGCGGTGAACCATCCAGTCGAACTTGCCGGCGTAATTGGTCGCGTCCCGCTGCTTGCCGTCCAGCGAGTTCAGAACCACCCGGAGGCCGAGCTTTTCCATCTGGCCGATAAGACCCTCGGCCAGGTTGCGGTCGGTCGCATAGCTGTTGTCGATCAGAAGCACGATCTCCACGTCCTTACCGCCGGCCTTGCCGTCCGCGAAGTTGACGAAGCCGTTGCCGTCGGTGTCCTTCAGCCCCGCCTTTTCGAGCAGAGCCTTGGCGCCATCGAGGTCGAAGGGATAGTAGACGGTCGATTCCCGGTCGTAGAAGCTGGTGCCGGAGGAAAGCCCGCCGGGATAGATCGCGGTGAAGGGGCCCTTTACGAGCGCCTCGCCGAGCTTCTTGCGGTCGACCGCCATGGTCACCGCCTTGCGGAAATCCTCGTTGCGGTTGAGTTCACGCACGGCCTGGGCGCGTTCGTCCGGCTCCCCCCAGCCATTGGCCGAGAAGTTCATGTGCAGATTGTAGCCGATGAGGCGCGGGCCGAAGGCAAGCCGGGCGGGGGCCGTATCCTGGGCGGCGCGCTTCAGCGACTCCACGAAGTTTTCCGGCTGCTCGAGGTTCGAGAGATCGGCGGAACCTGCAATCGCCTGTACGTCGCGGTCGGCCCAGGTCGAGAGCTTGTAGTGCAGCTCGTTGATGTAGGGCAGCTGGTTGCCGGCCTCATCGACCTTCCAATAGTACGGGTTCCGGCGCAGCACGATGATATCGTCGGGGCGATAGGCGACAGGGACCCAGGCACCCATGACCGGGATGTTCATGTACTCGGGCGGGAAGGCATTCTTGTACTGGTCGTAGGTGGTACCGGCGTATTTCGGATGCTTGGCCTTGAGAATATGCGACGGGCCGGGGCAGAAGGTGCCATAGGCCATGGCATAGAGATGCTGGCGCGGGAAAGCCTCCTTGAAGGTCCACTCGACCGTATACTGGTCGATCTTCTTCAGCGTCGTGCCGGCGCCGAAGGTCTCCGGCGTCGCGCCGTTCAGCGGCGTCACGCTCGGGTCGAGCACGTTGTCTTCCCAGTAGAACATTACGTCGTCGGCATCGAAGAGGTCGCCATCCGACCACTTGGCGCCCTCGACCAGATGCATCGTCAGCTTGTGGCCGTCAGAAGACCAGTCCCAGCTCTTGGCAAGGTTCGGCAGAGGCTCGACGTCCTTCGCTTCCACCTGGAAGAGCGGCGCCGTACGCGTCAGGCATTCGGACATGCCGATATCGATGCCCCCCCACCCCTGGCTCTGGCCGGCTGAATAGTTCCAGCCCTCGGGACGACCGCCGATGACGTGGCGCAGCGTGTCGCCATAGACACCGACGCCATCAGGCATGTTGCCGGTCTTGAAGACCATCGGCTCCTTCGGCAGCCGTTCGGCGACCGGCGGCAGCTTGCCGGTCTTGACGTATTTCTCGGTAACCCAGGCCGGTTCCTTGTATTCCGGCAGCGCCTTGAACTCGGCGATCGAGTCGCGCGGCACATAGGTGATCTTGCCCTCGGCCGGAAAGGCCGGCTGCTGGGGCACGACGGTCGGCTCGGAAGCGGTCGCCTCCAAGGCAAAGGTCGAGATGCCGACAAGCAGCAGGCTCGCCATTTTCATCAGTCTGTGGCTGGTCATTGGCTTAGATTCTCCCTCTTTGCCGCGCCGGGACGCGGCCTCCTCCTTGAAAAGTCTGCGCTTCAGGCAGCGCTGCCCACGTCTCCTCACGGAAGCAGCGCTGCAATCGATCAGCCGGCGGCGCGGACCTGACGCTCGGCGCGCAACTCGTCGAGCGAACGCACCTCACGCCGCGCAGCGCCATTCCACTCGCGCGTCTTGACGGTTGCGCGGCCAAGTCGCTCCTTGGCGCCGTCGATGGCATGGGCGTATTGCGGCAGCCACTGGCTTTGAGCGACCACCATCTCGTCGACCATCTGCCAAACCTCCTCCGGTGTGCAGATGGCGCCGACCAGCGGATCATGCAGCATCGCCAGCTTTAGAAGATCGAGATCGCCGGTCACGGCCGCATGGACCGACATGCGCTGGACGTTGATCGAGGAAAGGCAGGTGGCGGCACAGGCCTCGGGAAGGGTGATGCCCGAGACCATGTTGATGCCGAAGCGATCGACGAAGCCGGGGGATTCGATGATGGCGTCGGCAGGCAGGTTGGTGATCACGCCATCGTTCTTGACGTTGAAATGGCCGCGATAGACCCGGCCCGTTTCCAGGGCCTCGAGAATATGGCTCGCATGTTCGTTCGAGCGCTTCTGATGGTCGAGCGGCCGGCCGGCTGCTTCGAGGAACTGCGGAAACTCGGTTTCGAACCAGTTGCGCGTCTCGGTCGAATGCCTGAGATAGCCGCCGGTCTCGCCGTGAATCCAGTCGGACATATCGATCCAGCGGGTAATTTCCTCCGGGCGCTTGCGATACCAGGGAAGATATTCGGAGAGATGGCCGTTGCTCTCGGTCGAATAGACGCCGAACCGCTTCAGCACGTCGATGCGGAGCTTCTCCTGCTTGGAGAACACCGGGTGCGCCTCGAAGGCCGCAACCAACTCGTCCTTGCCGATCCTGCGGCCCTTCAGCCTCACGTCGACGAACCAGGTCTGATGGTTGATACCCGAGCAGATGTAGTCGAGTTCGCCCTCGCCGGCTCCCAAGATTTCGGCGATCTGCTCGCCGCCGTGCTGAACACCGTGGCAGAGCCCGACCGTATCGACCTTGCCGTATTCGATCGCCGCCCAGGTGTTCATCGCCATCGGGTTGGCATAGTTCAGGAACTTGGCACCCGGTTCGGCGACCGCGCGGATATCCCGGCAGAAGTCGAGGATGACGGGGACGTTGCGCTGGCCGTAGAGGATGCCGCCGGCGCAGATCGTATCGCCGACGCATTGGTCGACGCCATATTTAAGGGGGATGCGGATGTCGTCGGCATAGGCTTCGAGCCCGCCGACACGGACGCAGCTGATGATGTAGCGGGCGCCTTCGAGCGCTTTCAGCCGGTCGGTGGTTGCCGTGACCTTCGTCGGCAGGCGGTTGACTTCGACAATCCGGTCGAGGATCGCCTTGATCATCTCCAGATTGGGGGCGCTGAGATCTGTCAGCGCAACCTCGATGTCGCGCAATTCCGGCACGGCGAGAATGTCGGTGAAGAGCTTCTTGGTGAAGCCTATGCTGCCGGCGCCGATAATGGCGATCTTGAATGTTGCCATGCCCTCACTCCTCATGCACTGCATGCATCTCTGACAAAGGGTAAAATCAATTCACGGTTTTTCACCGTCTCTGCGCGCAACTTCGATGCATCCCCTCATTTCTTACGGGCCAAAAGCACCGCCTGTTGCGCTGTTGGTGGTCATTATGTGTATAATCGCCGACCCCGCCAGAGCGGTATTGTGCTTTCATGGGTAATTTTATGCTGCAAGAATTGATCGACAACGGCCCGGTTATGCGCACCGTTTCGCTGCCGCGGGGACGCCAGAGCCTGCACGCGATGCCGACCAGCACCGGCTATGAAATCCGCAACAATGCGACCTATGACTGGGACGGCAGAAAGCGCGGAAACACGCCCTTTACCGTGCTCCAGCATACGATCGCGGGTGCCGGAAACCTGCGATACGAAAACCGCAGCTATCGGGTGCGCGAGGGCGAGACGCTGCTCCTGCTCGTGCCGCACAATCATCGCTACTGGCTGGAAGACGGCGGGCGCTGGGAGTTCTTCTGGATCTCGATGAACGGCGACGAGGCGCTGCGCATCCACCGCGCCCTGCTCGCCGTCACCGGTCCGGTATTGAAGCTGCAACCGGAAACGATCGAGCATCTGGCCGACTGCAGTCTGCGGCTGATCCGCGGCGGCGAGACGCCAGGCAGAGCCTCGGCGATTGCCTACGAGGCGGCGATGGCACTCTACGACGACGTCTTCGGCTCGCACCCGGTGTTCAGCCATGAACACAGGACGATGCACCGCGTCGTCGACCACATCATGAACAACCTGCAGAACCCGCTTCCGGTGGAGGAACTGGCGCGCGTGTCGGGATTGAGCCGGGCGCATTTCTCGCGCGTCTTCGCCGCCAGCGAAGGCATGGCGCCGGCCGAATATGTGCTGCAGAAGCGCCTGCAGCGCGCGGTAAAACTGCTGACGAAAACCGCAAGCCTTCCGGTCAAGGAAGTGGCCATTCTCTCGGGCTTCGAAGACCCCAACTATTTCGCCAAGGTGTTCCGCCGCTCCTTCGGTCTGAGCCCGACGGAATTCAGAACCACCGGCATGTATGCCAGCATCGCCGCCGGCTCGGTGGAGCAAGCGGTCGACACGGCGGAGGACGCAACGGTGCTGCTGCCCGGTTGAGGACGCGAACGATCAGCCGGCGAGCTGCTGGCGAAAGGCCGGCACCCTCGGGAAAACCATGCCGAGGTCTGCATGCATGGCCCGCGCGATCACGCGGAAGTCACGCTCGCTGATGGCAAGATGACCAAGACGAAGCTTCTGGTCCCAGTTACGGTTGCCTTCGGCAAATTCCAGGCTGTCGAGCCACGGCCGAACCGGCGCCTCCATGCTGTCGGCCCAGTCGATGTCGCCACGATGCGGGGCGACACCGCCCATGGCAAAGAAGTAGGGCGGGCGCTCCTTGACGACACCGATGGCGGCAAAACAGGCAAGCCCCGCCCTGCCATTGAAGGCGGCGTTGGGCGCATAACCGATGAAGCCGTCACCCGCCTTCATGCGCGTCATCGCCTGGACATTGCCGTAGCCGTAGCCAAAGCGAGAGAAGCCGTCTTCCGCAGCATGCTGCAGGTCATCGCCGGAAACCGCGCCGATCCAGAAATTGCGCTCGCCCGACCTGTTTGCTGCACCCATCTGAAACATATCCTGCGCCGACATCTGCAATCCCTCGATCTCTTATCCTGGGACCACTTTACGCGCGACCCCTGCCAGATTCTGTCAGCATCGTTTTGACGACCGGGCATACCGTCAAGCCGCGTCTCAGCCGTCTTCGGAGGGCGCTTCCCATTGACCAAAAAGCGTCACGCCTACGGCTCCCGCAAGCGCCACCGACGCGTGGTTGTCGAGTTGGCAGCGATATTGCGGTTGGTAGCCCTTTTCGAGGGCGGCCCTGCTGATTGCGCGCACGACCTTGCGGGCGTGGCCCTTACCCCTATCGGACACAAGCGTCAGCACGCCGAGATCGGCGATCTGCCGCTCCTGCCAGGGATACATGCTCGCGGCACAGACCAGTCTGTCACCATCGAAGGCTCCGTAGACCAACCAGTGATCCCGTTCGACATAGGCTGCATCGAGATCCTCTTCCGAGGCGGAGCCCTGGAACAGGGCGAACGCGGCCGCATCCTTCGCCGTGAGCGCGCGCACATGGTCGCTCGAATTCTCCCGCAACAGCACAGCCTTATCCGCTTCGGTGAAGTAGAAGAGCTTGTCAGCACCGTTCAGGACGATGCCGGCATCGCACAGCCCTTGGCGAAGGGTCGCTTCGGTGAGCACCTGCCCCGCCGCCGACGACAGCGCGGCGCCGAGCGCCGGGGACAGGGCCACGATCACGCCGTTTTCAGCAGTGTGCAGCACCATGGCCGGGCTGTCCTCGTCGAGGTCGGGATTGACCACGACGGTAAACCGATCCGCGCTTGCGAGAACATCGCCCGCAAAGGACGCGTTCCAGAAATCGGTAATCTCAGGGGAAAACGGCGGCATGGCACTCAGTCTCTTGAACGAACACCGCGCCTGTCGGCGGCAAGCGGCGCAATTAATGGAGTAGTCGATTAATCAAATCGCAGTGCCAGCGATGTGTGGGACGACAATGGCGCAATGAAGGCGCCAAAAAACAAAAGCGCCCGCAGCAGATGCAGGCGCTTGGCAATTATTCAGTCTTTAAGATCGCCTTAGCGGGCGAAGGCCGTACGTGCGACGCGGTCGATGTCGGCGCGTTCGATGCCGAGGTCGCGAAGTTCGCTGGAGCGTGCGATGTTCATTTGATCCCCCTTTCAATGGGCTTTCGAAGCCTGGCTGCCAGTCCGTGGCGCCTCGTTTCGCTTCGATGAACACCTTATATCTCAGGCTTTCCGTAAGTTGCAGCGCTCAAAACTCAGCGCTCCCATGTGGGAAACGCATGGGTCGCCACAACAACCTGTGCACGCAGATGCGGATAACAGCTTCGCGCAATGACGGCAGCAGAAACTGTTGATCCCGGCGACAGAGACAAGTATTTCTTTTGTCGACAAAGGAATCTGACATGACCGATATCGACACCGACAACAGCCCCATCCCGGAGCGTAAGCGCGGCTCCGGCGTAAAGATGGTCTATGACCTCTTGCGCGACGAGATCCTCGACCTGGTGCTGCCGCCGGGCAGCCCGATCGACGAAGTGCAGCTTGCCGAGCGGCTGAAGATGTCGCGCACGCCGATCCGCGAGGCGCTGGTGCGTCTTGCCGGCGAAGGGCTGATCGACACGCTGCCGAACCGCTCGACGATGGTCGCGAACATCGACTTCCTCAATCTCAATCCGTTCTTCGACGCTCTGGTGCTGATGTACCGCGTCACCACGCGGCTTGCGGCGCAGAACCACCGCCCGGAAGACCTGGCGATCATTCGTGGCTTCCACGAAGACTATGCGGCAGCCGTGCAGACGCGCGACCCGCTCACGATGATCGCCACCAACGCCGCCTTCCATGCGGCAATCGCGGAAAGCGGACGCAACCCCTATTTCACCAGCCTGTTCCGCCGGCTGCTGGACGAAGGGCGGCGCATTCTCCGTCTCTATTATCAGTCCTATGATGAGCAGTTCCCCCAGCGCTTCGTCGACGAGCATGCGGCCATGATCGCCGCGATCGCCGCGCGCGACGTCGAGGCTGCGGATCGGCTGGGCAAGGCGCATGCTGAGCAGATCGTCGAGCAGGTGCAGAAGCTTTTTGCCCGCAACAACAAGCTCGATATCGCTTTGTAGCGAGCTTTGTATTTTTCTTGTCGACAAATAAAATACAAACAGCTATTGTCTGGATCAAAGGCAAGGGCGCAGGTGCGCCGCTGCCCTGAAGACAAAGCCGAGAGGAGTTTCAGATGAAGGCTCAGATTTTCACCGGCGTCATCCCGGCGCTGATGACCCCCTGCAAGGAAGACCGCACCCCCGATTTCGACGCGCTGGTGCGCAAGGGCAAGGAGCTGATCGCTCAAGGCATGTCCGCCGTCGTCTACTGCGGCTCGATGGGTGACTGGCCGCTCCTGACCGACGAACAGCGCATGGAAGGCGTCGAGCGCCTCGTCAAGGCCGGCATTCCGGTTATCGTCGGCACCGGCGCCGTCAACACTGCTTCGGCCGTCGCTCACGCGGCACATGCCGAGAAGGTCGGCGCCCAGGGCCTGATGGTCATCCCGCGCGTGCTTTCGCGCGGCTCGGTTGTCGCTGCCCAGAAGAACCACTTCAAGGCCATTCTCTCGGCCGCCCCGAGCCTGCCGGCTGTCATCTACAACAGCCCGTACTACGGCTTCGCCACCCGCGCCGACCTATTCTTCGCGCTGCGCGCCGAACATCCGAACCTCGTCGGCTTCAAGGAATTCGGCGGCGCTGCCGACATGCGCTATGCGGCCGAGAACATCACCAGCCGTGACGATGGCGTCTCGCTGATGATCGGTGTCGACACGGCCGTTTTCCACGGCTTCGTCAACTGCGGCGCAACCGGTGCCATCACCGGCATCGGCTGCGTTCTGCCGAAGGAAGTCATCCACATGTGCAACCTGTCGCGTGCCGCCGCCGAAGGCGACGTCGACGCACGTCTGCGCGCACTGGAACTGGAACAGGCGCTCGCCGTTCTCTCGTCCTTCGACGAAGGTCCGGACCTCGTTCTCTACTTCAAGCATATGATGGTGCTGAAGGGCGACAAGGAATACACGCTGCACTTCAACGAGAGCGACGTTCTCTCCGACAGCCAGCGCGGCTACGTCGAAGCCCAGTTCAAGCTGTTCAACAGCTGGTACGCCGAGTGGAGCAAGCTCCCGGGCGCGGTGCAGAAGTACAAGGCCTGATCGCTCGATCGGCACTCAAATAGAAAAGGCCCTCCGGTTGGAGGGCCTTTTTCGTTTGGCAGTCTCGACGGGTCGATGACCGACGAAAAGGTTAGCCGTCGCTTACGCGACGGCGTCCAGTCCAAGAGCAAGCAGCCGCTCGAGCTGCTCGATTTCAGCCGTGTTGAGAACGACACCTTCGGCTTCCGACTTGGCGCGCGCCACGAAGCGACGCTGCGACGGCAGGCGGGCACCCTGGCCGACGATCGCCTCAAACAGCACTTCCGCACGGGCGAAGGGATTGCCCGGGCGTCCGGCTGCAAATTTCTCCGGCGAGAAGGCGACGATCAGTTCGCCGTGGAACGGTGCAAGCGTCGTGGTGCCGAGATAGTCGAGCACTTCCGGGCTCGTCAGGTCGCCGATCATGATGCCGGCGAGAAGCTCGACCATGGTGCCGATCGCCGAGCCCTTGTGGCCACCGAAGGGCAGCATGGCGCCGGCAAGCGCTGCTTCCGGATCGGTCGTCGGATTGCCTTCGGCATCGATCGCCCAGCCCTCCGGCAAGGGCTTGCCGGCACGGCGGTGCAGTTCGATCTCACCGCGGGCGGCAACCGAGGTGGCGAAGTCGAAGACGTAAGGCGGCTTGTTTTCGCGCGGCCAGCCGAAGGCGAAGGGGTTGGTGCCGAGCAGCGGCTTGTTGCCGCCGGTCGGCGCAACGGTCGCATAGCTCGGGCACATGACGAGGCCGGCAAGTCCCTCGCCGGTCAGGCCTTCGACCTCAGGCCAGAGCGCCGAAAAATGGGTGCAATCATTGATGACGAGCGCGGCGATGCCCAGCGAGCGAGCGCGTTCGGCGAGAACCGGCAGGCCGAGCTCGAAGGCGGGATTGGCAAAACCGCCCTTGGCGTTGACCTTGACGATAGCGGAACCTTCGCCCGCTTCGAGCTCCGGTGTTGCATCCGGCTTCACCTTGCCCGCCTTGACGGTGCGAAGCGCTCCTTCGATGCGGTAGATGCCATGCGACTTGCAGGCATCCCGCTCGCCGGCGACGATCACGCGGGCCAGTGCACCGGCCTGAATGGCGTTGAGCCCCGCCTTCAGGAAGATCGCCTCGACGCGCTCGAAAAGTGCTGCGATCGTCAGGGTGTTGGTTTCGCTCATCTCTCTCCCTCTCAAATGCTGCGCCTGATCCGGAAGGGCCAGTCAGGCGATTGATGTTCTGCATACATATAGTATACAAAGATCCGACAAGTGCAATTCAGCCATGATCCCCTCTGCCAGAAAAGGCAATCCGGGATCGAACGAAAGGATCGGCAGATGGCCTTCACCCCCAAAGGAAAACACCTTGTCGCCGGCGAATGGCTCGACGGCGCGGGCACCTTCGCATCGGCACCCGCCCACGGTCCGGTCCATCAGTTCGCCACCGGCACCGTGGAACTGGTCAACCGCGCAGCTGAAGCTGCCGAAGAAGCCTTCCTGAGCTATGGCTATTCGACCCGGACCGAGCGCGCCGCCTTCCTGCGCGCCATCGCCGACGAGATCGAGGCACGCGCCGAAGCGATCACCGAAATTGGCACCCAGGAAACCGGCCTGCCGGAAGCGCGCCTGCAGGGCGAACGCGGCCGCACTACCGGCCAACTCCGTCTCTTTGCGGACCACATCGAAAAGGGTGAATATCTCGACCGCCGTTTCGATGCGGCCCTGCCCGAGCGTCAGCCAGCGCCGCGCCCGGAAATCCGCCTTATCCAGCGCCCGATCGGCCCGGTCGCCGTCTTCGGCGCCTCGAACTTCCCGCTGGCCTTCTCGACCGCCGGCGGCGACACGGCTGCAGCCCTTGCTGCCGGCTGCCCCGTGGTCGTCAAGGGCCACTCGGCCCATCCGGGCACCGGTGAGATCGTTGCGCAGGCCGTCGAGGCCGCGATCCGCAAGACCGGCGTTCACCCGGGCGTCTTCTCGCTGATCCAGGGCGGCAACCGCCAGGTCGGCGAAGCACTTGTCCAGCATCCGCTGATCAAGGCCGTCGGCTTCACCGGCTCGCTCGCCGGTGGCCGCGCGCTCTTCAATCTCTGCGCCGCACGTCCGGAGCCGATACCGTTCTTCGGCGAGCTCGGCTCGGTCAACCCGATGTTCCTGCTGCCGGAAGCACTGAAGGCACGCGCCGAGACACTCGGCCAGGGTTGGGCCGGTTCGCTGACCATGGGTGCCGGCCAGTTCTGCACCAACCCCGGCATCGCCGTTGTTGTCGAAGGTGCTGACGCCGATCGCTTCACCACGGCCGCCGTCGAAGCGCTCGGCAAGGTCGCGCCGCAGACGATGCTGACGGACGGCATTGCCAAGGCCTATCACGAGGGCCAGGCGCGCTTTGAAAGCCGCAACACCGTGAAGCCGCTGCTGACGACCGAATCGTCCGGCCGCTCGGTCTCGCCGAACCTGTTCGAAACGACCGGCGACCAGTTCCTGGCCGACCATGCGCTCGGCGAAGAGGTGTTCGGTCCGCTCGGCCTCGTCGTTCGCGTCGGTTCGACCTCTGAAATGGAACAGCTTGCCCGCGGCTTCGAGGGACAGCTGACCACCACCATCCACATGGATGCGACCGATCTCGAGACCGCCCGTCGTCTGCGCCCGATCCTTGAGCGCAAGGCAGGCCGGGTGCTCGTCAACGGCTTTCCGACCGGCGTCGAGGTGGTGGATTCGATGGTGCATGGCGGACCCTATCCGGCCTCGACCAACTTCGGCGCAACCAGCGTCGGTACCCTGTCGATCCGCCGTTTCCTGCGCCCGGTCGCCTACCAGAACATGCCGGAAGGCCTGCTGCCCGAAGACTTCGAGGGCTAAGGCACTCGCCGACAGCTGCGGGTGCCTGCCGCCCGCAGCCGCAAGACACGACAGATCGCTGCGCAGGCATCCCATTTGACGAAACAAATGGGATGCCTGCGCGCGTTCTGCGTTATGAACTTATACTTTTTGTATACTAATTGTATTTTTCTATTGATTTGTGCTCTCTAAAACGGAATAGTGCCTCAGCCGTCAAACGGCACTCATTTCAGGGAGAGAGAAAATGAAGACTTCGGTGCTCGCGCTCGGCCTCGTTGCGGCCGCTGCTCTGACCAGCCAGGCCCATGCCGACAAGCTGGATGACGTCATCGGCTCGGGTACGCTGCGTTGCGCAGTCGTGCTCGACTTCCCGCCGATGGGTTCTCGCGACGAGAACAACAACCCGATCGGTTTCGACGTCGACTACTGCAACGACCTTGCCAAGGCACTCGGCGTCACCGCCGAAATCGTCGAGACCCCGTTCCCGGAGCGCATTCCCGCCCTGATGTCGGGCCGTGTCGACGTCGGCGTTGCCTCGACCTCGGACACGCTTGAGCGCGCCAAGACCGTCGGCATGACGATCCCCTACTTCGCCTTCGAAATGGCTGTCACCGCCAACGAGAAGTCGGGCGTCAAGTCCTTCGAAGACATGAAGGGCAAGGTTGTCGGCGCGACCGCCGGCACGTTCGAAGCGATCGCTCTCGAAAAGCAGGTCAAGGAATGGGGCGCCGGTGAGTTCCGTCCGTACCAGACCCAGGCGGACGTCTTCCTCGCGCTCAGCCAGGGCCAGATCGACGCCACGGTTTCGACCTCGACCGTCGCCCAGGCCAACGTGAAGGGCGGCAAGTTCGCCGGCATCTCCGTCGTCGGCAAGGCTCCGTTCGACACCGACTACGTCGCGCTCTTCACCAACCGCGAAGAATACGGCTTCATCAACTTCCTCAACCTCTTCATCAACCAGCAGGTCCGCACCGGCCGCTACGCTGAACTTTACGAAAAGTGGGTCGGCGGCGAACTTCCGGACCTTACGGCTAAGGGCGTTTACCGCTAATATGCCGTTTATCTGGCGGCGCGAAGTTTAGCTTCGCGCCGCTATTCGTTTCCGAAGAGGTGAGACGAAACATGTTCAGCTATACCTTTCATTGGAACCAGGCGCTGAAAGCCCTGCCACAGATGCTCGACGGAGCGCTGGTCACCCTGCAGGTGGCTCTGCTCTCGATGGTCATCGGCCTGGCACTGGCGCTCGCGCTGACGGCTTGCCGCCTGTCGGGCAATCGCATCCTCGGTGGTTTTGCCACCGCCTGGGTCGAAATCGCCCGCAACACGCCGGCGCTGTTCCAGATCTACATGGCCCATTTCGGCCTCGGCAATTTCGGTATCCACCTGAGCCCCTATACGGCGCTGCTCGCGGGGATCGCCTTCAACAATGCCGGTTATCTCGCCGAAAACTTCCGCGGCGCCCTCAAGGCCATTCCCGATACCCAGGCGCGGGCCGGCCGCTCGCTCGGCATGACCCCGGTGCAGGCCTTCCGCTACATCGTGCTGCCGCAGATGCTGCGCATCGCCTTCCTGCCCGTCACCAACCAGATGGTCTGGGCGATCCTGATGACCTCGCTTGGCGTTACCGTCGGCATGAACACCGACCTTGCCGGCATCACCCAGGAACTGAACGCCCGTTCGTTCCGCACCTTCGAATTCTTCGCGATCGCGGCGATCATCTACTACCTGATCGCCAAGGCCGTGACGCTGGGCGCGCGCCTGCTCGCCGCGCGCATGTTCCGCTACTAAGGAGAGGTGAGAGATGTTCAATACCGCCCTCACCCTCGCTGATCTCGGCTTCCTGCTGCAGGGCGCCTTGATGACGCTCGCGGTCACCGCCGTCTCGGTTACCGCCGGCACCGTGCTCGGCATCATCTTCGGCGTCGTGCGCAACCAGGTCGGCCCCTATTGGGCCTCCCCGCTCACCTTCGTGCTCGACATCTTCCGTTCGGTGCCGCTGCTGATCCAGCTGGTTCTTGCCAATGCCTTCCAGGCGATCGCCAAGCTCGGCTGGGCACCGTTCACGACCTCCTGCGTGGTGCTGTCGCTCTATACGGCCGCCTATTGCACTGAGATCGTTCGTGGCGGCATCTCTTCCGTGCCACCGACGACGCGCCGCGCCGCCCGCTCGCTCGGCATGACCTGGTGGCAGGACATGCGCTACATCGTGGCGCCGCTTGCGACCCGCGTTTCGCTGCCGTCCTGGATCGGCCTGACGCTCGGCGTCATGAAGGACTCCGCACTCGTCCTCTGGCTCGGCCTGATCGAACTCTTGCGCGCCTCGCAGGTGCTCGTCACCCGCCTGCAGGAACCGCTGCTGATCCTTCTGATCTGCGGCGCCATCTACTTCCTTATCAGCTTCCCGATCGCCCGGCTCGGCGGTTACCTTGAAAAACGGTGGTCCAATGATTGAGATCCAGAACGTTCGCAAATCCTTCGGCTCGCTGGAGGTTCTCAAAGGCATCGACCTCACCGTCAACAAGGGCGAGGTGCTGACCATCATTGGCGGCTCCGGTTCCGGCAAGTCGACCCTGCTGACCTGCATCAACGGTCTCGAGCCGATCGATGCCGGCCGCATCCTCGTCGACGGCACCGAGGTCCACGCGAAATCAACAAACCTCAACAAGCTGCGCAGCAAGCTCGGCATCGTCTTCCAGCAGTTCAATGCTTTCCCGCACCTGACCGTGCTTGAAAACGTCATGCTGGCGCCGCGCAAGGTGCTCGGCCTCTCCAAGGAAAAGGCCGAGGAGAACGCCGTCAAGCAGCTCACGCACGTCGGCCTCGGCGAGAAGCTCGGCGTCTATCCAACCCGCATGTCGGGCGGCCAGCAGCAGCGCATGGCGATCGCCCGCGCACTCGCAATGTCGCCGGAATACATGCTGTTTGACGAAGTGACCTCGGCGCTCGATCCGCAGCTCGTCGGCGAAGTGCTCGACACGCTGCGCATGCTGGCCTCCGAGGGCATGACGATGATTTGCGTCACCCATGAAATGAAGTTTGCCCGCGAAGTTTCCGACCGCGTCGCCTTCTTCCACAAGGGCGTGATGGCGGAAATCGCCGCACCGGAAGCGCTCTTCGGCGCGCCGAAGGATCCGGAACTCCAAAAGTTCCTCGCAGCGACGCACTGAGCCGATCATGAAGGATGCAGTTCAGCCTGACGTCATCGTCATCGGCGCCGGCGTTGTCGGCCTTTCTGCGGCGATCGCCGCCCAGGCACGGGGACTTTCCGTCACCGTGCTCGACCGGGAAGGCCCGGCAGCAGGTGCCTCGGCGGGCAATGCCGGGGCCTTCGCCTTCACCGACATCCTGCCGCTCGCGTCACCCGGCATCCTGAAGAAGGCGCCGAAGTGGCTGCTCGACCCGCTTGGGCCCTTGAGCGTGCCACCGGCCTATGCGGCACAGATCGCGCCGTGGATGTTCCGCTTCTGGCGCGCCTGCTCGGCAAGCCGCGTGGCCCATTCGACGACCGCCCAGACGGCGATGATGGACCTCTCCAAGGCTGAGCTCGAGCCTTTCCTCGCCGAAACCGGCACCCTGCCGATGCTGCGCAAGGAAGGCAATCTGCAGGTCTATGAAAGCGAAGCCGAGCTGAAGGCCTCTCTTCCCGGCTGGACCGCGCGAGCCGAACACGGCATCGAGTTCCGACACATGGGCGCGGCCGAGATGGCCGAGATCCAGCCTGGTCTCGCATCGCGCTTCACCCATGGCACCTTTACCCCCGGCTGGTATTCCATCGCCGATCCCAAGCTCTACACGCTGGCGCTGGCAGACCATTTCCGCGCCAAGGGAGGTGTGATCGAGCGTGCCGAAGTTACGGCACTGAAGCCGATCGAAGGTGGCGTCGAACTGACGGCCGACGGCAAGACGCGGCGGGCAGAACAGGTCGTGCTTTCAGCCGGCGCGTTCTCGCACCAGGTCGCCCGTACGCTCGGCGAGCGTATCCCGCTCGAAACCGAGCGCGGCTACAACACCACGCTGCCGCAGGATGCCTTCGATCTGCGCACCCAGGTAACCTTCGGCGGACACGGCTTCGTCGTCACCAGGCTTTCGACCGGTATCCGCGTCGGCGGCGCCGTCGAACTCGGCGGGCTGAAGCTGCCGCCGAACTTCCGCCGCTCGGAAGCCATGCTGAAGAAGGCGCAAGCCTTCCTGCCGGGCTTCAAGAGCGAGGGAGGCGTGCAATGGATGGGCTTCCGCCCGTCGCTGCCCGACAGCCTTCCGGCGATCGGCCGCGCCCGCGCCACCGGCCGCGTCGTCTACGCCTTCGGCCACGGCCATCTCGGTCTCACGCAATCGGCCGGCACCGCACGGCTCGTTGCCGACCTGCTCACCGGCCGGCGGCCGGCGATCGATATCAGTTCCTTCTCGCCCCAACGTTTCTGACAGAGTTTAGACCATGGCCAACCACACCTTCTCCTGCATCGACGGCCACACCTGCGGCAATCCGGTCCGCCTCGTTTCCGGCGGCGGGCCAAGACTCGAAGGCGCCAACATGCTGGAGAAGCGGGCCCATTTCCTGCGCGAGTTCGACTGGATCCGCACTGGCCTGATGTTCGAGCCGCGCGGCCACGACATGATGTCGGGCTCGATCCTCTATCCGCCGACCCGGCCCGACTGCGATGTCGCCGTGCTCTTCATCGAAACGTCGGGCTGCCTGCCGATGTGCGGCCACGGCACGATCGGCACCATCACCATGGCGATCGAAAACGGCCTGATCACGCCGCGCGAACCGGGCAAGCTTTCAATCGACGCGCCGGCCGGCAAGGTCGACATCACCTATCGCCAGGAAGGCCGCTTCGTCGAAGAAGTGCGCCTCACCAACGTTCCGGGCTTCCTCTACGCCGAGGGGCTGACGGCTGAAGTCGAGGGTCTTGGCGAGATCGTCGTCGACGTCGCCTATGGCGGCAACTTCTACGCCATCGTCGAACCGCAGAAGAATTTTCGCGACATGGCCGACCATACGGCCGGCGAACTCGTCGGCTGGAGCCCGAAGCTCCGCGCGGCGCTCAACGCCAAATACGAGTTCGTGCATCCGGAGCACCCGGAAATCAAGGGCCTCAGCCACATCCAGTGGACCGGCAAGCCAACGCAGGCAGAAGCGCATGCGCGCAACGCCGTCTTTTACGGCGAAAAGGCGATCGACCGCTCGCCCTGCGGCACCGGCACGTCGGCGCGCATGGCCCAGCTTGCCGCCAAGGGCAAGCTCAAGGTCGGTGACGAGTTCGTGCATGAATCGATCATCGGTTCGCTGTTCAAGGGCCGTGTCGAGGCGGCGACCAAGGTCGCGGACCGCGACGCCATCATCCCGTCGATTGCCGGCTGGGCCCGCATGACCGGCATCAACACAATCTTCATCGATGACCGCGACCCCTTTGCTCATGGATTTGTCGTAAAATGAACCAATCGATCTCTGCCCGCAGCATTCTTTCCGGCTCCGCCGATGGCCCCATCATCGACACGGAGGAGGCGCTGAGCTTCTGGGGCGGGGTCGATCCGGCAACGGGTCGGGTGATCGACGTGCACCATCCGCTGCACGGCCTCTGTCTGACCGACGGCATCCTGATGATGCCGTCGAGCCGCGGCTCCTGCACCGGTTCGGGCGTGCTGCTCGACATGGCGCTGACCGGCCGTGCGCCGGCGGCCCTGGTCTTCTCGGAAGCGGAAGACGTGCTGACGCTCGGCGCGCTGATCGCGGCCGAAATGTTCGGAAAATCCCTGCCGGTGCTTCGGCTTTCGCGCGACGCCTTCAAGGCGCTGGCGCAGGCAAAGACCGCGCGCATCAGCGATACGGCAATCGAAGCCGATGGCCTGACAATTCCGGTCGCTCCGCCGGCAATGACGGCGCTTGATCTCACCGACGACGATCGCGCCATGCTCGACGGTCGTGACGGCATCGCCGTGCAACAGGCGATGCGCATCATCGCGGCGATGGCGGCGCAGCAGGGTGCGGAAAAGCTCGTCGACGTGGTCCAGGGCCATATCGACGGCTGCATCTATGCGAGCCCGGCAAACCTCACCTTCGCCGAGAAGATGGCGGACATGGGGGCCAAGGTTCGCGTGCCGACGACCATGAACGCGATCTCGGTCGACCGTGCCAACTGGCAGGCGCAGGGCGTGCCGGAGAGCTTCGGCGATCCGGCAGCAAGGCTTGCCGACGCCTATGTGCGCATGGGCTGCCGCCCGACCTTCACCTGCTCGCCCTATCTGCTCGACAGCGCGCCGAAATCCGGCGAAGCCATCGCCTGGGCGGAATCGAACGCCGTCATATTCGCCAACACGGTGCTCGGCGCGCGCACGGCCAAACACCCGGACTTTCTCGATCTCTGCATTGCGCTCACCGGTCGTGCACCGCTCTCGGGCGTCTATCTCGACGCGCCGCGCAAGGCGACGCGCGTCATCGACGTGGAACTGCCGGAGAATATCGACGATGCCTTCTGGCCGCTGATCGGTTATCTCGCCGGCAAGGCAGCACCCGACCGCATCCCGCTTTTGCGCGGCCTTGCATCGGCAAAGCCCTCGCGCGACGACCTCAAGGCGCTTTGCGCCGCCTTCGGCACCACGTCCGCATCCCCGATGCTGCATGTGGAGGGCGTGACCCCGGAAGCGGAAGGTGCCGCCGCCAAGGATGCCGACCACACGACGATCACGCGCGCCGACATGGCCGCGGCCTGGTCGCTCCTGAACGACGGTCCGGCGGAGGTCGAGCTTGTCGCCATCGGCAGCCCGCATGCGTCGCTCGAGGAATGCCGCGCGCTGGCCACAGCCTTCGACGGCCGCAAGCGTGATAGCAACGTCGCCGTGATCGTCACCGCCGGGCGAGACGCGATAGCCGCAGCGCGGGACGAAGGTCTGCTTGCCCGCCTTGAGGAGAGCGGCATCCAGGTCCTGCCGGATCTTTGCTGGTGCTCGATCTCCGAACCGGTCTTTCCGACCAAGACCCGGGCGCTGATGACCAATTCCGGGAAATACGCCCATTACGGTCCCGGTCTTTCCGGCCGCGCCGTGCGCTTCAGCAACCTCGCCGACTGCGTCGAGGCAGCGCTCACAGGCCGCGTTCCGGTGCGCCTGCCAGCCTGGCTCGCCTAAAGGCTCGTTCCTTCTCTCCGGCGTCGCCGCGTGGCGGCGCTGTCGAGGCGCCGAGCTCGCCGCCTCCCGACCCCGACTGATCGGCGTGGGGCTCGATGATTCCCTGACGCCGCCTCAAGCGGTGGAACCTGTGACGAGACGCAGGCTGCCTATCGGCCGGCCGCCGTCGAAGACAACTTATCTTTGGTTGCAGCGCCGGGCATCGGCCATGTCGAGACAGCGACCATGCGCGACGCGGTTCTGGCCCTTCTTTTCCACCACCTCGGCGGACCCGGCGGCGGCTGACGCAACCGAACATGGCGCTCGCACAGAAAACGCCTGGGCGCACGCAGCGCCAATCGCGCTCGCCCTGCGTTCAACGCCTTATGACCACCGCTTCGATCAGGTTTTCGTGATGCCACAGTCACGATTTTTCATTCATTGAAACAACCCCTTCGAGAATCACGAGAAAGCGAGTACTCTGAAGGAACATTGCGCATGGGACGCCGTTTATTCGAATGAGCGAGCCGATAAGCAGCGATCCCCGTCTCAGCCAGCGGCCGCGGGAGAGCATGATGCAAAAGAGCGAATGCGACGTCTTTGATCTCTTCTCGGAGATCTATACAAGTGCAGCGCAAGAAGAAATCAGTCTTCAGGAATACCTTCTGGCATGTCGCGACGACAAAAGCATGTATGCCACCGCACAGGAGCGGATGGTTACAGCCATAGGTAATCCAACCCTCATCGATACCAGCGCGGACGAACGTCTCGGCCGCATCTTCTCAAACCGTACCGTCAAGATCTATCCATCCTTCGCCGACTTCTACGGCATGGAAGATACGATCGAGCGCATCGTCGGCTACTTCCGCTATGCCGCGCAGGGGCTGGAGGAGCGCAAGCAGATCCTCTACCTGCTCGGCCCGGTCGGCGGCGGCAAGTCGTCGCTCGCCGAGCGCCTGAAAAAACTGATGGAACTTCAGCCGATCTACACGCTGGCGGTCGGCGGCAAGGTCAGTCCCGTCTTTGAATCACCGCTTGGCCTCTTCCATCCCGACCGCATGGCCGACCTGCTCGAAGACAAATACGGCATCGGCCGACGCCGTCTGACCGGCCTGATCTCGCCCTGGGCTACGAAGCGCCTCGACGAAGTCGATGGCGACATCTCCAAATTCAGCGTCGTCAAGCTGATGCCGTCGCGCCTGCGCCAGGTGGCGATCGCCAAGACCGAGCCCGGGGACGAGAACAATCAGGACGTTTCCTCGCTGGTCGGCAAGGTCGACATCCGCCAGCTCGAAAACTACAGCCAGGCCGATCCCGACGCCTATTCCTATAGCGGCGGCCTCAACCGCACGACGCAAGGCTTGCTCGAATTCGTCGAGATGTTCAAGGCGCCGATCAAGGTGCTGCATCCGCTTTTGACCGCAACCCAGGAAGGCAACTACAACGGCACCGAAAGCTTCGGAGGTTTCCCCTATCAGGGCATCGTTGTTGCGCACTCGAACGAGTCCGAATGGCTGCAGTTCAAGAACAACAAGAACAACGAGGCCTTCCTCGACCGCATCCTCGTGGTGAAGGTGCCTTACTGCCTGCGCGTCACCGAAGAGCGGCAGATCTACGAGAAGCTGCTGCGCGAAAGCGAACTGACCAAGAGTCCCTGCGCGCCGGAAGTGCTGGAAAGCCTCAGCCGCTTCACCGTCTCCACCCGCCTTGCCCGTCACGAGAACTCGCCGCTCTACACCAAGATGCGGGTCTATGACGGCGAGAACCTGAAGGACACCGATCCCAAGGCGAAGTCCGTTCAGGAATATCGCGACGCCGCCGGCGTCGACGAGGGTATGACCGGCATCAGCACCCGCTTTGCCTTCAAGGTTCTGTCGGAAACCTTCAACTACGACACCAAGGAGGTCGCGGCCGATCCCGTGCACCTCATGTACATTCTGGAACAGGCGATCCGCCGCGAACAGTTCCCGAAGGAGACCGAAGCGAGCTACCTCGACTTCATCAAGTCCGAGCTGGCATCGCGCTATGCCGAATTCATCGGCCACGAAATCCAGAAGGCCTATCTCGAATCCTACAGCGAATACGGCCAGAACCTGTTCGACCGTTACATCGCCTATGCCGACGCCTGGCTCGAAGATCAGGACTTCAAGGACCCGGATACCGGACAAATCCTCAACCGGGAGATCCTCGACAGCGAACTGTCGCAGATCGAAAAGCCGGCCGGCATCGCCAATCCCAAGGACTTCCGCAACGAGGTCGTCAAGTTCACCCTGCGCGCCCGCGCCAAGAACCATGGGCGCAACCCCTCCTGGACGAGCTACGAAAAGCTTCGCGACGTGATCGAGAAGCGCATGTTCGGCCAGGTCGAAGACCTGCTTCCGGTCATCAGCTTCGGCTCGAAGAAGGACAGCGCATCCGAGAAGCAACACGCCGAGTTCGTCCAACGCATGACGGAACGCGGCTATACGGAGCGTCAGGTCCGGCGGCTGGTCGATTGGTATATGCGGGTCAACAAGGCGGGCTGACGATGCCGAAGCAGGGGATTGGTATATGCCGAATTTCATCGACCGGCGGCTCAATCCGAAGGATAAGAGCCTCGGCAATCGACAACGCTTTCTGAAGCGGGCCCGCGAAGAGCTCAAGCGGGTCATCAAGGATCAGGTCAAGTCGGACAGGATCATCGACGTCGACGCCGCGCATGGCGTGCCGATGCCGACTGATGGTGCCAGCGAGCCCACGTTCCAGCCGTCCCGTGGCTCCGGCGAACGCAACTACGTGCTTCCCGGCAACAAGGAGTTTTCGGCAGGCGACCGCCTGCCGAAACCGGAAGCGGGCGGCGGTGGCGGCGGCGGCAAGGGCAAGCCCGGAACCGGCGAAAGCGACGATGATTTCCAGTTCATCCTGTCGCGCGAGGAAGTACTGGACCTCTTTTTCGAGGATCTGGAGCTCCCCGACATGGTCAAGCTCAGCCTCAAGGAAACGGTCACCTTCAAGCCCCGCCGCGCCGGCTTCGCCACGGCGGGAACGCCGACGAACATCAATGTCGGGCGCACGATGCGCAACAGTTTTGGCCGGCGCCTGGCGCTGCACCGGCCGAAGGAGAAGGAACTGACCGCGGTCACCGACGAGATCGCGCAACTGGAAGTGGAACCGGAGCCGACGGCGAAGAGCCGACAGAGGCTCAAGGAACTGCGGGTCGAGCTGGAAAGGATCGAGAAGAAGCGGCGGCGCATCCCTTACGTCGATCCGGTCGACATCCGCTTCAACCGCTTTGAGCAGCAGCCGCTGCCGAACGCCAACGCCGTGATGTTCTGCCTGATGGACGTCTCGGCCTCGATGGGCGAGCGCGAGAAGGACCTCGCCAAACGCTTCTTCGTGCTTCTGCACCTGTTTTTGAAACGGCGCTACGAACGCATCGACATCGTCTTCATCCGCCATACGGACGAGGCGCGCGAAGTCGACGAGGAGACCTTCTTCTACAGCACCCAGAGCGGCGGCACGATCGTATCGACCGCGCTCGAAGAGATGATCAGGATCGTCGAGGACCGCTACCCCTCGCAGATCTGGAACATCTATGCGGCCCAGGCCTCCGACGGCGACAACATCATCGGCGACAGCGAACATTGTGCGGCACTGCTGCGGGAAAAACTCACGAAGCTCTGCCAGTACTATGCCTATGTCGAGATCATCGACGAGCGCGAGACGGAAATCTTCGGCTCGACGGACAACGGCACCGCGCTCTGGCGCGCCTATCGCACGGTGGACGGCGAGAAGTCGAATTTCCAGATGACCCGGATCGCCAAGCCCGCCGACATCTACCCGGTCTTCCGCAGGCTTTTTGCCCGGCAGCCGGCCGCACGCACCCGGAAGTGAGGGGGAGACCGGATGGCACGACGCACGACCTCAGGTCTCCTGTTCCAGGGGTCCGACTGGAATTTTGCGACGCTGTCGCGTGCTTACGACGCGATCGAGCAGGTCGCGCTCGAAGAAATGGGCCTCAGCGTCTACCCGAACCAGCTGGAGATCATCACCTCCGAACAGATGCTCGACGCCTATTCCTCGGTCGGCATGCCGCTCATGTACCAGCACTGGTCCTTCGGCAAGCGCTTTGCCTATGAGGAGCATCACTACCGTAAGGGCCACCGCGGTCTTGCCTATGAGCTGGTGATCAATTCCAATCCCTGCATCACCTATCTCATGGAAGAAAACACCATGGCGATGCAGGCGCTGGTGACCGCGCATGCCGCTTTCGGCCATAACCACTTCTTCAAGAACAACTATCTCTTTCGCCAGTGGACCGATGCCGGCGCGATCCTGAGCTATATGGATTTCGCCAAGAAATACGTGACCAAATGCGAGGAGCGGCACGGCACTGCCGCCGTCGAAGCCATTCTCGATTCCGCCCATGCGCTGATGGACCAGGGCGTCTTCCGCTACCGCCGCCCGCCACGCCTCTCCTCTGAAAAGGTGCGCGAAAGGGCGCGCGAGCGGCTGGAATATGAGGAGCAGACCTATAGCGACCTCTGGCGGACCCTGCCGCAGGTCGCCGAGAGCCGTGATCCGGCCGAGGCCGAGCGCGACGCTTCGGAGCGCAAGAAGGTGCTCAACCTGCCGGAGGAAAACCTGCTCTATTTCCTCGAAAAACACAGCCTGATCCTGGAGCCCTGGCAGCGCGAGCTGCTCAGGATCGTGCGTGTCATCGCGCAATATTTTTCACCGCAGCGCCAGACGAAGGTCATGAATGAGGGCTGCGCCACCTTCGTGCATTACACCATCATCAACCGCCTCTACGACCAGGGCAGGATTGGCGAAGGTCACATGCTGGAACTGTTGCAGAGCCATTCCAACGTCGTGTTCCAGCCGGATTTCAACGACCGGCGCTACCCGGGCATCAACCCCTACGCGCTCGGCTTTGCGATGATGCAGGATATCCAGCGGATTGCCACCGAACCGACGGAGGAAGACCGCGACTGGTTCCCGTCTTTCGCCGGCAACGGCGACTGGATGGAAACGCTGCGTGACGCCTGGGCGAACCATCGCGACGAGTCCTTCATCCTGCAGTATCTGAGCCCGGCGGTGATGCGCAAGTTCCGGCTGTTCCAGCTCTCCGATCGCTCGTCGGATCGTTTCGTCGAGGTTGCCTCGATCCACAACGAGCGCGGCTATTCCGCGGTCCGTTCGGCGCTCGCCAACAGCTACGACGTTGCTGCCAACCAGCCGGACATCCAGGTGATGGACGTCGATCTGCTCGGTGACCGGCAATTGCGGCTGCAGCACAATGTCAAGCACGGTATCCTGCTCGACGAGGGCAGCCGCGACGCGACGATGCGCCATATCCGCCATCTCTGGGGCTATGAGGTGAGCCTCGCCGGCGTCGATGCCCAAAGCGGGCGCACGGTGTACGAGTGCTCGACGGCAAAATCGTCCGAGTGAACGGATAAAAGCCGTGCGTCGTGGCCATCATTAGAATTGGTGGCAGACATTAGAATTATTGGGCCATAAAGACGCACCGCCGCGGGACCCGGTTGAGGCGCAGCTTGCGTTGAACTGCACTGTGGCGGACGTTCAGCCTGCGATAACGTCGGGCGTGGCCGGCAAGGCCGCTGCCTCCTGCTCGGCCGCCGCAGCGAGCCAATCGTGGAAGGCGGTCATCGCCGGCGTGACGGGACGCGATTTCAGCCGCGTCAGCCAGTAGCTTCCCATCGAGGTGTGAACGTCGAAGGGCTGGCGCATCGTGCCGTTCGACAGCAGCCGCGAGAACATCAGTGGTGGCGCCAGCGCCACGCCGATCCCCTGGGCCGCTGCCTCCATCATCGCCAGCGAACTATCGAAGACGATGCCCTTGAGCAGGGGCGCCGGATAGGCGATGCCGGCTGCATCGAACCAGGTCACCCACTCGTCGGCCCGATAGGACCGGAGCAGCGTTTCGTCGAGCAGATCGGCCGGCGTCTTCAGCCGCTCGGCGATCTCGGGGATGCAAAGCACGGATAGCGGCGCCTCGAAGAGCCGCGTCGCCTCGATATTGTGCCAGGAGCCGCCGCCGAAGCGGATAGCGAAATCCAGCCCCTCGGCCGCCATGTCGACGCGGTTGTTGTTGGTGGAGAGGCGAACGTCGACAAAGGGATACTTCGCCTGGAAATCCGCGAGCCGCGGCAGCAGCCAACCGACCGCAAACGTGCCGACGGCGCCGATCATCAGCACTTCGCGAATATGCCCCGCCTCGAAGCGGTCGAGCATGTCCGCCATCCGGTCGAAGCTATCGCGCAGAACCGGCAGCAACGCCTCGCCCTCCGCCGTGATCATCAGTCCGCGCGGCAGCCGCTTGAACAGGGTCACGTTCAGGCGGTTTTCGAGAAGCTTGACCTGATGGCTGACCGCGGCTTGCGTAACGCAGAGCTCGATTGCCGCGCGCGTAAAGCTTAGATGCCGCGCCGAGGCTTCGAAAGCGCGCAGCGCATTGAGCGGAAGATATGGCCTGACCATGAATGCCCTAACTCACCTAATGGGTCTCGCAAATAAACGTGGTTTGTTGCGTAAGCACAATCCCTTTACGGTGAACTTTATCGGCGGTGCGTGCCGTTGCCCGGAAGTCGCCAACTCAGGAAAGGCGCGGTCAGCCGCACCGCTTTCGGAGACCTGATCCATGCGCCGTTTCATCTGGCCCTAGCGGCCGCAGGCACCGTCACCGAGCCAACGTCCGCGGACGTAGGCGCACCCCAATACTCCGCTCCGCATGCGCTGCCCGCCGCACGAACACCTGTGTCGGCGACGCTGCCTGCTGCCATGAAGGTCCGCTCTGCCCGTTATGAAGCTCCTCGTAAATCTGCTCGGCACATGCCTCAATCTTACTGTGGTCGTCGCGCTGGCCGCCGCCTCGCTCGTCGCAGCCCTGACGCGACACCTGCCCGATCACCGCACGCTCGCCAACTGGGAGCCGGCGGTGACCAGCCGCCTCTATGCCGCCGACGGCACGATGGTCGCGGAACTCGCGCGGGAACGCCGGCTGTTCCTGCCCATCGCCACCATCCCCGCACGCGTGCGCCAGGCGTTCCTCTCCGCCGAGGACAAGAACTTCTACACCCATCCCGGCATCGACGTTGCGAGCATCGGCACGGCGCTCTTTGCCAACCTCACCAACTACGGCTCCGGTCGCCGCATGATCGGCGGCTCGACGATCACGCAGCAGATCGCCAAGAATTTCCTGCTGACGTCGGACCGGACTGTGGAGCGCAAGCTGCGCGAGGCGATCCTTTCGCTGCGGATCGACCAGACCTATTCCAAGGACCGCATCCTCGAACTCTATCTCAACGACATCTATCTCGGGCGCGGTGCCTATGGCGTGGCGCAGGCAGCGCTCACCTATTTCGACAAGCCGGTCAGCGAGCTCTCGGTCGCGGAGGCAGCCTTCCTCGCAGCCCTGCCGAAGGCGCCCAACAATTACGACCCGGACCGCCAGGCGGAGCGGGCAACCGGCCGCCGCAACTGGGTGATCGACCAGATGCGGCAGAACGGCGTCATCGACACCGCCGCCGCCGCAAAGGCATCCGCTTCCTCGCTCGGCGTCAGGCAACGCCAACAATCGCCCGCGGTCGCCAGTTCCGACTATTTCACCGAGGACGTCCGCCGCCAGCTCAACGCCCGATACGGCGATGCTGCCCTTTATACGGCCGGCTTCTCCGTGCGCACGACGCTCGATCCGCGATTGCAGGTCGCCGCCATGACGGCGTTGCGCAAAGGCCTCGTCGCCTATGACCAGGCAAAGGGCTACCGCGGCCCCGTCGCCAGGCTCCCTTCGACTGGAAACTGGGCGCCGGCGCTTGCCAGGCTCCAGCCGCTCGCCGACGTGCCGGAATGGCGGCTCGGCGTGGTGCTGGCGACCGACAAGGATGGAGCAGAGATCGGGCTAAGGCCGACGGTCGCGGAACGAAGCGGTGCTCTTGGCACCAACGAGACGATCCGCCTTGGCCGGGCGGGCATGGCCTGGGCGCTCTGCCGCTCGGCCAAGGCAAAGCGGGGCTGCGCCGCGGGACCCGACGGGGCTCTGGCGCCCGGCGACGTCGTCTATGTGGAAAAGGCGGGCGACGGCTACTTGCTCCGGCAGCCGCCGCTCGTGCAGGGCGCGCTCGTTTCCATGGATCCGAACACCGGCCGGGTGCTGGCGGTCGCCGGTGGTTTTTCCTATGCCCAGTCGGAATTCAACCGCGCAACCCAGGCCTATCGCCAGCCGGGCTCGTCGTTCAAGCCCTTCGTCTATGCCGCCGCCCTCGACAACGGCTATGCGCCGACGACGCTGGTGATGGATGCGCCGATCGCCCTTGCCGACGGCGCCGGGCGAATGTGGAAACCGAAGAACTACGACGGTCGCTTCAGCGGTCCATCGACGCTGCGCGTCGGGCTCGAAAACAGCCGCAACCTGATGACCGTGCGCCTTGCCCGCCATCTCGGCATGGATCTGGTCGCCGACTACGGCAAGCGTTTCGGCATCTATGACGAGCTGAAGCCTTACCTGCCGATGTCGCTCGGCGCCGGCGAAACGACGCTGCTCAGGCTGGTCTCGGCCTATGCGGTCATCGCCAATGGCGGCAGGGCCGTCACGCCTTCGATGGTCGATCGCGTCCAGGATCGTTACGGCCGCACGATCTTTCGCCACGACCAGCGCAAGTGCGACGCTTGCAACGCCTCCGACTGGACCGGCCAGGAAGAGCCCATGCCCGTGGACGACCGCGACTACGTGCTCGATCCGATGACAGCCTATCAGGTCACTTCGATGCTGCGCGGCGTTGTCGAACGTGGCACCGCTCGAAATGTCGGCTCGCTCGGCGTGCCGATCGCCGGCAAGACCGGCACCACCAATGACGAGAAGGACGTCTGGTTCGTCGGCTACACGCCCGATATCGTCACCGGTGTCTTCCTCGGCTACGACACGCCGAAGCCCATGGGCTACGGCGAAACCGGCGGCGGCCTCGCCGCACCCATTTTCATCGATTTCATGAAGGTGGCTCTTGCGGGGCGGGCCGCGGCCGATTTCCACGCGCCAACAGGCATGATGGTCGAGGCGATCGACCGGAAGAGCGGCCAGCCGGTCCCGGCGGGCACGCCGGGTGCCATTCTCGAATCCTTCAAGCCGGGCACTGCCCCTTGCGCCGGCGGCTGCCCGGTCATCGACGGCTTCGAGACGGCGAGCACATCGGCCACGGCCGATGCGGACCTTACGCCCGAACAGCGGGCGAAGCTTCTTACCAACAGCAACGGACTTTATTGAGATGGCACGCAAGGCTCAGCTCCGGCCGGATCCCCGCGGCCGCCTTCTCCTCGTCATCGGCGCCTTCGCGCTCGTCTTCGGCCTCATGCTCGCGCGTCTCGTCCAGCTCGGCGCCGCCGACTACGAGCGCACCGGCTACATACCGCCGCCGCCGTCGCTCGGCCGTCCCTCGATCCTTGACCGCAACGGCAATCTGCTGGCGATCGACGTGCCGAGTTCCGGGCTTTACGCCGAGCCTCGACTGATCGTCGATGTGGACGAAGCAGTCGAGAAACTGACAGCGATCTTCCCTGATCTCGACGGGCGCGACCTCTATCGTCGGCTGAAGAGCGGTGCGGCGTTTGCCTGGATCAAGCGGCAAGTGACGCCGGCCGAAGAGCAGGCCGTCTGGAACGCCGGCCTTCCAGCGATCGGCTTCCAGCGCGAGAAACAGCGCTTCTATCCCAACGGCACGCTTGCCGCCCACGTGCTCGGCGCGGTCGATATCGACAATATTGGCATCGCCGGCATCGAGCGCTGGATCGAGGGCCAGGGGCTGGAGGTGCTTCGCCAGAGCGGCATGGATCTCTCCCATCGCAACCTCGAGCCGGTGAGCACGACGCTCGATATCCGCATCCAGCATGCGCTCGAGGTCGAGTTGCGCAAGGCGATCGCCAAGTTCAGCGCCAAGGCCGGGGCCGGCTTGGTGCTCGACGTCACCAATGGCGAGATCCTGGCGCTCGTTTCTTACCCGGATTTCGACCCGAACCTGCCCGTGGACGCGCTGAAGCCCGACCGTATCAACCGCATCGCCGCCGCCACCTTCGAGATGGGCTCGACCTTCAAGGCACTGACGACGGCCATGGCGCTCGATTCCGGCCAGTTCACGCTCCGCTCCGTCATCGACGCCAGCAAGCCGCTCGCCTTCGGCCGCTTCCGCATCAACGACTACCGCGGCCAGCATCGACCGCTGACGGTGCCGGAGGCCTTCATCTATTCGTCGAACATCTCGATGGCGAAAATGGCGATATCCGTCGGCCCGGAGAACCTGCAGGCATTCCTGACGCGCTTCGGGCAGATGTCGCGGCTGACGACGGAACTGCCCGAAAGCGCCCATCCACAATTGCCGCGACGCTGGGGCGAGATCGAAACGGCGACCGCCTCCTACGGCCACGGCATCGCCGTGACGCCGCTGCAGGCGAGCATCGCAGTGGCGGCGCTCGTCAACGGTGGGCGCCTTATAAGGCCAACTCTGATCAAGGGTGCGGCGCTCGACGAACGCATCATCGCGCGCAATCTGATCAAGCCGGAGACCGGCGAGGCGCTGCGCTATCTGCTGCGGCTCAACGCCAAGACCGGCTCGGCAAAGAAGGCGGAGGTCAAAGGCTATTTCATAGGCGGCAAGACCGGCACCGCCGAAAAGGTGGTCAGCGGGCGCTACTCGAAGGAGCTGAACATCACATCCTTCATGGGCGTCGTTCCCGTCGACAATCCGCGCTATCTGCTTCTCACTTTGCTCGACGAGCCCAAGGGTCTGAAGGAGACCTATGGCTTCCGCACCTCCGGCTGGAATGCAGCACCGCTGGGCGGCGCGGTTTTCGAACGGATCTTGCCGATGCTTGCGCTCATGCCCGATTTCGAAATCGCAGACGTCAGCTTCCCCGAGATCAGCAGCCAGGGCGCCTTTGGCTCCCAGCTCTTTCCGTCTCCGACGAACACAGGCGAGCGCAACAGCGGCGCGATCGACGGAGCGCTTTGATCCCTGCCGCCGCGGCAGGCAATGACGCGCGAGCCGGCAACCGAACCGTCGGCTATGCTTCAAGGAAAGCGCGGGAGAAACCCGGTTCGGTCACTTCGATCGTTCCATCCGGGAGCTTCAGAAAGCGCTCGATGGCGGTGCCGTAGGTTCGCATCCAGCCGTCGAGCATCGCAGCCGCGCCGTCGAGGTCGCCGGCTTCCTGTCGCTGCAAGGCCTTGTGCATCACTTTGGCGACACTCAGCCGCAGTTGCAGCAACATCAGGGCGGAAGCTTCCGGATCGGGCGCATCGAGCGTTCCGTCCGCGTGCCCACGCCGCAGCATTTCGGCGACCAGCGGCAGGCTGACGGCCATCAGTGCCTCGTCGATACGATGATAGAGCGCGACATTTTCGGGCTTGAAGAGGGCGTTGAAGCTGTTCTTCAGCTGCGGCGCCATGTCGAGCTTCAGCCGCCGCGAGCCGGCGAAAAGCGCATTCAGCTGGCCGACTGCATCGAGCGACGGATCTTCGAAAAGCGGCTGCAATTCCTTCAGGTTCCGCTCAGCCAGGCGGGTCGCGACCGCCTCCAGCAAGGCCTCCTTCGAGACGAAATAGTGGTAGAAGGCGCCCTTGGATAGATTGGCCTCGCGGATGACGTCGTTGACCGTCGTATTCTCGTAGCCGTGCAGAAAGAACAAGCGCTCGGCGCAATCGATCAACTCGTTCGATCGGACTTCCGGCGATTTCTTCGTTCTGACCATGAGCGCTCCCAGGACGGCGGCTTAGCACGGGTTTGCGGCGCGGTCCACGACGCTCCTGAAGGTCGAGGAAATCGGCAGCCTTGAAACAAACCGACCGTCGGTCTATTTATACAGAACGGATTGGAAGCGTTCAAGGAGCGTCTCGTGCGGCTCACTCGTTATGCAATCGGAGCGGCCGTTGTCGTTGCCGTCGGTGCGGCAAGCGCCTGGTATTTTCTTCGCCCGGTTCCCGTCTCCGTCATTTCGCCGAAACGCGGCGATGCGGCGGAGATCATCTATGCGGATGGCGTGGTGGAGCCGCGCACCTGGGCGAAAGTCACCCCGACGGTCGCCGAGCGCATCGTCGAGCAGTGCAATTGCGAGGGACAGCGTGTCGCCAAGGGTGACGTGCTCGCCCGCCTCGACGACACCGAGGCACGGGCGGCGCTTGGCGAACTACAGGCGCGGCTGACGCTGGCGCAGGAGGAATATCGGCGCAAGCTGGCGCTCGCCGAACGCAGCACGATCAGCGAACAGGAAGTCGACCGGGCGCGCAGCGAACTCGGCCAGCTCGAAGCGCTCGTCGCCGGCCGCCAGGCGCGGCTCGCGACCTATGTGCTGCGCGCACCGAGCGCCGGCCAGGTACTCAGGCAGGACGGCGAGATCGGCGAGGTCGCGGATCTCGGCACGGTGCTCTTCTGGGTCGGAGAGCCGAAACCGCTGATCGTCACCGCCGACGTCAACGAAGAGGATATCCCGCGCGTCGAAGTCGGCCAGAAGGCGCTGCTCCGATCGGATGCCTTCCCCGACCGCAAGCTGGAAGCGACGGTCGACAGCATCACGCCCAAGGGTGATCCGGTAACGAAGACCTATCGCGTGCGCTTTCGGCTGCCCGACGACACGCCGCTTCGGATCGGCATGTCGACCGACGTCAACATCATCGTGCGGGTCGCCAATGGCGCCTTGATCATCCCGACCGTGGCGCTGGAAGGAGCGAAGGCCGCCGTGATCGACGGCAATCGCGCACGGATCCGAGAACTGAAAACGGGCATCCGCGGCGCCGACGGCGTCGAAGTCCTCTCCGGCCTCAAAGACGACGCGCGCGTCGTCTCGCCCTTCCCGACCGGTCTTGCCGATGGCACGCGGGTGAAGGCCACCCCTTCGCCGGAGAAATGAGCCCGCCATGCGCCTCATCCTCGACATCGCACTGACGCACATCACCGGCCGAGGCCGACAGACGATCGTCGCGATGCTGGGCGTGGCGGTCGGCGTCGGCTTCTCCATCGCCATGGCAGCGCTGATGCAGGGCGGCCAGGACGACTTCGTTCGCCAGCTCGTCGACACGATGCCCCATGTGCAGGTGACCGACGAGCAACGCACGGCGCGCCGCCAGCCGGCGGAAGACCTGTTTAGTGCCGCGGCCATTTCCGGCCTCAGGCCACGCGACGACCGCCGCGGCATCATCAACCCAACGGCAGCGCTCTCCTGGCTCGACGGCTGGATCCCCGGCCGCTTTGCAGCCACCCTCAGGGCGCAGGGCGTCCTTCGCTATTCCGGTCAGGAGGTCGGCGCCGCCGTCATCGGCATCGATCCGCAGGCGGAGCCGCGGGTCTCGCCGATCATCGGAGATTTCAGGGCGGGCAGCTTCGCCGCCCTTGCCGCCGGCGGCAACAATGTGGTGATCGGCGATACCATGGCCTCCCGGCTCGGTGCCAAGATCGGCGACACGATCACCGCCGTCTCTTCGGAAGGGCTCAGCCGCCGCTTCAAGATCGTCGGCCTCTTCCACACCGGCACGACGGCGCGCGACGAGGGCGAGGCCTATGTGCTGCAGAAAAACGCCCAAATCCTCTCAGCCCGGCCCAACGCGATCAACGTGATCAACATCAAGCTCGACGATCCGAACGCCGCCCCGACCGTCGCCCGGCGTATCGAGGCGGAACTCGGCTACAAGGCGATCGCCTGGCAGGAGGCCAACGAGTCGATCCTCGAGGCGCTCGTCGTGCGCAACGTCATCATGTACACGGTCGTCGCTGCGATCATGCTGGTCGCCGGCTTCGGTATCTTCAACATCATCTCGACGATCACGCACGAGAAGGCGCGCGACATCGCCATCATGAAATCGCTCGGCTTCACCGAGACCGACATGCGCATCCTCTTCGTGCTCGAAGGCGTGGCGATCGCGACAGTCGGCACGCTTGTCGGCTGGGCGTTCGGCTTGGCAATGATCTATGGCCTTTCGCTCGTCCGCTTCGAGCTCGCCGCCACCGGCCAGGAGATGACCCGGCTACCGATCGCCTGGAGCATGTTGCACTATCTGATCGCCGCCGCTTTCGCGCTCGGATCGGCAGCGGTTGCCGGCTACCTGCCGGCGCGGCGCGCGGCCCGGGCAAATCCCGTCGATATCATCCGGGGCGCGACATGAGCACGCTGATCGAAACCAAGGATTTGACGCGGATCCTCAGGGAGACCGTACCTGTCACGCTGGTGAAGGACATATCGCTCACCATCGGCGAGCGGGAATTCGTCGCTGTCACCGGCCCCTCCGGTTCCGGCAAGTCGTCGCTCCTCTATCTGCTCGGCCTGCTCGACCGGCCGACGGGTGGCACGCTTATGATCCGCGGTCGCGACACGGAGCGAATGGACGAGAACGAACGGGCAGCCACGCGGCTCGCCAATATCGGATTCGTCTTCCAGTTCCACTTCCTGTTGCCCGAATTTACCGCCCGCGAGAACGTCGAAATTCCCATGCGCAAGCTCGGCCGCCTCGGCCGGAGCGAGATGCGTGGGAAGGCAAGCGAGCTGCTTGCGGCACTCGGGCTTGCCGATCACCTCGACAAGCGGCCCGATCAGCTCTCGGGCGGCCAGCGCCAGCGCGTGGCGGTCGCCCGTGCACTCGCCAACGACCCGCCGCTGATCCTCGCCGACGAACCGACCGGCAGTCTCGACAGCACGAGCTCCGAGCAGGTCTTCAGGATCCTGGAAACGCTGGTGCGCGAAGAGGGCAAGACCGTGGTCGCGGTCACTCATGACCTGGATATGGCCGCGCGCATGGACCGGCGCCTTCATCTCATCGATGGGCACCTGACCACGGAGACGATCAATGCCGCGCGCCAAGACGAAGGCGCAGCTCCGGAGGCCTGACGAACGAGGCCTCAGCCGAAGACGAGATCGCTTTCGGAGAGAACCGAGAGCGAGCTATCCTCGATCAGAATGCCTTCGGTTTCCGAGCCATTGAAGGAGACGAACACGCCATCGGCCGTGTCGCGCGCTGCGGCAAGGAAATCCGCATAGCTGTGAATACCCGTTGTGTCCTGGGCCTCGTGGGAAAAGGCGATGCGGTCACCCTGCCGGCCATCGAAATCGAGAATGCGATCGAGGCCCACCTCGCCGGAGGTTTCCGACGACCAGTAAAAGGTGTCCGCGCCGCGGCCACCCGTCAGCACATCACTGCCGTTACCGCCGCTCAATCGGTCGTTCTCGGACCCTCCATCGAGGAAATCCGCCCCGTCGCCGCCGAAGAGCTGGTCGTTTTCCGACGCGCCCGTCAGCTTGTCATCCCCGCCGCGCCCCTCGAGGATATCGTTGCCGCTCGAGGCGTAAAAAGTGTCGTTGTCGTCGCCGCCGCGCAGTACGTCGTCGTAGCCCCCGCTCGAAACGTTGAAATATTCGATACCGGTGAACGTCAGGCCGGTATGGGTGACACCCCGTGCCGCGTCGAAGTCCATCGCCTCCGGCAGGCCGCCATAGTTGAGGTTCAGGAGGTCCCGGCCTTCACCGCCATCGACCTCGCCGACGTAGCGGGCATTGATCGTGTCGTTGCCCGCGCCGCCGCGCAGGATCGACGCAACACCGAGGCTGCCACCGCCGGGGAAGGTGTCCTGCAGCCAGTCGTCTCCGGCGCCGCCATCGAGCACGTCGCTGCCGCCGGTATTGGCTAGCGTGTCCATTCCGTCGCCGCCATAGGCCACATCGTCACCGGCGCCCGTGACGATCGAGTCGTTTCCGGCACCCCCGTGAATGTAATCATTGCCGTCTTCGCCATAGAGCGCATCCCCTCCGGCGCCGCCCTCGAGGTGATCGTTTCCAGCGCCGGCCTCGACCACGAGATAGGTCAGATCGCCGGCGATCACCCGATCGTTGCCGCTGCCGAGCATGAGGCTCGCCTCCTCGATGCCGCTAATGACGGTGCCGGTCGAGGCCCCTCCGGCGGAGAAGTCGACCGTCAGGTCGCTCGTGCGCTGCGTTTCCTTGATCCATAACCAGTCCTGGCCCGCCCCACCGTCGATTTCTGCCGAATACAGCGTCGAGGTGATCTGATCGCGGCCGTCACCGCCAAACAGGCGATTGGCGCCGAGCCCGTCGATGATCGTATCGTCGCCGACACCCGCGTCGACGAAGTCGTTGCCGCCGCCGGTCTGGATGACATCGGAAAGCGTACTCCCCAGGATCCGGTCGTTGCCGCTTCCCGTCGTCACTTCGATCTTTTCGATGCCGTCATAGGTGACGAAGATATGGCGCTCGCCCGATGTCTGATGACCGATGATGCCGTGGCCGTTTTGCAGGTTGAAGACGACGGGGGCTTTGGCGGCGACGAGATCGATAGCCAGCGTATCGGTGCCGCTGCCGCCGGAGACGGTGCTGCCGGTACCGATGAGAACGAAGCGGTCGTTGCCGGCGCCGCCATTGAGACGATCGTGACCGCCGCTGTTGGTTATGAGATCGTTTCCGCCACCGGCGTAGACGACATCGTTGCCGGCGCCCGTCGAGATGTTGTCGCCTGAGGCGGTGCCGGCGATCCGGTCGTCGCCGCTGCCGGCAAGCACCCGCAACCACTCGATATCGTGGAAGAAGACGTGGCGCCCGGCGAGCGCAGGATCTCCGACATAACCGTGGCCGGACCCGCCGTTGAACACCATGCGCTCGGAGGTTTGTGAGAAATCGACCACGAGACCATCATAGCCGGCCCCTCCGGTGACCGCACCGCCGGTCCCGTTCAGCACGATCTGGTCGTCGTCGGCACCGCCGTCGAGCCGATCGTAGCCGCTCGAGCTTATCAGGGTATCGCGCCCGCCGCCGCCGCTGACGAAATCATCGCCAGCGCCGCCGTCGATCGTGTCGGCGCCGAAAAGCCCCCAGATGCGGTCGCTTTCCGCGGTACCCTTCAAAACGTCGTTCCCATAGGAACCTACGATCCTCGCCATGCGATCACTCCCCTTCAAACAATTTTCAAGAATACTTTGCCACGGAAATATCGACACTTCTATGCGGACTGTATTTATGTAAACTCGTAAAGCAATACCGAATAAATACTCGAAATACTGGCAATATAATTCGAGATTTATATTAGTTGTTTCGCGCGTATATTTTCATCCTCGGCGCCGTGCGTCCCTCGGCGTGAGAAACACGCGTGCGAGCTTTTCGGGAAAGAAGGCCACGAGCCTCGATAGCCGGTCGCTGCCGGACACGACGGCTTTGCCCGAAGTTCGGGTGGTGGCTTATGGGAGGTGCCGACCTATCCCTGCACCGGCGCGGCTGCCCAGCGCCTGGTCGCTTCCGCTGCATCGTCAAAGCTTGCCTCGAAGGCTGCGGATGCGAGCACAGCGCGAATGTGGAGCGTTTCGCCGCCGACATTTGCAAACCCGTGCCGACGCAATTTCGGCACGATCAGCGATTGATTGCTGGTGAGGATGAAACGTTCGTCGTCGATCCACATTTCCGCCTGCCCCGCCACCACCGTCAGCACCTCTTCGACGGGATGGCTATGGGTGGGCGCGCCGGCGCCGGGCGCGATCCATTGTTCGAACAGGCACAATCCGGAAGCGCCATTGAGCGCGGAGATGAGCATGCGGGTCTCAACCCCCGGGCGCCACATCTCGATCGGCCAGTCTTCATGCGCGACAGCTCCCATGACGTGCTCCCCGCCGATGAAATCCGGCCAGCAGTTTATCAGGTTGAACCAATCGACACGACCGATCCCGCTGAGCGCTCAAGGGCATTTGATGCCTCGCCTTATCGATAGCTGGGCAAAAGGAAGGGGCGGCGCGGAACGCCACCCCTCCCTGAGAGACTACAGTATGAAGACCGCCTACGGTCAGTTGATGACCTGGACCACCGTTCTCGACTGCGGCTCGACGATCACGCGGTGGTCATTTACGACCGCATAGGCGTAGCGCGGATTATCGGGTACGGGCGTCAGGACGACGGCTTGCGGGATGGGTTTACCGATCACGACCTGCTCCTGCACGACGACCGAAGGCGGTGCGGGCTGCTGTTCGACATAGGTGATGACTTCCGGCGGCGGCGGCGTCAGCGCTCCGCCGAGCGCGCCACCGACCACGGCACCCACACCGGCACCGATCGGCCCGCCGACGACGGCACCCGCGGTTGCGCCGCCAACGATGCCTGCGGCCGTGCCGGCTTTCTGGTTGGCATCCTCAGCAAATGCGGATCCTGCCATCAAAGAAACAACAGCCGCGGCGATTATAAGCTTCTTCATGATCTAATCCTTTCGTTTGATCACCACATCAACGAAAAGAATAATAATTTGTTCCGAATCCACGCTAATTTCAGCGCATCACGCTTGATAAATTTCATTAACAATCAATGTATGATCGACATCAACGCCATACAATTCAAAGAGGCACCGACCATTATCAATTCTATAGTACAAATAGCAGAGAATCACCCTCTATGTGACTGAGACGCCTTCGTGCGCTCTCAAGGCAAACCCATCTGCCCCGCCACGCTTTCTGCCCGCACCGCCCATCAGTCACGGGGCAACCGGCCAAGAAGCAGTTTGTTCCCTTCCCTGTTGCCGCAGCGTACGCATTTCAGCGCCGGGCCGATGGAATTGAGAGAGACGCCCCATCCGCGCCTGTTTGCAACAAGCCGGCGATCGATCCGCCCCTGGTGTCGACATTTCCCGCATTGCGCCACGAGCACGTACCATTCCGGCAAGAGTTCCAAGGTCGCCCCGTCAACGGTGGCGTCTTCGCGCGGCATCAGGTCGATGCTTCGACGATGCCTCATGTTCATTCCTCTCGAAGCTTCGACTCGCTTCGCCCGTCATCCAGCTGCCGGGCCTTGAGCGGCCCGCTCCTTCGTCAGCGTGCGGAACCGTCGAGCCGAAGCGAAAGCTGGACACCGCCACGCTTCAGCCGCGGCAACGGCGGCGCCATGTCGATGCGGCCGAAGGTGCGCTTGCGCCATTCGGCCTCGCGTTCCCGCTTCTTTCGGGCGGCCGCAACGGCGGCCATGGCGCGTTCGATCACTTCTTCCGTGTGGGTCATGGTCTCCATCCGACTCATGGGAACCTCCGCTCTGTTCTTGTTATGTTCTTATTTTAGCGTTCCAATGTCAACTCCCCTCATGAGCCCGGACGAATCGCCCTTGCCGTATCGAGGCTTTCTGCGTCGCTCGGCGCCGGGCGCAGGGTCTGATCGGCCGAAGCCAAGGCGACGATGGGCAAAAGAGCGGCTTTTTCGGCCACCCGATTTTCCTTGTTTTCCAGCGGCCGGCGACCGGTCCTCAGCGCCGCCTCATTAACCTTCGCATTGCCGAATTAACCATTTGTTAACCATTTGATCGATACACCGAAGCAACGGAAAATTTACCAAGATGAATGATGTGTTAACCGAATCCCGGCCGATCCGCCTCAAGGGGCGATCCTTCCTTGCGCTAGCGCTGACCCCCGAGCTTCCGCTCGAGGATTGGCTCACCCGCCTCGACCATCTCGCCTCCCGCTCCGCCGGTTTCTTCCTGCGACGCCCGGTCGTGCTTGATGTCGACGGCCTTGATATCGACCGGTCGCAACTGCGCGAACTCGTCGACCAGCTCGGCAAGCGCAATGTGCGCATCATGGGCATCGAAGGCGCGCGCCAGTCTCTGCTCGGCGCTGACCTTCCTCCCGCGATGACCGACGGTCGCCCGGCGGCGGACTACGAAGCCAAGATGGCGGAACAGGCCGAAAAGAGCGAGACGCCGGAAGCGGAAGCAGCCGCGGAAACCGTGATCACGGCAGAACCGCTTGCCACCAAGGCGACGCCGTCGATCGTCGTCACCCAGCCGGTGCGCTCCGGCCAGTCGCTGTTCTTCCCCGAAGGCGACGTGACGATCATCGGCTCGGTCGCCTCGGGCGCCGAAGTCGTCGCCGGCGGCTCGATCCACATTTACGGCGCGCTGCGCGGCCGGGCGATGGCCGGCACCACGGGCAATGCTTCGGCGCGGATCTTCTGCCGCAAGCTCGAAGCGGAATTGATTGCGATCGACGGCTTCTACAAGACGGCCGACGACATGGAGCAGAATCTGCGTGGCAAGTCCGTGCAGATCTGGCTCGACGGCGAACAGCTGAAGGCCGGAACGCTCGGTTAGGCCGAGGCAAGGAAAGGTGTGGATGCTTGCCATCCGCATCTGGTGATTCAGGTCGATCCGGCCGGGGTCACGAGGACGTAGGCGAAGGCGAATTCTTAGATACTTGGAGAGACGAATGGGCAAGGTAGTCGTAGTTACATCGGGCAAGGGCGGCGTCGGCAAGACGACGTCCAGCGCCGCACTGGGCGCCGCACTCGCTCAGAACGGCGAGAAAGTCGTCGTCGTGGACTTTGACGTCGGTCTGCGCAATCTCGACCTCGTCATGGGCGCGGAACGCCGCGTCGTCTATGACCTGGTCAACGTGATCCAGGGCGAGGCCAAGCTGTCGCAGGCGCTGATCCGCGACAAGCGCTTGGAAACGCTCTATCTGCTGCCGGCCTCCCAGACCCGCGACAAGGACAACCTGACGCCGGAAGGTGTCGAGAAGGTCATCGCCGCCCTTCAGAGCGCCTTCGACTGGGTCATCTGCGACAGCCCCGCCGGTATCGAGCGTGGCGCCACGTTGGCCATGCGCCACGCCGACATCGCGATCGTCGTGACCAATCCGGAAGTCTCGTCGGTGCGCGATTCCGATCGCATCATCGGCCTGCTCGATTCCAAGACGCTCAAGGCGGAAAACGGCGAGCGCATGGAAAAGCACCTGCTGCTTACCCGCTACGACCCGGTACGCGCCGAGCGCGGCGACATGCTGAAGGTCGACGACGTGCTCGAAATCCTGTCGATCCCGCTGATGGGCATCATTCCGGAAAGCGCCGACGTGCTGCGCGCGTCCAACGTCGGTTCGCCGGTCACGCTGGCCGACACCCGCTCGGCCCCGGCGCTCGCCTATTTCGAGGCGGCTCGCCGACTGAAGGGCGAGGCCCTGCCGATCAACATCCCCGGCGAGAAGCGCAGCTTCCTCGGCAAGATCTTCGGAAGGAAAGCGGCATGAACCTTTTCCGTTTCTTCTCCCGCACACAGTCAGCGCCGGCCGCCCGCGAACGGCTGCAGGTGCTGCTCGCCCATGAGCGCGCATCCGCCGGCGATAGCGATCTCGTCACCAAACTGCGCGACGAAATCCTCCAGGCGATCTCCAAACACATGCAGATCGACGACGACAAGGTCCGCGTAACGATGGAACGCGGCCCCCAGGTCTCAACGCTCGCCGTCGATATCGAGATCCCCTTCGACGCAAAGAAGGCGGCCTAAGGGCCGCCAACTTATTTGGGAAGCAACGTTCCTCTCGACCGACTTCCTGTTTTCAGATACGGCAGCATCCAGCGGGTACTGCCGTATTTTTTTTTGTTTGAGACTAGTACTCCGGGGCGACACCGAAGACGAACTCCACCTTGTCGCCCGTCATGTTGAAATATTGGTGATCGAAACCCGCCGGAAGCCGTCGCGCGGGTTGAGCTCGAACCAGACCTGGCTTTCGGCATCGGGCACATGGATGTTCAAGATACCCGACACCAAGTAGAGGCATTCGTCACCCTTGTGGCGCTCCATGCCGGTGCGTTTTCCCGAAAGCAGCGTCGTCTTGCCGACGGTGAGCTGATCGGTCGCGCAATAGAGGCCGGTATAGGCGCCCTGCGTTTGCCGATCGAGGCTTAAGAGCAGATCGGCATCGCGCATTGAATGGATTGTCCTGGCCTTCCGCTGGGCGTCGGCGTCCATCGGCCAGCGACCGATGAACTCGCTCTGGCCATAGCGCGATTGCTCGATCTCGATATAGGGCTTGGTGCGCGCATAGGGGCCTGACGTGCCCTTGGCCGGCGGCGGCGCGAAGAATTCCAGCACGCGGACCTGCTCGTTGCCAAGGTTGAAACCGTGGTGCCAAGTTTCCTTGCGGAAGAACAGCGCCTCGCCTTCCTTCGCGATGCAGAATTCACCCGTCTCGGGGTTGGCAAGGCCAAGTGTACCGCTCAGCACGTAGAGAACCTCGTACGCCCCGAAGATCGCGGGAGGCCATCGTATGCTTGAAGCAGCCGCCGGGCTGCATGAAGACGATCTGGTGAATGCTTTCCGTCGAGGCGTAGATCCAGCCGTCAACGAGACCGGCATTTTCCTCGCCCCAGAGATGCCGCGTGACGCCGGCATAGGGGATGTGGCTAGGACGATCAAAGACAGGACGGGGAGACGGCTTGTATCCCATTGGTAAACTCCTTGGTTCTGGGCGCGAAGCGGCGCGCCGATGTGGGGGGG